>NZ_JARYGI010000015.1:0-85252 GCF_033795625.1 Sphingobium sp. | reverse complement strand
TTGGGCCATCGTACACGAACTTACCCATCAATGGTGGGGCAACCTGATCACATGCGAAACCCTCAAGGACTTCTGGCTGAACGAGGGCATCACGACATTCATGACGGCCGCATGGAAGCAGCATCGCTACGGTCGCGCCGCGTATGAAGCCGAACTCAATGAAGCCAGAAGCCGGTTTGAAAAGGCGCGAGCGATGGGTTTTGACAAGCCGCTGGCTTGGAACGGCACCTACCCGACATTGGGCGTCCGACGCGCGATCCAATACAGCAAGGGCGCGCTGTTCATGGCGCAGCTCCGGGTCACGCTCGGCGATGCCGCGTTCTGGTCTGGCCTGCGCCGCTACACCCGTGACCATGCGGGCGGCACGGTCACCAGCATAGACCTAAAGCGGGCGATGGAGGAAGCGAGCGGCCGGGACTTGCGTCCGCTGTTCGCCGAATGGGTGTTCGGCGAGGGCCTTTCGGAAGGGCAGTCGCAATAGCTTGGCCGTGATGACATTTACCGCTGACAGAACCATGCCAATTAGCTCTGACATCCACACCTGTAAGACTGTCGAAACGCGCGAGGCGCTCGAATTTCGTGGCGAGCTGGGATTTCTCCCTCTCGCCTTGCAAGGCCTTCACTATGGCCCGATAGATGCTGGCGCTGAACTCTCCGAAAGATGCCATGAGCAGGATCAGCACCACCGCCAGGACCCGGTATTCCAGGCCCCCGTGTATCCACAGCCCGGCGACGGCTGGCAAAATGGCTAAGACGTTTCGCGTTACGGACGCCCGCAGGCACGCTGCAGTGCGCATGACAACCGCACCGGCATGACTCACTGCCAACGTCACCGCAAGGATGTGGAGCGCCCCATTGGACACCTGAGTGACCGTTGCAAAGGCGAGCAGCCCTATCAAGCAAGTATAGAGAGTGGTCAGGACCTCCGACGTGATATCCCTGAAGCGAGATCGTTCGGGTGCAGAGCTTCGCGACCATCTTTGATCGACATAGCTCTCTATTATCCGGCCCGTCGCCAGCGTGGTTATGCCGAAAGCCAGAAGCTGGATATTGTGGTCATCAGCTCTCATGGCGACAAGAGAGCTTACCGTCGCACCGCTCAAAGAACCCAAGACAAGAGAGATCGGCGAGGCATACAAAGCGTCGGCAGCATTCCGCTTCAGGTCGGCGTCAGCGCCTCCCTCACGTCTCCACGCTTTCCAAACCTGTCCGATGCCCTTCAAGATGCAGATCTCCCGTCAGCACCGTGATGCACTCATCGCTGTTATGAACCCGTTAATGGTGCGGCCGTCACGGCAATAAAAGCGAGGAATCCCCATAGGAATAGAAGCGGTACCCCTGCTCGATCGCATGGGCATAGGCCGCCTGCATACGTTCACGGCCCATCAGCGCGCTCACCAGCATGAACAATGTCGACTTGGGCAGATGGAAATTGGTCATCAGCCCGTCGATGGCGCGAAAGCGGTAGCCGGGCGTGATGAATATGCGCGTTTCCCCCGCAAAGGCACGGATGATCCCTTGCTCATCGGCGGCGCTTTCCAGCAGGCGCAGGCTTGTCGTGCCGACAGCAATGATGCGTCCGCCCGTTGCACGTATGGCATTGAGGCGTTCTGCAGCACCCTCCTCTATCCGGCCCCATTCCGCATGCATCCGGTGATCGGCAGTGTCATCGGCTTTGACCGGCAGGAACGTACCCGCGCCGACATGCAGCGTGAGCGTCTGCGTCAGGATACCGCGAGCCGCCAGTGCATCCAGCAGGCCGGGCGTAAAATGCAATGCCGCGGTGGGCGCTGCAACCGCGCCGTCTTCGCGCGCGAACATCGTCTGATAGTCTTCCCGGTCCTTTTCATCGGTGGGGCGCTTTGCGGCGATATACGGGGGAAGCGGCATGCGCCCTGCCCGTTCCAGAAGCAGTTCAACCGGCTCGCTGCCTTCGAACGACAGGGATATCGCACCTTCGTCATCACGGGGGCCGGCGAGAGCCGTTACGCCCATGCCGAAATCGATACGGTCGCCCGCACGGACTCGCTTGGCATTGCGCACGAAGGCCTGCCAAGTGCGCAGGTCCAGGCGCTTGTGCAGGGTCGCGCCGATCCTGGCGTTGCCGCGGGTACCTTCGAGTTGGGCCGGAATGACTCGCGTATCGTTGAACACCAGACAATCTCCGGCTCTGAGCAGAGACGGAAGATCCGACACGGCGCGGTCCGCCAGCCCTGCCTCGCCGTCCAGCACCAGTATTCGCGCGGCGTCGCGGGGTACGGCGGGGCGCAATGCAATGCGCTCCGGCGGCAGGGCAAAGTCGAACAGGTCCACGCGCATCGATATTCACTCCACCCTTCCTGGCAGGAGAGTGGGCCGATCTTACTTCCTGATCGGTGCGTTCAGTTCGGCGGCCGTCGGGACTTGCGGCGCTGCTGGCGGCAGCATAGCGGGACGGGCTTTGCCGTCGCTCTCGATCGACGCCTGAACAATGGTCGAGGGATTGGCGGGAGGCTCGCCCTGCGCGATACTGTCGACATATTGCATGCCTTCGATTACGCGGCCGAAGACCGTGTACTTCTTGTCCAGCTGCATCCGCGGCAGGAACAGGATGAAGAACTGGCTGTTGGCGCTGTCCTCGCTCGCGGCGCGCGCCATCGATACCGTACCCCTAAGATGCGGCATCAGGTTGAACTCGGCCTTCAGGTCCGGCAGGCTCGATCCGCCAGTACCGTCCCCCTTGGGATCGCCGCCTTGCGCCATGAAGCCGGGGATGACCCGGTGGAACTTGAGGCCGTTGTAGAAGCCCTGCCGGGTCAGCGTCTTGATGCGCTCGACATGCGCAGGTGCAAGATCGGGGCGCAGCTGTATCCTCACGCGCCCGCCCGTCGACAGATCGAGGTCCCATACATTGTCGGCTTCGACGGGTACGACAGCCGCAGGGATCTTCAATTGGGCGTCCTGCTCAAGCTTCTTCGCATTATCCGCCGCAATGGCCGCGGACTCGGCTTTTTTCAGCTCGTCTGCCCGGCCGCCCCCGCCCTGCGCCATTGCCGGTGCGGCCATCACAGCCGCAAGCGTCACTGCGCCCGCAACGCACGCCGTTTTAAAACCCTTGAACAACGCCATGATCGTCTTGTCTCCAGCGGGAAGGCCTAGATGGCCAACCCTGCGGTTAGGAATGATGATATGAATGGACAATGAGCAAATTTGCTCATGAATCCTTTCTTCCGAGGCGCTCTACGCGCTGAGCGACTTCCTCGCAAACCTTGGGCCCCACGAATTTGTGGATAGGGCCACCGAACAGCGCGATCTCCTTGACGAGGCGGCTTGCGATCGGCTGCAGGGAGACATCCGCCATCAGGAAAACCGTCTCTATGCCTGCATTGATCTGCTGGTTCATGCCCGCCATCTGATACTCATATTCGAAGTCCGCAACGGCGCGCAGGCCGCGGATGATGACGCTCGCGCCTTCCCGCTCCGCGAAAGTCATGAGGAGCGCGTTGAACGGCACCACATGGATTTCCGTGTCTATGGCTGCGCACTCGCGCTTCACCATTTCCATGCGCTCATCCAAGGTGAACATGGGAGACTTGCTCGGATTGGTGGTGACGCCGATCACCAGCCGGTCGACCAGCTTCGCGCCGCGCCGGATTATATCCATATGCCCCAGCGTGATCGGATCGAAAGTCCCTGGATAGACTCCGACCCGCACTGCGCCCACCTCGCTCATCGATCTCTCTCCACGACATAATCGGCAATCGCACGCAGCAGGTCCGCTTCGGCGCCATAGCTGCGCAAATGCGCTTTGGCCTGATCCACGAGCATCGATGCCTGTTCCCGCGCGCGCTCGACGCCCAGCAGCGATACGAAAGTTTCCTTGCCCGCCGCCGCATCCTTGCCCACTGCCTTGCCAGCAAGTTCCGCATTGCCTTCGACATCGAGAAGATCGTCCGCAATCTGAAATGCCAGCCCGATGTCGTGAGCATAGCCGCGCAAGCTGCCACGTCCCTCCGGCGGCACCCTTCCGAGGATAGCGCCCGCCTCCACGCAAAAGCCGATCAGCGCGCCGGTCTTCAATTGCTGGAGCCGCGTGACCGATTGAATGTCGAAGCCGGATTTACTGGCTTCCAGGTCCATCATCTGGCCCCCGGCCATGCCGGATGGCCCGCTGGATACGGCAAGCGCCCGCACCAGATCGCACCGCACGAACGGATCGGCATATGTCAGGGGGTCCACCAGAACCTCGAACGCGAGATCGTGCAGGCAATCGCCGGTCAGGATCGCAGTGGCCTCGTCGAAGGCCTTGTGAACGGTGGCCTTGCCCCGCCGCAGGTCGTCGTCGTCCATCGCGGGCAAGTCGTCGTGAACGAGCGAATAGACATGAATGCACTCGACGGCCAGGCCAACCCGAACCAGCGAGTCGAAAGACACGTTGAACAGATTGCCAGTGGCGTAGACCAGCAAAGGCCGCATCCGCTTGCCTCCACCGATCGTCGCGTGGCGCATGGCTTCATACAATCGGAGCCGCGCATCCGCAGGCAAGGGCAGAAGCTGATCGAACGCGGCGTCGATGGCTTGCGCGATCTCAGCCGCCGCATGCTGGAGCGTATCGCGACTGATGCCCCCTGCCCTCATCGCTTCGTCCTGCAATTCTTGATCAACTGGCGTCGAAGGGCTGCGCCCCGGTAACGGTCCCGGCCGGGTCGCTGGTCAATCTCTGTATCTTCGCTTCCGCATCGGCCAACCGTCGCGTGCATTGCGCGCGGAGGGCCTCCCCACGCGTGTACAGCATGATCGATTCTTCCAGCGGGGCGTCGCCGCTTTCCAGCTTGCGTACGATAGCTTCAAGCTCGCGCAATGCGTCCTCGAAAGACAGGGCAGTTACGCTGGCGCTGCCCTCGGCGCTTTCAGGTGCATGTGACTCCATGGCCGGGAGCATTGACGAGGGCAGGCGGTACGGTCAAGTGCGGCCGACGCGAGAGCGACAACAAGACGCCTCGCGGGCTTGCGGCGTTCGATAAAAAGCGCCCACCAACTTCAACGAATGGCGCCTGCCGCTCCGCAACATGGCAACAGAAAATAATCTTATTTTTGCGTTGACGCTTTATGGTGCATCTGCACATAGGAGGTCCCGTCATGAACCATCATATCCCCCTCCTCGCCGCCGCTGCATTGCTCTCCCTCTCGGCCTGCAGCAAGTCCGAACCCGAAGTCGTGGGCGGCCCTGCCGACCCCATGGCTGAACAAGTCGCCAATGCCGGGCCGATCGAGCTTCCGCCTGCCGTCAAGGCGAGCAAGCAGTATCGTTGCAAGGACAACAGCCTGATATTCGTGGACTTCCTGTCCGACGACAAGACGGCCAACCTTCGCCTGGAAAAGAATGGCACGCCCACCAAGCTGGTGGCGGCGGAAGCCGGCGGCGCCCTGAAGGCGGAAGGCGGCTACGAAGTCAGCGGCAGCGGCAGCCCCGTAACGATCACTGTGCCCGGCAAGGGCGCGCAGAGCTGCAAAGCCTAACCAAAATTACTGCACAAGCGAATTTCCGGGGCTGGACATGCAAATGTCCGGCCCTTTCCTTTGCCAAGCTCCCGGATGATGCCGTGAAGACGGAAACTCTCATGGCCCCGTTGCCCTGAGCCCCCTGCCCCGCTAAACGCGCGCTCATGTCCACAACTCTCCCCGCCATCACCCCTCAGATCGTCGCCGAGCACGGCCTGAACGAAGAGGAATATGCCCGCGTCCTGAACGCGCTCGGCCGCGAGCCGAATATCACCGAACTGGGCATCTTCTCGGTGATGTGGTCGGAACATTGCAGCTACAAATCGAGCCGCATCCACCTCAAGAAGCTCCCTACCGAGGCGCCTTGGGTCATCTGCGGTCCGGGTGAAAATGCCGGCGTCATCGATATCGGCGAGGGTCCGAACGGAACGAAGCTTGCCGCCATCTTCAAGATGGAAAGCCACAATCACCCTTCCTACATAGAACCCTATCAGGGCGCCGCGACGGGCGTAGGCGGCATCCTGCGCGATGTGTTCACCATGGGCGCGCGCCCGGTGGCCAACATGAACGCGCTGCGTTTCGGGCGGCCGGACCATCCCCGGATGCGTCACCTGATCAGCGGCGTGGTCAGCGGCATCGGCGGCTATGGCAATTGCGTCGGCGTCCCTACTGTTGGTGGCGAAGTCAATTTTCACCCGGCCTATGACGGCAACATCCTGGTCAACGCCATGACCGTCGGCATCGCCGAGCAGGACAAGATCTTCTATTCCGCGGCCTCCGGCGTCGGCAATCCCATCGTTTATGTGGGCTCGAAGACGGGCCGCGACGGCATCCATGGCGCGACCATGGCGAGCGCAGACTTCGGAGAGGACTCCGATGCCAAGCGCCCGACCGTGCAAGTCGGCGATCCCTTCACCGAGAAGCTGTTGATCGAAGCCTGCCTCGAACTGATGGCCTCGGACGCCATCGTCGCGATTCAGGATATGGGCGCGGCGGGCCTGACCTCGTCGTCTGTGGAAATGGCGTCCAAGGGCGGCGTCGGCCTCCTGCTCGACATGGACAAAGTGCCGCAGCGCGAAACCGGCATGACCGCCTATGAGATGATGCTGTCCGAATCGCAGGAACGCATGCTGATGGTCCTGAAGCCAGGGCGCGAGGCAGAGGCAGAGGCGATCTTCCACAAGTGGGAACTGGACTTTGCCGTCATCGGAGAAGTCACCGACACCGGCCGCATGGTGCTGACACATCATGGCGAGACGGTGTGCGACATCCCGCTTGCGCCGTTGGCCGACGACGCGCCGCTATATGATCGTCCCCATGTGCCGACGCCCAAGCCCGCGCCGCTGACGAATGTCCCTGCCAGCAGCGACCTCGGCGCGGACCTGGTCAAACTGATGGGCTCGCCTGATATTGCCTCGCGCCGCTGGATCTGGGAACAATACGACCACATGGTCGGCGCCGATACGCTCCAGCGTCCGGGGGGAGATGCCGCCGTGGTGCGTATCCATGGCACGAATCGCGCCCTCGCGATCAGCACCGACTGCACCCCGCGCTATTGCTATGCCGACCCGTTCGAAGGCGGCAAGCAGGCGATTGCCGAATGCTACCGCAATATCAGTGCGGTGGGCGCGACGCCGTTGGCCGTCACAAATTGCCTCAACTTCGCCAATCCGCAGCGGCCAGAGATCATGGGCCAGTTCGTCGGCTGCCTGGATGGCATGGGCGAGGCGTGCCGCGCTCTCGATTTCCCGATAGTCAGCGGCAACGTGTCGCTCTACAACGAGAGCAAGGCGACGGGCGGCGGCAGCGCGATCCTGCCCACGCCAGCCATCGGCGGCGTCGGCGTGCTGGACGATATCGACAGCATGGCGACCGTCGCCTTCAAGAGCGAAGGCGAAGCGATCTTCGTCATCGGCAGCAATAACGGGCATCTTGGCCAGTCGCTCTGGCTTCGCGAATTGCATGGCCGTGAAGAGGGTCCAGCCCCATCCGTCGATCTGGCCAAGGAAAAGGCGCATGCGGCATTCGTCCGCGACCTGATCGCTCAGGGCAAGGTGACGGCTGTGCATGACATATCGGACGGCGGTCTGCTGGTCGCCATCGCTGAAATGGCGCTGGCAGGTGGGATCGGCGCGACGCTGGAGGAAATCGGGGACCACTTCACGGCGTTCGGGGAAGATCAGGCTCGCTATGTCGTAACGAGCGCGGTGGCTGACACGATCCAGGCGGCGGGCATTCCGATGACACGCATCGGCACGACCGGCGGCGACACGCTGGTGCTGCATGGCAAGCCCATTGCCCTTGCGGACCTCCGCGCCGCGCATGAAGGTTTCTTCCCCGCCCTGATGGACGGCTGACCTTCGCCTACGCCAATCGCGTGATCCGCCCGAAGAGCACATGATAGTTGTCGCGCGCGCCCGCTTCATCGAATCGGGACATCACCCGGCGTAAAGCGCCTGCAGGCACCGGGCGATGACCCGGCGCAGGGACACTCGCGCCTATGCCTTTCAGATGCCGGATCAGACCCTGGGCGCTGCCCCACTCGACGGGGTAGGTTTCCTCGAAGGCGAAGGCATCCGGATAGGCACCGAGGGCTTGGGACAGGCTTTTCAAGTCGGGATAATCCGGCACGCCTGCCACCACGTCGCAAGCCGCATGGGCTGCGCGCCAGTTCGCAAAGCTGTCCGCCCCCATGGTCGAGAAGATCAGCCTTCCCTCCGGCCGCAGCAGCCCCTGCAGCCTCGCCAGCGCCAGTTCCAGATCGTCGAACCACTGAAAGGCGAGGCTCGACAGGATCAGATCGAAATGAGGCCCATCAAACCACGGCCGCTCGCCATCCATCGGCAGGAAGGTGCCCGCCAGCATAGCGCCGTCCGCCGCATGCTCTACCATGCCCGCCGCAAGGTCCGTCGCAACCAGCGAAGCGGTCGGCCAGCGCTGGCCGATCTCGCGCGTCAACAGACCGGTGCCGCAGCCGATCTCCAATATGCGCGCATTTTGAGGCAAGGCACGTAACGCGGCCAGATCCGCGACGGTGCGGGCGGCGATTCGCTGCACGCCGGCGTGTTCCTCATACCCTTCGGCGACGGCACCGAAGGCCGAAGCTATCTTGTCTTTGCGCGCGCCGGTCATGCCATAGCTGTTGCAGAACAGGCGCGCGATTTCTACCACTCAGCGAACAGGCCGGTATCTTCCTTGATCGCGTGCCGGATGGATATGGAGGCATGGTGATCGCTTCGGACAATCGGCTTCTGCCGCTGGACGCCCTGCGCGGCTTTGCCGTCATGGGCATCCTGCTGCTCAACATCGTCGGTTTCGCGATGCCGGAAGCCGCCTACATGAACCCCGCGGCCTGGGGCGGAACGAGCACCCCGGACGTCGCGACATGGTTCGCCACCTTCGTACTGTTCGATGGCAAGATGCGTGGACTTTTCTCTCTGTTGTTCGGCGCGTCCATGCTGCTGATCATAGAAAAGGCCGAAATCAGCGGGCGCGACGGCCGCCGCGTCCACATCGTCAGAGCTGCCTGGCTTTTCCTGTTCGGCCTCGCGCATTTCGTGCTGCTGTGGTGGGGCGACATCTTGATGGTCTACGCGATCGTCAGCCTTGTCGCGCTTCAGTTCATAGGACGTCCCGCGATCAGTCTCGTCAAATGGGCTTTCGGCGCTTTCCTCGTCCACTTCGTCATCGTGGCGACCGTCATGGTCAGCGCTTACGCCTCCGCTCATGCCGCGTCGCTACCGGGTGCCACTCAGGCGACCGCCGATGGATTCGCGCAAATGCTCGAAAGTTTCGGGAAGCCTGGATCACCCTCGATCGCCTCGGACGTGGCGCTATACCGCTCGGGCTTCTCCACGATCTTCACGCACTCTCTGGAGGCGCTCCCTGGCCAACTGGCTATGCTCTTCTACTTCGCCTTCGACACGCTGGGCTTTATGCTGCTGGGCATGGCGATGCTGAAGGGGGGCTTCCTGAACGGGCAATGGCCGGTCGAGCAATATGCCCGCACGGCCCGCCACTGCTTCCTGATCGGGCTGCCGCCGACTGCGGCTCTTGCAATCTGGGTGATTGCATCGGGCTATGACCCGTTGGTCGCATTCGGCGTCTTCTTCAGCTGGTCGTTCCCCTTTCGCATCCCCCTCGCAGTGGGATATGCCGCATTGTTCATGACTTGGGTCCTGCCAAGGGCCGAGCATTGGCTGATCTTGCGAATCGCGGCCGCTGGGCGCGTGGCGCTCAGCAACTACATCGGCACCAGCATCTTCATGACGGCGATCTTTTACGGCTGGGGCGGCGGGCTGTTCGGCTCTGTGGATCGTGCGCCTCTGTATCTGTTCGTCGCAGGCGCGTGGATAATGGCGCTGCTCTGGTCCAAGCCGTGGCTCGATCGCTTCCAGTACGGGCCGCTGGAGTGGCTATGGCGCTCACTGGCGCGGGCTCAATTGCAACCAATGCGAAGAATTCTCAACTAGCTCAAAGTTTACTATTGCGACCTATTAGCAAGAGCGCTATTTCTGCTTTCAGGAGAGCGCATATGGTCGTCTGTATCTGCAATGCAATTCGTGAAAAGGACTTGAAAGAGGCCGCTCGCGAGGGCTGCGATACTCCCTGCAGCGCCTATGCACGGTTCGGCCGTCGTCCCAAGTGCGGTCAGTGCGTTCCGTTTGCGCGAACCATTATCGCTGCCGAGCGTGCTACTGCATAAGAGTCGCAGCTGTAAAAACGGCTGATTTCCGCCATTTTTGGGGTTACGTTTTAATCCGGACCCGCCTATGCTCTGGCGCGTAACAAACAGGTTCGGAGCATCTCCAATGAAGGGCGACCCCAAGGTCATCGACTACCTCAATGAGGTGCTCAAGAACGAGTTGACCGCAATCAACCAATATTTCCTGCACTACCGGATTCTCGAACATTGGGGTGTGAAGAAGCTCGCCAAATTCGAGTATGAAGAATCGATCGACGAGATGAAGCACGCCGACCGGCTGGCTGAGCGCATCCTTTTCCTCGACGGATTGCCCAATTTCCAGCTGCTTGGGCGGCTGAAGATCGGCGAGACGGTCGAAGAGATCCTGAAGGCGGATCTGGAGCTGGAATATGAGGCCCTGCCCCCGCTCAAGGACGGCATAGCTTATTGCGAGTCGATCCGCGATTATGTGACACGCGATCTGTTCGACTACATCCTCAAGAGCGAGGAAGAGCATATCGATACGCTGGAGACTCAGTTCGAGATGATCGGCCGCATGGGCCTGCAGAACTATATCCAGCTTCAATCAGAGCCGGCGCAGGAGTAGGCGGAGAGCGGTTTACAGGCGCGACAGTCCGTGGGCAGCCTCGATCTTGCGCCCGAAGCCGCCGGGGCGCCGCGCGACGAGCGGATTGCTGTCCTTTTCGAGCGCTGTAATGGTCTCGCCGAAGCATCCGCGCAACGCCACCACTATTTCGATCAGCTCTTCGGGACTTTCATGATGTTCCACGCATCGGCGGGCGACCATCTCGATCTCTTCGGCCATGTCGCCCAGCCGTTCCGCGCCGAACTGACGTGATTCGCCCTTCAGGGTATGCGCCGGGATGATCATGGCGGCGGCGTTGCGGGCGCGCATGGCGTCCTCGATAGCGAACACGGACTTAGTGCCGTCTTCATGGAAATAGCCGAGAATGCGCAGAAAATCGGCGCCAAGCTCATTTCGGGCCTGCGTGAAATCCGTCCAATTGATCAGCTTGGCGTCCAGATGTGACACGTTCATGCTCCCCGAAGCGCCGCGATAGCACCTACCTGAGCAACTGTAATATGCGGTTAGTAAATGGGAGGTTAAATTCCGAAAAAAGTCAGCTTATCTAATGCGATGCAGCAAAAAGCCTGAATGCCGGAGCCCGCACGTCTTCGACAGCGGAACACTGCCAACCTCTCTGCGCGGCCAAGGCTGCAAGCTCTCCAGGCGCAATCGGATCGTCTGCAAGCACCAGCACATCGGTGGAATCGCGCATGGCCCGCGCTGCCCGCAACGCCGGCCACGGGCAACGCATGCCCCGTGCATCGATCAAAGTGCTGCCCGACACCTTGGCTGATTCAAGTGTCGAAGGGGTTCTTGGAACTGCGCAGCGTCAAGCGCACCGGCACCGCACCGAAGCCTAGTTCACGGCGAATACCGTTCACCAGATAACGGCGATAACTTTCCGGCAGCAGTTCGAGCCGCGTACCGAACAACACGAAGCCCGGCGGCCGCGTCTTTGCCTGCGTGATGTAGCGCAACTTGATCCGCTTGCCGCCCGGAGCCGGGGGCGGATTGGCTTCCAGCGCGGTTTCGAACCAGCGGTTGAGTTGTCCGGTCGAGACGCGCTGCGACCAGGCGGTGCGGGTTTCGAATGCAACCCTGATCAGGTCGTCTATGCCTTTTCCGGTCACTGCCGACACGGTCATGATGGGCACGCCACGCACCTGCGCGAGGCCGTCATCCAGCGCCTTCTTGATGCCCTGATAGAGGGATGACCCGTGCTCGGCGACATCCCATTTGTTGATGGCGATCACGAGGGCGCGGCCTTCCTCCAGCACGCGGTCGGCGATGCGCAGGTCCTGCGCTTCCAGCCCCAGCGTCGCATCCAGCAGCAGCACCACGACTTCGGCGAAGTTGACGGCGTTGAGGCCGTCCGCGACGGCGAGCTTTTCGAGCTTGTCCTGCACCTTCGCGCGCTTGCGCATACCCGCAGTGTCGATGAGGCGCACGATGCGTTCCTCGCCCTCCGGGGATGTCCAGGTCCAGTCGACGGCAATGCTGTCGCGCGTGATACCCGCTTCCGGCCCGGTGATCAGGCGGTCTTCGCCAAGAATGCGGTTGATCAGCGTCGACTTGCCCGCATTCGGGCGGCCGACGATGGCAAGTTTCAGCGGCGCGCTCTCATCATCCTCGTAAAAGGCCGGTGGATCGTCAGGCGTATCGCTCTCGTCCTTTTCCAGATGCGGGCGCAGCGCCTCGAACAGCTCGACAAGCCCCTGTCCATGCTCCGCCGAGAGTTCGACCGGCGCGCCAAAGCCCAGCGCATAGGATTCGAGCACCCCTGTGTCGCCGGCCTTGCCTTCCGCCTTGTTCGCGACCAGCACGACCGGCGTGTTGCCATTGCGGAGCCAGCGGCCGATCTCCTCATCCAGGGGGTTCACGCCCTCGCGCGCGTCGAACATGAACAAGGCGACGTCTGCGCCCGCAACGGCGGCTTCGGTCTGCTGGCGCATGCGCCCAGGCAGGCTGTTCGGGTCCTCATCCTCATAGCCCGCGGTATCGACAACCCGGAAGTCCATGCCTACCAGCGTCGCGTCGCCCTCACGACGATCGCGCGTGACGCCGGGCCGGTCGTCGACCAGCGCCAGCCGCTTGCCGACCAAACGGTTGAACAGAGTGGACTTGCCCACATTGGGCCGCCCGACAATGGCTACTGTGGGCAACATGGCCAATGAGATTCCTTAAAATGCAAATGCCGCCCGGTCTGGCTCTGGAAAAGAACGCAGACCGGACGGCCCTAAGTATAGGATGTGGTTGGGGGTTACCGCAATGCCGTCAGCTTGCCGTCATCCGCCAGGATATAAAGTGTGTTGTTGGCAACGATTGGCGAGAGCGACATCGACCTGTCGAGATCCTGCGCCGACTGGACCTTGCCGTCCGTGGGATCAACGTAGAGAAGGTCGCCCTGCGTCGAGACGAGCACCAGACGACTTCCCGCCAGGACAGGCCCGGTCCAGCGTATCGCTCCCGTCTTCTTCTTCGCCTTCCGCCAGCGATTAAGCTGGCTGATCCAGCGGATTTTGCCCGTAGCCCGCGCTACGCACAGCAGTTTTGCATCGTCCGTGACAACGAACACCCATTCCCCCACTACCGATGGCGTGGAGATGCCCGCAATGTTGATTTCCCAAAGCCGCTGGCCGCTTACCAACTCGTAGGACGCCATACGGCCGCCCTGGCCGATTGCGAACACCCGGCCGCGATCGATCACCGGATCGGCATCAATATCGGTGAGCGAAGCGACTGCCGTCGATATACTGGTGCGCGAGAGCGCGTCACCCCACAAGGTACGGCCATTCTCGTACCGATAGGCATTCAACTCGCCGGAGCTGTAGCCTGCGATCACCGTGCCCTGCCCCGCCGCCGGGGCTGCCACGCCGAAAACCGCCGTGACCTGCAACGTGGCCGATTCGGTCCACTGCGTTTCGCCGTCAGTCTGGTTCAGGGCGAATATCTGATTGTCCTGGCTCATGACGTAGACATGGCCATTTTCCAGCGTCGGCGCTCCACGCAAAGGCCCGCCGGGCCGCTTTTTCCAGACCACGGCCCCATCGGCGACGTTCAACGCCGCTACGTCCCCCACGCCCGTCGAGGCGAAAACACGATCGCCGACGACGCTGACGCCGCCGCCGAACAGAGAACGGCCATTGCCCTCGGCCGGCAGGGCCGTCTGCCAAAGGCGCGCGCCAGTCTGCGCATCCATGGCGATCACGCGCGCGTCGGCATCGATCACGAACAGCTTGCCGCCGGAAACCACGGGTGAGGACGCTAGGCGTGCGCGCGGCGTGCTTCCCGCGATGCTGGCGCTCCAGGCTTGAGACGGCGAGGCGCTCAGCGCGACATTGCCCATCGCCTTCGTCGGACTACCGCCCGGTTGGCTCCACTCGGTGTTGACGTAAGTTTCGGGCAGGGCCACTGCGACATCGGCAAGCGTCGGATCGACCTCTACCCCCTGTTCGGTGGTGAGGATCGATGTCCGCTTGCCGACCACAGGCGTCTTCGGACCGCCCTTCTTGCCGCCGATTACGCCACAACCACCAAGCAATGCGATGCCCGCCAGCAGAGCACCGCTCCGGATCAACTTATTGCGCATTGTTGCCGCTATCCTCTTTTTCCGTCGCGTCAACCGCGTCGATCCCCAATAACCCTGCCATCTGTCGCGCGCGTGAACGGATAGTCTCCGGCACTGCCGTGTCCTTTGCCATAGCCGCAAAGATCGGCCCGGCAAGATCGGGCTTCCCCATCTTCATGTAGGCAATCGCCGTCATCTCGCCTGCGCTGCCGAACCACGGGTCGCCGGCCACTGCAATCGGCTTCAACCGCGCGACGATGTCTGCAGGCTTCATCTTGTCGAACTCGATGCTGGTCTGGCGCACCAGCGCCAGATCACGATAAGGCTGGTCCAGACTCGTGTCGGCGGCAAGGCTCTTGTAGATGGCCAATGCGCCTGCCTGATCGCCCTTGCCGACCGCAACCGCAGCCTTTGCAAGCCGTGCCGCAGCGCGATAACCGGGTTGATCCGCCTTGCTCAGCGCTTCCAGCTTGGCAGCGTCAGGCGTTCCCCCGCCCGCGATCACGTCCAGCATCTTCGCCATCTCTTCGGCCGTCTCGCCGGATTTGCGCGTACTGTGATGCTCCCAGTATAGCCAGCCGGCGAAGGCGATCAGTCCCACGACAATCACACCAATCAGCCAGCGGCCATAATTCTGCCAGAACCCCAGCATGCGGTCCTGCCTGACGGCATCATCCACTTCACGCAAAAAGGCTTCATTCGATTGTGGCGTCAGGGCCAACATTACTCTCCGCTACTACAGCAATACAGGGGGAATTGGCCGCGGACCTTAGCGATCCGCCGTCCTTGCGCAACTTACTTTTTCGGGCGGTACACCTGCTCGTCCGTGGGAAAGCTCCGGTCCCGCACGTCGCTGGCATAGCGTGCCGCTGCGCCAGAAATAACCTCGGCAATCGCTTCGTAGCGCTTCACGAACCGGGGAACGCGATCGAACATGCCGAGCATGTCCTCCGACACCAGCACCTGACCGTCGCAACGTGCCGACGCACCGATACCGATGGTAGGACAAGGAACCGCCGCAGTGATCGCGTCGGCAATCTCCTCCAGCACGCCTTCGACCACGATCGCGAAAGCCCCGGCCTCCGCTACTGCCTTTGCGTCGTGCAGAATCTTGGCCGCTTCCGCTTCGCTTCGGCCGCGCGCCCCATAACCGCCGAGGACGTTGACGGCCTGCGGCGTCAGGCCGACATGGCCGCACACCGGAATCCCGCGCGCCGAGAGGAACGCGATCGTTTCGGCCATCGCTTCGCCGCCTTCCAGCTTTACGCCTGCCGCTCCGGTTTCCTTCAGAACACGCGCGGCGCTTTCGAACGCCTGAGCGGGGGAGGCTTCGTAGCTGCCGAACGGCATGTCGACAATCACTACCGCATGATAGCTGCCCCGCACGACCGCGGCGCCATGCGCGCACATCATATCCAGGCTGACCGGAACAGTGGACGGCAGACCATAAACGACCTGCCCCAGCGAGTCTCCGACAAGCAACAAATCGCAATGCGGATCGAGCAGCTGCGCCATGCGGGCCGTATAGGCCGTGAGCATCACGATAGGCTCAGCGGTGACCCCCTCCGTCTTGCGCGCGCGGATCGCGGGCACCGTAAGCCGCTTCATCGGCGCCGGCGTCGGATTGGCGCGGCTGGTCGAAGTATCGAGAGTGAAGGTAGTGGACATGGCAGCGCTCTACCTTACCCGCGATCCGTGCGCAAATCGGGTAAGGATCAGCCCCGGTCGCTGCGGGCGGGAAAGGCGTCAGCCCTCCCCGCCTGGCTCGATCAGAAGCTGGCGCGCAACGTTACGCCATAGGTCCGCGGGTCTGCTGGTTGCCCAACGACTAGCCCGGTGCTGCCCGACTGGTTCTGCAGCAGTTCGAAATACTCTTCGTCAAAGGCATTGCGGACCCACCCGGAAAGGTCCCACTTGTCGCTTGTGCGGAAACCCAGGCGGAAGTTGGCAAGCGAATAGCCGCTGACGTCATTGTAGATCGACCGCGAAGGATTGGACGAGAATTTCGAGCGGTAGCTGCCGTCGAACGCCAGATAGACTTCGCCCTGCTCACCCAGCAGCTTGGCCGGAACGTTATATTCCGCCCCATAGGCAAATGCCCACTTCGAGATGCCCGGAAGCCATTGGCCCGAGATATTGCACGTGGCAGGGCTATTCGTGTTCGGAACCCCCGGAGCGCCGATCGGCGTGCCCGTGGTGCCGCCCGCCAGCTCAGGCGGGCAAGGCGCGTTGGGGAAGCTCACATATTCGTGATCGGTGAACGCGCCATTTGTATACAGGGTGAAACGATCGCTCGGGCGGAAGCTGAAATCGGCCTCGATGCCCCGGACGCGGATCTTCTCGGCGTTCGCGAGATATCCACGGATGAGGCCCGGCTGGTTGTTGGTCACCGTGGCCTGGTAATCCTTGATCTCCGTCCAGAAGCCCGCAAGGTTCAATGTGGCGCGATGGTCGAGGAACTGCGTCTTCAAGCCCACTTCGAAGTGATTGACCTTTTCGGGCTTGATCGTCGCAACTTCGGTAATCGGCCGATTGTTTCCGGTCGCGCTGGTATCGAGCGGCAGACCCGATAAGTTGATACCGCCGGACTTGAAGCTGCGGGCATAGGTTGCGTAGGCAAGTATATCGCGAGCGATGTCATAGGATAAGGTAAGGTCGTATGACAAATTCCAGTCGCTGAACTTAGGACTGTAGCTCTGCGGAGCCAGCACGCCGCGCTGAAGGGCATTATAGGCAGTACCACCCGTTGCCGGAACCGGATTGCCCTGTCCGTCGAACACCGCGGCAATATACTTGCCTTCTTTCTTATCGTAGTTCAGCCGGATGCCCGGCTGAATACGCAATGCGTCAGTAACGCGCCAAGTTAGCTGACCAAAAGCGGCAAGACTGGTGTTTTTGAGGCCGATGTCATTCTCAGAGCGCAGGCCGTTAAGAATTTCCGGCACGTCCTGATTTGGAATGTTTTGTCCTTGAGCATTTCTGGTCGTTCCCGACAAGAGCCAACGGCTCGCCAGCGGCCCCTGCACCTGAAGGCCCTGTGTATCCACGGTCTGATGGAAGGCGTAGAGCCCGAACACATAGTCGATGGCATTTTTGCCGGACGATGCGTAACGCAACTCCTGACTCCACTGCTCCTGTTGCGAGGGGTTCTGCGAGACAGTGGTGATCGGCAGGCCGATGAAGTCACGGTCGTTGGCTGGCCCCCACTTCCATTTCCGCCAGGCGGAAACGGATGTCAGCGTGCCTGGCCCGATGTCCCATTCAGCGAGCAGCGACACGCCGCCGAAGTCCTGCTTGGCGTCCAGGTCCGAGTCCAGATCGGTCACGCGGTCAAACGGATCGAGGCTTGGCGGCTGATAATTGCCCGACGCAGCGGCCAGAGCAGCATATTGCCGGCCCGGTGCGCGCTGAGTCGACCCGACGCGCACATAATATTGGCCATAACCATTGGGCCGTTGACGGCTGTAATCCCCGGAAAGCGTGAGGTTCAGATTGTCCGTCGCGCGCAGGAGAAACTGCGCCTTGAAGCCCAGATTGTCCTGATCGTTGATGTCCTGGCCCGACGCCACGTTATGAATCGCGCCCTTGCGCTTGGTTACGGACGTGCCCAGGCGAACCGCCAGCTTGTCGTCGATGATCGGGCCGGAAATGGACGCCTTACCCTGCACGAGACCAAGATTGCCCACCGTCAGTTCGGCTCGCCCTTCCGGCGTGAAGCTCGGTTTGCGACTCGTGATGTTGATGGCGCCCGCAGTCGTGTTCTTGCCGTAGAGCGTGCCCTGCGGACCCCGCAGAATTTCGATCTGCTCGACGTCCAGGAAATCGAAGGTCGAGGAAGCGCTGCGCGCATAATAGACCTGATCGACATAAATGCCGACGCCCTGCTCGATGCCGTCGTTGGTGAGGCCGAACGGAGCGCCCAGACCGCGGATGTTGGCGGCGGAGTTGCGCGGATTGCTCGAATAGAATTGAATCGATGGCTGAAGCTGGGTCAGCCGCCCGACGTTGAATGTTCCGGAGGATTCGAGCGTCTTTGCGTCCAGCACGGCGATGGCCAGCGGCACGTCCTGCGCGCTCTCTGCACGGCGGCGGGCCGTGACGATGATCGCATTGGTCGTGGTGGGTGCTGCTTCCACCTCAGCTGGAGCGACAGGCGCACCTTGCTCCTGCGCATGAACGCCAGGCGCAATCAGAGATGCGCTCGCCGCAGTGGCGAGCAACAAGAAACGCACGGTCATTGAAACCCCCTTATATATTCCGTTGTCGGATGGATGATGGGCTCTCCGGAAGTCCGGTAGAAACCAGAAGCAGTAGAACTAAGTCGAGAAGCGCGTCTTTTCAGTAACGTCGAGTTGTACGACCCGGGAATCGTGAATGATCAGTGTGACGGACCCGAAGCGCAGCGCCTCCAGGGCCGATCGTACCGCAGCGACGCTCCGCTCTATGTCGATACGGACAGGCGCGGAGGCCAAATGCGCATGGCTGGCAAAGCGTTCAGGTTCGTTGTTACTCATCGGTTCCCTCTTGCGGCCCCTCATATCTCAACCTTTGAAATAGACAAAAAAGCAAAGCTGCGGCAGGTGGAAGATAAACTTGCTACCCTATATTGCCTGAGGCAACTCCCTTGCCCCTTCTCGAGCACCGAGGGGAAAGGGGCGCGCCTGCTGCCCAGGGATCTGGGCGTCGGCTATGGTGATCAACCGATCCAGCAAGGATTGCCCGAACCGCCAGTCGCCCAGTCCACTTTCCGCGTTGATGTGGCCGCTGTGACCGGCGTCCACGATGGTACTGCCCCAGTTCTTGCCGATGCTGTGCGCACGTTCGAAGAAGATATAGGGGTCATTGCGGCTTGCGACCAAGATGGACGGGAAGGGTAACGATCCCCGCGGCACGGGCCCGAAGCCGCCGATCGTTTCCGGCGTTTCCATGCGGTCGCAATCGGGCGGAGCGACGAGCAATGCACCCGCCACGGGCCAACCATAAGGCTGATTTTGCAACGCCCCCCACCACGCGACCGCCAGACATCCAAGGCTGTGGGCGGCAAGGATGATCGGTGCGCCGTGCGAATGGGCAGTCTCCCGGATCGCGGCATCCAGCCGGTTCACCCAGGCATTGCGGGCAGGACTCGCCCAGCTTCCAAGGTCCACGCGATGACAATCGCCGCGGGTTTGTTCCCAGACTGTCTGCCAATGGCCGGAGCCACTATTGTTAAGGCCGGGCACAGTCAACACGACTGGCTGCTGCGCGCATCCCGACTGTCCGAACCTTTCCATCACTCTGCTCCTGACACTTGACGTGGTACTGAATACATAATTCTATTATCGCGGTAGACAATAGCGCAGCGATCAAATGTGGCAAAATCTGGGCAGTCTGAATGTCAGCTTAAGTCTCAGCAAATTTGGAGCCGAAGCACATCTCCAGGCCGTCCTGCCCGGCGCCTTCAAGCTTCGAGCGGCACCGGCTCCGCGAGGCTGATTCCGTCCAGCACACGCGCGGTTTCGTCGCGCACGAGAAGCATGAGGCGATGCAATCTACATTCCGACTCCGGCAGGCAATTCGTACACTGCTCATGCGCGAACCGACTCGCGCATGGGGTGAGCGCCAACGATCCTCTCGTCAGTCGCACGATGTCGCCATAGCTGATGTCGATGGGCGACAGGGCCAGCCAGTAGCCTCCGTCCCGACCGCGCTGGGTCGCCACTAGCCCCTCTCGCGATAGTTCCGACAAGATCACCGTCAGAAACTTCGCCGGTATATTCTGGGTTTCCGCAATGTCGGTCAGCGGCACCGGGCCCTGACCGTAATTATCGGCAAGGTGCTGAAGCGCGCGAATGGCGTAGCGGGTCTTCTGAGACAGCATTTCTCTTCAATTCACCCATAGCGGACGAATTTCAAGCGCTATGGAAGAGATAGCCGGATTTCCTGTCAGTGGCCTGCTGCTGCTCGCGCTTGTCCAGGGAAGTCGGTGAAGAAGCCATCAAGCTTCGTAGCGACAAGCGCCTTCACTGCAGCAGCGAAGTCTCCATGCGCTGCGGGATCATCCCCGCGCCTGAAAGCGGCTGGCAGGAACATGTTTTCTGCACGCAAGGTCCACATGTGAACCTCCAGTCCTGCCTCATGCGCGCGGGCCACGAAGCCCGTATCTGCGCCATCAGGCCCTATGATCAGGGAGCCATTGGCGCCGAGGGCATCAGCATAGGTAGCGACCTGCCGCATACCTTGCGCAGTGAGCATGTCGCTGTAGCTGATGCCGGCCTGATCGGCCGGGCCTCCCTGTGCATCGACCAGTTGCACGAGCCGCAGCCGGGTCTTGCTGCGCAGCGCCTTGAGGTTGCCGACTTCGAACGACTGGATGAAAGCCGGATCGTCAGCGCCCGTGTAGCCATATTTTTCCAACAGCCCCAGCAATGCTGCTTCATGAGGGAGGCCGATGGACGCGAAATATGTCGGATGCTTGGTTTCGGGATATATGCCGATGCGCCGCCGCAACTCCGCATCCTTTGCCTCGATCAGCTTCAGCACTTCCTCGAACGTCGGCACCTGATACAGCCCGTCGAAGCGGCGGTTGGCAGTTCGCACCTCCGGCAGCCGCTCCCGTGCCCTAAGCGTGCGCAGTTCCGCGAGCGTGAAGTCTTCGGTGAACCAGCCGGTCAGATTCATGCCGTCAATCGTCTTGGTCGCCTTCCGGTCGGCGAATTCGGGATGCGAGGCTACGTCGGTGGTCCCGCCGATCTCATTTTCGTGCCGGACGACCAGCACGCCGTCTTTGGTAAGCACCAGATCGGGTTCGATATAGTCCGCGCCCTGATCGATCGCGCGCTCATAGGCGGCAAGCGTATGCTCGGGCCGCTCTCCACTCGCGCCCCGATGCGCAATGATGATCGGCTCTGCCATGGCAAGCGAAGGGATAACGGCGAGCAGCGTCGCTGCAAACAGGCTTTTAAGCATCATCTTGCCGTAACGCCGGCATGAGACAAGGATATGACGCTCAGGCGAAGGCCGCTGCGTAAGCATCCGGCTTGAAGCCTACCAGGCGTTTGCTCCCCAGATCCAGTACCGGACGTTTTATCATGGAAGGGTTCGCGACCATCAGCGAAACGGCCTTGTCCGCGTCGATCCCCTGCTTGTCCGCATCTGGCAGTGCGCGAAAAGTGGTGCCCGCACGGTTCAGGACAACCTCCCAACCCTGCTCCTCTACCCATCCCTTCAGAGTCTCAGCATCTATTCCCAACGCCTTGTAATCATGGAACGTGTAGGCGATTCCCTGCCCTTCCAGCCACGTGCGCGCTTTCTTGATCGTGTCGCAGTTCTTGATGCCGTACATTGTGATCGTCATGTGCAAGCCCCTGTAAATACCATGCTTACGATGCCACCCGCACCCAGGCCGCACCTTCATGGCCGTAGGATACGGCGTCGCGATGGCATATCTCCGCCAGGATCTCCGCTGACTCGACCAGCCGCGGCCCCGGCCGATTGAAGAAATACTGCCCGTCCGTCGCATAGACCTGCCCGTCCCTCACGGCGCGCAAGGACTGCCAGCGCGGGTCGGCAGCCAGCGCGGGCAGTTCCGCCAGCGCCTGCTCGATCCGGAAACCGCACGGCATAAGCACGATGCGGTCCGGGTCCGCTGCCGACAGTTGCTCCCATTCGATCCATGGCGAATGCTGTCCCGGCGTCGCAAGCACGCTCTCTCCTCCTGCGGCCTCAATCAATTCGGGCACCCAATTTCCGGCGACCATGAGCGGGTCGAGCCACTCGATCGCAGCTACACGCGGCTTAGGTCGGTCGGCTACGGCGGCGCCGATCGCGGCCATCCTGGCTTTCAGCTCGGCCACCACCTCGCCCGCACGATCCTCCGCATTCAAGGCGGCTCCGACACGCGCAAAATCCCCCCAGACATCCGCCAGATCATCGGGCGCGAGGCTGATCAGCACCGGCGCCTTGCCAGTCCACGCCGCAATCGCCTCTTCCAGATCGGCCGGTGTGACGGCACACACGGCGCACTGGGTCTGGGTGAGGATCACATCCGGTTCCAGATCGCGTAGCCTTTGACCGTCCACTTCATAGACCGAAAGTCCGGACGCCACGATCTCCTGCACCCGCAACTCGATCTCGCCCGACTTCAATCCCTTGGCCAGCTTCGATGCCGTGATCGGCGGCAAGGCTTCGACGCTGGCTGGCCAGTCGCATTCGTGGCTTCGCCCGACCAACTCGCCGCCAAAGCCAAGCGACACCGCAATTTCGGTCGCGCTCGGCAGCAGCGAGACGATGCGCCGCGGCTGAACGGTCATACCGAAGCTCGCAGCGCCGTCACTTCGATCTCGATCTTCATCTCAGGCTTCACCAACCCGCAGACGATGCAGGTTGCCGCTGGCCGGATTTCGCCAAACACCTTGCCCAGCACCGGGCCGATCACGTCCCAATATGCGGCATCGCTGATGTAGTAGGTCGCGCGGACTACCTCCTCAAATCTAAATCCGCCTTCCGCAAGCGCTTTGCCGATGACGGCCAGCGCATTACGCGCCTGATCCGTGACATCGTCAGGCATCGCCTTGGTGTCCGGGTCGTAGCCGGTCGTGCCTGCCACAAAACACCAGTCGCCCTGAACCACCGCCCGCGAATAGCCCACCTGGGTTTCGAAGGGAGAGCCGGAGGAAATCAGGGTGCGGGTCATCGAAGATACTTTGAATCATGTGGGAAGAAGTTGGGCTCCGTAACCGACAACCGCTCGCTTCGTCCAGCGCAAGCACTCGAACAGGGCATCATGCGGTCTGGCGAACACTCTCCGAAGGCATGCGCAAAATCGAGAAAGACGGTGTTGACGACGCACCGTTGTTGATGGCAATGCGTCCCCTGCTTCGCGACGTGCTGCAGCAGCCTGAAAGCAGGATGCTTACCGCAACCGGATTGTCGAAAAGCGGGTATAGCTCAATGGTAGAGCACTAGCCTTCCAAGCTTGTGATGCGGGTTCGATCCCCGCTACCCGCTCCAGCGAATTGCCTATTTCCGCTGCTCCACCTCCTGGAGCAATCGACGCGCTGCAGCGACATGCATCGTCTCTACCATCCGGCCTCTAAAGCGCTCCGCTCCCCCCGTCGCTGCTTCCACCATTGCCCGCGCATACTCGATTTCGGCCGCATCCGGAGCGAAAGCTCTATTCGTCGGCTCAATCTGGTTGGGATGGATCAGCGTCTTCCCGTCGAAACCCATGGCGCGCCCTTCCCTCGCCTCTTCCCAAAGGCCGTCAGGATCATCGAGGCGATTGTAGACGCCGTCCAGGACAATTGCGCCTGATGACCTTGCGGCCAGTACGATGGTCTGGAGAGCAAGAGTAAGGCCCCGCCGGTCAGCATCGGCTGGCAATTTCAGCTCGACCGCAATGTCGTTCGTACCCGCGATCAGGCCAGCTACGCCCGGTACGGCCGCAATTTCCAGGGCCTGACGGATGCCCGGAATGGTTTCGATCATCGCAAAAACGGGCTTGCCAAGGGCCTCAATGACTTTCGACGTCGCATCTGCCGTGGTCGCCTTTGGAAGGACGGCCAGCGGCACCTGAGCATGCCTTACGGCCGCGACATCGTCATCGTGCCAGGGCGTTCCCAAAGCATTCACTCGAATCGACACTATCTTGTCGCCAAAGCCCTCCGCCACGGCCGAGACAGCGGCCTTACGCGCCGCCTCCTTATCCTCGTGCCTGACGGCATCTTCCAGGTCCAGGATGAGCATGTCCACTGGCAAAGTTCGGGCCTTTGTCAGGCCTCTTGGATTGGATGCGGGAAGATAAAGTGCAGACCGAATACGAGGCAGGTCAATCGTCATGCGAGTTCCTGATTATGAAGTGGGGCAACATGGCGCTGAGCGGGATTGGGCTTGGGTACCACAACATGATCGCTTCCGGGAGATGCTTCCACCTGAAGCTCCGCGGATGGATTGGTCGCAAAGGACATTGCTCGAACAAACCGACTAGTACGCTCCTGGAGTAGATGATAGGGAGCGCGTGTGAGAAAACGCAAATTCCCGCAAACGCGTATCCGATTGCTCGGCGTGAGTCGCCTGCGCCTCTCGGCCTTCAGGATCGTCTGCACACTGGCGCTGACTGGCTGTGCAAGTCCAGGCACCTCCCACGATTATCTGGTGCGCAGTATCGCTGAGTATGATCGCGTCGTCCCAACGCTGATTCCGGGCGATGTGGTAACCCTTGCCAATGGGGAATGGAAGAATTTCGAGATCGTCTTTGAGGCGCATGGGACGGCCAGCAATCCCATAACCTTACGCGCGCAGACAAAGGGAGCCGTTGCAATAACGGGGCGATCCAATCTGCGACTGGCCGGCGAGCATCTGATCGTTTCGGGACTGGTCTTCCGAGATGGATATAGCGCCGACGCGGACGTGATCTCGTTTCGCAAGAAGCAGGGGGCGCTCGCCTCCTACTCTCGTATCACGGAGATCGTGATCGACGACTTCAGCCAGCCTGATCCTGAACAGGGAGAGAACTGGATTGCGATCTATGGCCATGACAACCGCGTGGACCACTCCCATATCCTGGGCAAACGCAGCCGGGGCGTTACGCTGGCCGTGATCCGCGACGATCCCAGATCGCCGGAGGATCGTCATCGGATCGACCACAATTATTTTGGCCATAGACCGCCGCTGGGCAAGAATGGGGGCGAAACCATCCGCGTCGGGACGAGTGAGCTATCCGGCTCGGCGTCGAAGACGATCATCGAAGATAATTACTTCGAAGAATGCGACGGCGAGGCCGAGATCATATCGATCAAGTCCGGCGGAAATGTCGTCCGTGGGAACGTGATAATCGCCTCCCAAGGATCAATCGTGCTCCGCCATGGGAGCGGCAATCTGGTCGAGCGGAACGTCATACTGGGCAAGAGCAAACCAGACACCGGCGGCATCCGGATTATCAACGCGCAACAAACCGTGCGAGACAACTATATCGAGGGCGTTACGGGCAGCGGCTATTATGCTGCCATCTCGATCATGAATGGCGCGCGGGACGCTCCGTTGAACGGATATGGACAGGTGGCTGACACCCTGATCGAACGTAACAGCGTCATCGATGCCACCGAGATTGCGATTGGAGCAGGCGCAAGCTCGAAGCTTTCCGCGCCGCCCGTGCGCACGCGCTTCACCGGCAACCTGGTGACAGGTACAGGTGATGTGAGCCCGTTCAAGGTGACCACGGACACAGCGGGCGTGGACTTCGCCCGCAACATAGTGAACACGCCCGCCGCGGGCCTTCCCACCCCCGCGGCCGATGTGAAACCCATCGCTCTCAGCCGTGCCGCAAATGGCCTGCTATATTCATCGAACGGGATTGTGGACGCCGGAGCCCCGTCTGACCTTCAGCCGATCGCGCGCAATCAGGTCGGCGTGTCCTGGTATACTGCGACCCGAAGATAGCCGCGACGGCTAAGCGTCCTTGCGGGGCGTAAAACCGGAGGAAAGGATGGATACCAGGCAACTGGCGATCTCCTGTGCGCTTTGCGGGCCTGACGGGTCATGCCACCGCGCGGGCCAGTTAAGAGCGCCCGCAAGGGTAAAAGCCAGCAGCTTGGGATCACAGGGCGAAACGGAACCGTCTGCAATCCCCTCCTCGATGAGCGAACGCATGGCATCGTCGATCTCTCTTTTCAAAGCGCGAAACCTGCGGACACTCTCAGGCGACAAAGCCTCTTCACTCGTTCGGACAATGCAGCGGCCAAAGTCGTCCATCGTGACTTCGCCATAGCGTCGGAGGAAGCTCCGCAGCCTGTCTGCGCCGCTGCCCGGCTGCTCGCGTGCGGCTGCGGCGGCTTCGAGCAATTGCTGAAGACCAATCGTCACGCACTCCAGCAGGACCTGATCCTTGTTCCCCAGATAGTGATAAATCGTCGGCTTGGAGATACCCAGCGCCGCCGCCACATCATCCAGCGAAGTGGCATGGAAGCCGCGTTCGTTGAACATCTGCACGGCGGCTCTCAACACGGCGTGGCGCTTGGCAGCGCGATCTTCCTGCTTTTGCTGCGAGGTGCGAAATGGCGGTTGCGGATGATTCAAAGCAAGTCCTCGTCGTTCCTACTTATTGACAGGAAACTCACTGGAAGGCAATATACTCGTCAGTAGATGAATGAGATGAGTTTTGCTGAACCCGGTGCATTTGCCGGTGAGATGCCTCTTTCGTCGCTTGCATATTTAGGAACCCGCCATGCCCAATGATCCAGTAGTCATCGCAAGTTATGCGCGCACACCTATGGGCGGATTCCAGGGCGCCCTCTCCGGCGTCAAGGCAACCGACCTCGGTGCAACTGCGGTCCGGGCGGCCGTCGAACGCTCAGGCGTTTCTCCAGATCTCATAGAGCGCATCTATATGGGTTGCGTCTTGTCTGCGGGGCTTGGGCAGGCGCCTGCCCGCCAGGCTGCGCTCGGTGCCGGCCTTCCGCAATCGGTGGAAGCGACGACCGTGAACAAGATGTGCGGATCGGGTATGCAGGCAGCGATCATGGCCTACGACGCGCTGGCGGCGGGATCGATCGATGTCGCCATTGCAGGCGGCATGGAAAGCATGACCAACGCGCCTTACGCGCTGCCCAAGCATCGTTCCGGCGCCCGGATCGGCCACGATCGCATCATCGACACGATGATGATGGACGGGCTGGAAGACGCCTACGAACCCGGCAAGGCGATGGGCGTCTTCGCTGAAGAGACGGCACGCGACTATCAATTCACGCGCAGTCAGCAGGACGATTACGCGATCCGTTCGCTGAGCAGGGCGAACGCCGCCATCGGAGATGGCGCTTTCAACAGGGAGATCACTTCCGTCACCGTGAACAGCCGGGGCGGCGACGTTCTGGTCGAAACCGACGAACAGCCCGGCAAGGCGAAGCCCGAAAAGATCCCATCGCTCAAGCCCGCGTTCGTGAAGGACGGGACGATCACCGCCGCCAACGCATCATCGATTTCCGATGGCGCGGCGGCGCTCGTAATGACGCGTCAAAGCGTCGCTGACAGGCTCGGATTGAAGATCGTGGCGAAGGTGGTCGCTACCGCCGCTCATGCCCATGAACCCGCCAAGTTCGCGACTGCGCCCGTTCCGGCTATCAGGAAGCTGCTCGCCAGAGCGGGCTGGGACATCGCCGATGTAGACCTGTTTGAAGTCAACGAAGCCTTTGCGGTCGTCGCCATGATAGCTGCGAGAGAGCTGAATATCCCGGAAGACAAATTGAACGTCAACGGCGGCGCTACCGCGCTTGGGCATCCGATCGGCGCTTCGGGTACACGCATTATTGCGACGCTGCTCGGCGCGTTGGAAAATCGTGGACTCAAGCGAGGCGTGGCCAGTCTGTGCATCGGCGGCGGTGAAGCCACGGCCATGGCTGTCGAACTCGTCTGACGCCCATAAAGGATAGATGGAATGGAACTGCAGGGTATTGGCGCGATCGTCACCGGAGGCGCATCCGGCCTGGGTGGAGCGACGGCGAAGATGCTGGCCAGCCGCGGCGCAAGAGTGGCGATCTTCGATCTGAACGAAGAAGCCGGCAGGGCTGCCGCGCAGGAAATCGGCGGGCTATTCTGCAAGGTCGATGTCACAGACGAAGCCAGCGTGATTGAAGGCATCGAAAAGGCGGAGGAAACCCATGGCGTTGCCCGAGTGGTCGTGAACTGCGCTGGCATTGCCCCAGCCATCAAGACAGTGGGCCGCGAAAATGCGCCGCACCCGATTGAAGCCTTCCGCAAAGCCATCGAAATCAACCTCATCGGAACATTCATCGTCGTCAGCAAGTTCGCTGCAAAGCTGGCAGCAGCCGATCCAGTTGGCGAGGAACGCGGCGTGATCATCAATACCGCTTCAGTCGCGGCGTATGACGGCCAGATCGGACAAGCGGCCTACGCGTCGTCCAAAGCGGGCGTTGCCGGCATGACGCTGCCCGTGGCGCGCGATCTGGCTCAACATAAAATCCGAGTCATGACGATAGCACCCGGTATCTTCATGACGCCCATGTTGATGGGTTTGCCGCAGGCAGCGCAGGACAGCCTAGGTACCCAGGTTCCTCATCCCAGCCGCCTTGGAAAGCCCGAAGAGTACGCCCAACTGGTTGCGAGCATCATCGACAATCCCATGCTGAATGGCGAGGTCATTCGCCTTGACGGCGCAATTCGCATGGCGCCTCGATAAGACAGACCAGGGCCGGTGCGGCGGAGATAGCCTTGGTTCCGGCACCTTCCTCCTCGACGGATGTGAAGGCTCGCTCTTGCTGACCCTCAGGATCGTGGGGGCGTTTTAATCTCGAGAGAACTGGAATCAGGCCACAGAACCGCCGCGGGCGCCGGCAAAACGCTCCGGATACTGGTGGAGCCGAGCGGGATCGAACCGCTGACCTCGTCATTGCGAACGACGCGCTCTCCCAACTGAGCTACGGCCCCAAGGCGCCCGCCTATAAGCGAGGCACCTCGCCCATGCAATGCCATTTAGACGTCCGCAGCAGCGAATTGATCAGGCGGGACTGCTGTTGAAACCGAAAGAAAGGAAGTCCGGCATTGGGCCATTCCAGCCCTCGTCGGGGCCATCGTCCTGCGAGTTCTCACGACGGCGCGGCGGGGCGGCGGCGCGATCTTGTGAGGGACGGGATGGCCTGCGCGGGGCGGACTGACGATCGGATGGTGGCGCGGCATCCGCTGCCTCAGGCTCGGCTTCTGCAGCAGGTTGAACTTGGGGCTCAGCCGCAGGTTTTGCTGCCTTGGCGGCAGGCTTGCGCCCCCGGCGCTTGGCGGGTGCAGGCGCATCATCGCTTTCGATGGGCACCGCATCTGCCACAGTTTTGCCCCCGCCGAAGTGCGGTATCTTCGTGCCGATCAGCTTCTGGATATTGTCCAGCGCCTCGGCGTCTTCCGGCGTAACGAAGGTATAGGCAACGCCGGTCGCCCCCGCCCGGCCCGTACGTCCGATGCGGTGAACATAATCGTCCGGATGCCAAGGCGCGTCATAGTTAAACACGTGGCTGACGCCCTTGATGTCCAGGCCACGCGCGGCAACGTCGGACGCGACGAGAACGTTCACATCGCCGCGCTTGAAGCGGTCGAGTTCGGCGATGCGCGATCCCTGGTCCATGTCACCGTGGATTTCGCCGGAACGAACGCCGCTACGCTGCAACGTCTTGTTGAGGTCGCGCACGGTGGTCTTGCGATTGCAGAAGATGATCGCATTGGTCACGTCCTCTGCCTTCAGCATATGGCTGATGACATCGCGCTTCTTTCGTGATTCGACGGGCACCAGCCATTGCGTGATGTTGATGCTGGCGGACGCCGGGCGGGCAACTTCGATCGATTTCGGGCTCGAGAGAAACTTGTCCGCCAGCTTCTTGATGACGGGCGGCATCGTCGCGGAAAACAGCAGCGTCTGGCGCTGCGCAGGCAGCTTCGTGCAGATTTCCTCGATATCGGGGATAAACCCCATGTCGAGCATCCGGTCGGCTTCGTCGATCACGAGCAGCGAGCAGCCGTTCAGCATGATCTTGCCGCGTCCGAACAGGTCCATCAGGCGCCCCGGAGTCGCGATCAACACGTCCACGCCCTTTTCCAGCGCCGCGAGTTGATCGCCCATCGAGACGCCGCCGATCAGCAACGCCATCGAAAGCTTGTGATATTTCCCGTATTTCTCGAAGTTCTCGGCTACTTGCGCCGCCAGTTCGCGGGTCGGCTCCAGGATCAGCGAGCGCGGCATCCGCGCCCTGCTGCGGCCATGGGCGAGAATGTCGATCATCGGCAGCACGAAGCTTGCGGTCTTGCCGGTGCCGGTCTGGGCAATGCCGATGATGTCCTTCATCATCAGCACGGAAGGGATTGCCTGCGCCTGAATAGGCGTCGGGGTGTCGTAGCCGGCCTCTGTGACCGCCCTTAACAATTCATCGGATAGGCCGAGATCGGCAAAATTCATTCATATGTCCGGAACGAGGGGGCACGCGACTGGGCGAGCCCGGTAAAAGCTGGCTGGCCCTTGCGGAAATACGGGCCGATTGTCAAGAAAATCCGGGTGCGCAGGCTATCGTTCGGGGACAAGCCGCTTGAAACTGTCGACTTCGCAGGACGGCCCGCTGCGCGCCTGAATGGCGTCGCGGCCTGCGCACAGCGAGCCGTCGTCGCTCGGCTCGATATAAAAACCGGAATAGAAATCGGCGGACCGGCACCTTCTTGCCAACCGCGCCCGGTAACGCTGGTTATTCGACAATATCAGGTCGACGCTGTTGCGATCTCCCAAAGCCGCAGATGCGATAGAGCGGATCGCGACGCAGCGCGGGCCCTTCTTCTCGTCCCATTCCTGTGGCCGGGGTGGAGGCACAGGGCGACCGGAACGCGGTTGACGCACAACCGGCACGCGAATGATCACGCGCTGCTCGATCGTCACTTGCGCCAGTTCGACAGGCGCGGCACCAGCCATCGGGACAAGCAGCAAGGCAATGGCGGATGGAAACAAAGATAGACCCCCTGGATACTCTGATGCCCTAGCCACCAGTGGTTGAACAGTCGATGAATTCCAGAGCATAAGACCGCCATGATCCTGCCCCACATCCTGCAACGCTTTTCCGCCCTTCTCGGTCCCAAGGGGTATACTGACGCCCCGGAGGATATTGCACCATGGCTGACTGACTGGCGCGGACGCTATCACGGCAATGCGGCTGCAATCCTGTCGCCCGCCAATACGCAGGAGGTCGCCGCTTGCATCGCGCTTGCTGCCGAGCATGGTGTGGCGTTGGTGCCGCAGGGCGGGAACACGTCGATGGTAGGGGGTGCGACTCCGCCGCTCGATGGCAGCGCGCTCATCCTATCGCTACGGCGGATGAACGCGATTCGCAGCATTTCGGCCGAGGACAATCTGGCAGTCTGCGAAGCAGGCGTGATCCTGTCGGTGCTGCACGAGGCGGCGCATGACATCGGCCGCCGCTTTCCGCTGAGCCTTGGAGCAAAGGGCTCCGCGACCGTGGGCGGCCTCGTCTCCACCAACGCCGGAGGTACGCAGGTGCTGCGGCACGGCACGATGCGCGCCCTTGTGGAAGGGATCGAGGCGGTCCTGCCGAACGGCAGCATCTACGATGGCCTCGCCGCGCTCAAGAAGGATAATCGTGGCTATGATCTCAAGCAGTTGCTGATCGGCGCGGAGGGAACCATCGGGATCGTCACGGCGACTTCCCTGCGGCTCGTGCCCGCCGTTGCCGATCGGGCCGTGGGCTGGATTGGTGTGGAAAGCCCGCAGGATGCACTGGCATTGCTGCGTATGCTGGAGGCGAAACTCGGGCATATTGTGGAAGGCTTCGAGGTGATTGCCGACGATGGCCTGGGCCATGTCCTCTCCCACATCCCCGGCGCCCGACGCCCCATCGAGACCCGCACACCCTGGCATGTGCTGATCGAAGTCGATCTGGCAGAGGTGGAAGGCCCGAGCGCCGGAGAACGGCTGGAAGGCGCACTGGCGGAAGCGCTGGAGGCAGGCATCGCCAAGGACGCCACCATCGCCGCCAGCGATGCACAAGCCGAAGCCTTCTGGCGTATCCGCGAATCGCTCTCCGAAGCCGAACGCGCACAGGGTCCGGCCCTCCAATATGACGTCAGCGTGCCGGTGGCGCGGATGCCTGCCTTCATGATCGAAGCGGCGGCGGCGGCGGAAAAGGCGTTCCCCGGCACCACGGCCTCGTCATTCGGGCATCTGGGCGACGGTAACGTCCACTTCCATGTCCGCGCGCCGAAGGGGACCACCGACGGGCCTGCCTGGATCGCCGCAGAAGGCGCGACCATCAACGCGTTCGTCCATGATGCGGTGGTGGCTTCCGGCGGGTCGATCTCCGCCGAACATGGCATCGGCCAGATGAAACGCGCGGAACTGGCGCGCCTTGCCAGCCCCGCCCGCCTCGCTGCACTGCGCGCCATCAAGGCAGCGTTCGATCCCAAGGGAATTATGAACCCCGGCAAGCTGGTGCCGATGCCGGGGGATGAACCCTAGAACTCTGATCCATCCTTGCGGCGAAAGGTGTTGCCGTCGTCGAAGATGTGCATGTCAATGTCGGGGTAATGGCATTCCCCCGCTGCGGGTCGGCCCACCGCGACGAAGACGCAGGGAGCGTCACTTTCATTGACGAGATGATGCCCGTTGCCGTCGCCTTTTGGAAACACCGCCATGTCGCCAGCGCGCATGTCCGCACGTCCATTGTCATCGATCAGCACTGCCTCGCCCGAGAGCATGATGACGATCTCGTCCTCATTGACGTGCCAGTGGCGCTGCGATGACCATGCCCCCGGCTCCAGCGTCACATGGCTCGCTCCGAAGTCGCTGAGGCCCGTTGCCGGCGCGATGCGGCGGACGAAACGCCCTTCGACCGCTCCTGCATATTCAGGCGGATATCCGGTGCGATTTGTCTGCGGAATCGTGTCTAGATCGAGCTTTGGCATAAGGACGCTCCGGCTGGTCAACTGGCGCGACCTTCGCTAACGCACCGGCATGACCCTGAACAGTGCCGCTTACGAACCTCTGGCCCTTGCCGAACGACTGGTCGCCTGCCCCTCGGTAACGCCAGCGACCGGCGCAGTGTTCGATTGCCTTGAAGCGATGCTGGCGCCGCTCGGCTTCTCCATCGATCGCTTCCTCAGCGGCGAAGCGCCAGATGGCCCGGTGGAGAACCTGCTGGCAGTGCGGGAAAACGGTCCCGGCTCTCATTTCGCCTTCGCCGGGCATCTGGACGTGGTGCCACCCGGCGATGGCTGGGCCAGTGGTCCGTTCCAGCCGGAAGTGCGCGGCGATCTGCTATACGGACGGGGCGCGGTGGACATGAAGGGGTCGATTGCCTGTTTCGTGGCGGCAGTGGCGCGTCGATTGGATGTGCCCGGCACAATCAGCCTCATCATCACCGGCGATGAGGAAGGTCCGGCGGTCCACGGTACGCTGGCGCTAATGGAGCGGATGGCGGCGAAGGGCGTGAAGCCCGACCTGTGCCTTGTGGGCGAGCCGACATCGGTCAACCGATTGGGCGACATGATGAAGATCGGTCGGCGCGGATCGGTCAATATGTGGATCACGGTCGAAGGTGCGCAGGGGCATGTGGCCTATCCACATCTTGCCGACAATCCGATCCCGCGCCTCGTCCGCATTCTTTCCGCCATCGAAGCGGTGGAGCTGGACAAGGGCACGGACTGGTTTCAGCCGAGCAATATCGAAATCACCGACATCGGCGTGGGCAACCCCGCGACCAACGTCATCCCGGCCAAGGCGAGCGCGCGAATATCCATCCGCTTCAATGACCGGCACAGCGGGGCAAGCCTGGTCGAGCGGATGTCTGCCATTGTGGAAGCCGAAGGCGGCATGCTGGAGGCCAAGATCAGCGGCGAACCTTTCCTGACGCCGCCGGGCGCATTCTCCGGGCTGATCCGCGACGCCATTCACGCGGCGACCGGAATCGAGCCTGAGCTATCGACAACCGGCGGCACGTCCGACGCCCGTTTCCTTTCGCGGCTATGTCCAGTTGTGGAATTCGGCCTTTGCAATGCCACCATGCACAAGCTGGACGAGGCCGTTGCAGTCGCCGATCTGGCGACGCTGACGGAAATCTACGCCGAAATCCTGATGCGCGTGGCTCAGACTTCCAGCGCCACCGGCTCATAGCCGCCACCGAAGCGAGCGAGATAGCTAAGCTCGTTCGCGGGATAGGCAAGGTGGAACCCCTGGAACACGGTGCAGCCGGTCACACGCAATATGTCGAGTTGCCCCTGGCTTTCCACGCCCTCGATCACGACATCCAGCCCCAGCCCCTGAAGTAGCGCGATGATGGCGCTGCAGATGGTACGCGCTTCGGCGGAGGTGACGATGTCGCGCACGAGGCTGCGGTCGATCTTCACCCGGTCGATTGGCAGGTCGCGTAGTCGCGTCAGATTGGAATAGCCCGTGCCAAAATCATCGATGGTGATGCGCACGCCGATGCCTTGCAGACTGCGCAGTTGCTCGATCAGCCGCGCGTCCATCTCCATTGCCAGCGATTCGGTGATCTCAAGTTCTATGGCCGTTGCGGGCGTCCCATGCCGCTCCATGGAAGCGCGCAGGCGGTCGAAGAAATCGAGCTGCGACAATTCGCGGGTGGAGATATTGATCGCCAGCCGCTGATCCAGTCCTTGCCGCGCCCATCGCGTCGCCGTCTCGCAGACCTGGTTCATGATCCAGTCCCCAAGATCGACGATGACGCCGTTCTCCTCCGCAGCGGGCACGAAAGTACCGGGCAGCACGACATCGCGCTCCGGATGGGCCCAGCGCACCAGTGCCTCCGCAACGATAGCCCGGTCTTGCCCGACATCCACCTGGGGCTGGAACTGCAACAGGAATTCGCCGCGCTGGAGAGCCGTGCGCAGGTCACGCTCCATGTCTGCCTTGCCGGCTTCCTCCAGCGCCAACGCATTCGAGAAAATCTCGAAACGGCCACGCCCATCATTCTTTGCCCGATACATGGCGATGTCCGCGGCGCGCAGCAGCGCTGTCAGGGTGTTTCCATGTTCCGGGTAATATGCGACCCCGATCGAGACGCCAATATCCAGGGACTGATCGTCAAGTTGGAAACGCTCGCCGAACGCGAACTGAATAGCACGAGCGATCCGCTCTGCCGCGGCGCGGTTCGGCATGGCCGGGAAGAACAAAGTGAATTCATCCCCGGCCAGACGGCCTACCACCGCTTCGCCCATGCCCGCCCCGACCTGCGCCATCATTATGTCGCGCAGTCGTCCGGCAACACGCGCCAGCAACTGATCGCCCGCTGCATGCCCGAGCGTGTCGTTGATGGCCTTGAACCCGTCAAGATCGAGGAAGAACAGAGCGGCGGGATCGTCGCCTCCCTTCTCCGCCAGTAGCTGCTCCACCTGGCGGCAAAAGCTCATGCGATTGGGCAGTCCAGTCACCGGATCGAACATCGCCAGCACGTGGATGTTCTCGAGATTGGATCGCACCTGGCTGAACAGGCTGTCCATCGCGAGCGCCACGTCGGGAAGATCGCGCCGTAGTTGTGCGACGACCGGCGTCTGAAGGTCGCCATGGGCAGCAGCACGCAGCCGGGCTGTCACGCGATCCAGCGAAGGCGCGATCGCTGCAATGCTGCGTCTGGCAGAGGCCCAGCTCAAGATACCGCACAATATGGCGAAGAGCAGGACATAGGCGATCGTCTGCTCACGCCCGAACATGCGTGGCCCCGCCAATCCGGCGAGGATGAGGGCCACTGTCCCGGCGCCGGCGCCTATGATGGCCGCGCGGATCTTGAACGTGACACTTTGCAACAATCCCCCGACATCAAATCTGAAAGGGCCGCACCGACTGCGGAATGTCGCAATTATGAATCTCGCTGGTTAAGGAAGGTTCATCGGAGACGATTAACGCGCTTATTTATTGCGCCGCAATATGATGTAGAGCGCGCCGTCTCCCCCGTGGCGCGGATGCGCGGTGCGGACACTGGCGATAGCGTCGGCGTGTGGACTGGAATCCAGCCAATGGCTTATCTCTGCGCGGATCGCGCCGCGTTTGCCGGAGCCGCTATTGTCCTTGATCGGCCGGGGTTTTCCGGTGACGACCAGCAGCACGCGCACATCGTGAGACCGCGCCTGTGCAAGTGCTTGATTTAACCGCGCATGTGCCGCGGTGAGGCTATGGCCATGCAAGTCTATCGCCATTTCCGGAGACAGTGCGCCGCTCTTGATCTGCTTTTCCCAGCGTCCGTCAAGTACCGCTGCAGGGCGTCTGGGAGGCTGCTGCTGCGCTTGCGGCATGGGTGCCTGCGTTAACGATTTAACTGCCGGAATAGATGGAAGCTTTGTGTCTGCCGCTGGTTGTGGCTCAGCTTTTATGGCGCGATAGGGACGGACGCTCTGCGCCAGCCGTGCCCATAGCGCCCGCTCTTCAAGGGTAAGGCGTCGTCCGGCCATTGCCGCTCATGCCCCCCTGCGCCTGAACCCGGGCGATCGTGCCGATCGGGAGCAGCAGCAGCGCGCTGCCCCTCGCCGCCATGCCCCCGGCAATGGCGCGCGCCCGCTCGCCAGCGCCCCAGAAGGTATCCACGCGATTCGCGCCCTTGATCGCGCCGCCCGTGTCCTGCGCGATCCAGATGCCATTCGGCTCCGCGCGGTCCATCGACAGCAGGATCGGCGCGCCAAGCGGGATGTATCGCGGGTCTGCCGCGACGCTGGCCTCGGCTGTGACCGGCAGGCCCAAAGCGCCCAGCGGACCTGCCCCAGTAAGTTCGCGGAAGAACACGAAGCTCTTGTTCTCGTCCATGATTGCCGCGCCCTCGGCCGGATGGGCGCGCAGATAGGCCATGATGTCCTGCATCGATCCGGCCTGGATCAGACCGCGATCCTTCATCAGCTTGCCGATGCCGGTGTAGTCGCGGCCATTCTGGCCATCATAGCCGATTCGCATGACGCCGCCATCCGGCAGACGCAGCCTTCCGCTACCCTGCACCTGAAGGAAGAAGAATTCCACTGGATCGGCAGCCCAGGCGATTTCCGCTGCGCGGCCCCGCAGCGATCCCGCCACGATCTGGCTGCGCTCGTCGAAGGGCACGAATTTCGCGCCGTTCACCTTGCCACGGATCGTCTTGCCTTTCAGAGCGTCGCTGAATTGGCCAAGATCGACATCGATCAGGTCCACCGGCCGCGCATAGACCGGCACTTCATATCCCGACCGCTTCGTGCGTGAACCGGCGATCTCAGGCTCGAAATAGCCCGTGGCGAATGCCTTGCCGTCGCCGACCTGCGCGGTTTCGAAATAGCGGGAGAAAAATTCCGTGGCAGTCGTGTCCGACCAGCTGGACGCAGCACTGCACGCCTGCTGCCAGTCCGCGCCGCGCGTGAGCCCGCTCTGATCATTGCGGCGAAGGAGCGCCGGGCAGGAAATGCGAAACGCCTGAAGTGCAAGCCGGGAGCGCTCGCCTGATGGCAGAAGATCGGCGAGCGGCGGTCCGGCGACCAAGCCCGCACCCAATGCGTTTTCCCCCGGCACCACTGGCGCGGCGGCCGCTGGCAATGTCGGTCGCGGCGTCGCAGGTTTCGGTCGCGCAGCGGCCTCGGGAGCGGGACGAGAAGGCTTGCCCGGAATCGGCCGTGCTGATCCCGCTGAACCCGGCGGGATCATCCCGCCCGCACACGCCGAAAGGGACGCCGCCAGCAGCAGCGCCGCTCCCAATCGAAGGAGGCTCATGCCTCCTCGTCGGTTTCGGTCAGCTTCCAGTTGGGATCGGTGGCGCGCAGATCGCGGCTGAAGGTCCAGACATCATGCGTCGCCACGGCGTCCGTCATGGACCCGGCAATCACATTGCCGTCCTTGTCGCGCGTGATCGCCGCGATATCGGCATCGAACCGCATGGTGATGTGAGCGACACGGCCACTCAGCGTCGCATCCGTGATGATCGCCTTGTCGATACGGACGAGGCGATTTTCGAGCGTCTCGCCCGCGGCTTCGCGTGCGGCGATGGCTTCCTCGAAAGAGGCAAGCACGTCGGCGTCGCAAAGCCAAGCCAGTTCCTCGCGATCGCCGCGCCAGAATGCCTCCAGCACCATGCGATAGGCGCTCTTGGCGCCGTCCACGAACTGCGGCACATCGAAACGGCGGTCGGCGGCGATCAGCGCACGCACGCCCGTTTCCGCGCCGGGCGCAAGCAGGCCCTCGGCAAGACGCGCGGGCTCCTGCCCCTGTTCGCCGGTCGGCTTGGGCTGCAGCACCGAAACCTTGGCGCGGTCGTCCGCCTGCAACGGTGCAGGTTGCTGCTCGTGCCCGGTCCGCTTACCGAGAACCGAGTATAGCCGCAGAGCCAGAAATCCGGCGACGAGAGCGAGAATGACGATGGCGTACACTGTGCTGTTTCAACCTGTCTAATATGAAGCGCCAAATACAGGCCCAAGTAACATAGGCATGTTCCGGCGCAGTTTCAAATGCAGATCGGCAGCCTGCTTCAGCGGTAACGGCTAGCCGAGCGAATATATCCGATGCGCCGAACAAGCTCCGCCCATTGCCCTGCGTCCTGCCCCCTGCTAAGCGCCCGCATTCATTGTCGCGCCGGGCGCATTGGCTCTTCGGCTGCGACGAAAACGGTACAATGAGGACGAGACCATGGCGGATCAGGCCGACACTTACGACGCAATGTCCAACGGCGCGGATACGACGCCGCAGATCGGGCTCATCACCCAATATGTTAAGGACCTGTCGTTCGAAAATCCGAACGCTCCGGCCGTTTACCAATGGCAGACCCAGCCCAACATCGACGTACAGTTCAACATCGGTGCCGATCAGGTGGCCGAAGATGTGCATGAAGTTGCCCTGAAGATCGACGTGAAAGCCACCACCAGCGATGGCACTGCGTTCGCGGTCGAGTTGGTCTACGCAGGCCTGTTCGGGATGCGCAACGTGCCGGAGGATCAGATCCAGCCGTTCATGCTGGCCGAAGCGCCGCGCCTGCTCTTCCCGTTCGCGCGCCGCATTTTGTCCGACGCGGTGCGTGATGGCGGCTTCCCGCCGCTGCTGCTCGATCCGATCGACTTCCAGGCTCTGTACGTTCAGCAGGCGCAGGCGTCGGCGCAGCTGACCGAGGCCCCGGCGGGGAATGCCTGACAGCAGCGTCCGGCCGTAAAGCGCGGCCATGGGCCTTTTAAGAGCGACCGGAACCATCGGCGGGCTGACCCTGGTCAGCCGCGTCCTCGGCATGGTGCGGGACATGCTGGTCGCACGCTATCTTGGCGCGGGCCTCGCGTCCGACGCCTTTCTGATCGCATGGCGGCTGCCCAATCTGTTTCGCGCGCTCTTTGCCGAGGGCGCGTTCGCCGCCGTGTTCGTGCCGATGTTCAATCGCACTATGGCGGAAGGCGACGCCGCGTCTCCGGGCAGCGGCAAGGCAGCGGCAGTCGCTTTCGCCGGGCAGATCCTGTCCGTGCTCTTCCCGGTAGTCGTCGCTTTCACACTCCTGATGATGATCGCCGCTGCGCCAGTCGTATGGGCGATGACGGGCGGTTTTCCCGATGGCGGGCCGGAAAAGTTCGACCTCGCCGTCAACCTGACGCGCATCACTTTTCCGTATCTGGCGCTGATCAGCATCGTGTCGCTGCTGGGTGGCATCCTCAATTCGCTGGACCGCTTCTGGGTGAATGCCGCCGCACCCGTGTTACTCAACATCTGCATGATTGGAGCGGTGCTCTTTTTCCGGGGCGATACGCCGGTAGAGACTGCGTACACGCAGGCCGTCGCCGTCACCGTCTCCGGCCTTGCGCAACTGCTCTGGCTGATGTGGTCGTGCAGACAGGCGGGCGTGGTGCTGAAGCTGGGGGTGCCACACCTCTCGCCGCAGGTGAAGCGGATGCTCGCGCTGATCGGCCCGGCCGCGCTCGGCGCAGGCGCGATCCAGTTCAACCTGCTGATCTCCACGTCGCTAGCGGCGAGATTCCTGCCGCAGGGCGCCGTCAGCTATCTTTATTATGCCGACAGGTTGAACCAGTTACCGCTCGGACTGATCGGCATCGGCGTAGGTACGGCGATCCTGCCCTCGCTCTCGCGCCAGATCGGCTCGGGCAATGAAGCCGCCGCCTCGCACACCCAGAATCGTGCCCTGGAGCTGGCGCTGTTCCTTGCCTTGCCGGCCGCCGTGGCCCTGTTCATATCCGCGACACCGCTGATCCGCGGCCTCCTCCAGCATGGCGCGTTCACTGCCGCCGACACCATCGGCACGGCCGGAGCGCTCTCCGCCTTTGCGCTGGGGGTCCCGGCCTATGTGCTGATCAAGGTGCTGACGCCCGGCTTCTACGCCCGGCAGGATACGAAAACGCCAGTTCGCGTCGCCGTGTTCTCCATGCTGTTCAATCTGGTCGGTAATCTCATCCTGATCTGGCCGCTGGGGCATGTCGGCGTCGCCGTCTCCACGGCCATTGCCGCCTGGGTCAATGTGCTGGTGCTTTACTGGCTGCTCCACCGGCGCGATCAGTTGCGGATGGACGCCCGCTTCAAGGACAAGGCGCTACGCATCCTCGGCGCGAGCACAGCCATGGGCGTAGCATTATGGTTCCTGAACCCGCTGCTCGACCCATATATGGCAAGAGGCGTCGCTGAGCGAGTGACTGCACTCATCCTGTTGTGCGGGATCGGCGGGCTGGTCTATGGCGTCGCGGCGCTGGTCCTTCGCACCTATGCGCTTTCCGAATTGCGGGCGCTCGTGCGGCGCGCGCCCAAGACGAATTGAGACAAGACATGCGCGTTCTCTCCGGCATCCAGCCCACCGGCAATCTGCACCTTGGCAATTATCTCGGCGCGATCCGCAACTGGGTGAAGATGCAGGATGAGATGCCCGCCATGGCAGCGAAAGCAGACATGGCAAAGCCCGACAAGAACGCGGACAGCCAATGCTTCTTCTTCTTGGCCGACATGCATTCGATCACCGTGCATGAGGAGCGCGCCCAGCGTCTCAAGAACGTGCGTGAGATGGCCGCGGCACTGATCGCGGCGGGCATCGCCCCGGATCGCAGCGTGCTGTTCAATCAGGCGCGCGTACCCGCTCATGCCGAGCTTGCCTGGCTGCTGAACGGCACCGCGCGAATCGGCTGGCTCAACCGCATGACGCAGTTCAAGGACAAGGCAGGCAAGAACCGCGAGGGCGCGTCGGTGGGCCTGTTCGTCTACCCCGTCCTGCAGGCCGCGGACGTGCTGCTCTATCAGGCAACGCATGTGCCGGTCGGCGAGGATCAGAAGCAGCATCTGGAGCTGACTCGCGACGTGGCGACCAAGTTCAACACCGACTTCGGCGTGGACCTGTTCACCCTCCCCGAGCCGATCATCCCGAAGGAAACTGCGCGCATCATGTCCTTGCGTGACGGCAGCGCGAAGATGTCGAAGTCCGACCCATCCGACATGAGCCGCATCAACCTTACGGATGATGACGACGCGATCTCCGGCAAAGTCCGCAAGGCAAAGACAGACCCGGAGCCGCTGCCCGATACCTTCGAGCAACTGGCCGGACGCCCGGAAGCTGCAAATCTCGTGGGCATCTTCGCTGCCTTGACGGGCGAAAAGGCCGACTCGATTTGCGCCCGTTTTGCAGGCCAGGGCTTCGGTGCCTTCAAGCCGGCGTTGGCGGAAGTGCTGGTCGAGTCGTTGCGCCCGATACGGCAGCGATTCGAACAGCTCAAGGCCGACGACGCAGCCCTCGACGCGATCCTGTTGAAAGGAGCGGCGCGAGCCAGTGCAGCCGCGGAGCCCACGTTACGCGCCGCCTACGATGCCATGGGCCTGATGCGCTGAACCGCTTTTCACAGCGCAACTCTTTTCGCGGCGAGCCGTTTTGTCAGGACGTTCAATCGCCGTTCAGTTGCGCTTTGCTATCGGAAAGCGCATCTAGAAGGAGAGGCCCGAAAAGCGGCCGGAAGCAGGATGCACCTAATGTCCAAATTACGCAGAGTCGGCCTTCTTGCAGCGCCTGCACTGGCGCTTGTCGCGCTATCGGGATGTGCCACCAATTTCAACGCCAATGTCGCACGCTTTCAGCAGTTGCCCGCGCCGCAGGGGCAAAGCTTCGCGGTAGTTGCCGATGACGCTCGGTTAGCCGGAGGTCTGGAGTTCGCGCAATATGCAAGTCTGGTTTCCAGCCGCATGGCGCAGCTGGGCTTTGTCCCCGCATCGGATCCTGCCAACGCCAACCTGATCGTGCGGATGCGATATGACGTAGATACCGGCCGCGAGAAAGTGCGGAGCACTGGCTTTGGCGGCGGTTGGGGCGGTGGCTGGGGTCCCGGTTGGGGCGGCTGGGGCCGTGGCGGCTATGCCGGCTTCTATGGCCCGCGTCGATTTGGCTATGGCTTCTACGACCCGTTCCTGTTTGGACCCGGCTATAACGACATCAGCAGCTACACGGTCTACACCAGCCAACTGGAGCTGAAGATCGATCAGGCTGGATCGGGCAAGCGTCTGTTCGAGGGCACCGCGTCGGCACAGTCGCTCAGCAACAAGTTGACGTATCTCGTGCCGAACCTCGTTGAAGCGATGTTCACGGATTTCCCGGGCCGCAACGGTGAAAATGTTAAGATCACCGTGGCACCAGAACCGAAGTAATACGTTATAGTGCTAGGTGTTGGCTCCCAAGCGCACCTGAAATTGGCCCGGCGGTCTGCAAGGATCGTCGGGCTTTCTTTGTTCGCTCAGCGGGCTGCTTTCAGCTCTCAAGCTGCCGCAGCAAGGCACGGACGTCGGCGTCTATGTCCGGATTGGACTCGCGCAACGCTTCGATCGTCCGGACGGCGTGGATCACCGTGGAATGATCGCGCCCGCCGAAGATCCGGCCGATTTCCGGCAAGGAGCGCGGCGTCATCTTCTTGGCAAGATACATAGCAACCTGCCGGGGACGCGCAATGGCCCGAGCACGGCGCTTGGAGCGCATTTCCGCAGGGTCGATGCGATAGTGAGCAGCGCAGGCCTTCTGTATTTCATCTACAGTGATCCGGCGAGCGTTAGCGCGGACCGTGTCAGCGAGCATCGCCTGCGCAAATTCCATGTCGATGGTGCGGCCGGTCAACTGTCCATAGGCCAGCAACTTGTTGAACGCGCCTTCCAACTCGCGAATGTTGCTGCGGACGGAGCGGGCGAGGAAGTCGATGATCGCATCGGGCACCGGCGGATCACCCGCCACCAGCCGCTTTGCCTCCAGAATCGCCAGCCGCAAGTCGATGTTCGCAGGCTGTATGTCGGCAACCAGTCCCCCGGCCAGCCGTGAGAGGATGCGCGGGTCGATTCCATCGAGCTGCTGCGGCGCCCGGTCGGCGCTGATCACGATGCGCGCGCCATTTTCGACCAGTTCGTTGATCGTGTGGAGGAACTCCTCCTGCGTAGCGCCCTTACCCGCGATAAACTGGATATCGTCGATGAGCAGCAGTCGCGCCGCGCGCAGCCGCGCCTTGAACGCCATGGTTTCGTTGGCGCGCATGGCATTCACGAATTCCATCATGAACCGCTCGGCTGACATGTAGACGACGGTGCTGCCCGGCGTATGCGCCAGATAGGCTCCGGCGATGGCATGCAGAAGGTGCGTCTTGCCCTGGCCAGTGCCACCATGGATGAACAGTGGCGTAAAGCGCGGCTGTTCCTCTGCGGCCATGGCCTGCGCGGCGGAGCACGCGAGCTGATTGCTCTCACCCGTCACGAAGCTTTCGAAATCGTGACGCGGCTGAAAACAGGATGCTGCTCTGGCGGGCGCAGCAACAGCTTCCGGGGCAGGTGCCGGAACAGCAAGAACCCGCAAGGCGGAGGCTTCGGGCGCACGGACGATGCGGATATCGCGGACACCCGCATGCGCGCTGCGCCACGCAAGACGAAGCCGATCGCCGAATTGCGCGGACACGAAGTTGGCGGAAAATTCCGACGCGACCAGAATGTCGAGTGTCTCGGTCATTGGACAATAGGCGCCAAGGCGGGCGGGCTTTAGCCACTGGTCGAACATCCGGGCGCCGATGTCGCTGCGCAGACCCGCGCGCAGCTCCGCCCAATAGGGCTCCAGATGCGCAGAGTCCGTCGAGCCGCTATCCTGAGCCGGGCCGCCCATTTGTCCGTGACCGTTATCGAGGTCCGACATCCATTCCGCCTGTGTCGTCATCCCACCCCTTCAAAGCCAAAACCATGCAGAACAGCGCGCAAATATCCGTCCGGAAAGTCGCCCCCGACCGATCCGTTACTCATTTTGTCACGCTGCAATAATTACGGAACCGATTCGGTCCGGAACTCAGAAGTCAGACTTAGACAGCCCAGGATGAGTCGATCAAGAGCAGCCCGGTTCAAAAAACTGAAATAAAGGCGTTGACTCAGGAAAGCCGCGGCAATCCCTCATATAAAAAATAACGTGTTGAAATATCTAGATTTTTGTAGGGGAGGTGGTGACGCTTGCAGCACGAATCGTGCTTAGTCCTCGGTTACAGCCAAATGACAGTCTGGTGACATAAAGTCTCTTGTTGCGCATCCGGTCCATTCCGTTGCCCGGCCCAAAACAAAAAGCCCGCCTGGTTGCGCCAGGCGGGCTTTTGATTGCCGTGAAGCAGAATGTCAGCCGAGCGCTGAAACGCGCTTCGTCAGGCGGCTGAACTTGCGCGAAGCCGTGTTCTTGTGCAGCACGCCGCGGGCAACGCCACGGGCCAGTTCCGGCTGGACGGTCTGCAGCGCAGTCGCGGCGGCATCCTTGTCGCCAGCGGCCAGCGCGGCTTCCACTTTCTTCACCAGCGTGCGGATGCGGCCGACGCGATTACCGTTGACCAATGCCCGAGCCGCGTTGCGGCGAATGCGCTTCTTTGCCTGTGGCGTATTTGCCATGCCTGTCCTCGAACCGAATATTCAAAAAAGAAAGGGCCATGCGGAATCGGCCCGCCGGCCCGTGAAGGAGCGCGCCTTACCGTGGAACGCCCTATGCGTCAACCATCGACAGCGGCATTATCGCTGACAAGCGGGGCAATAAAAGGTGGAACGCCCGCCATCCACACGCCGTGTGACCACGCCGCCACAGCCGCATGGCTGCCCTTCTCGGCCATAGACGCGCCACTGCTTCGAAAAATAGCCAAGTTCGCCGTCCGGCCGGGCATAATCGCGCAATGTGGAGCCGCCCGCCGCAATCGCGGACGTGAGCACGGCACGAATCGCCTCGACCAGACGCCCCAGCCGGAGAGCGCTGATCCGGCCGCTCAATGTACCGGGCGCGATCTTCGCGATGTTGAGCGCTTCGCACACATAGATGTTGCCAAGACCCGCCACGATTCGCTGGTCGAGCAGCGCGGCTTTGATAGGGCTGGTTCGCCCCGCCAGGGCCTGCCGCAGATAAGCCGCAGTGAAATCGGGACCCAGCGGCTCCGGTCCCATGCGGGTGAAAGGCTCATGCGCTTCCCACGCCTCCGTTCGCACCAGATCGAGCGATCCGAAGCGGCGCGGATCGTTCAGCGCCAGCCGCCGCCCGCTCGCCGTCTCCAGCAGCAGGTGATCATGCGTGCCGATACTCTCGGGGTCGACGCGCCATCGCCCCGACATGCCGAGGTGGAAGATCAGCGTGTCGCCGCGATCCGTACCGATCAGCCCATATTTCGCGCGCCGCCACAGTGCCGTCACGGTCGCGCCGGTCAGCCGCTGCCGCAGGTCCACAGGGATCGGCCAGCGCAGATCGGCGCGGCGTGGCTCCACCAATGTCAGCCGCTCGCCGTCCAGCACCTGGGCAAGACCCGCGACGGTCGTTTCGACTTCTGGTAATTCGGGCATGGGCCTCCAATGTAGAGCGCCAAGGCGCGGTTTCCACCTTCTGCTGGAACCGATGCCAAACTCTAGCTAGAGCAGCGCCATGAACGACACAGTTTCCTTTGGCTATCGCGACGTCGATGCCACGCAGAAGACCGGCATGGTCAAGGGCGTCTTTTCCAACGTCGCAGGCAAATACGACCTGATGAACGATGCCATGTCCGCAGGCGCGCATCGCCTGTGGAAGGACCAGTTCGTCAAGCGCGTAAAGCCGCAGCCCGACGAAGCGATCCTCGACATGGCGGGCGGCACCGGCGACATCGCCTTTCGCCTGCACGATCGCGGCGCGCGCGTCACCGTGGCGGATATCAACCCGGAGATGCTGGCTGTCGGCATGGAGCGGGCAGCGAAGAAGGGGCTCACCGGCCTCGCCTGGTCCGAACAGAATGCGGAGGTGCTGGATTTCCCGGACCGACAGTTCGACGCCTACACCATCGCCTTTGGGATCCGGAACGTCACCCATATCGACAAGGCACTGGCTGAAGCGCATCGCGTGCTGAAGTTCGGGGGGCGCTTCTTCTGCCTGGAGTTTTCGACGACGCTGTGGCCGGGCTTCGCGGATGTCTATGACGCCTACTCGCATCATATCGTGCCGAAACTCGGGAAGCTGCTCGCCAATGACGAGGAGAGCTATCGGTACCTGATCGAGTCGATCCGGCGCTTTCCCGACATGGCCAAGTTCGAAGGGCTGATCCGCGCGGCGGGCTTCACCCAGACGAAGGTCGAGCCGATCCTGGGCGGGCTGGTCGCGATCCATAGTGGCTGGAAGGCATAGTTCCGCAGTGATTTGCCTGTGACTTCCCACGCGACGCATCTCTGGCGGCTCCTGAAATGGGGGCGGACGCTGGCGCGCTATGGCGCATTGCGCGGCATCGAGCGCGATCCGCTGACGCCGATCGCGGTGCGGCGGTTGGCGCGGCTCGCCCGGCTGGGCGCGCGCGTGCCCAGGCAACCCCGCTATGCCGATGCGTTTCAGGCGATCGGCCCCGCGGCGATAAAGCTTGGTCAGACATTGGCCACACGCCCCGACCTCGTCGGTGAGGCGGCCGCCAGCGACTTGCTGCGGTTGCAGGACGCTCTCCCCCCCGTTCCCTTCGCGCAGATCCGGCTCCAGATCGAGCAGAGCTTCGGACGGCCGCTGGATGCGCTTTACAGCCAGTTCGATGAAGTGCCGGTCGGTGCGGCCTCCATCGCGCAGGTGCATCGCGCCACCACCATCGAAGGCCGCGATGTCGCCGTGAAGGTGCTGCGCCCCGGCGTCATCGATCAGTTCAGCCGCGACATCCAGACCTACGAATGGGCGGCTGCGCATCTGGAGCAACTGGGCGGCGAAGTCGCGCGCCTGCGCCCCCGCCTGATCATCGCCAACTTCAAGCGCTGGACCGCACGCGAACTCGACTTGCGCCGCGAAGCCGCTTCCTCCTCCGAACTCGCCGAAGCGATGCAGGCGGAGCCGGGCTACACCATTCCCCAGATCGACTGGGACCGAACATCGGGCCGCGTGCTGACGATGGAATGGATCGACGGCATCAAGATTGCCGACCGGGCCGCCATCGTCGCTGCCGGGCATGACACGAAGGCAATTGCCGCCCGGCTGGTCAACGCCTTCCTGCGGCAGGCAATTGCCGAGGGCTTTTTCCACGCCGACATGCACCAGGGCAATCTGTTCGTGAAGGCCAATGGCGATATCGTCGCCATCGACTTCGGCATCATGGGGCGCATCGACCGGCGGGCGCGGACGTGGCTTGCGGAGATCCTCTACGGGCTGATCACCGGCAATTACCGCCGGGTCGCGGAAATCCATTTCGAGGCGCAATATGTGCCCGCGCATCATGACGTCGCCGAGTTCGCAACCGCGTTGCGCGCCGTGGGCGAACCTATGCGCGGCAAGCCAGCGCGCGAGCTTTCGGTCGGCGGCATGCTGGATGGGCTGTTCGCCATCACCCGCGATTTCGACATGCAGACGCAGCCGCATCTGCTGCTTCTGCAAAAGACGATGGTGATGGTGGAAGGCGTGGCCACCGCACTCGATCCCGACATCAACATGTGGGAAACGAGCGGCCCCTATGTGAAGGAATGGCTGCGCTCGGAGCTTGGCCCGGAAGCCAAGGCAGCCGATGCACTCATCGAGAACTGGCGGACCTTGCAGCGCCTGCCCGATCTCGTTCGCCGTATCGAGGAGCGCTATCCCGCCCGCGGCGCAGCCCCGCCGCCGCCGCCCTTGCCGACCGTGAGGCTGATCGGCGTCGGCGCTGGCTGGAAATATGCGACCGTGGCGCTGCTGGCGACCGTGGCTGGAGCAGCGGGCGCCGTGCTGCTAATGACGGTCGCATGAGCGGCAAGCGCATCCTCCTGATCGTCAGTGGCGGCATCGCGGCGTACAAGGCGCTGGAGCTGGTGCGGCTGCTCCGGAGGGAGACCATCGCGGTGCGGGCCGTGATGACGGAGAGCGCGAAGGAATTCGTCACACCGCTCTCGCTCGGAGTGCTTACCGAAGATCATGTCTACGGTAACATGTTCGACCTCAAGGAAGAGAGCGAGATCGGCCATATCCAGTTAAGCCGCGAAGCGGACCTGATCGTAGTCTGCCCCGCCACGACCAACATCATGGCCAAGATGGCGGCGGGGATCGCCGACGACCTTGCCACCACGATCCTGCTCGCGACCGACAAGCCGGTGCTGGCGGTGCCCGCGATGAACGTGCGCATGTGGCATCATGTCGCGACTCAGCGGAACCTCACGCAACTTCGGGCGGACGGCATCCATGTCATGGAACCCGACAGCGGCGGCATGGCCTGTGGCGAATGGGGCAAGGGCCGTTTACCGGAGCCTGAAGTGGTGGCGGCCGAGATCCGGCACTTGCTCGCCGTTCGCCCTGAGCCTGTCGAAGGGCTCTCTTTCCCCCCAGGCGGATCGCTGGCAGGCAGGCACGTCCTCGTCACTGCGGGACCGACGCATGAACCGATCGATCCTGTGCGCTACATAGCCAATCGCTCCTCGGGCAAGCAGGGCTTCGCCATCGCCCGCGCCGCCGCCGATGCGGGTGCGCGGGTGACGCTGGTGAGCGGGCCTGTCGCACTGCCCACCCCGCGAGGCGTCACTCGAATCGATGTGGAAACCGCGCGCGAGATGTCCGCCGCGGTGGAAGCGGCGCTGCCCGCCGACATTGCCTTCATGGTGGCGGCCGTTGCCGACTGGCGGACCGATGCCGAAGCTGTCCAGAAGATCAAGAAGTCGGGTGCAACGCCCGCGCCGCTCGCTTTGGTCGAAAATCCCGACATTTTGGCGGCGCTCGGCAAGCATCCGGAGCGCCCTCGCCTGCTTGTCGGCTTCGCCGCCGAGACGGAGAGGATCGCCGAACATGCGCAGGCGAAGCTGGCGCGTAAAGGCGCGGACTGGATCGTCGCCAACGATGTATCGGGCGACGTGATGGGGGGCGAAGCCAATGCCGTGCAGGTCGTAACCGCCCAGGGCATCGAGACATGGGATCGCCTGCCCAAGGATGCCGTCGCTCACCGTCTGATCGAGAAAGCCGTCAATGTCCTTGCCGCCGATTGAAATCGCCCTCAAGCGCCTGCCCCATGGCGCGGGCCTGCCTCATCCGAGCTATGCTACAACAGGCGCGGCAGGCATGGATGTAGTGGCCGCAGAGGAACTCGACCTTGCCCCCGGCGCGCGCCATGCGGTCGCCACCGGCTTCGCCATGGCCATCCCGCACGGTTATGAGGTGCAGGTCCGCCCACGTTCCGGCCTCGCACTGAAACATGGCGTCACCGTGCCCAATACGCCTGGCACGATCGACAGCGACTATCGGGGCGAACTGAAGATCATCATGATCAACCATGGCGACACGCCTTTCCCGATCCGCAGGGGCGACCGCATCGCGCAACTCGTCGCCGCGCCTGTGCAGCAGGCCCGTTTCGCCGAAGTCGAAGAACTTGGCGATACGGTGCGCGGCTCGGGAGGTTTCGGCTCCACAGGCGGCCTCAGCCAGTGAGCCACGCGCTATGCTGACCGACGCGCAACTCAACCGCTATGCCCGGCACATCGTCCTGAAGGAAATCGGCGGCGCGGGTCAGGCCCGGCTGCTCTCCGCCCATGTGGCGCTGGTCGGGGCGGGCGGCATCGGCAGTCCGGCGATCCAGTACCTAGCTGCGGCGGGTGTCGGCACGCTGCGAGTCATCGATGACGATGCCGTGGCGCTCTCCAATCTGCAGCGGCAGGTGCTGTACGGGACCGCCGACATCGGCGCGCCCAAGGCGGAGGCTGCTCTCGCGGCAGTCAGCCGCCTGACGCCAGACGTCCATGTCATCCCTATACTTCAGCGGCTTACACCGGACAACGCCGCCCTGATGTTGCGCAATGTCGACGTCATCATCGACGGCAGCGACAGCTTCGACACTCGCCTCGCGGTATCCGACGCCGCACAGGGGCTGCGCATTCCCCTCGTCTCCGCGGCGGTCGGCCAGTTCGAGGGGCAGCTGGGCGTCTATCGCGGTTGGGAAGCCGATAAGCCCTGCTATCGCTGCCTCGTCGGTGGAGACCCGGCCCGCGCCGATACCAATTGCGCCGATCAGGGCGTCATCGGCGCGCTAACCGGAACTATGGGTAGCCTCGCCGCGCTGGAGGCGATCCGCGCAGTGGTGCCCTTCGGCGAAGATAGCGCGGGCAAGCTGCTCATAGCCGATCTCCTGTCGCTCCGCTTCCGCACCCTGACGGTGCCGAAGGACCCCGCCTGCCCCAGTTGTGCGCTGGCGTCTTGCCCCGCCTGAAGATCGTTCTGCTGACGCCGGACGCGGAACGGTTTCGCGGTGCCCTCGCACTGGCGTCCGCGTATGTAGCGCTGGGTGGAGAGGCTGGGATATTCTTCCAGATGGACGCCGCAGCCTTGCTGGTCAATGCGTCAGCTCCACGCGATGAGGCCCACAAAGCCGCCGGAATGCCATTACTGGCCGCACTGATGGGCGAGGCACTCGATCTCGGCGTGACCTTCATTGCTTGCCAGAGCGGCCTCACGCTTTCCGCCATCGAAGCGGCTACGCTGGACCCGCGCATCGACATCGGCGGAACCGTCAGCTTTCTCCAGAGCGTCACTGCCGACGACAGGCTGCTGTTCGTCTAGACACCCGATGCAAAGCCTCTATAGCGAACCGCAAATATCCAGCAGAGCGGGGACTTCCGGGCCATGACCGTCACCATCACTCAAGCCGACCTGATCGAAAGCGTCGCCGACGCCCTCCAGTTCATCAGCTACTATCACCCCATGGATTATATCCGCGCGCTCGGCGAAGCCTATGAGGCGGAGCAGTCCCCCGCGGCCAAGGACGCCATTGCCCAGATCCTGACGAACAGCCGCATGTGCGCCGAAGGGCATCGCCCCATCTGTCAGGATACCGGCATCGTCAATGTGTTCGTGAAGTGGGGCATGGACTGCCGTCTGGACGACACGGCCAAGTCGATGCAGGAAATCATCGATGAAGGCGTCCGCCGCGCCTATCTCCACCCTGAGAACAAGCTGCGCGCCTCGGTTCTTGCCGACCCCGCATTCACCCGCCGCAACACCAAGGACAACACCCCTTGCGTGCTGCATGTGGAGATGGTGCCCGGCTCCAAAGTCACGATCGATGTGGCGGCCAAGGGCGGCGGCAGCGAGAACAAGTCCAAGTTCAAGATGATGAACCCCAGCGACAATATTGCCGACTGGGTGCTGGAGATGATCCCGCAAATGGGTGCAGGCTGGTGCCCACCGGGCATGCTCGGCATCGGCATCGGCGGCACGGCCGAACATTGCGTGCTGCTCGCCAAGAAGGCGCTGATGGACCCGATCGACATGGGTCCGTTGAAGGCGCGCGGGCCGCAGAACGATATCGAGGCGCTGCGTATCGAGATCTTCGACAAGGTGAATGCGCTTGGCATCGGCGCGCAGGGGCTTGGCGGCCTATCGACTATCCTTGACGTCAAGATAATGGACGCGCCTTGCCACGCCGCGGGCAAGCCGGTTGCCATGATCCCCAACTGCGCCGCGACACGCCATGCCCACTTTACGCTGGATGGCAGCGGGCCGGCCTATCTGGAACAGCCCAAGCTCAGCGAATGGCCCGATGTGAACTGGACGCCGGACAAGGCCGCGATCCGCGTCGATCTGGACACACTGACGCCGGAAGTCGTGCAAAGCTGGAAGCATGGCGACCGCTTGCTGCTGAACGGCAAGATGCTGACTGGCCGCGACGCTGCGCATAAGCGGATCAAGGACATGCTCGACGCGGGTGAGCCCCTGCCTGTCGAGTTCAAGGGCCGCGTGATCTATTATGTCGGCCCTGTAGACCCGGTTGGCGAGGAAGTCGTGGGCCCGGCCGGTCCCACCACCGCCACGCGCATGGACAAGTTCACGCGCATGATGCTGGAAGAGGGCCTGCTCGCCATGGTCGGCAAAGCGGAGCGCGGCCCCATGGCTATCGAGGCGATCCGCGATCACAAGAGCGCCTATCTGATGGCGGTAGGTGGTGCGGCCTATCTGGTGGCGAAGGCGATCAAGGGATCGAAGGTCGTGGGCTTCCAGGATCTCGGCATGGAGGCGATCTACGAATTCGAGGTGCAGGACATGCCGGTCACAGTTGCCGTGGATAGCCAAGGGCAGTCCGTCCACCACCTCGCTCCGTTGGTATGGCGCGAGAAGATCGCGAGGGAGAAGCTGCTGGAAAAGGCATGAAGCGCCGAATTTTCCCTGTCTGTTAATCTTCGCGCAGCGGGAGGGCTAATCCTTCCTTAACAACAATGACGTACGCACGTCACGATGCAACACCCTGTACCTGCGACAGACATTAGTCAGACGATCAAACGGGCGGCCAAGCTATCGGGTGATCTTGGCATTCGCACCCTCGATCTTCAGGCGGATATTTCCGAACTTGCCGATCGAGTGACGGATCAGGCTCGCACGATCGAAGCGATCAGTTCCGAAGCCGTGCAACTGGCGCAGGATAGCGCCAATGTGTCCAGCGCCGCGAACGATGCTCAGCAACAGGCGCGGGCAGCCCGCGGCGTGATCGAAGATTCGAACAAGCAGCTTGGCGAAGCGACGGCAAACGTGGTCGACATGATCGAACAGGTAAGCCGCATCCACGACAGCCTGGGCGGCTTCAACGAAGCACTGGCCACTGTCGCGCATGTAACCAGCGTCATCAGCGGCATTGCGAGCCAGACCAATTTGCTGGCTCTCAACGCGGCAATCGAAGCCGCGCGCGCGGGTGACGCAGGGCGAGGTTTTGCCGTCGTCGCCAGCGAAGTGAAGAAACTCGCCCAGGAAACTGCTGCCGCAACCAACACCATCGAAGTTTCGATTCGCGCCTTGACTGGTGAAGCCGGCGGCATGCTGAGCCGCATTGGCCATGGCGTGGAAAAGGCCAAATCGGCGCACAAAGGCACACGCGACATCGAAGCATTGGTAGACCGGCTCGGTGCGCTTATGGGGGGCCTTTCTGAAAACAGCGTGTCCGTAGCCAATCGCATCGGGTCAATGGTCGGCTCGGTCAGCCAAATTCATCTCGGCCTGGACGCGCTTGGCGCCACGTCGATTGACAATGCGGACGGGCTGCAACGACTGTCCGGCCGCTTGAGCCGTGTCAGCGACGACACCAATACTCTGCTGCAATATCTGGCGGAGAGCGGCGTCGACATTCCAGACTCGCCCTACATCCGCTTCGGACTGGCTGCAGCAGAGGGAATAGCTGCCGCTGTCGAAAGCGATATTGCCCACGGGCGCATCAGCGAAAAAGATGTATTCAGCGAACGCTATCTTCCGCTTGGAAGCGCAGAACCGCTACTTTTCAAACACCCTGTTCAGCAATGGATCACCGCGGCCGCTCGTCCATTCCAAGAGCGCGCGCGCAGGCTCCCCGGCTTCTTCGGCATGACCTGCACGGATCGCAATTCCTGGGGCGGCGTGGCCATGCCCGAGCGATCCCTGCCGCAGCGGCCAAATGATCCGGTGTGGAATGCAGAACATGCTCGCGCAGGCCAGATATTCGAACATCTCGACACGCGCGAACAGGTGCAAATAACTGCCCCCTTCTGCATCAAGGCCTATCGGCGACCGATCGTCGGCGGAGGCATAATGCTGTTGAAGCAGATCATCGCGTCGATTCATATCTCCGGCCGCCATTGGGGCATTTTGCAAATCGCCTATGAGGACCAGAGATAAGCTTCATCTGAGATCCAAGCGGAACTGTGTACTCGGGGCGGGCTTAGCGCCGCTTAGGCCTGAGAAACCCTCCGATGTTTTCTGTTGATTCGCGGCTGCTCTCATGAAACGTAGGAAGAAGATCACTCAGCCGGGGCGACGCTGTGGCATCTTTGTTTCCGACGCATGCAATCGATCAAAAACAAGCCGCGAATTACGCGAAGCGGATGAGCAGCCATGTTGCGGCGGCGCTAACCGTTTTTGCCGTTCTCCAGATTGCCGTCGTCGCCAGCCTCCATGGATCGCTGCTCATGCATCTGGGCATCTTCCTCTCGCTCGGGTGTTTTTCCGTGGCCGCCCGCACACTGGAAAGTCGATGGGCGCATTTGCCGCAAACTCCGCAGCGTATCGCGAGCGTTCGAGCGCAGTATCGTGCGGACCTCTGGCCGCTGTGGAGCGCCTCGCTCACTGCGCCGTTTCTCTGGATCGCGATCGCGCTCGTCAGCTAGAATCTTTTCGGCTGAACCTTTTGGCGATGCCGACGGTTTCTCTTGCGACACAGCAGGAGTACCCATGATGGCGCAGGCCGATATCTTCGACGCATTGAAACAGGACCACGACCAGCATCGCCTGCTGCTCGACAAGCTGGAAGATGCCAAAGGGCAGAATGACCGGCGGGCAAAGCTGTTCGACCAGTTCAAGATCGAAGTGACGGCGCATGCTGCGGCAGAGGAAGAAACGCTTTACGCCACGATGCTGTCCCGCCCGGATTTGCGTGAAGATGCGCAGCACAGTGTATCCGAACACAAGGAAATAGAGGATTATCTCGAAGAGATAAGCGAACTGGAGGTCGGCTCCGGCCAGTGGGAAGAAATCTTCGCGACGATGAAGAAGCGCTACCTCCATCATATCGAGGAGGAGGAAGAGGAGATGTTCCCTGACGCCGCCGAGGAATTGTCCTCCAGCGAGGAAGCAGCACTGGCGGAGCGCTTCGCCGAGCGGAAGCCCGCCGAACTGGAACGTGCCCAGGCTGCCGAGGACTGAAGGCACGCGCCATGTACAGCGTCAGCCTATCCGCCGAGGATCAATTCGAAGGCTGGCGCGACGCGACCCGTGCATTGGCGATGGCGAGCCTTCGGCATCGGACATGGTGTAGAGCATCGGCAAAGAGCGGGGCGATCTGTTCGGCAGATCGTCCCTCCCGGCGCAGACGCGTGAGTCCGCGATGATTCCCGCCAGTCCTAAGACGCCCGATCCCGCTCCCGCTGGTGGCCGCAATGCGCAGGGCGCATGGGACGCGCTACGTCAAGAAGCAATGGGCTGTACTCGCTGCCATTTACATCTGGTGGGAACGCAGACTGTCTTTGGCGAAGGTCCGGTGGACGCACGGCTGATGATCATCGGCGAACAACCGGGCGATCAGGAGGACCTTGCCGGACGTCCGTTCGTCGGCCCGGCCGGCAAGGTGCTGGACGCGGCGCTGGAGCAGGCGGGCATCGATCGCGCCCGCGTCTATCTCACCAATGCTGTCAAGCACTTCAAGCATGAGCTGCGCGGCAAGCGACGCCTGCACCAGACGCCGCAAACGCCCGAAATTCAGGCCTGCCGCTGGTGGCTGGCTCAGGAGACCGATATCGTCCAGCCGCAGATCACGCTGGCGATGGGCGCGACCGCCGCACGAGCGATGCTTGGCAAGACGGTGGCGATCGGCAAAACGCGCGGCGCGCCGATCCCGCTGGAAAGCGGCGGCGAAGGCTGGGTCACTGTGCACCCTAGCTATTTGCTGCGCATCCCGGACGCGGTGAAGGCGGCGGAGGAACGCGCCCGGTTCGTGGAGGACCTTCGCAACGTCCAATCCAGGCTGGAAGCGGCTTAAACCAGCCCCAGCCGAGCCAGTTCGCTCAACATGGCGGGCGGTAGGATGTCCGCGCCCTCAGCACCTTCGCCAAGATCGAGGGGTACGTCCTTGTCCTCCAGATAGCGCCAGCCCTGATGGGCGCGCTTGGGCCGCCCTTCCACCGCGATCAGGCGCGGCTCCAGCCTTATCCAGTGGCGGCCTTCCGGCGTCGGCTGAAAACCGATGATCGGGCTGCGGCCTACAAGGACGTGGCTGTGAATCCAGTAAAGCGAGCCGCCTGTCATTTCAGCAACGCGCTTTGGCAGATAGCGCGTCGTCAGCCGTGCTTCCCCACTATCCTGATGCGATTCCAGCCATGCTCGCAAAGTTTCGGGGCTCTCGCTCATGAAAGCGATCTTCGTCATATGGAGCGGCATGGATACGAGATGGGCCACGGATAGCGAGACTGCAAGAGCCGCTTTAGAGCCCCCAGGCGGCCGCCAGCCCCAGGAAGGAGAAGAACCCCATAATGTCCGTCAGAGTGGTGACGAACACGGCCGATGAAACGGCCGGGTCGATGTCCAGTCGGTCCAGCGTCAAAGGCACCAATATGCCGGCGAGTCCCGCCACCATATTGTTGATCAGCATGGCCGAGGCGATGACGATGCCAAGATCCGGATTGCTGTAGATCAGGCTGGTCGCCACACCGATCAGCGTGCCAAGCACCGCGCCATTCGCCAGCGCAATACGGAATTCGCGGATGATGTTCCGCCGGGTGTTCGAACTCGTGAGCTGATTGGTGGCGAGCGCACGTACAGCCACCGCCATCGTTTGCGTTCCCGCATTGCCGCCCATACCGGAGACGATCGGCATCAGCACCGCCAGCACCACATATTTGGCGATCGTATCCTGAAAGAAACCGACGACCGAGGCAGCGAGAATGGCCGTGCCCAGATTGACGATCAGCCATGACAGACGGGTGCGCACGGTCATCAATATCGGCTGATTGATGTCGCCATCGCCTGCACCGGAGAGCCGCAGGATGTCCTCGCCCGCTTCCTCCTGTACGATGTGGAGGATGTCGTCGACGGTGATCATACCGACCAGCCGCCCGCTTTCATCCACGACCGCCGCAGAGATCAGCGCATATTTCTGGAAGCGCAACGCTACTTCCTCCTGATCCATATCCACAGGGATAAGCGTCTGCTCGCGCTTCATCAGGTCGGTCATGGGAATATCGCGCGGACAGGTGAGGATCCAGCTTAGCTGGCAGGTGCCGATGGGCTTATGCCCCGGATCGACGACGAACACTTCCCAGAAATCGCTGGTCAGGTCGCCATGGTCGCGCAGATAATCGATGACCTGACCGACCGTCATATGCTCGGGCACCGCGACCAGATCGCGCTGCATCAGGCGTCCGGCGGATTCTTCCGGGTAGGAGAGCGCGCTTTCGATGGCGGCGCGATCCTCGGGGTTCATCGCCTCCAGGACCGCCTGCTGGTCGGCCTCCTCCATGTCCTCGATAATCGCGACGGCATCGTCGGTATCGAGTTCACGCGCGAATTCCGCGACCTGCTCGGGCCGCAGCACGTCGATCAGGTCGTCGCGGACATAATCATTGAGTTCGGAAAGAACCTCTGCGCCGACCAGATCGCCCAGCGCTGCGGCCACATCGGCACGGCGTTCCGATGGCGTCAGTTCCAGAAGGTCGGCGATGTCCGCCGGGTGCAGGGGAGAGACGAGTTCCCGCGCCGCCTCGCCATCGCCATCTTCCACGGCATCGAGTACCGCCCGGACGAAGCCTGGTTTCAGGCGGTCATCCTCGTCATGCTGCGATTCAGTGGCTTCGACGATCTCCGCATCGAAGGATTCGATTGCGCCATTGTCGCTCATCGCCGCCTCCGTCGCTGTCGTTGCCATCGCTCATGCGCAGTCTTTCGCTGATGCACAATATAATTGCAAGGATGGTGGTGCCTGCAGAAGCCGCACTTCCATCGGCCTGCCAAGTCCCTATATGGACCGGAATTCAAACGGCATGAAAAGGATGCATGATGGCCGACGAAACCCTTACCCTTTCCCTCGACACCGGCGATGTCGTCATCAAGCTGCGTCCCGATCTGGCACCCGGCCATGTCGAGCGCATCACGACGCTGGCCAAGGAAGGCTTCTATGACGGCGTGGTGTTCCATCGCGTTATCCCCGGCTTCATGGCACAGGGCGGCGACCCGACCGGCACCGGCATGGGCGGATCGAAGCTGCCCGACATCAAGGCGGAATTCAGCAAGCAGCCCCATGTACGCGGCGTCTGCTCGATGGCGCGTTCGTCCAATCCGAACAGTGCGAACAGCCAGTTCTTCATCTGCTTCGATGACGCCACATTCCTTGACGGCCAGTACACCGTCTGGGGCGAAGTGACCGAAGGCATGGACAATGTCGACGCGCTGCCCAAGGGCGAGCCGCCGCGCACGCCCGGCAAGATCGTCAAGGCCACCGTGGCCTGATCTTCCCGATCTTTACTGCGGCTTTGGAGGGGTCTGGCTCAATGAGGGCCAGGCCCCTATCTTGTACACATGCCAGCGGCGCTGCTCCGCTGTCGATCCGGGCACATCATTGGTCCGGCGCAGGACAACGGACCGCAGCGCATAATAAGGCTTCCCGGTCGCCTTCACGCGCGCATAGACCTGAACCGGCACGGTGACGTAGACCGACCCTGCCGCGCCTTCGGAGTCCAACGGCGCACCTATATTGGCATGAATTTCGCTGAAGCCCGCAAAATGCTGCGCGAATGCCTTGGCGGGTTCGTCGCCATGATCGGTGCCGTCGCGCCACAAGTCCTGCGCCTCATCGAAGCGCTTGGCCTCCAGCAATCCATAATAGCCCTGCACGACCTGCGCAGCGCCCTGCGGCGTGCCGGGATCTATCGGGCCTTCGATAAGGGGTGCCCTGTCGTCCGGCAATCCGCCCGGCGTGCCCGGCGCCGGCGGATTGAGAGGCTCCATCACCGACAGGGCCTGCGCCTCCACGGTCTCTTCGATATCTGTAGTGTTCGCCCCATTGGCGACATTTTCGAGCGTACTACGTTCACCGGGCGCGCAGGCCGACAATCCCGCCAGCAGCAACAAGGCGGCATATCCATTCCGGGCCACCGGCATTATTGCGGCCGCTGCTGGCGACCATTGCTACGGGGCGATCCGCGCCAGCCACCCGCTCGCGCGCCGCCTTCAGGACGAGCCGCACGTGCTGCAGCGCCAGCGTCACCGCCACGCCATCTTTCGCGTAAGGCAGGACGATCCGCAGGCACGGCGCGCGGAGCCTGCGCGCGGTCTGCGGGATTAGCGCCCATGTCAGGCCGCCCATCGCGGCGCCACTGCCGCCTGCCCTCGAAATTACGGCCCGGCTGCCCCTCTACTGCGCGATCCGGCCGGCGGTAGGTGCCGCGTCCCGGCCGAGCATCGGGCCTGCCCGCCTGCTGACGCCCGCGATATTGCTGCCGACGCGCTTCCCAATAGGAGCGCTGGTTGTCGTTCCAGCGATGGCGGCGTCCACCCCGGTCGATCACATAATAGCCTGTGCCGGGATAGTAGAAGTCATTATACCAGCCGCCATAATAGCTCGGATCGTAATAGCCGCCTGGACCGTAATTCCCCGCATAATGTCCGGTGCCGACGGACATCCCGCCGTAACCATAGCCATCGTCATAAGCACAACCGCCGACGCTGAGCGCGGCAAGCAGTCCGACGAACGTCAAACGTAATGAACGGGAAGCCATGGGCTTTCTCCTTATTCAGATCATATGATAGAATAACGTCCCGCGGTTGAATTGGTTGTGAACGAACAGCGAGCGCTTTAGCCGCTGTTCCGCAGAGCCGTGGCGATGGCGTTGATCGACAGCTCTATGCCTTCCTTGATCCGCGCGTCGTCCTCGCCTGCCCGGTGCCGCTTCAGCAGCTCGATCTGAAGCAGATTGAGTGGCTCGATATAGGGAAGCCGCAGCCGGATCGACGTTTCCAGCGCCGGGTTCTTCTCCAGCAGCCGCGACTGGCCGGTCAGCGCAAGCAATTCGTCGTGGGTCTTGCTCCATCCCTCGGCTATGCGTCCGAAAATGCTGTCTGCCGCGGCCTGATCCTGCACGAGCGGCAAGTAGCGGCGGGCAATTCCTAGGTCGGACTTGGCCAGCACCATCTCCAGGTTCGCCATGGCCGAACGGAAGAACGGCCACGCCTGCACCATGTCAGCCAGCAGCGCCTTGTCCTCGAAGTCGGACAGTGCATGCCCCACGCCGTACCAGCCCGGCAGCATCACGCGCGCCTGCGCCCAGCTGAACACCCAGGGGATAGCCCGCAAATCCTCGATGCGCGTGCTCTTGGTGCGGCTGGCAGGGCGCGATCCGATCTTGAGACCCGAAATTTCCTGGATCGGCGTCAGTTCACGGAAGAACTCCTTGAACCCCTCCGTGCCATATACCAGCGCACGATAGGCCGTGAATGCGCCGCTCGACAACTGGTCCATCGCGGTCGCAAAGCGCGCCGCATCCTTCTCCGAAAGCGCTTCCGGCTCAAGGCTGGCAAGCAGCGTCGCACTCGTCATCGCCTCCAGATTGACGGCGGCGACATCGCGCGTGCCGAACTTGGCCGCGATGATCTCGCCTTGCTCCGTGACACGGATGCGGCCCTGGACCGTGCCCGGCGGCTGCGCTCTAATCGCCGCGAAGGAGGAACCGCCGCCCCGCCCTACAGCGCCGCCGCGTCCGTGAAACAGCTGCATCGCCGTGCCCACCTGCGCGAACACCGGCTCCAGCGCCTTCGACGCCTGATGCAGCCCCCAGGTGGACGTCAGATAGCCGCCATCCTTGTTGCTGTCGGAATAGCCGATCATCACTTCCTGATGGCCGCGCCGCGTCACGATGCCGCCAATCTCCGGCAGGCCGAAATAGGCCGTCATGATGGATGGCGCAGCTTCAAGATCGGCAATGGTTTCGAACAGGGGCACGGACATGATCGTGGCCTGGGGCGGCGCGCCATCGACGCCAGCCTGCCATAAGCCTGCTTCCTTGAGGATGATGTTGACCTCCAGCATGTCCGACACGCTCTCGGCCTTGCTGATGATATAATGGGTGATGCACTGCGGGCCGTAGGTCTTCAACGCGTCCGCCGCCGCATGGACGATGGCGAGTTCCGACGCCGTCTCCTCGCTGTAGCCGGCAAAGCGCGAACCGAGCGGCCGATTGCTCGCTAGTTCCCGCCGCAGCAGCGCGATCCGCGCAAACTCGTCGAGCGCCGCATAGTCGGCTTCGACGCCCGCCTGCTTCAGCAATTCGGCGACGACGCGCTCATGCACATCGCTGTTCTGCCGCATGTCCAGCGTGGCGAGGTGGAAACCGAAGGTCTCGACTGCCCGAATGAGCCGCCCCAGCGCGCCGCCGGTGGCAAGCACGCCGCTCGACTCGCTGGCCAGCCCCTGCGCGATCAACGCGAGGTCGCGGCGCAAGGCCGTCGGCTCCTCATACGCTTCCGCCACCAAACTCGAAGGCCGGGCGGGCTGCTTGCCGGTAAGCGCCACATAAGACGCACAGAGTCGCGAGTAGATGCCGGTCAGCGCCCGGCGATAGGGCTCATCCTTGCGGCTGGGCGATGTATCCCCGCTTTTCTCGGCAAGATCGAGGACAGCTTGCGGCACCTGCGCAAGCTCGGTGGAGATAGACAGCTCCGCGCCCAAAGCATGAACCGCATCGAGATAGAAAGTAAGCGCCGCTTCACACGCCCGAGAGAGTGCGAACTTGAGTTGCTCCGCCTGCACATAGGGATTGCCGTCCCGGTCGCCGCCGATCCAGTTTCCGACGCGCAGGAAGCTCTGCGGGCGGGCGCCCAGCACCCGCTCCCACCGCGCATAGAGCGCGGGCAGCACCGGCAGGAACACGTCACGAAAGTAGGCGAGCACATTCTCGATCTCGTCCTGCACATATAGCCGCTCGCGCCGCAGCGGCCGTGTCTGCCATAGCAGGGCGATCTGCCGCGCAATGGCTTCCTCGATCTGCTCGCCATTGTCGGTTTCGGTCTTACCGCTGTCCATCAGCTGCATCAGGTCGGCGATACGATTCTTATGGTCGATCATGCTCTTGCGGCGCACTTCGGTAGGATGCGCGGTCATGACGGGCACGATCAGCGCCGTATCCAGCAGAGCAAGAACCGCATCCTTCGATATGCCATGCGCCTCCAGCGCGGCAACGGCGGACGCCAGATCCGCGCCAGGCTCCACCGAGATTCCCTGCCGATCCTCTGCCAGGTTGGCGAGCATCGAAAACAGCATGAACCCGCGCACGAAGGCCAGCGTATCATCGAGACTGAGCGCATCGAGTCCCGTGTCCACCAGATCGGCCCCGGCCACGCCCCGCGCCCTATCGACAGAGGCGGAGCGGATATATTCCGTCTGACGATAAAGCTTCTCGCCTCCATAAGCCTTGATGACATCGCCCAGAAGGCGGCCCAAAAAGCGGATGTCGGGATTCTGCGTGATAGGGAGAATACTGGCCATCGCACGATGCTGCAACGCAACAGAGACACGGTCAAGCAGCATTCACCTCAGCGGCTTATCTCATGCCCCCTTGCCTGTGCGCCGCGCTCTGGGCCATGGCAGCGAAGTGACGGCGGGAATCGAAATCGGGACGGATAGTGCAGGCCAGAGCGTCCGGATGGACGTCGAGGAACTGCTGGCCACGCGTCTGCTCGTGCAGGGAAACTCAGGATCGGGCAAATCCCATCTTTTGCGGCGATTGCTGGAGGAGAGCGCCCGGCTGGTGCAGCAGGTCGTGATCGATCCGGAAGGCGATTTCGTGACGCTCGCCGACAGCTTCGACCATGTCGCCATCGATGCGGGCGCATATAATGAGCGGGAAATCGCGGCGCTTGGGGCGCGCATCCGCGAACACCGCGCTTCGGTCGTGCTGAACCTCGAATCGCTGGAAGTGGATGCGCAGATGAAATGCGCGGCGATCTTCCTGAATGCTCTGTTCGATGCCCCCCGCGATCATTGGTATCCCGCACTCGTCGTGGTGGACGAGGCACAGATGTTCGCGCCTGCCGCGGCGGGCGACGTTTCGGAGGACGCGCGGCGTGTGTCGCTGGCCGCGATGACGAACCTGATGTGCCGGGGGCGCAAGCGTGGCCTCGCGGGCGTGATAGCGACGCAGCGCCTCGCCAAGCTCGCCAAGAATGTCGCGGCGGAGGCCAGCAACTTCCTGATGGGCCGGACCTTCCTCGACATCGACATGGCCCGTGCCGCCGACTTGCTGGGCATGGAGCGACGGCAGGCCGAACAGATTCGCGACTTGGAGCGCGGACGTTTCCTCGCCCTCGGCCCGGCTATCAGCCGCCGGCCCATATCGGTAAAGATCGGCGCGGTGCAGACCAGCACGCGGACCGGCACCCATGGGCTGATGCCCCTGCCGCAGACGGTTACGGGCGGTAATGTGCAGGCGATGCTGTTCGCCGAAATGGAGGCAGATGCGCCGCCGCCTCGCCCCGAACCCAAGCCTCAACCCATCGCGGCAGAGGATCTGATCCGCAGCATCTCGGGCCCCGATCTCTCCGTTCCCGCCGCCGAGCGGGCCGCAGAGCCCCAGCCCGACCAGGCAGCTTCCGATACCGCCGTGATCACGGTGTTACAGGAAATGGTAGGTGATCCGGGCAGCGCCTTCCAGTCGATGGCTGTGCTGTATCAGGACTTCACCGTCCGCTGCCGCATGCACCGCTTGACCAAGGTGCCGTTGGACCTCCCCGCCTTCCGCCGCCGCTTTGCGATGGCGCAGGCCGGCATGTTCGATCCTATGGACCCGCGCTGGGAATTGCCGCTCTCCGCCGCCGGCCGTTTGCCGGAAGACATGCTCGCGCCGTTCCTGTTGATTGCGCATGCGGCGCTTACCGGCGAACCTTGCCCGGACGACGAGGCGCTAGCCCGCGCCTATGGCACCAGTTCGCAGGGCCGCGTGCGGCGGCTGATCGAATATATGGAGAAGCAGGGCGTCATCGTCGCCCGCACCGACTTCGGCGGCCGCCGCTCGATCGGCGTACCTGAACTCGGGCTAAGCACCGCAGCAGCGGAGGGATAGCGGCCACGAAAAAGGGCGATGTCCGGAGACACCGCCCTTTCAGACCATTACGAAGTTCAAGCCCCCTGCGGTGCCGGATCGCCGAACGGCCCCTTGCGGCGGCGCGTCTTCGGGATCGCCGTGCCAGCAACCGGAATGGCCGAGGGCCGGATCGTCGTGCCGTCGTCGCGCGTGATCTCGCCCTTGTCGAGCAGCGTCTTGATCTCATCGCCCGAGAGCGTTTCATATTCCAGCAGCGCATTGGCCAGCAGATGAAGCTGATCTACCTGCGTCGTCAGCACATCCTTGGCCTTTTCATAGCCCGCATCGACGATCGAACGGATTTCCTTGTCGATCAGTTTCGCGGTTTCGTCAGCCATGTGCGTGCGCTGGCTCTGCGAGTAGCCCAGGAACGTCTCGCCCTGCTGTTCCTCATATTGTAGCGGCCCGAGCACGTCGGACATGCCCCACTGCGTCACCATGTCGCGAGCCAGCTTGGTCGCGTACTGGATGTCGCCCGACGCGCCCGAGGACACCTTGTCATAGCCGAAGATGATTTCCTCGGCGACGCGCCCGCCCATGGACACTGCCAAGTTCGCGTGCATCTTGTCGCGATGATAGCTGTAGCTGTCCCGTTCCGGCAGGCGCATCACCATACCCAGCGCACGGCCGCGCGGAATGATCGTGGCCTTGTGGATCGGGTCGGACGCCGGTTCATGGACCGCGACGATCGCATGGCCCGCTTCATGATAGGCCGTCATCTTCTTCTCGTCGTCGGTCATGACCATGGAGCGGCGTTCCGCACCCATCATAACCTTGTCCTTGGCCGCTTCGAACTCGTCCATCGCCACCAGACGTTTGCCACGCCGCGCCGCCATCAGCGCCGCTTCGTTGACAAGGTTAGCCAAGTCCGCGCCGGAGAAGCCGGGCGTACCGCGTGCGATCGTGCGCGCGTTGACGTCGGGCGCCAGCGGCACCTTCTTCATATGCACAGCCAGGATCTTCTCGCGGCCCTCGATATCGGGACGGGGCACGACGACCTGCCGGTCGAAGCGGCCCGGACGCAGGAGAGCGGGATCAAGCACGTCAGGACGGTTTGTCGCCGCAACGATGATGATGCCTTCATTGGCTTCGAAGCCGTCCATTTCGACCAGAAGCTGGTTCAGAGTCTGCTCGCGCTCGTCATTGCCATTGCCGAGGCCCGCGCCGCGATGACGACCGACCGCATCGATTTCGTCGATGAAGACGATGCAGGGCGCATTCTTCTTCGCCTGCTCGAACATGTCACGCACGCGGCTCGCACCGACGCCCACGAACATTTCCACGAAGTCGGAGCCCGAGATCGTGAAGAAAGGAACACCCGCTTCACCTGCAATCGCCCGCGCCAGCAGCGTCTTGCCCGTACCCGGCGAGCCGACCAGCAGCGCGCCCTTGGGGATCTTGCCGCCCAACCGCGCAAATTTGGTCGGGTCCTTCAGGAACTCGACGATTTCTTCCAGTTCCTCGCGCGCTTCATCGATGCCCGCGACATCCTGAAACGTCACGCGGCCATGCTTCTCGGTCAGCAGCTTGGCCTTCGACTTGCCGAAGCCCATCGCACCGCCTGCGCCGCCACCCTTCTGCATCTGCCGCAGAACGAAGAAGGCAATGCCCAGGATCAGCAGGAACGGCAGCGACTGGTAGATCAGGATCATCCAGAAGCTTGGTTGCTCCTCCTGCTGGCCACTATATTTGACGCCGTAGTCGTCGAGCAAGCCGGTGAGGCCGGGGTCCGCGACGGGAACGGTGGAGAAACGCTGGTCGTTGGTCAGGGTGCCGGTGATCCGGTCGGGTGCAACGGCCACTTCCTTGACCTGCCCGTCCTGCACTTTCTGCCGGAATTCGGAATAGGCGATGCCCGTGCCGGACGTCGCTGCAGTACGGCTGTCGAACATCGACACGAACAGCAACAGGGCGACGATGACGCCTGCCCATATCATCGCGCTCTTGATCCAGGGGTTGCCCTGCGGTTCCTTGTCGTCGTTCATGCCATCTCGCTTTCTTGAGGCCAAGATAGGGCGCGGGGGACAAATGGCAATATGAGTCGCCCGCTATGCTCATCGGCACGCAAAGAATTAGAACATAAGGTATTTCACTATGGTGAATGTGTGACTAGCGAAACGTCTTTGCGCCGGAGCGCCTTGTCCCTGGGCATGAACGCCGCCATCGTGGCGTCCGCACACGGGAAACCGGCGACACAGGAGAGCGTTTCAGGCGCATGTTCATTCACGTTCCCATTGCCCTCGGCATACAGGCGGTCTGCTGGCTCATCGGCTATTTGCTCGGCGCACCGACCCGGGCGTCGATCTGGATCGGTTGCTTTGCAGGGTCTGCCGTCTGCGTGATGCGCGAAATCACGCAGCGTGAATATCAATGGATCGAAGCGTTCGGCAATGGCCTGCGCCGGAACATGCCGGGATATGAAGGCATGAAGTTCTGGGAATGGAATCACCATTCCATCGTCGAGACACTGACCGCCATTGCCGCCTCCGCTATCCTGGCGACGGCGCTCACTGCGTGGCGCTGATCTTTAGCTCCTTCGAGGCGGTGCAGGCCTGAGCGTCCAGTGGCTTCCGCCTTCCAGCAGCCAGTCGCCCAGCATCGTCTTCCCACCCGCGTTGAGTTGGACGAGCGCAGCGTCCAGCGCGTCGCCCCGCGGCGTTGGCGATTCCGGTGCCGCCAAGTTCAGCATGTGGAGCACCAACCGCCGCTGCACTTCGCGCGGAAAGGCCGGTTGGTTCAATCGCCAGCCGTCCACTTCTCGCACCACATGTCGCGTCGCCAGCCCATCAACCAGCCACTGCAAAGCGTCTTCTGCATCTGCCAGCGCGGCAGCGCTCCGGGTGGCGGCAACGGGGTCCAGCCAATCGACGTCCACCAGACGCTTGCGCAAGGCAGCACGATCGAAGCGCGAGTCCGTGTTGCTCGGGTCCTGAACGAAAGGAACGCCCTGCGCGTCCACCAGAGCCTGCAACTCCGCCTTCCGCCAGCCCAGCAGCGGACGCAGGACATTGCCGCTCCGCGCGCGCACTCCCGCCAATCCGGCAACACCGGACCCGCGATTGAGCCGCATCAGAACCGTCTCCAACTGGTCGTCGGCATGATGCGCCGTCAGCAGCCAGTCGAGGTCCCGCTCTTCACGCCATGTGTTCAGCAGAGCATAGCGCGCGGCTCGTGCAGCAGACTGGATGTTGCCAGTGATAGGTTCGGCCGGATGCAGAACGCTATGCACGATCCCCTGCCCGGCGCAATAATTGCCGACCATCGCCGCCTCTTCCGTCGACGCAGCGCGCAATCCATGATCCACGGTGGCGGCTTCTACCCGTCCCGGAAAAGCCGCCGATGCCAGCCACAGCAGCGCCATGCTGTCCGGCCCGCCCGACACCGCAATACCAAAGCGGTCCGCGGCTGCAGCGCCGGTCAGTCGGTCGATAGCTCCCCGAAAACGACGGACCTGCGCCTCAGCCACATCCCGTCACGCTGCGCATTTTGCGCGGTCGCGGCCCTTCGTCATCATGCTCCGCTGAGTCGCGTTCAGCGATCCGCCATAGACCTGTTCAAGTTCGCTGTAGACCTTGCAGGCGTCGGCAGGCTTCTTCAACTGGATCAGCGCTTCGCCCAGCCAAGTCAGGCTGTCGGCGGCGCGGTCGCCCTTGGGACGCTTCTGATAATTGTCGTAGAAGGCGACGGACGCCAGCGCGGGCTTCCCGTCATCGAGATAGGCGCGGCCCAGCAAATTGGCAGTGCGGCTGGCGGTGGGCGCAGTGCCATATTTGTCCAGCGCAGACTTCAGCTGAGCCTGCGCTTCGGGAAAGAACTTCGCCTCCCACAGCCGATAGCCATAAGTGTAGGCATCGAGCGCCGCATCGCCGGTGTCCGGCAACTGGATCGCAGCGACCTCCGCCCTGCGTGTTGCAGAAGTGGTAGGAGCCGCGGCGGGAGGGGCGTTCAAGGCCGCAGCCGGATCGCTTGCCCCAGAACCCGCCGTAGGCGCGGTATCGACAGGCGAAAGCCTTGCATCGGCATCCGCCTTGTACTTGGCGAAGGCGTCTTCCAGCTGCTTGATCTTGAAGCTGTTCTGCTCCGTCTGGCCAGTCAGAGTGGCAAGCTGGCCCTCCAGCGCATCGACTCGCGCGATCAGATCGGCGACTGGCGTCGAGGCCGGCGTGCCCGGCGCTTCGGTCGGGACAGGCGCGCGCGTGATATCGGGCTCGATCGGAGTGCCGCCGGGGAACACCTTGCGCTGGACCGCGCGCATTTCTTTTTCGAGCTTCTCGACTCGCTGCTGGACTGGCGCCGCCGATTGGGCAACCGCTTGCGGCGCGAAGGTTAGAACAGCCGCCAATGCGGAGGCGATAACAGGCAGACGACGCATGGATGATCCCCAGGGAATGAACAGGCCGTCAAGCATAAGGGCTTTGCGGCATCGGTAAAGCGTCCGTTATTGCTGAGCGGCTGTCGCAGGCACGGCCGCGCCATTGCCCGCTGCCGGTTCTCCTGTGGCAGGAGCGGCGGGACGTGCCAGCAGCGCTGCAGCGCTGATCGGGACGTCCGAGATAGTCCGCTCGGGCCGCCCGAGCGGCGGTACGGGACGGCCACCAACCGTCACGGCGACGGCGTTGGGACGACCTGTAAGGATCATCGGATTGTTCGCGTTCTCCGGCACCGTGAAGGTTTCGCCCTTCGCCATCTGCTTTTCGAAGAGCCGCTCGCCCGTTCCGTCATAGATCCGTAGCCATACCTGATCCGTCGCGGTCAGGACCACCGGCCCCTGCGTTGGCGCCGGTGCAGGCCTTGGCGCAGCGGCGCCTGATCCTGCGGCGGGTTTCGCGTTCTGTGAGCTAATCTGGGCGGCGATCTGTTCGTCGCTCGGCGGCGTAAACATCTGCGAGCGCCACAATCCATACCCCAAAGCCAGCAGCAATGCGATGACGGCTGCGGTCCATGCCAGATAGCGCGGTGGAACGCGCGCCGGGTCAGCCGGTTCGAACATCTCGTATCGCGGGGCATTCGCCATGTCAGAGCTGGAAAGCTCCCGTCGGACCCCAGCCGCTATCGCAATCTCGTCCGCACCAACGGCGCGCGCATAGGCTCGCGAAAACCCGACGGCATAGGGCACGCCCGGCAAAGCGGCATAGTCATGGTTCTCGACCAGCGAGAGCTGGCGGACCGGAACGCGTGTCCGGGTCGCCACGTCCTGAAGCGACAGGCCCTGCGCCTCCCGCGCGCGGCGCAAGACCTCGCCGGGCCGGTCCATGTCGAGCGAGCCTTGTTCCATCTCTTCCATCAAATATGTACCGCCCCTCATGCGGGAGCCGCGCAAGCGGCCGTGCCATGCTGTTGTCTCACCGGCACGCGCCCTCTGTCAACGGCGCTGCGCGGGAAACACCTCGCTTTTCAACCCGTTTTAGCTGAGATCGATGCGCCGCTCCTGCGCCCAGGTCGCCAGCGCGGCGCGTGCATTGGGCGTACCATCGGTCAGGAGCTTCGCCATTTCGGCACGGAGCGGCGCCAGTTCCACCGAACGGATCATGGCTTTCACCGGACCGATCGATGCGGGAGTTATGGAAAGCCTGCGCATACCCAAGCCGAGCAGCGCCATCGCCTCCAGCGTTCGCCCACCCATTTCACCGCACACGCCAAGCGGAACCTTGTGCTCCTCGCATGCCTTCACGATACGCGACAGGAACCGCAGGATCGCGATGCTGAGCCAGTCATATCGTTCTGCCAGCTTTGGATGGGCGCGATCCGCGGCAAACAAGAACTGCGTGAGGTCGTTGGTGCCCACCGAAAGAAAGTCGATGCGCGGCAGGAGCAGGTCGAGCACCTCCGCCAGCGCAGGGACCTCCAGCATCGCACCATAACGCACGGCGACTGGCACTGCCTTGCGCTGGTTCACCAGCCAGTCCCGCTGCTTTTCGATCAACGCCTTGGCATGATCGAACTCCCAGGGCTCTGAAATCAGCGGGAACATCACATATAACGTCCGGCCCGCCGCGGCCTCCAGCAAGGCCCGCGCCTGCGCTTTCATCAAGCCGTCGCGCTCCAGCGCGAGTCGCAAGCCGCGCCACCCCATGGCGGGGTTCTCCTCGGCCTCCTCTTCCTGCCGCATATAGGGCAGCGCCTTGTCTCCGCCGATGTCCACAGTGCGGAAGATCACGGGCCGGTCGCCTGCCGCGTCCAGCACATCCTTGTAGAGCCGCTGCTGTCTTTCCCGCTGTGGCATCGTTGCAGACACGAGAAACTGGAATTCGGTGCGAAACAGACCGATGCCGTCGGCTCCGGTGATATCGAGCGCGTTCGCATCGTCACGCAGGCCCGCGTTCACGAGCAATTCTATGCGCTCGCCATCCTTGGTCACGGACGGCAAATCCCGTGCCGCCGCGAAAGCCGCACGGCGCTTCTGCGTAAGCCCAAGCTTGTTTTCAAAGGCTTCGTCCATATCCGGAGTGGGCCGCACGAACACCCGGTTCTCGATGACGTCCAGCAGGATGAGATCGCCCTCATTCACCTGATGGCGGATGTCCCGCACTCGGCCCAGCACCGGCACGCCCATCGCCCGCGCCACGATGATGACATGGGCGGTCAGCGACCCCTCCTCCAGGATCACGCCCTTCAGCCGCCGCCGATCATATTCCAGCAATTCGGCAGGGCCCAGGTTGCGGGCAATGAGGATTGCGTCCTGCCGCAACCCCATTTGCGCGGCCGTACCGAGTTGCCCCGAAACGATGCGCAACAGCCGATTGGCGAGGTCCTCCAGATCGTGCATCCGATCCTGCAGCAACGGGTCCTGGATCTGCCGCATCCGCATCCGGGTGCGCTGCTGCACGCGTTCGATCGCTGCCTCGGCGGTTAGACCGCTGTCGATGGCTTCGTTGATGCGCCGGGTCCAGCCCTCGTCATAAGCGAACATCTTGTAGGTTTCGAGAACCTCCTGATGCTCGCCGTCGACGCCGAATTCCGACGCGCCGGTCATCCGCTCGATTTGCTCACGCATCTTCGCAAAGGCCGAGTAGACGCGCTGGCGCTCCGCCTCTGTATCTTCCGCGACGGTGTGCTCGATGGTGATGCGCGGCTGGTGGAAAACGGCGTGCCCGCGCGCCATTCCCATCACCAGTTGAAGGCCCGACAGCATATTGGAGCCCGTGCCCGCGACGCGGTCGTCGGTACGGCTGTCGTCAACCAGCTCGGCATTAGCAATGAGTTCGGAAAGGACCATGGCCACCGTCTGCAGAGCTTCGATCTCCACTTCCTCATAGCGCCTCGGGTCGACATGCTGCACGCACAATACGCCCACTGCCCTCTCGCGTCGGACGATCGGAACGCCTGCGAAGCTGTGGAACAGCTCTTCCCCGGTTTCCGGCAAATAGGTATAATCCGGATGCGCGGCTGCCTCATCCAGGTTCAACGTCTCCACATTTCGGGCAATGATGCCGACCAGGCCCTGCCCCATCGCCAGCTTGGCGACGTGCACCGCTTCCTGCTTCAGACCACGGGTTGCATAGAGTTCGAGCAACCCCTCGCGCAGAAGGTAGATGGAGCAGACTTCCGTCGACAGTTCCTCACCGATGATCTCCACGACCTTGTTCAGCTTTTGTTGCGCGGCAGAGCGCGACGCCATCAGTTCGTGCAAGCGGCTCAGGATCTTGCGGGCGGCAGTGGCGGGAGAAGTGACCATGCACGATGGCTAACAGAAACGCCGTCCTGCTTCCAACAGCGATATTCAGCTTCAAAAAAAACGAGGATCATGGTCGGCGCGATAGCGGGCCTTAAGGTCTGCTTCGTTGTGACCGGCATTAGAGGTCAATCCATCTTCAGGGGACGGCAGCAGATGAGCACCATTGCAATAGATGCGACAGCGAAAAAGGACTTACTCGACCGTGGCTATTCGCGGCGGCAGATGGGTCAGGTGGCGGCGCTTCTGGGCGCGGCGGCAAGTGTCACGGCTTTCCGCCCGGCCTTTGCACAAAGCCAGGCGGCACGTGGCGTCGCAGGCGCAGTGCAGATCGGCGCCAACGAATGCTGGACCGGCCCTTTCCCGGTGGCAGCAGAGGCCGCTGCCAAGATCGTCGCTCAGGGCAATCGCTACGATCCGGGCGACCTTCGCGGACAGTTCATCAAGACCGTGGCGCAGGTCGAAGGTCTGCCTGAAGAACATGTTCTCCCCTGGCCCGGCTCGGGCGATCCGCTGGTCCGCTCCGTCATAGCCTTCTGCTCGCCCGAAAAGGGCCTTGTGACGCCCGATCCGACCTTCGAATCCGCCTGGCGCGCTGCGGCATGGCTGAAGGCTCCGGTTTCGAAGGTTCCGATGACGCCCGGCAAGGGCGCCGACGTTAAGGCGATGCTGGCCGCGAACCCCAAGGCGGGCCTCTATTACATCGTCACGCCGAACAACCCCACCGGCACCATCACGCCGATAGCGGATCTGGAATGGCTTGCGGCTAACAAGCCTGCCGACTCCGTGCTGCTGATCGACGAAGCCTATCTGCACTTCTCCGATGCCCCCGGCGCGACGGCCCTTGCCAAGGGCCGCAAGGACGTGATCGTCATGCGCACCTTCTCCAAGATGTTCGGCATGGCGGGCATGCGCCTCGGCCTGACCTTCGCCGATCCCTCGCTTCACGCTCAGATGATGCGCTATGATGGCCGGCAGGTCACAGGCACGCTGCCTGTGACGGCGCTTGCCTGCGGCACGGCGGCCTATACTGCGTCCGACGCCATCAAGGCGCGGCGTGCCGAAATGGTATCGGTCCGGGAGGAGACGCTCGCTCATCTGAAGAAGCGCAACATTGCCTTCCACACGGGCAGTCAGGCTAATATGTTCATGGTCGACTGGAAGACCAAGCAGGCCAAGGAAATGCAGGCGGCACTGCTTGCGCAGAACATCCAGATCGGACGGTCATGGGAAATCTGGCCGACCGTGTCGCGTGTGACTGTAGGATCGGCCGAAGAAATGTCGAAGTTCAAAGTAGCGCTCGACAAGATTCTGACGGCTTAACCCGCGAAGTCGAATGAGGGGTCGTGGGCCATCGTTAAGGCGCACGCCCCTCGCCATTGCGGCTAAGCAGCTCGGCCAACAACTCTCTTCCCTCCCGACAGGCGAGAGGAGTCAACCTAGCCCCGGCCGTCCAGCGCTGCGCCAGCCTCCGACATCAACGCCGCGATAATCTCGGCGACGGGCTCCTCCTTCGTCACCATGCCGACCGACTGGCCAGCCATCAGGCTTCCACCCTCCACATCGCCATCAATTACTGCGCGGCGCAACGCGCCCGCCCAGTAATGCTCGATCTGCAGTTGCGCTTCCATCATGTCGACGGAGCCGCCGTCCAGCAGATTGGCGACTTCGCGCTGCTTTGCAGTGAAGTTCTCCGTCCCCGGATTCTTGAGCGCCCGCACCGGAATTACCGGGAGGCGAGGGTCAATCTGCACGCTCGCCACCGCATCGCGCGCCGATGCCCGCAGGAATGCCTTCTTGAACGCGTGATGGGCGATGCTTTCATGCGCGCAAACGAACCGCGTGCCCAGTTGCACGCCCGCCGCGCCCATTTCCAGATAGGCCGCAATCGCCTCGCCCCTGCCGATGCCGCCTGCTACGAACACCGGCAATTGCGCCGCCATCTCCGGCAATATTTCCTGCGCCAGCACACTGGTCGAAACGGGACCGATATGACCGCCCGCTTCCATTCCCTCAACCACCAGCGCATCCACGCCCGACCGGGCCAGCTTCTTCGCCAGCGCCAAAGCCGGAGCGAAGCAGATCAGCTTGGCACCCTTGGCCTTGATCGCCTCGATGCTGCCCTTGGGCGGCAGGCCGCCAGCAAGCACCACATGTGTCACGTCATGCTTCGCGCACACGTCGATCAGGTCGAACAACTGCGGGTGCATGGTGATCAGGTTCACGCCGAAGGGCCTGGACGTCAGCGCCTTGGTGGCGGCGATCTCCCGGTCCAGCAGGTCAGGCGTCATCGCTCCGCAGGCAATCACCCCGAATCCACCGGCATTGGAGATGGCGGACACAAGATTGCGTTCGCTCACCCAACTCATCGCCCCGCACATGATCGCGGTTTCGCAGCCAAGAAATGCAGTGCCGCGCGCCATCAAGGCGTCAAGTCTAGGATGGTTCATTCAAATTCCTGCGTTACGCCGCTGCAACAGCGGCGACGTTGGTCGATACCGCTTGGCCTCAGGCCGCCGGCGCGTCCGCGTCCAGACCATAAGCGGTGTGCAGCACGCGCACCGCCAGCTCCGTCTCGTCCTCGTCAATCAGCACGCTGACCTTGATCTCGCTGGTGGAGATCGCCTCGATATTGATCCCGCGATCCGCCAGCGTCTTGAACATCAGCGCGGCGACGCCCGCATGGCTGCGCATGCCGACGCCGACAACGCTGATCTTCGCGACTTCGCTGTCCGTGATGATCCGGCGGAACCCGATGCTGTCCTTGCGCGCTTCCAGGATATCGACACTGCGGGCCAGATCGGCGCGCGGCACGGTGAAGGTGACGTCCGTCTCCTCCATGTCCTTGCTGTCATTCTGGATAATCATGTCGACATTGATGCTCGCATCGGCAAGCGGCCCAAAGATATTGGCGACCGCGCCGGGCTTGTCGGGCACGCGGGTCACGATGATCTTGGCTTCGTTCTTGTCGTGCGCGATGCCGGTGATGAGCTGACGTTCCATCTCGTTGTCCTCTATTTCTTCTTCGCTGACGATGAGCGTGCCGGGCAGATCGTCCTGTGTTGGATCGTCGAAGGACGACAGCACCTGAACGCGCACGCCTTCCTTCATGGCGAGGCCCACCGAACGCGTCTGCAGCACCTTCGCGCCGACCGATGCCAGTTCGAGCATTTCCTCATATGTTACCATGTGCAGCTTGCGCGCGCGGGCCACGATGCGCGGATCGGTCGTATAGACGCCGTCCACATCGGTGTAGATGTCGCAGCGGTCCGCCTTGATCGCCGCCGCGACTGCCACGGCTGACGTATCGGACCCGCCGCGGCCCAAAGTGGAGACGCGCCCATCTTCCATCTGCCCCTGAAAGCCCGGAATGACCGCAACCTGCCCTGCACCCATGGCCGCCAACAGCGCGCCGGTTTCCATGCTCTCGACCCGAGCCTTGGCATGCGCCTCGACGGTACGGATCGGCAATTGCCAGCCAAGCCAGCTACGCGCGTCCACGCCCATCGCCTTCAGCGTCATCGCCAGAAGGCCGCTCGTGATCTGCTCGCCCGCGGCGACCACGACATCATATTCGGCCGGGTCGTAAAGCGGGCTGGCTTCGCGACAAAAGCCGACGAGCCTGTCCGTCTCCCCCGCCATCGCTGAAACGACGACCGCGACTTCATTGCCTTGGGCGACGACATGCTTCACGCGCGCCGCCACGTTGCGAATTCGCTCCATCCCCGCCATTGAGGTGCCGCCGAATTTCATCACGATGCGCGCCATATTTGCTGTCAGCCTTGCCTATGGGTAAGTTTATGTCGAAACGAGTGTGTTGGAGGGGTGCAAAAGCGCGCCTCCCTTAGTAAGCTGGAACAGATATGGCAAGCAACCCGGCACCCTCGCTGACACCGACCAGCACCATCGATCCCGCCGAAGCCGCGCGCTTTGGAGCCATGGCTGCCGACTGGTGGAACCCTAAGGGCAGCAGCGCCATGCTGCACAAGCTGAACCCTGCGCGCCTGTCCTTCATCCGCGGCGCCGTGGATGCCCATTGGCACAGCGACGCCAAGTCGCTGCGTCCGCTGGCTGGCAAGCGGGCGCTGGACGTGGGCTGTGGGGCGGGCCTTCTCTGCGAGCCGCTGGCTCGTCTCGGTGCGCACGTCACCGGCATCGACGCTGCGCCAGAGAACATCGCTGCTGCACAGGCTCACGCGACGGCACAGGGCCTCGCCATCGACTACCGCGCTGTCGGCGTGGAGGCGCTCGGTGAAACGGGATTCGATCTCGTCACCAGCATGGAAGTGATCGAGCATGTGACGGACCCTGCCCGCTTCCTGCACGGCCTGGCCGATGCGCTTGCACCCGACGGCCTCCTGATTCTATCCACGCCCAATCGTACGCCCCTGTCGCGGCTTGCGATGATCACGCTTGGCGAAGGCCTTGGGCAAATTCCCAAGGGGACGCACGATTGGGCGAAATTCCTGACGCCGGAAGAGATAGAGCCTCTGTTGAACTACGCCGGTTTACGAGTGACGCGCTGGAGCGGCCTGATGTTCGACCCGACCCGCGGGTTCGTGCTGTCGGAGAATCGCACCCTCAACTACCTGCTGACCGCCGTCAAAACGGCACCGGCCGCCTAGCCCCATTCAACCCGCCGGATTGGCGATGCTGTTGTCCTTCGGCGGCGGCGTCAGCCCTGCTTTCAGCCCCAGCCAGTCCGTGAAAGGCAGATCGTAAGCCCTGTCGAAAAATTCCGGCTGGAGACGCCAAGGTATGCTGGATTCACTGTTCCACAGCATGACGATGCCGGTCCCCGTCGCCGGGTCGAACATCATCGTGGAACGATAGCCCGACACCGCACCGCTATGCCCGATCAGCCGATGTCCCTTGTAGGTGAAGCTGCGCATGCCAAGGCCATAGCCCGGATTCTTCAACTCCCGGCCGAAGGGTGAGTTTCCGTAAGGGCGCTGCGTATTCACGCGGGACTGCTGCACATCCAGCAGCACCTTGGCCGGCAGCACATCGCGCTCCAGCCCCATCTGCGCCTGCATCCAACGCGCGAGATCGACGATCGACGAATTGACGCCTGCCGCGGCCGGAACGCGATAGTAATAATCCAGCATCGGCAGCGTACGGCCATTGCGATGGGGCCGCGCCCAGCTTTTCGACGTGAGCAGGCCATCCATCCCTACGCTCGCACCGGTCATACCCAAGGGTCGGAAAAGCCGCTCATTGGCAACTTCGCCATAACGCTTACCTGTGGCGGTGCCGATGACCTCGCTGATCGTATCATATGCGACATTCTGGTAACTGTGACAGGTTCGCGGCGGACAGACATTGGACAAGGTCGCAAAACTCTGCCGGATCACCTTGGGATCCTGCCCAATCTCCAGCCGGTCGTCATAAGCATTTTTGGATAGCCCGGTGCGCTGCGACAGCAATTGCTCCAGCGTCAATGTGCGTTGGGCGTCGCCGGGCAGGCGAAGGCTCGTATGATATTTGCCCAGCGGATCAGATAGCGAGAGCACGTGATCGGCCGCCAGCCGCGCGGTCAAAGTACCGGCCACGCTCTTGGACAGGGATGCCCAGCGAAAGGCCGTATGTTCATTCACGCTTTCGCCGGTCTCACTAGATGCGAGCCCATAGCCCTGCACGAAAGAGAGCCGCCCATCCTCGACCACGGCGGCCGCAAGGCCCTCCATGCTCTTGTCAGCCATCATCGCCCGTATGCGCGCGTCGAGCGCGAGATAGTCGATCTTCCCGTGCCAGTCGGCAGGCGTCACCGGCAGCTTCACCGGCGCGGCTCGCGCAGCAATCGGCCATTCGACATGCGGCGCCAGCGGGCCGTTCCAAGGCAGCACCGACAATCCCAACACGCCGCCGCCAACCAGCACGCCGGTTATAATCTTCAAACGCCAGCCGTAGAATAGGCCCTGCTTCGGGCGCTTACGCTTGATCTTATACGATGTAATTGGCCGTGGTCCTTGCCTTGACGTCTTCCGCCGAAATGCCCGGCGCGGTTTCGATCAATTTGAAAGGGCTATTATGATCCGGCCGCTGAAACACCGCAATATCGGTTACGATCATATCAACCACATTCTTGCCGGTCAGCGGCAGAGTGCATGCAGGGATGAACTTGGGGCCGCCATCCTTGGCGTTGTGCTCCATCACGACGATGATCTTCTTGACGCCCGCCACGAGGTCCATCGCGCCGCCCATGCCCTTGATCATCTTGCCGGGGATCATCCAATTGGCGATGTCGCCATTCTCCGCGACTTCCATCGCGCCGAGCACCGTCAGGTCGATATGCCCGCCGCGGATCATCGCGAAGCTGTCGGCGCTGGAGAAATAGGCCGACTGCGGCAATTCGCTGATCGTCTGCTTGCCCGCATTGATCAGGTCGGGATCTTCCTCCCCTTCAAACGGAAACGGCCCGATGCCGAGCATCCCGTTTTCCGACTGCAACGTCACTTCCACACCCGCCGGGATGTGGTTCGCGACCAATGTCGGAATGCCGATGCCAAGGTTCACATAGAAGCCGTCCTGCAATTCCTTTGCGGCACGCGCGGCCATCTCGTCACGGGTCCAGCTCATGCGACGGCCTCCTTCTGGCGAACGGTTCGAAATTCTATCCTCTTGTCGTAGGGCGCGCCGACGATCATGCGTTTCACATAGACGCCGGGGAGATGGATGCAGTCCGGATCGAGACTGCCGACCGGTACGATTTCCTCGACTTCCGCAACGCAGATCTTGGCAGCGGTCGCCATCGGTTGATTGAAGTTCCGGGCGGTCTTGCGGAAAATCAAGTTACCGCTCTCGTCGGCTTTCCAGCCCTTGATGATCGCCAGATCGGCAAAGATGCCGCGCTCGAGGATATAGTCCTCTCCGTCGAAATTCTTCACTTCCTTGCCCTCGGCAACCTGCGTGCCGACACCGGTCTTGGTGTAGAAGCCCGGAATACCGGCCCCACCCGCCCGGCAGCGCTCGGCCAGCGTTCCCTGGGGGCAGAATTCGACTTCCAGTTCACCCGCCAGATACTGCCGCTCGAACTCCTTGTTCTCGCCGACATAGCTGGAGATCATCTTCTTCACCTGTCGCGTGCGCAGCAGCTTGCCGAGGCCCTCGCCGTCGATCCCTGCATTATTGGAGGCGATGGTCAGGTCCTTGACGCCATGGTCGCGGATCGCATCGATCAACCGATCGGGTATGCCGCACAGACCGAAGCCGCCCGCGCATATCTGCATCCCATCGAACAAGAGGCCTTCCAGAGCAGATGCAGCGTCGGGATACAGCTTTTTCATTCGTGAGGCCCCTTGTTGAAAGCGCGCGAAGATCGAAGATGTGGACGCCATAAGCAGGCAAACCGCCGCGGTCAATTTGGGAAGCCGCACATGAAAAAAGCCGCGTCGTTGCCGACACGGCTTTTTCACGTCCAAAGGCGATTGGCTGTCAGGCGGTCAGATCTTGTCGCCCAAGGCGCCCTTGACCGAGCCCTTGAGGTTCTGGCCTTCGCCCTTGGTCTCCTGCGCCTTGCCCTCAGCTACTTGAGCTGGATCATTGCGTGCATTGCCGACGGCCTGCTTCACATTGCCTGCCGCCTCATTGGCGATGCCCTTGGCCTTGTCCGAAAGTTCGCCCATGGGAATTCTCCTTCTGCGTGAAATCTTGCCGACCCGCTGCGAAAGACAATGTAGGATAACGATCTAAGTTCCCGCCATGCCGCCTAAACGCGCCAGAGCGAGTGCTGCTTACGCTATAGCCTTCACCTTCGCACGATAGGCGTGGAGCAGCGGCTCGGTATAGCCATTAGGCTGCGTCAGCCCTTCGAACACCAGCGCGCGCGCCGCCTGATAGGCAAGGCTGCTGTCCGCATTGCCCGCCATCGGCCGGTACAGTGGATCGCCCGCATTCTGCGCATCCACCTTGGCCGCCATGCGCTCCAGCGCTTCCTCGGCCTGCTCCTGCGTACAGACGCCGTGCAGCAGCCAGTTCGCCATATGCTGCGAGGAAATGCGCAGGGTGGCGCGATCCTCCATCAGACCGATATCGTGGATGTCGGGCACCTTGGAGCAGCCGACACCCTGATCGATCCAGCGGACGACATAGCCCAATATGCCCTGCGCATTATTGTCCAGTTCGTCGCGAACGTCCTGCTCCGACCAGTTCTGACCGGCTGCGACTGGAATTGTCAGCAGCGCGTCGAGGCTCGCCACCGGCTCCGCCTTGCGCTCCGCCTGCCGCGCGAAAACGTCGACGGCATGATAATGCGTCGCGTGCAGCGTCGCGGCAGTGGGTGATGGCACCCATGCGGTATTAGCGCCCGTCATCGGATGCCCGATCTTCTGCTCCAGCATGTCGGCCATCCTGTCCGGCGCGGCCCACATGCCCTTGCCGATCTGCGCCTTGCCCGACAGCCCGCAGGCGAGACCGATCTGTACGTTGCGATCCTCATAGGACTTGATCCAGCTCGACGTTTTCATGTCGCCCTTGCGGATCATCGGGCCCGCCTGCATCGATGTGTGCATTTCGTCGCCCGTCCGGTCGAGGAACCCGGTGTTGATGAAGACGATCCTATCCTTCACAGCCTGGATGCAGGCCGCGAGATTGGCGGAGGTCCGCCGCTCCTCGTCCATCACCCCAACCTTGATCGTATGGCGCGCCAGGCCCAGCAGGTCCTCGATCGCGTCGAACAGGTCGTTAGTGAACGCGGCTTCCTCCGGCCCGTGCATCTTGGGCTTGACGATATAGATGCTGCCTGCGCGGCTGTTCACGAAATTGCCTGAGCGATTGAGGTCGTGGAGCGCGATCAGGCTCGTCATGATCCCGTCGAGAATGCCTTCGGGTGCCTCGCCGCCATCCGCCAGCAGCACAGCGGGCGTCGTCATCAGATGACCGACATTGCGCACGAACAAGAGGCTACGCCCCGGCAGCGTCAGCACCGAACCATCTGGGGCAGTATAGCTGCGATCAGCGTTCAAGCGGCGCGTCATCACTGCCCCGCCCTTCTCGAACGTGTCCTCCAGATCGCCCTTCATCAGACCAAGCCAGTTCGCATAGGCGGCGACCTTGTCCTCCGCATCGACGGCGGCGACCGAATCCTCAAGATCGCAGATCGTCGACAGCGCGGACTCAAGGACGACATCGGCCAACCCCGCTGGATCGTCCCTGCCGATCGGATGCGCGAAGTCGATGACCAACTCGATGTGCATACCGTTGTTCTTCAGCAGGATGTTGTCGCCAGAACGGCCCACCAGTTGCGCCGGATCACGCAGCACCGGCTCGCCGCCCTGCCAGTCTGTCCAGCTTCCGCTGGCCAGCGGCACCGCCTTGTCCAGAAACGCCTTTGCCCATGCGATGACCTGCGCGCCGCGCGCGGCATCATAGCCCTTGCCCTCCGCCTTTCCCGGCAACGCATCGGTGCCATAGAGCGCATCGTACAGGCTGCCCCACCGCGCATTTGCGGCATTAAGCAGGAAGCGGGCGTTCAGGATCGGCACGACCAGTTGCGGCCCCGCCAGCGTCGCCAGTTCGTCATCGACATTTGTCGAGGTGATCGCGAATGGCGCTGGCTCCGGGACCAGATAGCCGATCTCGCGTAAAAACGTCTGATATTCTGCCATGTCGAGCGGCTTGCCCGCCCGGGCTCTATGCCACTCGTCGATCTCTGCCTGCAGATCGTCCCGCTTGGCCAGCAGAGCGGCGTTTCGTGGTGCAAAGTGCGCGAAAATGTCTGAAAAACCTGACCAGAAGGCTTCGGGCGCAATGCCGGTGCCTGGCAGAGCCTGCGCCTCCACGAAATGCACCAGCTCCGCTGCGACACCGATATCCGCTTTTTGAAGGGTGGCCATATGTCTGAACTCCTTGTGGATGTCGCCGCACTATAGACCCCGTCGATTATGCAGAGTAGACGCTAAGGATCAGCAACAGCTTTTCCTCTGGTGCAATAATCGTGATGGACCCTGACTATGACCTGTTCATGGCTATCGTCACCTCCGGCAGCCTCTCAGCGGCCGGTCGGCGTCTCAACACCTCACCAGCGATGGTGTCGAAGCGGCTCTCGCGTCTCGAGGAACGTCTGGGCACAAGGCTGCTTCACCGCTCCACGCGCAAGATGGCGCTGACGGCACAGGGGCAGCGGCTCCACGCCGACCTTCAGACCATCATGACTGCACTTCGGGAAGCGGAAAGCCGGGTCCAGGGCGCGGCCGACGAACCAAGCGGTCCTCTCCGCGTCTCCGCCCCGACTTCCTTCGGCCGCATGCACCTTGCGCCCCATATCGGAGCCTTCCTCGAAAGCTATCCGGCCATAGACTTTACGCTCCACTTGTCCGACGAGTTCGTCGATCTGTTCGCCGATGGCATCGACGTAGCGATCCGCATCGCTCCGGAAATTCCCCGCGGCTTGACGGCGCACCGGCTGGCGCGCAGCGAGCGCGTCCTCTGCGCCTCCCCCCACTATATCGCGGCCAGGGGCGAGCCCAAGTCGATCCCGGACCTCGCCAAACATCGCCTTCTCGCCGCTACGGGCCAATTGCCGTGGCGCCTGACTGGCCCCACCGGACCCACCACATGGGAAGGCATAAGTCATGTGCACACCAACTCCAGCGAAGTAGCGCGCGAACTGGCGATTGGCGGCATCGGCATCGCTTTGCGGTCGCTTTGGGATGTCAATCGGGAACTAGAAGCCGGCACCTTGCGGCGCATCCTCCCCGATGTGACTGGCTCGTCGGACATCGCGATCTATGCCGTACACCCGCCGATGCCGACAGCATCCTTGACGCTGACAGCTTTCATCGACTTTCTGGCCAAGCTCTATGGCCCGGTCCCGCCCTGGGAATAGCGGCGGGGATCAGCGCGCTTGCCTCCCCAATCAACCCTCGGCAAAGAGACATCCCTTACTTAGGACGGACGTTGAACGCAGCACAGACCCGCAGCTGGCTACTGGAATGGGCGTTCGCCTTCGCGATGCTGCTGGGTGCGACGTTCCTCGTCCACGTGACCTTCGCCAGTGCGCGCAATATCCCCGAGATATTCTTCATCGACCAGGATTTCCCCGCGCTGATCGGGAGCTTAACGGCAATTGCCTTACTGGCTTCATGGGCGAGCCGCGGCCGCCCTATCATTCTTCCCGCACCCGAATGGAAACGCGTCGGGATCCTTGTCCTACTGGCGATGCTTATTGCATGGGCCGGGCGCTATATCGTGTTCCAGGATTACAGCCTCTCCCGCGACGAGGAGATGGCCGAATTCGCCGCTTCCTATATGCGGGAAGGCAAGCTGGCATGGCCTATACCCCAAGAATGGATCGCCTACCGCCGCGCGATCATCCCGGAGTTCTTCTCGCCCTTTGGCGCCGCGCGTTTCTGGGCTGCCAACTACCTGCCCGTGAACAGCGCCATCCGCGCTGCCTTTACATGGATCGGCGATGCAAATCTCGCGCCGCCTGCCTTGCTTGCGTTGGGTCTGGGCGCGCTCTGGCACAACGCACGGAAGCTGTTCCCCGACCGTCCCGATGCGATCTGGGTGGCGATGTTGATGGGGCTGACTTCAGCCCAGCTCACCATCACTGCCATGACACCTTATGCCATGACCGGCCACTTCGCACTCAACATGCTCTGGCTCGCACTGGTACTCCGTGACGATTGGAAGGGTCATGTGGGTGCCGCAATAGTGGCGGTGCTCGCAGGCGGTCTCCATCAGTGGCATTTCGTCCTGATTTATATCGTCGGCTTTCTGATCTGGTTTGCTTTGCAGCGCCGCTGGCTTGCCCTTGCCTTTCATGCTTCGGTGTGCGCCGTCATCGTCCTAATTTGGGCGAAATGGTGGCCGGCTTTCCTGATCGACCTGCACGGTCCTGCCAGCGACATCCGCCCGTCCGCAGGTGTTGCGGACAAAATCTCCAGCCTCGGCACTCGCGTCCTCAAAAGCTGGTATCCATTCGCCTATAGCGTCCGGTTCATCGCCTGGAACAATCTCCTGCTCATCCCGCTCGCGCTTGCAGCCGTGCTGGGTTGCGGATGGCGCACTTTGTTCAAAGGCGGCGCGCCAATCCTGCCGCTCGCCATCGGATGTGTCGCGGGCGCGGCGCTGATGACGGCGCAGGTTTATGGCTGGGGCTTCCGCTATATGCACGGCTATATCGGCAGCTTCTGCCTGCTCGCGGGCTATGGCTGGACAGCAATGGCACGCCGTGAGACCGCATCGCTAAAGCCGGTCCTTCTTGCCAGCGGAATTGCGCTTTGCTCGACCGGGTTCCTGGCTTGGCGGGCGCAGGAATGGGTTGCCCCTTATGCAGCAAGCAACCGCCTGATCCGCGCCAGTGATGCTGATGTCGTGTTGGTCGATGCACGCGGCGGCATCTACGCTTCAGATCTTGTCCGAAACGATCATGGACAGTTCACGCGACCGCTGGTCCTCTCGCTCGCAGCGCTTGATCTGGACATGCTGGACAACCTCTGCGCACGATATAAGATCGCAATCTTCGACCGAACAGCATTCTTTCCCGTCGGAATTCGTGCCGCACGATGGCAGGCCGCAAACGGGACAATCCTGCGTGCTCGTTTGCGCCAACTCCAGTGTGGCGAACAGCTTCGGGCTGTCGAAGGCTGAACTAAATTGGCCTGGGACCAACTTATGTTGCGGTTGCGAAATAGCAATTAGCGGAGACCGGGAACTTGTCATAGGCTTCGGCAGGTCATAGCAAAGTGCCTGCCGGCGCATTTAATGATTTGATTGCCACAATTACGGGACCCTTATGAAACGGATACGCAAGGCTGTTTTCCCTGTCGCTGGGCTTGGCACACGCTTCCTTCCCGCGACCAAATCGGTTCCCAAGGAATTGCTCGCGGTCGTCGATCGGCCTTTGATCCAATATGCCGTCGACGAAGCTATCGAAGCCGGCATCGAACAGATGATCTTCGTGACTGGGCGCGGCAAGAACGCCATTGAAGATCATTTCGACATGGCCTTCGAGCTTGAATCAACCCAGCGCGAACGCGGCAAGGACATGTCGGCTTTGGACGGCACGCGGCTTGCGCCGGGCAATGCGGTTTTCATCCGCCAGCAGGAACCGCTCGGCCTTGGTCATGCGATCTGGTGCGCCCGCGACATCGTTGGCGATGAACCTTTCGCGATCCTCCTGCCGGACGAATTTATGCACGGCAAACCGGGCTGCTTGAAGCAGATGGTGGACGCATATGAGCGCGTCGGCGGCAATCTCATCTGCGGCCTTGAGGTGCCGATGGAGCAGACGCCAAGCTACGGCGTGCTGGACCCCGCGGGAACCAATGGCGACCTCACCGTAGTAAAGGGCCTCGTCGAAAAGCCTGCCCTTGGCACCGCACCCTCCAATCTCATCGTTGCTGGGCGCTATATCCTGCAGCCCGAAGGGCTCTGTTGCAAAAATCGTGAAGCTTGAGCATGCTTGGCGGAGATTGGACGGACGGAACGATGACGGATTTCAAGTGGCGCCATTTCCAGGGTGATGTGATCCTGTGGGCGGTGCGCTGGTATTGTCGCTATCCGATCAGCTATCGCGACCTTGAGGAAATGCTGGCGGAACGCGGCATTTCGGTCGACCATACGACGATCTATCGCTGGGTCCAGTGCTACGCCCCGGAGATGGAGAAGCGGCTGCGCTGGTTCTGGCGGCGTGGCTTTGATCCGAGCTGGCGCCTGGATGAAACCTACGTCAAGGTGCGGGGCAAGTGGACCTACCTGTACCGGGCAGTCGACAAGCGGGGCGACACGATCGATTTCTACCTGTCGCCGACCCGCAGCGCCAAGGCAGCGAAGCGGTTCCTGGGCAAGGCCCTGCGAGGCCTGAAGCACTGGGAAAAGCC
>NZ_JARYGI010000158.1:0-500 GCF_033795625.1 Sphingobium sp. | reverse complement strand
ACGCTTGGTGTCGAGGTGTTCACGGTTCAGCTTGTCGGCGTGGCAATCCTGCGCGAGTTCGGCGTGGTCATCGCCGCGATCCTGCTGTCGGGCCGCTCCGCATCATCTTTCGCCGCGCAGATCGGCTCGATGCGGATGAACCAGGAAACCGATGCGATGCAGGTGATGGGCGTCGACCGCTTCGACGCCCTTGTCATTCCACGGGTTCTGGCAGCGCTGCTGATGATGCCGCTGATGACCTTTTGCGCGGATATCGGTGGCATCGCCGGCGGCCTGCTGGTCAGCTGGGCCACGATCGACATCAGCCCGGTCTTCTTCATCCAGCGCACGCTCGAGACGGTGAGCATAACGCATTTCTGGATCGGGATGAGCAAGGCGCCGTTCCTGGCGCTGGTGATCGCCTCGGCGGGTTGTCGGCATGGCCTGATGGTCGGCGGCGATGTCCAGAGCCTCGGGCGCAACGTCACCTCGGCGGTGGTCCAGTCGGTCTTCATGGTCAT
>NZ_JARYGI010000157.1:0-501 GCF_033795625.1 Sphingobium sp. | reverse complement strand
AGATGGGCCTTTCCACGCCGAGGCGGCGCATTTCTCGATAGATGGTCGATCGGCCGATGCCGAGTTGTCGTGCTGCTTCTGTCGGCGAGATGCTCGCTTCGACCAGTTTGATGGCGGCATGTACCTTGGACATGTCGAGCGGCTGACGGCCGGGCAACTTGCCTTTGGCGCGCGCGGCGGCGATCCCATCCCTGGTTCGCTCGGAGATCAGTCTCCGCTCGAAATGGGCGATGGCCCCGAACACATGGAAGATGAGTTCGCCGGCGGCCGACGATGTGTCGATCTTTTCCTCAAGACTCAGGAGCGCGATGCCCTGGCCGCGTAGCGTCTCGACCGTGGTGAGCAATTCGGCGAGCGAGCGCCCAAGCCGATCGAGGCGGACCACCGCCAGCGTGTCGCCCTTGCGGGCATAGGCGATCAGTTCGGCCAGACCGGGCCGCTCCATGCTCTTGCCCGACATGACGTCGGTGAACACCTTGATCGCGCCGGCCTCCTCCAGAC
>NZ_JARYGI010000156.1:0-505 GCF_033795625.1 Sphingobium sp. | reverse complement strand
TGGTGGCTGGGGATGGCGACGACGGCGCGCGTTGACGTTCTCGCCGCATTCTATGGCGGCGCACTTGCGGGCTATCTGAACGTCCTGTTTTTCCCGATGACGGCGCTCATGGTGCTGGGTGTCGGCTATGTCCGGGAGCGTCTGGACGGATTCGTGGGTCCAGGCGATGGAACGCCGCTGTCCGATGAAGAGGCATCGGACGCCGCAAGGCGCATTTGGGAAGACCATGACCGGGCGGTGAAAAACTCCCGGGCTGGGTTTGACATGTTGGACCCGCGGTCGGGATTGCTCTGGATCGGCAATCCGGCGAACCCTAACAACCCGGGGTACATTGACCCGCATACAGGCAAGCACCGCTAGCGCTTCTTGAAGCTGCTATCGCCGTCGCCAAGGCTGCCTTTGATGTCAGTAGAAAAGCTTCCTCTGGAGAGGACGGAGTTTTGTTCCACTGACGTCAGTGGCCCGGTGATGTCGAAAGTGGCGCGACCATCATCTGCGTTCTGGA
>NZ_JARYGI010000155.1:0-507 GCF_033795625.1 Sphingobium sp. | reverse complement strand
AGTGTCGGCCGCCTATGGCGTGGACGATGACCAACTCTTCCGGACTTCGACCGACCTGCCCGCCTCCTTCGCAGCGATGGCCGGGCCCGCTACCTTCTCGACTGTCTATGCCGAGGCCGACAAGGGCGGCACGACGGTCAGTTGCACGGACGCGTGGACGCATATCTCGGATCGCCTCTCGGACCCGGTCCTGTTCGACGGCTACACCACACAGATCTGTGCGCGGACGGGATACGACACCGGCAATGCCCAGCAGATGACGCGCTGCCGGCAGCAGCTCGGCGAAATGGGCCAGATGATGCTGGGGCGGCCGCTGAGCGCACAGGCGTTCCTGACGCACATCCTCCTTGGCAACACGGTGGGCGACGTGCTGTTCGAGGATTCACCGGCAAGCGCGGCGCGGGTCATGGCCAATCGCGCAGTCATTTCCAACGGCCTTGCCACGATGTCGGTCGCGAACGAATGGATGCCGACGATCCGCGCCACCGTGTTCGGCATCATGCTGTT
>NZ_JARYGI010000154.1:0-509 GCF_033795625.1 Sphingobium sp. | reverse complement strand
CCTATAATGGCAATCAGAGCGCGGCGCGGGCGCTGGGCGATATCGCCGGCCCTGCGCAGAACGGCGGCGACAGCGCGCCTCCCAGGCCAACGAATCTTGACACCCTCAAGCAAACCTCGGCGATCGGCACCGCCTCGGCCCGCATGATCGGCGACCGCAACTATCTCGTCACCGCCGGCGCGATCATTCCCTGCACGCTCCAGACCGCGATGGACAGCAGCGTGCCGGGCTACACGACCTGCATCATTCCGCGTGACGTCTATTCCGACAACGGCCGCGTGGTGCTGCTCGAGAAGGGCACGCGCGTCTTCGGCGAATATCAGGGCGGATTGCAGCGTGGGCAAAACCGGCTGTTCGCCATGTGGACCCGCGCCGTCACGCCGCGCGGCGTGGCGATCGACATCGCCTCGCCGGCCTCTGACCCGCTCGGCCGCGGCGGTATCACCGGCAAGATCGACCGCTTCTTCTGGCAGCGCTTCGGTGCCGCGATGCTGTTCAGCGTCCTCGAC
>NZ_JARYGI010000153.1:0-517 GCF_033795625.1 Sphingobium sp. | reverse complement strand
GATCGACACCGTCGAGCGTCGCATCGCGCAGATGGTGGAGAACCGGCAGCTCATCCCGGGCGCCGTGCGCGATGGCGACAAGGGCATCCGCATGGTGACGACGCAGGAGGCTCTGCGCACCGAGGAGAGCATCCTGAAAGCGGTGGAGGCGGGTCGCGGCAAGGCGTCGCCGATCATCGCGGCCAGCGATGCGCCGGCGCGACTCCAGGCAGCCGCCACACGCGATCTCAATCCTGGGCAGCTCGCCGCCGCGACGCTGATCGTCTCGTCGGCGGACCGCACCGTCACCGTGCAAGGCGTCGCCGGCGCCGGCAAGTCGACCATGCTGGAGGCGGTCGCCCGCGTGGCCGAAGCGGAGGGTCGCGACGTCACCGGTCTTGCCTTCCAGAACAAGATGGTCGCGGACCTGGCCGCGGATGCCGGCATCAAGAGCCAGACCATCGCATCGTTCGCACCGAAGCCGAAAACGCTTCGCGTCGCGAGGAAGCCAAGGCATCTTCGGGCGACATCGACGGCA
>NZ_JARYGI010000152.1:0-519 GCF_033795625.1 Sphingobium sp. | reverse complement strand
CGGCTATCGACGTCATCGTCTCCCACTCCGATGCATGATCGGCGCGGTGCTCGCTCACCATGCGTACAGCGCGCTCGCGCGTCTCAGGCGAAAATTTGTTCATTTTCTTGCTGGGCATATTCGCTCCTTCTCACAGATAGGAGCCTCCGGAAAACCCGGGACGCTTCAGTATGGCGCGATTTGCTCCGAACTGTCACGGCGCGCCCTGTATTCTCCTCGAGCATATTCTACCAGAAAGAAGGATAGTTAAACGCGGCCGTCTCAAGCAATGCCGCGACATTGGAGGGGAGTATAATGGCGAATTCTCGTCACGCTTTTTTTGCATCTACAGTATCGGTGGTCGCTGTCTTCAGTGCGGTCCCGGCTCTTGCGCAAAGCAATGACACTGCCGCGCAACCGGTGGAACAGGGCGACGTCGGCGAAATCATCGTTACCGCGCAAAAGCGGGCCCAGAACCTGAATGATGTCGGTCTATCCATCACTGCGGCTTCTTCCGATCAGCTTGCCGCCGCGGGTATC
>NZ_JARYGI010000151.1:0-535 GCF_033795625.1 Sphingobium sp. | reverse complement strand
CTAAATTGTGAGAATAATCGACCCAGCCACTCGTTATGCTTTCAAAGTGCTTCAGCGCATTTCGGGTGTGGGTCCATAAACCGCGCTGCAGCGCATTCGCTGCCGCATCGCCATAACGAACCTCGCAGATATAATCGCCCGCGCTATCATAAAACCGGAACACTGGATGCTTGCGGCCGCTCCCCTCGTGAGAGCGTTCAATCCGAGCAGTTTGATCTCTCGCGGCTTCATAATCGAAAACGAGAATGTTACATCTCTGTTTTTTCTCGTCATATATCAGCGGCAATACATTTATCTGTGAAAAAACTGAGAAAGCGGGATCATTAAAAACAGCTTCGATACGATTACGGTCCGTAATTACATGATCTACCTCACGCATTAGGCGAGGATACATGAGACTACTTTTATCTGTCGATAATTGTAGGGGTCCATCTCCGTAAGCCTTGAGACTTACGGGAAATTGCGCCTTAGTTATTTCATTCGTTACGGTTATATCTTCCTCACGAGACTTAGCCCGATATAAATCCTTTCCAAC
>NZ_JARYGI010000150.1:0-541 GCF_033795625.1 Sphingobium sp. | reverse complement strand
ATGTCATCGAATATCTCAAAACGCCGCCGAACCGAACGCGGCTCGCCTCGCTGATCGGGCGCATGGGAATCACGCCCCGTGATCTGCTCCGCGAGAAGGGCACACCCTATCACGAGCTCGGCCTCGCCAATCTTGCGTTGAGCGATGACGAGCTGTTGGACGCGATGATCGCACACCCGATCCTGATCAACCGGCCGATCGTCGTCTCGCCGCTGGGCGTCAAATTGTGCCGACCCTCAGAGGAAGTGCTCGATCTGTTGCCGAGCCAACAGCGCGGCGCTTTCACTAAAGAGGATGGTCAGCGTGTTATCGATGCCGCTGGCAAGAGGGTCGAGGGATGAGCGCTGTTAACGCGCCGACCAAACCGGCGATCAGCGGTTTCGAACGCTATCTGAGCCTTTGGGTGGCGCTGTGCATCATCGTGGGTATCGCGCTCGGCTATGCGCTGCCGGGCCTCTTCGCCGCTATCGCCGCGGCCGAGATCGCCCGTGTCAATCTCGTCGTGGCGGCGTTGATCTGGCTGATGATCATTCCGATGCTG
>NZ_JARYGI010000014.1:0-89153 GCF_033795625.1 Sphingobium sp. | reverse complement strand
CGGCATCAGCCCACTCGCGTTCGAAGCCAAGGTGGCATAATGAGATAGGTGACCGGCACAAAACCGTTACAAGTCCATTCCGCTTAACGACACCGGCGGCTATGCACTCTATTCCAACCAGCAGTTCGATTCCGAGATCATCGATCAGGTCAACGTGAACCTTGGTTCCACCGATGTCGACAGCCCGACGGCAGCGGCGACGGGTTCGACGGTGAACTATCGCACGATCACGCCCTCTGATGATTTCGGCGTGAAGATGGTCGGCTCTTTGGGCGATTATAGCTACTTCCGTGCATTCGGCATGGTCAACACGGGCGTGTTTACCCCCTGGGGCACCAAGGCATTCTTCTCCGCCAGCAGCGCTGCAAACGACGCTGTCTATGGCGGTATCGGCAAGATCGACAAGCAACAATATAATGGCAAGGTCTATCAGCCGATCGGCAGCAATGGCGACTTCATCTCCCTTGCCGGCCACTATAACGAGAATCGCAATAACTTCTTCGGTTCATCCCCGCTTCGTGTCGACAGCAGCCGCGTTCCGGGCACAAGCAGCAGCAATCGTTTCCCGATCACAAGAGGGGAACGGGATTTCCAGATTGCCCGTTGCAGCATTCCGGCCCCGGTGACGGGGGTTGCCGATGCCGCCAGCCTTTGCGGAGAACCCTTTGAATATCGCTACAATCCGTCGAATACCGGCAACGTCCGCATCAATTCGCGTTTCACGCTTGCCGATAACGTGGTCCTTACTGTCGATCCAAGCTATCAATATGTGAAGGCGAACGGCGGCGGCACGAGCATCGGCTCCGAAGGCACGACGCCCATCGGCGGCGTGGGTCAGGTCGGCTTCATTCAGGCTGGCTCAACCGCCACGCAATATTTCTTCGGCCGCGACGTCAACGGTGACGGCGATACGCTCGATTTGATCCGTGTCGCGTCGCCCAGCCAGACCCAGACACACCGCTATGGCGTGATCGCATCGCTGCGGTATGATCTGATTGAGGACAACACCCTGCGCGTCGCCTATAGCTACGATCGTGGTCGGCATCGTCAGACCGGCGAGGCAGGCTATCTTCGCACGGACGGTTTTGCCGTTGATCCGTTCCCCGTCAACGACCCCATCAGGGACCGTAACGGCGATGCGGTGCAGAAGCGCAATCGTCTGTCCTATGCGATCCTGCATCAGGTGTCGGGCGAATATCGCGGCGAATTTGGCCCGGTCACTCTCAACGTCGGTGTTCGCGCGCCCTTCTTCAAGCGCGACCTGAACAACTACTGCTTCACGGCGACCGCAGCGGGCAACCTTCGCTGCTTTGGCGATGGAAGCGCAGCCAATGGGGCCTATGCCACTGCAAACCCCGCAGTGCAGGGACCGCAGCGCCGCGTGTTCAAATATGACAAGATCCTGCCAAATGCGGGCTTCGTTGTTGATGCGACCAATGCCGTCAGCGTGTTCGGTAACTATTCGAAGGGGCTTCAGGTCCCCGGTACCGACAATCTGTATCAATCCTTCTTCTTCACGCGCGACAATGAGAACGCCAATCCGAAGCCGGAGACGACCGACAACTTCGACGTCGGCGTTCGGTATCGGACGAGCAGCCTCCAAGCGCAACTCTCCGGCTGGTACACGATCTATTCCGACCGTCTGGCCTCGGCCTATGATCGCGAACTGGATCAGACCATCTACCGGAACCTGGGTCGCGTGGATAAATATGGTATCGACGGCAGCGTATCCTACCAGCCGATCCCGGAAATCTCGCTCTATGCCTTCGGATCGTATCTGAAATCGAAGATCAAGGACAATGTCGAGCTTACGGCAACGAGCGTGGCTTTGACGAAGGGCAAGCGTGAGTCCGGGGCTCCCGTCTACACGTTCGGCGGCCGTGTTCAGGGCGACATCGAAGGGTTGCAGCTTGGCGTACAGGCCAAGCGTACTGGCCCGCGTTACGTCAACGATCAGAACCTGCCTGTCCTGCAATCGGGCGCTCAGGTCTATGGCGCAAAGGCACCTGCCTACACGCTGGTGGACATCGACGCTCGCTACTCGCTGGCGCGCTTTGGTGCGGAAGGGGTGGCCATCCAGCTCAACGTGACGAACGTGTTCGACAAGCTCTACGTTGGCGGTTTCGATGGCACGCTGTCGAACACCACGGTCAGCTTTGCCCAGATCGGCGCGCCACGCACCTTCATCGGGTCGCTGATCGTCGGATTCTGATCCGACTAGATTGCTGAATGACTAAGGGCGCGTCCTGCCAAGGCGCGCCCTTTTCCGTGGCTGTTGGAGATTTCCAACAGCTTCAAAATCCGTTTCAGTGCTCCACATTACATTCCGCTTTACCGCACACAGCTATCCAGCCCATCGCGCTGTACAACGCCGATCCGCGCCGCGATGCTGTTGCCATAGCGACGCGTAAAGCCCTTTGGCGCTACTGCGCCCCGCTTCTTCGGCAGCGGCAGGATCGCGGCGATGCGCGCGGCTTCGGTGCGAGTGAGGCGCGAGGCGTCGTGACGGAAATAGCGCATCGCCCCGGCATTCGCGCCATAGGTGCCTAGCCCGGTTTCGGCGACATTGAGATAGACTTCCATGATCCGCCGCTTGCCCCAGATCATCTCGACGAGCGCGGTGAACCATGCTTCCAGCCCCTTGCGCAGGAAGCCCCCGCCCTGCCAGAGGAAGACATTCTTCGCGACCTGCTGGCTGATCGTGGAGCCGCCGCGGATGCGTCCGCCGCTGGCATTGTGCCGCATCGCCTGCGCGATCGCGACGGCATCGAACCCGTGGTGCGCGCAGAACTTGCCGTCCTCCGCCGCAATGGCCGCACGCGCCATGTCCGGGTCCATCTCCGACAGGCTCATCCAGTCCTTGGTGAAGCCGCGCTGATCGAAGAGCATGGTCAATGTGACTGGCGGAGGCAGGAACCGGTAGAGGATGACCGGCCCCAGCGAAAGCAGCAGGAAGACCAGCACCAGCTTGAAAAGCATTCTTTTCCAGCGGAAGCCCTGACGGGATTTGGCGGCGCGACGAGCAGGGGCATTGTCGATCATGGCGGCAGCGTAGCGCGGGCTCGAAGACGGGTCATCTCCTTTGCGTATGAGCCAGCCATCTCCGTTCGAGCTGAGTAGAGACTGAGCGAAGTCGGAGGGCTCGTATCGACGCATTGCACCGGGATGGTCCTGCGATACGCCATTTCGACAAGCGCAACGGCTACTCAGGACGAACGGCTTTCTGCAGATCATCCTTGAGGCGTCCGACGAAAAAAAGGCGCCAACCTCTCGGTCAGCGCCCGTTCTTCAGTTCCGATCTGAGATCAGGCGGCGGAGAGCCGCAGCTTGTCTCCTGCGATCCGCATCATTGCCTTCTGGAGCTTCTCGAAGGCCCGCACCTCGATCTGGCGGACGCGTTCGCGCGACACGCCATAGACCTGGCTCAGATCTTCGAGCGTCTTGGGCTCTTCGGCCAGACGACGCTCGGCAAGAATGTGCTTCTCGCGATCGTTGAGGTCGCGCATCGCCTCCACCAGCATGCTGTGGCGAAGATCACGCTCCTGCGCATCGGCGACACGCTCGTCCTGCAGAGGATCGGTATCCTGCAACCAATCCTGCCACTGGCCTTCGCCATCCTCGCGCAAGGGGACGTTCAGCGACGTGTCGCCGCCCATCGCCATGCGACGGTTCATGCTCACAACATCGTCTTCCGACACGCCCAGCTTCGTCGCGATGTGCGTGACGTCCTCGGGCCTCAGATCGCCATCCTCGAACGCTTCGATATTGTTCTTCATCCGGCGAAGGTTGAAGAACAGCTTCTTCTGAGACGCGGTGGTGCCCATCTTCACGAGGCTCCACGAGCGCAGGATGAACTCCTGGATCGAGGCGCGAATCCACCACATTGCGTAAGTGGCGAGGCGGAAACCGCGCTCCGGCTCGAACTTCTTGACGCCCTGCATCAGACCGATATTGCCTTCGGAAATCAGCTCGCTGACAGGCAGACCGTAGCCGCGATATCCCATCGCGATTTTCGCCACAAGGCGAAGGTGCGAGGTCACGAGTTGCGCCGCTGCTTCCGGGTCCTGGTGCTCGGCATAACGCTTCGCAAGCATATATTCCTGCTCGGGAGCCAGGATCGGGAATTTACGGATCTCGCTCAGATAGCGATTGAGGCTGGCGTCGCCGCCCAGCGCCGGAATGGTCGCCGGTACATTGCTTCCTTTAGCCATGGTAACTTCCTTCCCTTCCGTGACCGGACCCTATGATAGGCATCGGGTCACAACTTGCATTCACAGTACGCGAAGCCGACTTAACAGTTCCTGCATATCCGGTGGAATATGGCTTTCGAACGACAAAGCCCGGCTCGTTACGGGATGAATAAACCCCAGCGTTCGCGCGTGCAATGCCTGTCGGTCGAAACTCAGCGTTTCCAGTAGCGATTTGAAATGTTTTTTTGACTTACTGTAAACGGGATCGCCGATGAGCGGGTGGCCGAGATGTGCCATATGCACCCTCACCTGATGGGTTCGGCCAGTTTCCAGCTTGCATTCGACCAGAGTGGCATCTCGCAAAGGCTCCAGCGTGCGGTAATGGGTAACGGCATGCTTGCCGCGCCCTTCCGGCTGCACCGCCATCTTCTTGCGGTCGCTGTCGGAGCGGCCTAGCCACTGCGATATTGTGCCGGCAGGGGGGAGGGGCCGTCCTGCGACTATTGCCGCATAGAGTCGCTCGATGCTGTGATCCTTGAACTGACGCGCCAATCCTTCATGTGCCTTGTCGGTTTTCGCCGCGACGAGCAGCCCCGAGGTATCCTTGTCGATCCTGTGGACGATGCCTGGGCGAGCGACGCCGCCGATGCCGGAAAGCTGTCCGGCGCAATGGTGGAGCAGAGCGTTGACCAGGGTACCGTCACCATTGCCTGCAGCGGGATGCACGACCATGCCCGCCGGTTTGTCGATAACGATCAGGTCGGCATCTTCATAGACGACCGTGAGGGCAATATCCTCCGCAATCGCATGAGCCTCTGTGGGGGGAGGTACATGGACACTGAACGCCTGCCCAAGCGCCACCTTCATCGACGGGTCGGCGGCTGCGCGTCCACCGGGGCCGCTGACGCGGCCTTCAAGGATCAGGGCTTTGATGCGCTCGCGCGAGAGATCCGGCAGCAAGGCAGCGAGCGCCTTGTCCAGCCGAGCCCCGGAGTGTTCCTCCGGGATCGTCGCGTCGATAGTGGAAACCCCCGAAAGCATTGCGTAGGATGTGGGTATGGCCGTGCGCATATCAAGACCATTGCTGGAGCGCATCATTTCACTGGCACGTGCGGAGCCGGAGCGGGAAGTCTGTGGACTCTTGCTGGGCGATCCGGAGGATATCAGTGACATCCAGATTGCGTCGAACGTTGCCGATGATCCGGCACGAAACTTTGAGATCGAACCTGCAACTCTCCTGCGCGCTCATCGCGAGGCCCGAATGGGTGGTCTCTCGATCATAGGCCATTATCATTCGCATCCCGGCGGCAGCAGCACCCCCTCGTCGGCCGATGCCGCCGAAGCCTTGGAGGATGATGTTCTCTGGCTGATCGTCGGAATTGACGATGCACGGCTCTGGCGTAGCGGGGCAGGCGGGCTGCATGGCCGCTTCACGCCCGAGCAGCTTGTCGCGGGCCGGCACTAAACCGCCTGCTTTGATAGCATCTTGGGTTGCATCGCGGAGAACCACCCGGCAAGAGAACCCGTGCCCGACTGAGGGGGCGTCCATCCTTTTCCGATCCGCTGGAAGTGCCGAATGACCGATCTGCCCACCGATCAGAGCCTCGAATTCGCTGCTTTGCTCTGCTCTCGCCTTTGCCACGATCTGTTGAGCCCTGTTGGTGCGCTCAATAACGGCCTCGAACTGATGGCTGATGAGACCGATCCGGAAATGCGCCAACGGTGCCTCGACCTGTTGGGCGATAGTGCACGCACATCGGCGAACAAGCTCAAGTTCTTCCGGTTGGCCTTCGGATCGGCGGGCGGCTATGGCGACAGCGTTCCGGCCAGCGAAGCACGCACGGCGATCGAAGGCATGCTCGCGGCCAGCGGACGCGTGAAACTCGGCTGGATGGTGGCCGAGGACAGTCTGCCCAAGCTCCCCGCCAAGATATTGCTCAACCTTGCGCTGATCGCCGGCGATGCGCTGGTGCGCGGCGGACAACTCGACATCGGCGCTGAGCAGCGCGCGGGCATCACCGAGATCGTCGTCCGTGCGGAAGGTCCCAAGGTCATCCTCGATACCGAATTGCGCGCAGCCCTCGGCGGGACCCTGGGTAACGATGGGCTTTCAGCGCGAACGGCTGCGGCCTGGATGGTCCGCACCCTCGTCACGCGTGTGGGGGGCGAGATCATGTTGTCGCAACCCGGTGATCCTGTTCTGCTTTTTGGCGCGAGCCTGCCCATGAGCGTCGCTGTTTCCTGAAGGCGATTTAACGCCGAATTAACCACGGTTCATCCAAGGTGCAGATCAAGTAGCTGCATCGGATGGAGCGGATGGACGAATTACTCGGCGAATTCATATCGGAGACGCAGGAAACGCTCGAGGCGCTGGCCGGAGTGGTGGTCGCGTGGGAAGCCGATCCTTCCGATAAGGAACGGCTCGATTCGATCTTCCGGTTTTTCCACACCGTCAAAGGGAGCTGCGGTTTCCTCAACCTGCCTCGCTTCGAGAGGCTGAGCCACGCAGCCGAAGATGTGCTGTCCGACATACGTGCAGGCCGCCGCGTGCCCGATGGGTCCACCGTCAACGCAGTGCTTGCGATCATGGATCGCATCGGCGAACTCACCGAGGCAGTGGTGTCGGGCGCCTCTCTGCCGTCTGAAAATGATGAACTCCTCATTGCGGCACTCAATGAGAAGAAACTGGAAGAGGTCAAAGGGGAGCCAGCCGCCGCCGTCTCGGCGGTTGCGCCGCGCCGCGAACAAGGCAGCGCCCAGAGAACCATTCGCCTGCCACTGACGCTGATCGATCAGCTGATGAATGGCGTGTCGGATATGGTGCTCGCGCGCAATGAGCTCTCGCGCAAGCTTCGCGACCTGACTTCCGATCCCGACCTCGAGAGCGCGTTCGAGCGCCTTTCGTCCTGCGTGGCCGACATGCGCGACTCGATTTCGAAGACACGTATGCAGCGCGTGGATCGCCTTTTCGCTGCAATACCACGCATGGTGCGGGACTTGTGCCGCGACCTTGGCAAACGCGTCGAACTGGACATCGAAGGCGGCGACGTCGAGATGGACCGCGAGATGGTGGAGATGGTCGTCGACCCACTCACGCACATCGTCCGCAACAGCATCGATCATGGCATCGAAAGTCCGGCGGAGCGGCTCGCCGTGGGCAAGCCGGAATCCGGGATGCTGCGCCTCGTCGCGCGTCAATCCGGGAACCAGATCGTCATTGAAATCAGCGACGATGGGCGTGGCCTGAACAGCGATCACCTCGTGCGCAAAGCCATAGCAGGAGGCGATTTGACGGCCGAGGCAGCTGCACAGCTGACTGAAGCGGAAAAATGCGATCTGATATTCAAGGCCGGCCTCTCGACAGCTCAGGCAGTGACCGCAGTGTCGGGCCGTGGTGTCGGCATGGATGTCGTACGAGCTAATGTCGAACGTATCGGCGGCGTCATCGCGCTAGAGAATCAACCGGGCCGGGGCCTGAAGATCACGCTGCGCGTACCGCTGACGCTCACCATCATACCGGGGTTGATAATCAAGGCCGGCGGGCAGCAATTCGCGATACCCCGCGCGGCCATCGTCGAGATACTGCACCAGAACAACGAGACGCTTTCGATCAGTCGGGTCGGCGGTGCGTGCATCGCGACCATCAGGCACATTCGACACTCGATGATCGAGCTGGAAGATGTACTGGGTCTCCCATTCGTCGATCAGCATGGCCCACGGACAGTGATGGTCGTCCGATCAGCCTCCGGCATTCCCTTTGCAATGGGTGTGGCATCGGTGGACAATCACGAGGAACTGGTCATCAGACCCGCTTCGCCACTGATAATGGCGTCGGGCGTATATGCAGGCATGACCTTGCCAGACAACGGCCAACCCATGCTCCTGCTCGACGCAGGCGGGCTTGCACAGGCAGCTAATCTGTCAAATCTTGTCGACGATCGGACGATCCAGGCCGATGGGGAGCTTGCGGGGCGTGCGTCCGCCGTAGAGACCTTGAGCGCCTTGCGTTTCGAGGAGCTGTCCGGCGAAGAGCGCCTGCTGCGCCTCAGCCTTGTCGAGCGTGTCGAGGATCTTGGCGCCGACCTGTTCGGGATGTCAGGGGGCAGGGCATTTGCGCGTGTAGAAGGACGCCTGCTGCCTGTTGCAAATGGACATCATCGGTTCGAGGGAGCCTGCATCACCACCCTTCGCCTGAAGGATGACGAACGGGAGCTATGCTATCCTGTCGCTCGGGTGATCGATATCGTGCAGATGCCCGTAAATCCGGACATGGTGCTGTCCGGCGGAACGATCAGCGGCATAGTCGTTATCGATGATATCCATCTGGAGGTGCTCGATCCCTTCACTCTGTTCGGTGCTATCCCTCTCGACGCAATCACCCCTCATGCTGCTGTCCGATGCGTGATAGCGGACAAGGGCGACATCTGGGCCGAGGAGATATTGGCTCCCCTGCTGCGCCAAGCCGGGCATAACGTGATCATAGGGATGCCGGACGAAGGCATAATGCAGCCCGACGATGTCATCCTATGTATCGGCCCAGACGGCACCGAAGCCCTGCCTGGGCATCAGCCGGTGGTGCGTATCCGGAACCTTCCGACCGCCAAGGACCGCGAGGACAAGTCAGTGTACCGCTACGATCGCGATGGATTGATGGCCGCGATCAGCGCCGCCAGGACGGAGAAGGTCGCATGATCAGCCAGCTCTATCTTTTCGCCAGCATCGCGGGCACGCCCGTCGCCGTGATGACGGAGGAAATCGAAGCGGTCGTCCGGGTTTCGGAGATATCGCCAGTACCTGGGATGCCTCCACATATCGCGGGCCTGTCCGCACTACGCAGCCGTGTGCTCACCATGATCGATGTGGCCGCGCTCATCAACGGCCGTCCCACGCCTCGCGAACTGCATGAACTCGCAATCATCGCGGACATCAGCGGCCATAGCTACGGTCTGATCGTAGATGCAGTGAGCGATATCTGCTCCGTTCCGGATGGGGAACTTCCCCTCCGCGGGCAGTTGGCCCCCGCCTGGGCACCCTTTGCGAGAAGTATCGTGGAAAATGCTGGCGAGCCTCACCTGCTTGTTTCTCTTTCCAGCTTTATCGATCCAGCGCTGACATCGCAGGCTGCCTGATTTCCATTGGCGACGAGTATTTACCAAACGCTTAGCTTTCACCCTTACAAACCAACTGAACGCAAATGCCAAAGGGGTCACTTATCATGACAAACTGCCTGGTAGTCGATGACTCCAAGGTTATCCGCAAGGTTGCTCGACACATTCTCGAGTCTCTCGACATCAAGGTGACGGAAGCATGCGACGGGCGTGACGCGCTTACGCAATGCGAGGCGTCGCTTCCCGACGTCGTGCTGCTCGACTGGAACATGCCCGTGATGAGCGGCATGGAGTTCCTGCAGGAGCTTTCGAAGACGCAGATGGTGAACCGTCCGAAGGTGATCTTCTGCACGACTGAAAACGGTCTTGGCCATATCAAAGCTGCCGTCGAAGCGGGAGCGGACGAATATGTCATGAAGCCGTTCGACAGAGATACGCTGGAAAGCAAGCTCCAGATCGTCGGCGTGATCTGACGCTGAAATCCGACCGGTTCGTGTTGATATCACCCGAAGGCTGCTAACGATGCGCGCAGATAAAGTTGCGATAGGTCCCGTACATGGTGAGGCTTCGGCCCTCCGCGTACTGATCGTCGATGATTCGGTGGTGGCGCGCACGGTTCTGGAGCGCATTCTTACCGCCCACGAAGGTTTCTTGGTCGCGCACAAGACGAACAATGCACAGCAGGCGCTGGATTTCCTCGCGCGAAAGCCTGTAGATCTGATCCTGCTCGACGTCGAGATGCCCGGCCAGAGTGGCATTGTGGCTCTTCCGAAAATCCTGGAGGCAGGTAACGGGGCAAAGGTTATCATCCTGTCGGGAAACTGCCAGGAAGGCAGCGCCGTCGCCGTAGAAGCTCTTGCGCTTGGTGCGAGCGACATCCTCTCCAAGCCCGATCGCGGTTCCTTTGGCGATCAGTTTGCCCGCGCCCTCCTGGGTCGAATGGAGCGCATCTTTGGCGCGGAACGCGACGATGACAGTTCCGCCGCCATTCACTTGCGGCAGCCGTCAGGGGAGAGGGCCATTGCCTGTATAGGCGTTGGCGCATCGACGGGCGGCATCCATGCGCTGGGTCAGCTGTTTGCGGGCATGACTGTACCTATGGGCGTTCCCATTTTGGTAACCCAGCATCTCCCGCCCAGTTTCATTCCATATTTTGCGACCCAGCTTGCCCGGATGACCAGCTTGCCCGTGAAAGTTGCGGAGCAAAGTGAAATCTTGATGGCCGACCAGATCTATGTTGCACCCGGTGAAGCCAATCTCGGATGCCGACGCACGTGGAACGGCCAGATCGCGGTCGCTCTTTCAAGCGACAGGACTCCTCTCAGTAGCCTTCCCGCCGTCGATCCGATGTTCATGGCCATAGCCCGCTGCTACGGCAGTGGCGCTGTCGGTGTGGTTTTGACAGGAATGGGGAGGGACGGGACGTCCGGGGCCGGACACATTGTGGACGGTGGCGGGATTGTGATCGCCCAGGATGAGGCAAGTAGCGTGGTTTGGGGAATGCCTGGATCAGTGGCCCGCGCTGGCCTGGCTACTGCCCTTTTACCACCGGAGAAAATTATGCCGTTCGCAACTCAACGATGTGCGATCTTGGCATGACGGCTGAAGGCCAGGATATCGTCTTCACTGGCGCCACGCGCGTCCTTGCAGGTCTGCTCGAATCGCGAACGGGACAGATCCTTTCAGAAAACCGGATATGGCGCATAGAAACGGCCTTGAAGCCGATCCTTCGCGCCCACGGCTTCCCTGATCTTGAAGCACTGGTTGCCAAGCTGCTTTCCCGAAGCGAGCATCCGCTGACGACGGAAGTAGTCAATGCGCTACTCAACAACGAAAGCAGTTTTTTTCGCGATCTGCAGATTTTTCAGATGATTTCGCGCGAGTTGCTACCTCGCATTCGGGCCAGTCGGCCTGACCGTGTTGTCCGTATCTGGTGCGCCGGCTGCTCTACTGGGCAAGAAGCCTATTCGCTTGCCATGCAGTTTCGCAAGGATGCGGAGCAATGGCAGGGGTGGCGGATCAGCATTCTGGGTACGGACATTTCTACGGCCGCGATCGCCCGGGCCCAATCGGGTATATTCTCGCAGATCGACGTGCAGCGCGGCCTTCCCATTAGCGATCTCCTGAAATGGTTCGAGCCAGTCGGCGACGATTGGAAGATCAGCGACGAACTGCGCCAGATGGTAGATTTCCGGCAAGATAATCTTTTCGATCCCCATGTGCCCGGCGGCTATTTCGATCTGATACTGTGTCGGAATGTCCTCTTATATTTTTCGCTGGAGATGCGGCAGAAAGTCTTCGACCGACTGGCACAACACAGCCGACCTGGTGGTTATCTCCTTCTTGGCGCAGGGGAGACGGTCATCGGACAAACGAATGATTTCATTTCGAGCCGCGAGTTTCGCGGCAGTTATGAACGGCGCAATAGCTTTGGCGAGGATGTCGCGGCTCCCATCCGCCGAGCGCGCTGAGCTTCGACACTAAAGCGGCCATCAGCAACGCGTCATACCGTGTTCCTGCACCTTGATCGTGCTCTCACTCTCGGCCATTGTCGTTCCGTCACGTTCGACGCAGCCACGGGATCGACAATGTTGGGTGAAGCTTCATGATCGAGACGCCTTCGCCGAATTTTGACGAGCGCAGCGCGCCGGTTACGATGCTGGTGCTGCACTATACCGGAATGCCTGATGCCGCGAGCGCGATAAACTGGCTCGCCAATCCGGAGTCCAAGGTCTCTGCCCATTATGTTGTAACGGAGGATGGTCAGGTCATCCGCATGGTAGCGGAAGACAAGCGTGCCTGGCACGCGGGAAAATCCCACTGGCGCGGAATGTCTGATATCAATTCCGCCAGCATCGGGATCGAGATCGTCAATCCGGGCCATGAATGGGGTTATCGCCCTTTCCCCGCTACGCAGATGCAGGCGCTGGTGCCGCTGGTGAACGAAATCGTGCAGCGCTATGGCATCACGCGCGGCAATGTCGTCGGGCACAGCGACATCGCTCCTGCCCGCAAGCAGGACCCCGGCGAGTTGTTCCCTTGGGCGACGCTGGCGCGACTGCGCCTCGCCTTGCCGCGCCCCACAAAGAACCTGATGGACCCGCACTGGACCGACAGCGGCTTCATGCTGGCGCTCGAACGTTTCGGCTATGAGATCGCCGACCAGAAGGCGGCCGTAGTTGCATTTCAGCGCCGGTTCCGTCCTGAGCTGATCGACGGCATCATCTGTGGGGAATGCCGCGCCATTCTGCTTGCCTTGCTGCTCCCCAAGCCAAGAGGGGATGACTGACCCACACTTTTGGGCTAGGGACGCCGCACCAGGGGGCCGGGCGACCGCGGCATAGCGATATGGCGAGGAAAGTCCGGGCTCCACGAAAAGACGGTGCCAGCTAACGGCTGGCGGAGGCGACTCCAGGGACAGTGCAACAGAGAGCAGGTCGCTAAGGCTTCGGTCCAGTGACAGTGAAAGGGTGCGGTAAGAGCGCACCGCGTCCCCGGCAACGGGCGACGGCATGGTAAACCCCACCGGGAGCAAGACCGAATAGGGGCGGCGCGGGGAGCAATCCCCAAGGCATTTTCGGCCTGACCGCCCGGGTTGGTTGCTTGAGGCCATGAGCGATCATGGTCCTAGAGGAATGGTCGCCCAGTCGCCGCAAGGTGATGGACAGAACCCGGCTTACAGGCCCCCTGGTGCTTTTCTTTCTCCATGTTCCTTCCTTTGAAGGGTCCCAACGGCTACATGGGGGTGATGTCAAAAGCGAGAAGATCGAATGACTGGGGGTTTCCTCGCTGGCGTGCCTACGGCGCGTCGAGCGAGGCTCAGCAAGTTAAGATGTGCGATCGCCATGGCTGCGATCAGCCCGGTAATTGTCCAGCGCCCAAATCTCCCAATAGCAAGGAGCGCTGGTACTTCTGCCCGGAGCATGCCGGCGAATATAACCGGAACTGGGACTATTTTCAGGGACTGGATGCCGAGGAACGCGCCTCGCGCGAGAAGGCGGAGCAGCGTGATGCGGGCGGGTTTCAGGGCGCTGCCTTCTATGGCTGGGGCGGCCCTGGCGACGGCAGCCGTTCGCGCGACGAGATGCGGGCGCTGGCAGTGCTGGAGCTGGAAAGCGACGCCGATTTCGAGGCTGTGCGCAAGAGCTGGCGACGGCTTGCCAAGGAAAACCATCCGGACGTGAGGCCGGGCGACGCGGCGGCGGCGGAACGATTTCAGGCGATCCAGGCGGCATATGACGTATTGCGGGTTGCGGAGGACCGGCGCACTTGGAAGCCAAGCGGGGCTGGCATTTGAAGAGCGTCGTTCGGTCGAACTGGAAAACGGCGGTACTCGTCTGCCGCAAATGCTCGAAGAAAGTCGATGGCGGTTTCGGGCCCAAGGGCAATCAGCCGCTCGCCAAGGCACTCAAGAAGCATTTGTCCTTGAAGAAGGGACGGAAGGGTGACGCGGGAATATTGGAAGTGAGCTGCCTTGGCATATGCCCGAAAGGCGCCGTCACGGTAGTAAACGGCGCCTCGAGCCGCGATTGGCTGTTGGTCAGGCCGGGAGCCGATCTCGATGCGCTGTCCGTGGAACTGGGGCTCATTGCGACCGGCGGTTGACCATCAGGCGTTGCGGCGGGACATGAAGGCCAGCCGTTCGAACATCATCACGTCCTGCTCGTTCTTCAGCAGCGCGCCATGCAGCGGGGGGATCGCCTTGCTGCTGTCCTTCGACTGAAGGACGTCCAGCGGCAGGTCCTCGGCCAGCAGCAGCTTCAGCCAGTCGAGCAATTCCGACGTCGACGGCTTTTTCTTGAGTCCCGGCACCTCGCGGATGTCGTAGAAGATATCCATGGCACGGTTGACGAGGATCTTCTGAATGCCGGGGAAATGGACGTCGACGATCGACTGCATCGTCTCTCGGTCGGGAAACTTGATGTAATGGAAGAAGCAGCGGCGCAGGAATGCGTCCGGCAATTCCTTCTCGTTGTTCGAGGTGATGATGACGACGGGACGTTCCTTCGCCGCGACCATCTCGCCGGTTTCGTAGACGTGGAACGCCATGCGATCGAGTTCCTGCAACAGGTCGTTGGGGAACTCGATGTCGGCCTTGTCGATCTCATCGATGAGCAGCACCGGCAGCACAGGGGAGGTGAAAGCCTCCCAAAGCTTGCCCTTGCGGATGTAGTTGGAGATGTCGTGGACGCGCTCATCGCCCAACTGGCCATCGCGTAGCCGCGCCACCGCGTCATATTCGTAGAGACCCTGATGCGCCTTGGTCGTGGACTTGACGTTCCACTCGATCAGCGGCGCGCCCAGCGCATTGGCGATTTCCTGCGCCAGCACCGTCTTGCCAGTCCCCGGTTCCCCTTTGACCAGCAGAGGCCGACGCAGGAGGATGGCGGCGTTCACGGCGACCTTCAGGTCGGCAGTAGCCACATAATCGCTGGTGCCTTCAAAACGCATATGCTGCTCGTTCTCCGTTACGATGCGCTACACGGAGTAGGGAGAGGTTCGGAGTCGCGCAAGCCCCACCGGGGCATCCGGCCAACGTCAGCCGGGGGTGCGGACACTCGCACGGGCCTGAAGCAAGTCCCACAGGCCGCGATGCTGGCCGAGCAACTGCCGAGCACCGAAGGTCAGAGCGCGCGTGCTGTGCTCGTCCTGCCCGAGTTCCTTGGCGAGTTCCAGTGTTGCGGCAGGGGTGGGCAGCGATGAAGGCTGTGGCTGAATGCCTACGCGCAGCGCCGCAGCTTCAAGTATTTTGCGAATCGCTCGCCAGTCCAGGACAAGCGCAATAGCGGCGCCCATGGCACAGCCGCGGCGGTCGGATTGGGCGAGCATGTCAAGGGCGTGGCGCTGTTGAAGCACGGTGGCGTCGCACTGGTCCTGCCCCATGGTGCTGGGCAGGGGGCCAGCAGCAACCGTGACCTGCGTCAGTAAAGCGCGCTCCGCCGCAAAACCCTTCGCCGCCTGAAGCAGCCAGGGACGAGACGCATTGTCCGCCGTCTTGGTGGCCGCATGATCTATGACGCCGGGATGGCGGCCGTGCAGGATGCAGAGATAATGCGCGGCGTCCGCCAGATTGGGGAGTGAGCCAATCAGCGCGCTCGGCTGCGCAGCGGCGGCGTAGGCATGAGCGGCAGTGCCATCGGCCGCAACCAGAGCGGCGATGATGTCGCTGATGTCATCGTCGGAACTGCGCGGAACCGCTGTGTTCATCATGTACCCCAGTTGATTTATCCATGCCGGCACATTGAATGCGATCACCGGCGCGGTGCTGGGGCAGACTGTTACGCAAGTGAGGTAAAGACGCGGTTAAATGGCGGTGGGAAATCCGCCTCGCTGCGGACTTCCCACCCTGCCTTACTGGTCGAGGAAACTGCGCATTTTCCGGCTGCGCGAGGGGTGCTTGAGCTTCCTCAGCGCCTTCGCTTCGATCTGCCGGATACGTTCGCGCGTCACGCTGAATTGCTGGCCGACTTCCTCCAGCGTGTGGTCGGTGTTCATGCCGATGCCAAAGCGCATACGCAGCACGCGTTCCTCGCGTGGCGTGAGCGATGCAAGCACGCGCGTGACGGTCTCCTTCAGGTTCGCCTGAATGGCCGCATCCACCGGAATGATCGCGTTCTTGTCCTCTATGAAGTCGCCCAAATGGCTGTCTTCCTCGTCGCCGATCGGCGTTTCGAGGGAGATCGGCTCTTTGGCGATCTTCATCACCTTACGGACCTTTTCGAGCGGCATCGACAGGCGCTCGGCCATTTCCTCCGGCGTCGGTTCGCGGCCCTGCTCGTGCAGGAACTGGCGGCTGGTGCGGACAAGCTTGTTGATCGTCTCAATCATGTGCACCGGAATGCGGATCGTGCGTGCCTGATCCGCAATGGAACGCGTGATCGCCTGTCGGATCCACCAGGTTGCATAGGTGCTGAACTTGTAGCCGCGGCGATATTCGAACTTATCGACGGCCTTCATCAGGCCGATATTGCCTTCCTGAATAAGATCCAGGAACTGCAGGCCGCGGTTCGTATATTTCTTGGCGATGGAGATGACGAGGCGCAGGTTCGCTTCGACCATTTCCTTCTTGGCGATACGCGCCTCCCGTTCGCCCTTCTGCACCATGTTGACGATGCGGCGGAACTCGCTGAGCGACATGCCGGTGGCCTGCGCGATTTCGCTGACTTCGGTGCGGATACGGTCCACGGCGCGTTCTTCGGCAGCTACGAAAGCCGCCCATTTCTTGTCGATATTAGCGACGCTCGCCAGCCAGCCGTCATCCAGCTCATGGTTCACATAGCGGTCGAGGAAGTCCTTGCGCGGCACCTTGTGGCGCTCGGCAAGGCGCAGCATCTGGCCGCCCAGCGTCGTCAGCCGGCGATTATAGGCATAGAGCTGATCGACGAGATATTCGATCTTCTGCTGGTGGAACTGCACGCTTTCGACCTGCGCGGTAAGGTCCTCGCGCAGCTGCTGATACTTGGCTTCCTGCTTGGCCGAATAGGCTTCGCCATTCGCCATCGCTACGAGGCGCGACTCCTGCGCCTTTGAAAAGGCACGGAAAATCTCGGTGATGGTCGCGAACTTCTCTAGCGCGATGGGCTTGAGCTGTTCTTCCATCTGAGCGAGGCTGAGAGTGTTGTCTTCCTCGTCATCCTCTTCGACGCGGGGCGCACGGCGCTCGGTCATCGAATCCTCATCTTCGTCGGCGTCGGCGGAAACCTCTTCGGGTTCCTCCTCTTCCTTGAACGAAGGGCCAGCGGTCTTGGCGCTGATCTCGCCATCGTCGTCCTCGGCGCCTTCCTCAAGGCTTTCCGGGGCAGGGTCCTTGGACAGCATCGCGTCGAGATCGAGAATCTCGCGAAGCTGCATCTCGCCATTGTTGAGCGCGGTCGACCATTCGATGATGGCGTTGAACGTCGTCGGGCTTTCGCAAAGCCCCAGGATCATGGTGTCGCGACCGGCCTCGATGCGCTTGGCGATGGCGATTTCGCCTTCACGGCTCAACAGTTCGACGGCGCCCATTTCGCGCAGGTACATGCGGACGGGATCGTCGGTGCGATCGACCGTTTCCTTCTTCTTCTCCGCTACCGGGCGGGAGCCTTCGTCCTCGCTGTCATCGGTTTCATCCTCGGCGGCATCGTCCTCGCGCTGCTTTTCCTCGTCGCCTTCTTCGCTGGCTTCTTCGTTCTCGACGATGTTGACGCCCATGTCGTTGAGCGCCGACATCACATCCTCGATCTGCTCGGAAGACATCTGGTCCTGCGGCAGGGCGTTGTTCAGTTCGTCGTACGTGATGTAGCCGCGCTTCTTGGCACGCGAGAGTAGCTTCTTTACCGAAGCCTCATTGAGATCGAGCAGCGGTGCATCGCCGCCATCGGGATCTTCAGTTGTCGTCGTGCCTTTGTTAGCCTTGGTAGCCATGTAATCGCCTTAACCCCGTGGTCCGCCGCCGGACCATCAAACTGTATCTTCCGGCTGCATCAAGTCCGCCAATCGCTGCGCATGAGTCGCTTTCAACTCGCGCAGCTTCTGCTGATGCAGAAAGCTGGCTTCGTCCAATGCTTCACCCATGGCACGTGTGGCGTCCGCCAATGCCGCATCAATCTCCGGTCCAGCCGCTATCACCCGGATGGCCTCATCCAGATCGCGCTGAGCGCGAGTCTCATCAGCCTTTTTGCGGGTAAAAGTGAACGTTAGCGCGTCGGCCCGGAGTAGCCCCTTCGCCCTATTATACAATTCACCTGTTCCCAATATGGTAAGGAGGGCGTCTGTTTCAACACTTTCTTCGCGCATCGCGCCTGTCAGCAGCTTTTCCATCAACGCAGCCATGACGGGATCAGCGATCCGCAGGCCGGAGAGTTCCTCAAGATGCTCCTTTATTCGGTCGGGATAGCGCAGCAGCCCGGCGATGACGCCGCACAGGAGCATGGCTTCGGTGCCCGTGGCGCTGATCGCCCGAGTTTCGCGGATCGGCGGAGCGATCGGAGGCTTCCACTGGCCCTTGCGGTCCATCTTGCCGCGCTGCGGCCGGGGCTGCATCGGCGTGAAGGCGCGGCGGGCGAAGAATAGGGCATCGTGCCGTTCGCGAAAGATCTGGCTGTAATGCGCGCGGACGTCGCCGTGGGTCATGGCGTCGGTGTACTCGGCAAGGCGCTGTTTGAGAGCGGCGCGTTGTTCGGGCGTATCCAGTGGACCTACGGCAAGGGCGTGGCTCCATAGGCGGTCCACCAGAGGTTCCGATTGCGCGAGCACCGATTCGAAGGCCGCCGGGCCGGACGCGCGGACGAGATCGTCCGGGTCCTGTCCCTGCGGCAGAGTGGCGAAGCAGAGGCTGTGGCCGGGGCGAAGCAAGGGCAGGGCGCGCAGGGCAGCGCGGATCGCCGCTTTCTGCCCGGCCGCGTCGCCATCGAAGCAGAGGATCGGCACCTCCACCATTTTCCAGAGCCGTTCGATCTGATGCTCCGTCAGTGCGGTGCCAAGCGGCGCGACGCACTCGCCAAAGCCTGCCTGCGCGAGCGCGATCACATCCATATAGCCTTCGACCACGATCACGCGTCCCGTCTGGCGCGAGGCAGGGGAGGCGCGATCGAGGTTGTAAAGCGTGCGACCCTTGTCGAACAAAGGCGTGTCGGGGGAGTTCAGATATTTGGGCTCTCCCGCGCCCAGGATGCGGCCGCCGAATGCGATGACGCGGCCACGCGGGTCGCGAATCGGGATCATCAGGCGGCCCCGAAAGCGGTCGTAGCTTTCGCGTTTGGCGTCGCCCGTTGCCTCGGGCGCGATCAGCAGGCCCGCTTCCACCAGCATCGGATCACCGAACTCTTGTAGGGCAGTCTTCAGTTTGCCGCGTGAGTCGGGAGAGTAGCCGAAGCCGAATGCCTTTATCGTGTCCGCGCGCATGCCCCGCTTCTTGAGATATTCGCGCGCGGTGCCGCCATCCGCACCGTTCATCTCTGCCGCAAACCAGTCCTGCGCCGCCTGCATCACGTCATGCAGCCCCTTCGCCTGTTCGGCGCGCTGGGCCGCACGTGGATCGGCGGCGGGTACGTCCATGCTCGCGGCGGCGGCGAGTTCCTTTACAGCGTCCATGAAGGGCAGGCCGCGCTGCTCGGTCATCCACCGGATCGCATCGCCATGCGCGCCGCAGCCGAAGCAGTGATAGAAGCCCTTTTCGTCGTTGATCGTGAAGCTGGGCGTCTTCTCGTTATGAAAGGGGCAGCACGCCTTATACTCGCGCCCGGCCTTCTGCACCTTGATGCTCTTGCCGATCAGCGTGGACAAGGTGGTCCGCGCGCGCAGTTCGTCCAGCCATTGGGGGGTGAGGCTCAAAGCCTGCCTCGCATCAGCTTAGGGCGGCTTTCACCAAGCCGCTGGCCTTGCTCATGTCGATCACGGTGCCGTGGCGTTCTTTCAATACGGCCATCACCTTGCCCATGTCCTTTGGGGTCGTCGCGCCGACTTCGGCCTTGATCGCGTCGATCGCGGCACGGGTGTCGTCATCGCCCATCTGGGCGGGCAGGAAGCTTTCAATGACCGCGAGTTCGGCCTGCTCCTTTGCGGCGAGTTCCGCGCGGCCACCATCCGTGAACATGATGATCGATTCGCGGCGCTGCTTTGCCATCTTCTGGAGTACGTCCACGACCACAGCGTCGTCTTCAGGCACCTGCGAAGCGGTGCGCAATTCGATGTCGCGGTCCTTCAGCTTGGCGGATATCAGCCGTACTGCGGCCAGTCGATCCTTGTCTCCAGCCTTCATCGCGTCGATCTGGGCGGCTTTGATGGCGTCACGAATCATATGTGAAATCGGTCCTGTCTGTCGGAAACGACCGTATATAATGCAAAATGAGATTATTAACAGGAGTTGACCCCACGCCCCCACAGGCATAGGTGACCGGCCGTTTAACCCGTAGAAAACGGGACGGACCCCAAGAGCAAAAAAGGACCGCTTGCAATGGCAGATGCCAAGACCCTCACCGTGCCTAAAGGAGCCACAGGGGTATTGGTATTGGCCGATGGCACCTGCGTGTTCGGGCGCGGCTTCGGCGCGATCGGCGATGCGGTGGGCGAAGTGTGCTTCAACACCGCGATGACCGGCTATCAGGAAGTGATGACCGACCCCAGCTATGCCGGGCAGATCGTCACCTTCACCTTTCCGCATATCGGCAATGTCGGCACCAATCTGGACGACGTGGAGGCGGACCAGCCCTTCGCGCATGGCTGTGTCGTGCGACAGGATGTGACGGAGCCGAGCAGCTTCCGCAATGTGCAGCCTTTCGACCAGTGGATGAAGGCGAACGGGCGTATCGGTTTGTCGGGGGTGGATACTCGTGCGCTGACGCGGATGATCCGGGAGAAGGGCGCGCCGAACGCGGTGATCGCGCATGATCCCGAAGGTGCGTTCGACTTGCCGGCGCTGGTGGCCAAGGCGCAGGCGTGGCCGGGGTTGGAAGGCATGGACCTCGCCATTCAGGTGACCGGCAAGGAAAGCCGCTTGTGGAATGGCGGCGTCTGGTCGCTGGGCACTGGCTATCCGAAGAATGAAGTGGATGATCAGAGCGACCTTCGGCCCCATGTGGTCGCGTTGGATTATGGCGCAAAGAACAATATTTTCAGGAACTTGGTGAAGGCAGGCGCTCGCGTGACGGTGCTGCCTGCCACGGCTTCGTTCGCGGACATCGCGGCGCTGAAGCCCGACGGCGTGTTCCTGTCCAACGGCCCGGGCGACCCGGCGGCGACGGGCGAATATGCGGTGCCGGTGATCGGCGAACTGCTGGAGAAGGACGTGCCGATCTTCGGCATCTGCCTTGGCCATCAGTTGCTGGCTCTGGCGGCGGGCGCGAAGACGGTGAAGATGCATCAGGGGCATCGCGGCGCGAACCATCCGGTGAAGCGGCTGTCGGACGGGTTGGTCGAGATCACCAGCATGAACCATGGTTTCGCGGTGGACACCGACACGCTGCCCGATAACGTGCGGCCGACGCATGTATCGTTGTTCGATGGTAGCAACTGTGGGCTGGAACTGACTGATAAGCCCGCATTCAGTGTGCAATATCACCCTGAAGCATCGCCGGGGCCGCAGGACAGCTTCTATCTGTTCGAGCGCTTCGTCGAGGGCCTGAAAAAGGGCGAAAAGGCATGAGCGTTAAGCTGCCCAAGGTCAATCCCACGCGGCTGGAGGAGGAATGGGAAGCGGACAAGGAAGTCCTCGCGAATCTCGCCGCCAATGGTGACAAGGCGAAGGTGCCACGGGCCGTCGATGTGAGTTTTCGGGGCAACGAGAAGGATCTGGAGCGCCTCGCCGAAGCCGCCAGCCAGTTCGGCTTCGTCGAATTGGACCGCGAAGAGGGCGAGGATGGCGAACCCTATCTGTTCCTGGAATGCGAACAGGCGGTCGATGAAGAGTCCATCCGCGCGCTGACCCGCAAGTGCCTCCAGATCGAACTCATGTTCGATGTGGAATATGACGGCTGGGGCTGCGAAGCGCAGACGGGGGCGCTGCATTGATGGCGACGATACGCGACTTCAGAGTTGAACCACTTGAAAAAAACGCTTTTGAGAAGCTCGTCCAGCTTGGGAAAAAACACTTCTAATGCCCAAACGTACTGACATCCAATCCATCCTCATCATCGGCGCAGGCCCGATCATCATCGGGCAGGCGTGTGAGTTCGATTATTCGGGGACGCAGGCGTGCAAGGCGCTGAAGGAGGAGGGCTACCGAATCATCCTGGTGAACTCCAACCCGGCGACGATCATGACCGATCCGGAGATGGCCGACGCGACCTATGTCGAGCCGATCACGCCGGAGATCGTCGCGAAGATCATCGAGAAGGAGCGGCCCGATGCGGTGCTGCCGACGATGGGCGGGCAGACGGCGCTGAACACGGCGCTGGCGCTGTGGAATGACGGGACGCTGGAGAAATATGGCTGCCAGATGATCGGTGCGGATGCCGAAGCGATCGACAAAGCCGAGGACCGGATGAAGTTCCGGCAGGCGATGGACAAGATCGGCCTGGAAAGCCCCAAGTCCGCGATTGCGCACACGGTCGAGGAGGCGCTCGCCGGTCTGGAGCAGGTCGGCCTGCCCGCAATCATCCGCCCGAGCTTCACCATGGGCGGCACAGGCGGCGGCATCGCCTATAATCGCGACGAATTCGTCCGCATCGTGACGGGTGGCCTCGACGCGTCGCCTACCGACGAAGTGCTGATCGAGGAGTCGGTGCTCGGCTGGAAGGAATATGAGATGGAAGTCGTGCGCGACCGCGCCGACAACTGCATCATCATCTGCTCCATCGAGAATATCGATCCGATGGGCGTCCACACCGGCGACAGCATCACCGTCGCTCCGGCCCTGACGCTGACGGACAAGGAATATCAGATCATGCGCAACGCATCCATTGCGGTGCTGCGCGAAATCGGCGTGGAAACAGGCGGTTCCAACGTACAGTTCGCAGTCAATCCGAAGGACGGGCGCCTGGTCGTGATCGAGATGAACCCGCGCGTGTCGCGCTCGTCGGCGCTGGCGTCAAAGGCGACGGGCTTCCCGATTGCGAAGGTCGCGGCGAAGCTGGCGGTCGGCTACACGCTGGACGAGATCACCAACGACATCACCGGCGCGACCCCGGCTAGCTTCGAACCCACCATCGACTATGTGGTGACGAAGATCCCGCGCTTTGCCTTCGAGAAGTTCAAGGGCTCCGAGCCGCTGCTGAACACCGCGATGAAGTCGGTGGGCGAAGTGATGGCGATCGGGCGCTCGATCCATGAGAGCCTGCAGAAGGCATTACGCGGGCTGGAGACGGGCCTCTCGGGCTTCAACACCGTCGATCATCTGGTCGGCGCACCGAAGGACGACATCATCGCTGCGCTGGCGCTGCCGACGCCGGACCGGTTGCTGGTTGCGGCGCAGGCGCTGCGCGAAGGGCTGACCGTCGCGGAAATCCACGCCATCGCGAAATATGATCCTTGGTTCCTGGAGCGGATCAAGGAAATCATCGACGCCGAACAGGGCGTGCTGGACAATGGCCTGCCGCAGGATGCGGACGCCATGCGGCAACTGAAAGCCATGGGCTTTTCGGACAAGCGGCTGGCGTGGCTGGCGCTCAAGTCCGCCAATCTGCGGCCGGGCATGTCACGGGCCGTCGCGCAGGGCTCCGGGCTGATCCGTGAGGCCGTGGTCGCTATGACCGGCGGCATTACGGAGGGCGAGGTGCGCGCGCTGCGGCATAAACTGGGTGTGCGTCCGGTGTTCAAGCGGATCGACACCTGCGCCGCCGAGTTCGAGGCGAAAACGCCGTACATGTACTCGACCTACGAAGCGCCGAGCTTTGGTGAGGCTGAGTGCGAGTCCAGTCCGAGCGACCGGAACAAGGTTGTGATCCTTGGTGGCGGGCCGAACCGGATCGGGCAGGGGATCGAGTTCGACTATTGCTGCTGTCACGCTTGTTTTGCGCTGGGCGATGTCGGTTTTGAGACGATCATGATCAACTGCAATCCGGAGACGGTTTCGACGGACTATGACACGTCCGACCGGCTGTATTTCGAGCCGCTGACGGCCGAGGACGTGCTGGAAATTCTGGCGGTGGAGCAGTCGCGCGGCACATTGGCTGGCGTCATCGTGCAGTTCGGCGGGCAGACGCCGCTGAAGCTGGCGCAGGCGCTGGAGGATGCGGGTATCCCGATCCTGGGCACGTCGCCCGATGCCATCGATCTGGCCGAGGATCGCGAGCGCTTTGCGGCGCTGATTGACAAGTTGAAGCTGAAGCAGCCAGACAACGGTATTGCGCGCAGCCGCGAGGAGGCCATCGCGGTCGCCAATCGCATCGGCTATCCGGTGCTGATGCGGCCAAGCTATGTGCTGGGCGGCCGCGCAATGGAGATCGTCGACGGGCAGGCGCAGCTTGAGGAGTATATCACGACCGCGGTGCAGGTCTCGGGCGACTCTCCGGTGCTGATCGACCAGTATCTGCGCGATGCCATCGAGGTGGACGTAGATGCGCTCGGCGATGGCGAGGATGTGGTGGTTGCGGGTGTGCTCCAGCATATCGAGGAAGCGGGGGTCCATTCGGGCGACAGCGCCTGCTCCATGCCGCCCTACAGCCTGTCCGCCGAGATCATTGCCGAGATCGACCGGCAGACCGAGGTGCTGGCGCGGGCGCTCTCGGTCAAGGGTCTGATGAACATTCAGTTCGCGGTGAAGGACGGCGCGGTTTACCTGATCGAAGTCAATCCGCGCGCGAGCCGCACGGTGCCCTTCGTCGCCAAGGCCATCGGCACGCCGATCGCCAAGATCGCGGCGCGGGTGATGGCCGGCGAAAAGCTGCGCGACCTGCCGCAGATCGACCGCCACGCCATAGACCACATCGCCGTCAAGGAAGCGGTGTTCCCGTTCGCGCGCTTCCCAGGTGTCGATCCGGTGCTATCGCCTGAGATGAAGTCCACGGGCGAGGTTATGGGCATCGACGCCGACTTCGCGACGGCCTTCGCCAAGGCGCAGCTGGGCGCGGGCACGGTGCTGCCGAAGTCCGGCACTGTGTTCATATCGGTGAAGGACAGCGACAAGGCCGTGATCCTGCCTGCCGCGCGCAAGATCGTGGCGTCGGGCTTCAAGGTCGTCGCTACGGGGGGCACGGCCCGGTTCCTCGAGGAGAGTGGCATTCCGGTGGAGACCGTGAACAAGGTGGCGCAGGGGCGCCCCCATATCGTCGACCGGATCACCGATGGCGGCGTCGATCTGATCTTCAACACGACCGAAGGATGGCAGTCGTTGAAGGACAGCCAGTCCATCCGTGCGAGCGCGCTGAAGCAGAAGATTCCAAGCTTTACGACGGCGGCGGCGAGCGTTGCGGCAGTGGATGCGATAGAGGCTTTGCTGGCGCATCCTCTTGAAGTTCGCTCTCTGCAGTCTTATTATTCACGGTCGCAAGCCTGAACCCCTGCACTTCAGTCATGCTGCGGGTGGCCCATACATACGGTGGGGCCGCTAAAGGGAATTGTTGACAAAGGATACGTGATGGCGACCGCCGAAAAGATGCCGATGCTGATGATCGGCTATGAAAAGCTGACGGCGCAGTTGAAGGAACTGAAGGCCGAACGGCCGCTGATCGTCGATGCCATCGAGGAAGCGCGCGCGCATGGCGATCTTTCGGAAAATGCCGAATATCATGCAGCGAAGGAGCGGCAGGGACAGGTCGAGGCGACGATTGCCGATCTGGAGGACAAGCTTTCGCGGGCGCAGATCATTGATCCGACCACATTGTCCGGCGACAAGATCGTGTTCGGCGCGACCGTCACCCTGCTGGACGAGGACGACAAGCCCGTGACCTATCAGATCGTGGGTCAGGCCGAGGCGGACGCGAAGTCCGGAATGATTTCCTACAACAGCCCGCTGGGGCGCGCTCTGATTGGTCGCCAGAAGGGCGATGAAGTCGAAGTCACGGTGCCGTCGGGTGAAAAATTCTACCTCGTCGATAAAATCGCTTTCGTTTGACCGTGGCGGGTGCCTGGCTTTGGCAGGCATCTTCCCTTGACCGGCGTACGCCCATGAAGCTCCCGCGCGGGATCATTACGAACTGGCTGTCTGCCATGGCACTGGCTGCGTTCGTCATGACCTGGGCGATGGGGCAGATCGAGTATGCCGCTTTGGTCGGCGGGTTCATTCCTGCCCGGCTGACCGATCCTAGTGTCTTCGCTCATGCGATGGGGCCGGTGGCGGTGCCGGCCTTGCTGACGCCGCTTACGGCGACATTGATCCACGGCGGCTGGATGCACATCGGTTTCAATCTGCTGATGCTGTTGTTCTGCGGCCGGCACGTGGAGCATGTGCTGGGGCCAAAGCTGATGCTGTTGCTCTATGGCGCCGGAGCTTATGCGGCGGCGGCAGCGGAGTGGGCGCTGGACCCTTCATCCATGTCGCCGATGGTCGGCGCAAGCGGCGCAATCTCAGCGCTGCTCGGCACCTATGCGTTGATGTACAGTCATCAGAAGGTGCGGCCGATTGGTCCCTTTTCCGCCAACGTCGTGCGGATTGCCTGGCTGGCGGTGGGCTGGACAGCGATCCAGTTGATGATCGGGCTGGCGACGGCGGGAGGTACGGACGACCTGGGTGAAGGGATCGGCCAGATCGCGATAGGAGCCCATATCGGCGGGTTCATCGCAGGGCTGCTGCTCACCCGGCCAATCCTGCACCTGCGCTTCCGCAAAGGCCCGGTCGGCCTCAAGAAATTCTAGCTTGAGATCTGTTCAGGGTCGAGCAGGCGGTGGAGGTGAACCACGACATATTTCATTTCAGCATCGTCCACGGTCCGCTGCGCTGCCGCGCGCCAGGCTTTTTCGGCACTGGCGTAGTCCGGATAGACGCCGACCAGATCGATGGCGTTCAAATCTTCGAACTCAAGCGTCTGCGGGTCCTTGACGCGGCCGCCCATGACGAGATGCATCTTGCTCAATTACGAGTTCCTTGGATGGGAGAAGCCATAGCCGGTAGCAGCAGCTAGCCGATTTTCCAAGTCTGAAGGCCACGAAAAAGGGGCTGAACCAACAGCGGTTCAGCCCCTTCGTTCCCTAAAGCGCGTCTATCGGCGCAGCTTATCGCTTGCCGCAGCAACGGTGTCTCTGGCGAGGGTCGCTGCGCTATCCGCGACGCCAGCTGCCTTCGATCCGGCAGTGCCTATTGCAGAGCGAGCGTCGGTCGCAGCGTTGCCGATGGCAGTGCCAGCGGTCGTCGCTGCACGACCGGCGGCGAGCCGGGCTTCCGCTGCGCGCTGCTCCAGAACCTCGACGGCATAGCTGGCTGCTTCGCCGGCTCTGGTGCTCAGTGCGGCAATGGCGCCGGTGCCGTTTCGGACGAGGGCGCGGCCCTTCGGGAAAAGTACCGCCAGCAGAGCACCGGCGGCGGCGGCGGCGGCCGTCGCTGCGATGGGGTGTTCCTGGATGAAGTCGTTGGCTCGGCCAGCAACCTGATAGGACCGGTCGCGAGCGTCACCATATACTTCCGTCGCCTTATCCCGCGAGCGCGTGAACGTCTCGCTTGCCGTGTCGCGAGCGCCCCTCAGCTTCTCGGCGGCAGTGCTGGCGGTGTCTCCGGCGAACTCGCGGGCGCGGTCGAGCTGTTGGTTGATGTCACTTTTCATGGGATTCTCCGTTCAGGCGGGCAGCCGAGGCTGCGGAATGCAATTTCTGCTTGAGCCATAGGCTGGCCTGCGTCGCTGTGGACTCAGGCTCGGCGGGACGGTTGAGGCGCGCAAAACCTCGCTTCACCAGACGGTATAATGGGCGGCGGAAAAGATAGGCGATAAGTCCAACGCCTGCCGCACCTACGGCAACCGGGTGTTGTCGTGCCGTGTCCTGGGCCTTTTCGTTACCGTCATGCCACGCCTTTTGAGCACTGGACTTGGCGTCGTCCTTGAGACGCGAGGGGCTGACGCGAGCGCGGGCTAACTGCGTGTTCGCAAGGAAACTTGCCTTCTTGGCTTCGGCCCGCTGGACTGCCGCCTGATACTCAAGGTGAGTGGTCATGCCTTCATGTCCTTGGTCATGCGCGTGATCCTGGACTTGGCTCCAAGCACGAGGAGCCCAGCGATGATCAGAGCCACGATGACGACGGCAGCAGTCGCGCCGCCCGCCGTCAGTGTCGGGGTGAGGGTAATGATCAGGCCGACGAGCAGGGCACCAATGGCAGCCAGCGCAATGACCAATGCACCCCCGAGCAGAATCGCTGCATCACGTGCCCCAGCGCTCACGATCCCGGCGCGAAGGCGCTGGCGATCAAGCTCTGCGTGCGCATATTCCTTGCCGCTGCCGATCAGTCGGGAGAAGGTCTCTCCTATCGACTCATCGGCATCGGGCCTTACCCAAGTGTCGTCAGCCAGGACCCTGTCCTCGGCCTTGAATGATGCCTGGTTCATTTCGTTCATTCAACTGCTCCGATCCATCGTGGCACCGCATGCATGCGGCACGCAGATCGTCATGCGTCTTCTGATGAATCCGAGCCCTTTGCGAGCCGCATCAATACGTAGCCCACTACCGCAGCGGCGCCGATCGCGACGGCCGGGCTCTTGCGTACGAAATCACGCGCATCGCCCATGAGCTGGTCGACGTCCTTTGCGTCCAGCGACTTTGCTGCGCCCGACACTGCTTCGGCAGCATAACGCGCATAGTCGCCATATTGTGGCCCAAGCTTCGCGTCGACGGTACTGGCTGTGTCGGAAATGAGCTTTGACAGGCTCTGCATCGCGGTGCCGGTCTTTTCCTTTGCGACATCTGCAGCGCTGCGGGCTGTTCTTGTCGCCTGATCCTTCAACTGGTCGCTGTGCGTCTTCCAGTCGACATTCTCGGTAGCCTTGAGAGCCGCAGCCTTGACCTTCTCTGCACTCTCCTTGACCGCCTCTGTCACCGACTTCTTGGGCGCTTCCCCGCTGGAAGAGCCCGTGGGAATCGCGGTGTTTGGCGTGGGTGTCGTGGTGTTGGCCGTACCAATTCCATTGGTGCTGCCCGTTTCGTTTAGCGTATCAGCCATGCCCGTTCCTCCTCGCAGAATATCTGCCCCCTTGGGAGCACTTTCGTTCCGTCAATGCTTGCCGACTGTAACGGTTCCGTCGCGGACGCAGATTAGCCCTGCCTTCAGCATTTCATATCGTAACCGTTACGTGTTTTTGTTCCCGATGCAAGTCCATGCGGCAGCCATCGGCATTGCCAATAAAGCCAGCGCTGGCTAAGCGGGCCGCAATCCAGCAGGCTTCCATCGACAGGGGACATCCATGACTGCCATTCTCGACATCCATGCACGCCAGATTCTCGACAGCCGGGGCAATCCCACGGTCGAGGTGGATGTGATGCTGGAGGATGGCAGCTTCGGCCGGGCGGCAGTGCCTTCGGGCGCCTCCACCGGCGCTTATGAGGCTGTCGAGAAGCGCGACGGAGACAAGAGCAAATATCTTGGCAAGGGCGTGCTGAAGGCCATCGAGGCGGTCAACACCGAGATCGCAGAGGCGCTGATCGGCATCGACGCCGAAGATCAGGGCGAAGTCGACGCCGCTATGATCGCTCTGGACGGCACGGAGAACAAGTCGCGCCTCGGCGCAAACGCGATCCTGGGGGTCAGCCTTGCGAGCGCGAAGGCGGCTGCCGATGCGCGCGGATTGCCGCTGTATCGCTATGTCGGTGGGGTGTCGGCGCATGTGCTGCCGGTGCCGATGATGAACATCATCAACGGCGGCGAACATGCCGACAACCCGATCGATTTCCAGGAATTCATGGTGATGCCGGTTGGCGCGGAAAACCTGGCCGACGCAGTTCGGATCGGTGCGGAGATCTTCCACACGCTGAAGAAGGGCCTGCACGACAAGGGGCTGGCGACTGCGGTAGGCGACGAGGGCGGCTTTGCGCCCAATCTTGCCTCCACCACCGACGCGCTCGACTTCATCATGGCGAGCATCGAGAAGGCCGGGTACAAGCCGGGCGATGATGTGGTGCTGGCGCTGGATTGCGCCGCCACCGAATTCTTCAAGGGCGGCAAATATGAGATGGTGGGCGAGGGCAAGTCGCTTTCCTCGCTGGAGATGGCCGATTATCTCGCCGACCTGTGTGCGCGTTACCCGATCAAATCGATCGAAGATGGCATGGGCGAAGACGACTTCGAGGGCTGGAAGGCGCTGACGGACAAGATCGGCAGCACGGTCCAGCTGGTTGGCGACGACCTGTTCGTGACCAACCCCAAGCGCCTGTCGATGGGCATCGACAAAGGCCTCGCCAATTCGCTGCTGGTGAAGGTCAATCAGATCGGCACGCTAACCGAAACGCTGGCCGCGGTATCGATGGCGCAGCGGGCGGGCTATACCGCCGTCATGTCGCACCGTTCTGGCGAGACCGAGGACGCGACGATCGCCGATCTGGCGGTTGCGACCAATTGCGGGCAGATCAAGACGGGATCGCTCGCGCGCTCCGATCGGTTGGCCAAGTACAACCAGCTCATTCGGATCGAGGAAGAACTGGGCGACATCGCCGTGTATGCCGGGCGTTCGATCTTCAAGTAAAGATCAACTAATGCTCGGGTGGCTTCAGGAACTCGGCACAGTAGCGTAACGACAAAAATCAGCGAGTTGATACAGGTTTTACAGATTTATGTTGCAAGCCTGAATCGCCTGTGATTCAAGGGCTCATGGCCCATATCGCTAAGTTACGTACGCTGCTGATGTCAGCATTGGGGCCTGCCCTGGCGATTCTGCTGCTGTTGCTCTTCGCCGGTTACGCCGTGTTCGGCTCCAGCGGGATATTGGCCTGGGGCGACTACTCGCGGCAACTGAACGCCAGCCGGGTCGAACTGGCCATGGTCAAGAAGCAGCGGGACCAATTGAAGAACCGCGTACAGCTTCTTGATCCGCGTCGCGCCGACCCGGATATGGTCGACGAACTCGTCCGCAAGGAGCTGAATGTTGGCCATCCCGACGAAGTGATCGTGCCGCTCAAGTAACGCATGTAACTACCTAGCCGATATTCGGATGGCAGGAGCATTTCTCCTGTCGGTTTACCGCTCCTGCGCATCGTCGGGGCGTTGCATTATGAGCCTGACTGGCTCTATATCCTTTGCTCCCTCCCCGGAACGACAAAGAAGGGTTCCTCCTTTGGCCAAATCAGCTACGCCACGCGCTGCACCTGCAAAGCGGGCGGCAAACAAGTCAGCACCGGCGCCAGCCGACCATAATCGCGAACGTCCTGACACGCCCAAAGATTACGAGGCGAGCAAGGAAGAACTGCTCGAATTCTATCGTCAGATGGTGTTGATCCGCCGCTTCGAGGAAAAGGCGGGGCAGCTTTATGGTCTCGGCCTGATCGGCGGCTTCTGCCATTTGTACATCGGCCAGGAAGCCGTGGCAGTCGGCATTCAGTCGGCGCTGGAGCCCGGCAAGGACAGCGTGATCACGGGCTATCGCGATCACGGTCATATGCTTGCCTATGGCATCGATCCAAAGGTCATCATGGCGGAACTGACCGGCCGCGCGGCTGGCATTTCCCGCGGCAAGGGCGGGTCGATGCACATGTTCAGCGTCGAGCATAAATTCTACGGCGGCCATGGTATCGTCGGTGCGCAGGTCGGCCTCGGAACCGGCCTTGGCTTCGCGCACAAGTACAACGATGATGGCGGCGTGTGCGTCGCCTATTTCGGAGACGGCGCGTCCAATCAGGGCCAGGTCTACGAGAGCTTCAACATGGCCGAGCTGTGGAAGCTGCCGATCATTTTCGTGATCGAGAACAACCAATATGCCATGGGCACGTCGGTCAATCGCTCCTCCGCAGAGGATCAGCTGTATCGCCGTGGCGAGAGCTTCCGTATTCCGGGGCTACAGGTGAATGGCATGGATGTGCTGGCGGTGCGCGGCGCGACCGAAGAGGCCCTGGCCTGGGTAAAGGCGGGCAAGGGACCGATCCTGCTGGAGATGAAGACCTACCGCTATCGCGGTCACTCCATGTCCGACCCGGCGAAGTATCGCAGCCGTGAGGAAGTGCAGGAAATGCGCGACAAGTCCGATCCGATCGAAGGCGCTAAAGCCTATCTGTTGAAGGCGGGCGTCGGCGAGGACCAGATCAAGAAGATCGACCAGGACATCCGCAAGATCGTCGGTGAAGCGGCCGACTTTGCCGAATCCTCGCCGGAGCCCGAGGCGGGCGAACTGTATACCGACGTGCTGGTGGAGCAATATTAATGGGTATCGAAATCAAGATGCCGGCGCTGTCGCCCACGATGGAAGAGGGCACGCTGGCCAAGTGGCTGGTCAAGGAAGGCGACGAAGTGAAGTCGGGCGATATTTTGGCAGAGATCGAAACCGACAAGGCGACGATGGAATTCGAAGCGGTCGATGAAGGCAAGATCGGCAAGATCATGGTGGCCGAAGGCACGGACGGCGTGAAGGTCGGCACCGTCATCGCGACCATGGCGGGCGAAGGCGGCGAAGCTGCGCCCGAAGCCAAGGCGCCCAAGGTCGAGGAAAGTGCGCCGCCTGCCGCGCCCGAAGCAGCTCCGGAAGCGCCCAGGAAAGCGGAGAGTGGCACGTCGAAGCTTGCCACGGAAGCAAAGCCCCAAGTTGCCGACCCTGCCATTCCGGAAGGTACCGAATATGTGAAGGTGACAGTCCGCGAAGCGCTCCGCGATGCGATGGCCGAGGAAATGCGGGCTGATGAGCGCGTGTTCGTGATGGGCGAGGAAGTCGCGGAGTATCAGGGCGCGTATAAAGTGACGCAGGGCCTGCTCGACGAATTCGGCCCGCGCCGGGTGATCGACACGCCGATCACCGAATATGGTTTCGCCGGTGTCGGCACGGGCGCGGCGATGGGTGGATTGCGCCCAGTCATCGAGTTCATGACGTTCAACTTCGCGATGCAGGCAATCGACCATATCGTGAACTCTGCGGCCAAGACCAACTATATGTCCGGCGGCCAGATGCGGTGCCCGGTCGTGTTCCGCGGACCCAACGGCGCCGCCAGCCGCGTCGGCGCGCAGCACAGCCAGAACTACGGGCCATGGTATGCGAGCGTGCCGGGTCTGATCGTCATCGCGCCTTATGATGCCGCCGATGCCAAAGGGTTGCTTAAAGCCGCGATCCGTTGCCCCGACCCGGTCGTCTTCCTGGAAAACGAACTCCTCTACGGCCGTACCTTCGACATCCCCAAGCTCGACGACTACGTCCTGCCGATCGGCAAGGCGCGGATCATGCGCGAAGGCAAGGACGTGACGCTGGTCAGCTACTCGATCGGCGTCGGCCTTGCGCTGGAAGCCGCCGAGACTTTGGCGGACGAGGGGATCGAGGCAGAAGTCATCGACCTGCGCACGTTACGCCCGCTCGACACGGCGACAGTGCTGGAGAGCCTGAAGAAGACGAACCGCATCGTGGTGGTCGAGGAAGGCTGGCCGACCTGCTCGATCGCATCGGAGATCGCTGCCGTCGTAATGGAAAAGGGCTTCGACGATCTGGATGCGCCAGTGCTGCGCGTCACGAACGAAGATGTGCCATTGCCCTACGCCGCGAACCTGGAGAAAGCGGCGCTGATTGACACCGCGCGGGTCGTGGATGCGGCGAAGCGGGTTTGTTACAGACAGAAATCACCTTTAGGCTGAATAGTAGCCGCAGGTAGATAGCGCCGATCCTGTCAAATTTAGCCCATTCTGGAGAGTTTGTAGCGTTCGATCTCGAACTGAGAATGCAGATGAATATTGGATGGTGCGTGCGCCGAAGAAGATGTCCGACATGATAGGTTTATAATCATAGAAAATTTGGACGATTACGACTGGGTTGCCTGGAGTAGCTGAAACTTGTGCCCCGGCCGCACCTATGCCGCTAGTCAATATCTGACTTGCGGTGCCTATGGTCTGTGCTGCCGGGACGTTCTTTGTTCCCTTGCAGCGTTGCCATGTAATTATTTGGTCGTCGGTAGGTGTAGCGGTAGCGGCGTTGTCTTCTACCGTTGATATGATGATCCGTCCGCGTGAGGTCAGATCAAGCGACCCGGCTGAAAATTTGGCGCCTGTGATGACGTCGTTGATATCATTCTCGTCGATCCGATCCCGGACGCGCGCAACGCCATCAGCGATCGAACTAGTGATGGCGCTAATGCGCGCATTGGTGATTGCCAGGTTTGCAAGCTCCGCCCCGCCGAAGGTAAGCAGGATCAGAAACGGGAGTATCAGAGCGAACTCAATCAGTGCCAGTCCGCTCTGGCTTTCCCTTAGCCGGTCGATGGTGTGATAGGGTGTTCTCTTTACGTCAACGATACGCGAGGCGGTGAGCGTTCTCATTTTCCGCACTCCACGGGAGGATCGACCACACCTGCATAAGGTTCATTACGCATGAAAGTCTCGCGAGAGATCGTCACAGAATTTCCCATCCCCATAAGTTGAGGAAGCGGAGATAGACGGTTGTATGTCGCGGTTATTTTATAGCGGACCACATCCTCGGCCGTGCCGATACCCGCCGCGCCCTGACTAGCGGAGTCATATAGGCCATTGCGGTTATCGTCGATGAAACAGTCGGGTCCGCTCTTGTCATAAACGCCGTTCCCATCCACGTCGGTCGTCAGCTTCTCGGGTTTGCCGATCTTGTTGTACGTCAGGAAATTCGCAGAGCTTATCTGCAGATTGGTGCCACTCGCTATGCTGTTGAGTTGGCTCCGAACATAGGTTTCAATGGTGGATGCGGAGGCACCTTCCAGCGTAGCCTTTCTTGCGGCGGCATTCGTGGTGCCTTGTACAACTGCAGTCGCGTAGGATTGATAAGCAAGATCGAGAGAGCCAAGTACGAGGAATATCAGTGGCGCAGCAACGACTGCGAATTCGACGATGGTTACGCCGTCGCGACTCTGCGCAATCCGCTTGATTACGAAGGGGTTCACTCACCGAGCCTTAGATTGCCGACTTTGTCAGATATCCGCTTGAAGGCGTTGGCTAGGTCAGTGGTGTCGCTAACGGGAATATATTGACTGCTATTGGTGGCGCAGGCCTTTACTTCAGCGTCTGGGGCTGTTCCTGCAAGAACACCGATGACCCATATATCAACATTATATGGGCTGGACTTTGCTTTTGCACATATTAGCTGTAAGCGGCGTCTATGAATCAATTCCAACGCGTTGTCTTGCGTGCCAGTTGCGGCCGTTCTTCCAGCATATCTGGCGACGCCATACGCTGTGTATGCTTCTCTAAAGGCCTGATAATTACCGTCCGTCATTAGAACAATGGTGCGGCGAACCTTCACGTTGTTGAATTTGTCCAGGTTATCAGAACCGAAAATTCCGTCGTTTGCGATCATCCGTAGGCCCCAAATCATACCGATATCGTGGTATGTGCCGCCGTCGCCTTGGACGATTGTATCTACCTGCGTATCGAACGCAGATTGACTATCCCAGGCCTGCATAGCGACGGCAGGCTTGGGGCAGGCAGTCATGTAATAGGCCGTATTATAGTCCCGCTCTCCTGACGTCGAAAAATCGTAAGGTGCCCAACGAGTGGCGTCGCTATCGGGCTTCTTCGCAATATCAAGATCCCAGGCGTCCGAGGGTATTGTCGTGCTGGTAGCGGTAATTGCCGTGGATGTACTACGCTCCTCGATGCAGCCCGCCCAAGTGCTGTCGAGCCAAGCTGTGCTCCAGTTGGTCGCTGCCTTGAGATTGCCGCTACTATCCCTGTATTGATAGGACGAACGAATATACGTTGTGTCTTTCGCCCGGATCAGCTTGCCCACGTTTACTGTAATGGAAAAAGGCACAAATCCTATTCTCATCCTAAGTTTTTTCGCCTCAAGCGCAATCTGAGCCGGGCGTAGATCAGCATAGAGTTTTTTTAACGCATCTCGCATTTCTAGCATTTTGGACTTTTTGAGCCCGTCGGTTTTTTTTTCGGTTTCCAAGGCAGTGCAGGTGGAATCATTTAGATAGCAGTTCATCGAGGCAGTAGTGTCGAGCACCAGCATCAGGTCGGTGTTGACGTAATATTCCTCGGCCAAACACTCGGCGCTTGCACGGAGTTCGTTGATGCCCACGATCTGCAACAGGGTCGTGGGTACCGTCGTAGTAGCTTCCATACGAAGCTGGCCATCATCGAGCCGACTCGACACATGATTGGCAGCGGTGCTGTCCGTCGTGGACATAACGGCCGATCCCATCAACTGATTGGGGAAGTTGAAGTTGAAATACCGCAATGCTTCCGCTTTGTCGGCAGCCGTCAACGTGCTTCCGCTCATCGACCGCCGCCCCGCCAATGCGCCAGCATCGCAAGCTTGCTGCATGCGAGCCTTTACCAAGTAGGTACGGCTGAAATCTACGGCTGCCCCTACCATGCCCGTCAACGGAATAAGCGCCGCGGCGACGATCGCGAGCACATTGCCTGTTTGATTGTGCAGTAATCTGTTCAAATAGCCGATTGGCTTTGCGGAAACCCGGTCCAAAGCCATAGCATTCGATTGAAGTGCGACACCCCGATGGGCCATATGATCCTGCCTCACTCGGCCTAAAGATCAGCAGCTATATGAGAGTGGTGGTTAAGATTGCGTAGCTTTCTCGCCAGTAAGGGTTTGCATTGGAAGATCGAAAAGTCATGGGGCTAGCGAAAGAGACACTAGGGCCACTCAATCAATTGCTTATCGCCTACAGTGGCAGTGCACAGAGAACGGCCCACGCATTGCTCTGGGCTTACGATGCCCGCTTGGCGGATATCGTGCGGACGACGCGGGAGCCTATGGTGGGGCGGATGCGGCTTGCGTGGTGGGATGAGGTTTTGCGGGACGAAAGCGGCGTGAAGGGGAGGGGGGATCCTCTGGTAGATGCGTTGCGGGAGCAACCGGGGATTATGGCTGCGCGCGACGACATGTTGGCGATGATCGACGGGTGGGAAGTGCTGCTCGACCCCCTGCCGCTGGATGAGGATGCGCTTCGGAGTTACGCATCCGGGAGGGGCGGGGGATTGTTCCGCGCGCTCGAGGCTGGTGCCGATCCACATGCAGGCGCACTGTGGGCGCTCTGGGATCTGTCGGGGCATATCGGTGACGAGACTACGGCGCAGCGCGCGGTGGAGGTGGCGCGGAGTTACCTTCCGGTGCGGATGCGTGGCGGGAAGGCTGTGCGGCTGGCAACGGCGCTGGCGCGACATGACATCGCGCGGGGAGAGCGGGGGCCGAGGGAGATGACGCCGCGGCTCTATGCGCGATTGCTTCGGATGGCAGTATTAGGGCGCTGAGTGCTTGGCTTTGCTGTCGCCGAACGATAACGGTCAGTCGCGAAGGGGGCAAGTTCATGGGGCGTTATCTGGCAGGCATAGCGGCGGGGTTGCTGTTGACGGCGGCGGCTTTGTTCTGGTGGCAGAGCCGAAGCCAGGCGACTGCCGAAGCGGAGCCGATACCTATGCCCGTTGCGGCGATTGTGGATGACAGCCTGCCTGAGGGGGACGAGAACGCATTTGGTGCAGCGCCGCCTATGCCGGCAAGCGCCTCCCCTGCAAGCCGGGAGCAGCGACGCTTTGCGCGCTATGATCGCAACCGTGACGGTATCATCACGCGGCAGGAGATGCTGTCTACCCGCACGAAGGCGTTCAAGGCGCTCGACAAGGACGGCGACAACCTGCTCTCGTTCGAGGAATGGGCCGTTGCGACGAGCGAGCGCTATGTCGCCGCCGATGCCGACAAGGACGGAAAGGTGACGCCGCCGGAATTCGCCGCGACCGCGCCAAAGGCGAAGCCGAAAGCGGCGTGTCGATGCTAGGCGGGTTGCAGCACCGGCAGGTCTCGCATCCATTCCGTCAATGCCTCTCGGGCGCGTAAGGTCATGGCTTCCTTGCGCTGTTTCTTCTTCGTATCGTTCATGGGCGGGAAAAGGCCGAAGTTGACGTTCATCGGCTGATAGCTCGCCGCGTCCGCGCCGCCAGTGATGTGGCTGAGGAGGGCGCCCAGTGCAGTTTCGGCGGGCGGGGCCGGGACCATCCGTCCGGTGAGGTCGGCTATGGCGAACAGGCCAGCCAGCAACCCGACTGCGCTGCTCTCGACATAGCCCTCGCAGCCGGTGATCTGCCCGGCGAAGCGGATATGCGGCGCAGCCTTCAGGCGCAACTGCTGGTCGAGAAGTTTGGGGCTCTGGATGAAGGTGTTGCGGTGGAGGCCGCCCAGCCGCGCAAATTCGGCGTTTGCCAGGCCGGGGATGGTGCGGAAGAGCCCCACTTGCGCGCCATGCTTCATCTTGGTCTGGAAACCGACCATGTTCCATAGCGTGCCCAGGGCATTATCCTGCCGTAACTGCACGACGGCATAGGGCCATCGGCCGGTGCGAGGATCGTCCAGACCCTTGCCCTTCATGGGGCCATAGCGCAGGGTTTCGGGGCCGCGTTCCGCCATGACTTCGATGGGCATGCAGCCTTCGAAATAGGGCGTGTCCTTTTCCCACTGCTTGAAGTCGGTCTTCTCCGCGTCGATCAAACCTTGGACGAACGTCAGATACTGATCCTTGTCCATCGGGCAGTTGATATAGTCGCGACCGTCCCATTCGGGATTGTCGGGGTCGATGGTGCCCTTGTCCCAGCGGCTGGCCATCCAGCAGATGTCCATGTCGATGCTGTCGCGATAAACGATGGGCGCAATGGCGTCGAAGAAGGCAAGTGAGTCCATGCCAGTGGCCGCGCCGATGCTTTGCGCCAGCGTCATGGCGGTAAGGGGGCCAGTGGCGACGATGGTTGCGCCTTCCGCCGGCAAGGTGTCGATGCGTTCGCGGACGATCTCTACATTGGGATGATCGAGCAGGGCGCGGGTGACGCCTTGCGAGAACACATCGCGATCGACGGCCAGCGCGGAGCCCGCAGGGACCTTGGCTTTGTCCGCCTCGGTCATGATAAGCGAGCCGAGCGAACGCATTTCCTGATGGAGCAGGCCCACCGCATTCTTGTCCGCGTCATCCGAGCGGAAGCTGTTGGAGCACACCATCTCGGCCAGCGTATCGGTCTGGTGCGCGGGGGTCGTGTCGCCGCTGCCGCGCATTTCGGACAGGCGGACCTTGACCCCAGCCTGCGCGAGTTGCCATGCGGCTTCCGATCCCGCAAGGCCGCCGCCGATAATGTGAACCTGATATGTCATGGCGCCGACATAGGCCAGCACCGCGGAATGGCAAGCGCGGGGGCTTCAGAAACCTGCGGGGAACTCGTGCTTGCCGTCGCTGTCGAGGCGCAGGACGACGTGCTTGGTCACTGCGCCGAGCGGCAATGGCTCGTAAAGGTGCGGGAATAGCTGGCCGCCGCGGGATTCTTCCCACTTCACATGTTCGCCCAAGGGTACGAGATCGATCATGGCAAGAACGATGTTGTCCTGCCCGGCGAAATGCTTGGCAGCGGTTTCGGCTGCTTGCTCCTGCGTGGAGAGATGGATGTAACCATCCTCCAGATCGGCGGGGGACCCGGCGAAATAGCCATCCGCGCGAAGCTGGGCGAACTGATCTGCAGTGAGAATCTTATAGGCGAACATATCAGGCATGGCGGCGCTCCTATTTTCGGAAGGTGCCGTGCAGTTCTACCGGCAGGGGTGGCTCGTCACGATTGGCGGCTTCGCGGATCGCGTCCGATTGCTCGTCGGGATCGAAACGCGTCCAGCCAGTGCGACCGAGCCGTTCGAGCGGACGGTAACGGACCTTATATTCCATGCGCTGCGACCCTGAGACCCAATAACCAAGGTAGACATAGGGCAGTCCCGCACGTCGGGCGCGCAATATATGATCCATAATGATGAAGTTACCCAGGCTGGGGCGCGTTTCCAGCGAGGGATCGAAGAAGCTGTAGATCATCGATAGGCCATCGGCCTGACGATCGGTGAGGCAGGCGCCGACCAGGCGGCCGGGGCGGCCGTCCATGCCCGGTTCACGATATTCGATAACGTGGCTGTCCACCGGCGTCTGCTCGACCATGTCAGCATAGTCCATCTCGTCCATCTCGGTCATGCCGCCGCCGGGGTGACGCGAATGAAGATAATGCTGGAGCAGGGCATATTGCTCCTCCGTCGACCATGGCTTGCAAGCCGTGACGACCAGATCTTCGTTCCGGCGCAGGAGCCTGCGCTGCGTGGCATTAGGGCGAAATTCGTCCGTGACGACTCGAACCGAAACGCAGGCCGAGCAGTCCGCGCAACTTGGGCGATAGGCGACGTTCTGGCTGCGGCGGAACCCGATGCGGCCAAGCGCGTCGTTCAGTTCCGAAGCGTGATCGCCGGATAGCTCCGTGAACACCTTCCGCTCGCTTTTGCCCGGAAGATAGGGGCAGGGACTGGGGTTGGTGACGAAAAAGCGGGGAAAGCGAAAAGGGGCGCTCACTGCATTCCCGTCCTGTCGTTGCGACCCGGCAAAGGGGTGGTTGAATCGTTAATTTGTTATGGCGTGGCCGGGCGCGGATTAAAAGTCTCTTTACCACGAATGCACATGAAGGGCGATGGTTCGATATGAGAAGCGCCGTTCAAACGGGCTTCCAGTGCCACATGTCGCGCTGACGGCCCCAGTGCAGGAGAGTGTCTCGGTCGATCTCCAGCGACCATTGCCAGTTCGGCTCAGCATCGATCAGCGAATGAACGACTGCATCGATCGTCTCGCGGTTTTGCGCGATCAGCTCCTTGGCGTCATCGGAGCCGCCGAAAGTCTGCCGCAACAGCTCCAGCGCATCGCCCCGTATCAAGAGCGGAAGCGCGCGACCCTGCGTTTCGAAAGTCGTATAAGCGTCGGCATAGACCATTGCGAGCCCGATATGGGCTTATGAACGCTAATGACAGAGCGAAATGGTGCCCTGGTCGCTGAGCGCACCTTTTTTGTCGGCAATTCGCTGGCCGCCCGTTCCTAATAGTCGGTGGCGGCTAACGATTAATCGATGTTCCGCGTAACAGGCCGGCCCTTCAGCATGCGCATTTCGTCTTGCGCCGCGCCATGTGCCGCCTTCCGGGTGCCCGCACAGTCACATAGGAGACGGTTTCCGTGTAGGTCGGTGCCGAGGGCGTGATGGTGATCGTCGTGACGGAGGGCGCCGGGTAGTAGTAACCGCCCGAGATATATCCGCCCGGCCCATAGCCACCTACTGCCGGAGGCGCCCAGTGCGGCGGCGCGTAGCTGCCTTCCACATCGCCTTCGAAGCGCCCTTCATATTCGCCGGTATAGGTGCTGCCGTCTTCGCGTGTCCAGGTGCCGGTCCAGCGGCCGTCATAGGCCGTGTCATAGGTGACGCCGCGCTCGTGGCGCGAATGCTCGTGATGCGGAGGCGGAGGGCCGCGATCGCGCCCATGATCGGGTCCCCGGTCCCAGCCGTCATTCTCCGCCCAGTCCGGGCCCCTGCGCGGACGATCCTCGGCCTTGTCGATCGCGGCTCCGGCAATTGCGCCCGCCGCTGCGCCCACAACCGTGCCGACCGTGCGATTGCCGCGTCCTGCAATGACGTTGCCTGCAAGGCCCCCGGCGACGGCACCGATGGCCGCGCCGCCTAGGCCATTGTCGCGGCGTTCGGTATATTGGGGCTGATCATCGGCATATCCGCCCTCATAATTTTCCCAGCGGATGCCGCTGCGGCTGTCCACGACACGTCCGTAGCTATCGGTCAGCACGGCATCGTCATAGTAGCGCGACCAGCCATAACCGCTTGGCGGCGTCGGCAGGCCGTAGATCGCATAGTTGCCGATATAGAAGTCCGGTTGAATCCAGTAGCGTGGCAAAGTGAAGCCCCGCGCCGGACGACGATAGGAAACATAGCCGCCGGGAGCGCGCACGCCGCCGTGCCAGCGTCCCTGGATGCGCTGACCCCAGCGCGGGCTTGTCCGTACGGCAGTCGTTCCGGGTGTCGTCTTGGCGGCAGCGCTGCCGGGCGTCTGGGCGAAGGCAGGAACAAGTCCGCCTGTCAGCACCATCGCGGCTAGGCCGGGGATCATGAGGGTCCGCATCGTTAACACTCCCAGTTTCGTCTGCCCGTTCCAATTGCAGGAAGCGACCGGGCGATGACGGCATTGTTAACGAGCGATTTAGCACCCAGATCCCCAGACTTCCAAGGATTCCAGCGGCCATGTCTGTGCCGAAACGAGCCAACTATGTCCTTTTTACGGGGCGTTTGTGCCATAATTTCGGGGAAGATGGTTAACCGGCTTCGGCTAACCGTGGCGCGATCTTCGCGATCAGCTTTTCCAACCCTTGGACATCTTCCGAGTCGAAGCGGGCAGGTAGCGGGCTGTCGAGATCCAGCACGGCGATAACTCGGCCCTCATGGATGACCGGCACCACCACTTCCGATCGTGAAGCCGCGTCGCAGGCGATATGGCCAGGGAAGGCGTGGACATCCTCGACGCACTGCGTCTCTCGCATGGCGGCAGCGGTGCCGCATACGCCCTTGCCGACGGCGATGCGGATGCAGGCTGCCTTGCCCTGAAATGGACCTAGGACCAGTTCGCCCTCGACCATGCGATAAAAGCCTGCCCAATTGAGATCCGGCAGATATTGCCAGAGCAGCGCCGACAGGTTTGCCATGTTGGCGATGGCGTCGCTCTCGCCACGCGTCAGCGCATCGGCTGCGGAGTGGAGGTCGGCATAGAGCGCGGCCTTGTCGGCTGCGTCAGGAGGCTTGAGATCGAACATGGCAGGAATGTAGGATGCTACACGCGGATAGTCCACGCTTGCGCGGTCAGTCGAAGGACACTTTGCCGCGTCCCTGCTTGACGCTGCTGCGGGATTTCTTCGCGTCGACGCGGCGAGCCTTTGCAGCGCGGCTGGGCTTGGTGGCGATGCGGCGGGCGTCGCGCTTGAAGGCTTCGGCGATCATCGCCTGCACCCGCTCGCGAGCGTCGGCGCGATTGGCCTCCTGCGTGCGGAAGCGCTGGGCCTGGATGACGAGTACCCCGGTCGAGGTCATGCGCGACCCGGCGAGTTCCTTGAGCTTGCGCCAGGCATACAGCGGCAGTCCGAGCCGGAAGGTGTCGACGCGCAACTGAACGGCGGTCGCGACCTTGTTGACGTTCTGGCCGCCCGGTCCACCGGCAGTGATGAAGCGCTCCTCCAGCGCGTCATCTGGCAGGGCGAAGGGCGTTTCCATGATCAGTCGGGAAGCATGTCGGGCGTGAAGCCCGCTTCGATAAAGTGCGGCGGGAGCGGCGCGGTCGCTTCGACCGGCGGTTTGTTGGCGCGCGCTATGGACAGGTAACGGCTGTGGAGCAGCATCGCGCCATCGTCCGGCGTGCCGTAGATCGGGTCGCCGACAATGCCGAAGCCGATGCCGTGTAGGGCGTGGACGCGTATCTGGTGCGTGCGCCCGGTCGTGGGCGCGAAGCTGACGAGCGACCGTCCATCCTTCTGCGCGAGCAGCGTCCAGCGCGTGAGAGCAGGCTTTCCTTTCGCATCGGGGACCATGCGCCAGCCTTCCTCGGCGCTGCTGGTCTTCTTCAGCGGAAGGTCGATCTCCCCGCTTTCCTCGGTGGGCACGCCTTCCAGCACCGCGAGATAGGTCTTCGCGACCTGCCCATTCTCAAACGCCTGCGCGAAGCGTTTGTGCGCCTTCGGATTGCGCGCCAGCAGCAAACAGCCTGACGTGTCGCGATCCAGCCGATGCACAGCCAGCGGCCAACGCTGAAATCCGAACTTCAGGGAATCGAGATGGTTCTCCAGGCTCAGCGACCCGTCGCGTGGGGGATCGACCGGCAGGCCCGCAGGCTTGTCGAGGATGATCGCTTCGCCATCGATGAAGAGGACGCGGTCGGCAAGCAGGGTCAAGACGGGTTCCGATGGCAGGAGTAAAGGGCGATTGACGCCGTTGCCGGTTCCTATAGGCATTCGGCAGCAAAGGGGGAAGACCAATGGCTGAGGGCGCAATGCCACGCGAGCGGCTGGAGTGGGTCGACGCGGCGAAGGGTATAGGGATCATTGCCGTGATCGTCGGCCATATATGGACCAGCGGGCCAGTTCGCGATGCCGTCTATGCCTTCCACATGCCGCTGTTCTTCCTGATTTCCGGATATCTCTTCAAGCCGCAGCCTCCGTTAACCTTGGCACGAAAACTGCTGGCGACGCAGGGGCTTGGCTATGTCGCGTGGCTGGTGCTGATTGTCCTGTTCGACATATGGATCGAGGGCGTGAGAGGCTTGCGGCCGATCTTCCACAACTGGCCAGCCGATCTGTGGAGGATCGCTTTCGGCGGCTCGGAATTGCGCGGGCCGTTCACTGTCTTCTGGTTCGTGCCCTGCCTGCTGGTTGCGCGTATCCTGTGCAGCGCAATCGGAACGCGCTTTCCAGAGAAGCGAAGCTGGCCATGGTTCGGGCTCATGACGATCAGCTTGGGCATCGCCTATGCGGCAGGCAGTGCCACGGATGTTTCGCCGCTCGGGCTACTCACAGTGCCCATGGCGTTGGTGTTACTGTGGGCCGGATGGCTACGGCGCGGCGTGGAGTGGAAGCACTGGATGTGTGCCGTTTTGTTCGTTCTCGCAGCGACCACATTGCTATTTGGCCCATCGCTTAACATGAAGGCGGGAGATTATGGCTGGCCGTTGCTGTCCATTGCTGGAGCCGTCGCCATCTCGTTCCTGATTTTCCAATCCGCCCGGTGGCCGGTCCTCGGCTCGGCCGCCATGCGGGGCGTCGGGGCGGCATCGCTGACGATAATGTATCTGCATGTGCCGGTCGCGCATTACCTGACGCCCCATCTGGGTAAACCGGCTCTGTTCGGCGCGGCATTGCTGCTACCGCTCGGCCTTCATTATCTGCTGAAGTCGAACAAAGTCACCGCGCGGCTGCTTCTGGGTATCCAGAGCACCCGCGCAGAGCCTGTTCAGCCGTGGAGCTTGGCCGCAACTTCCGCCACCCGACGGCCCTGATAGCGAGCGCCTTCCAAATCGATCTGCGTCGGCTGGCGACTGCCGTCCCCTCCTGCAACGGTGGTAGCGCCATAAGGTGCGCCGCCGACGATCTCTTCGTTGCTTGCCTGACCGGCATGGCCGTAATCAAGACCGACAACCGTCATGCCGAAGTGCAGCAGGTTGGTGATGATCGAGAACAGCGTGGTTTCCTGCCCGCCATGTTGCGATGCCGAGGAGGTAAATGCCCCGCCGACCTTGCCATTCAGCGCACCACGCGCCCACAGGCCGCCACCTTGATCCAGGAACGCCGCCATCTGGCTGGACATGCGGCCAAAGCGGGTGCCGGTGCCGATAATGATCGCGTCGTAATCCGCCAGTTCCTTGATCGACGCGATTGGCGCGGCCTGATCGAGCTTGAAGTGATTGGCGGTGGCTATGGCCTCTGGCACGGTTTCGGGAACGCGCTTGACGTCTACAGTGGCACCGGCGTCGCGAGCGCCCTCTGCTACTGCATTAGCCATGGTTTCGATGTGGCCATAGGTCGAGTAGTAGAGCACGAGAACTTTTGCCATCGGGTATTCCTTTCAAGAGATAGTGAGTCCGTCCGCGCCCGCAGGGAGGGGGCTGGGCGCGGACGGCGGAGGACGCGTGTTACTGGCTATCGACCAGCACCACTTCGCTGTCCTCCAAGGCTTCTATAACGATCGCGCCGCCGCCGCGTATGGCCGCTCCGTCGCGTGCTTCAAACAGTTCGCCGTTGATGCGGACCTGGCCTGTCGCAGGCACGAGATAGGCGTAGCGGTCTTCGGCAAGGTCATAGGTCAATGTTTGACCGGCCTGAACCGTGGCGCCCAGCAGCCGGGCATCGGCCCGAATACGCAGGGCATCGGCATCGCTGTCATAGCCGCTGGCCAGAACTGCGAACTTGCCCGAGCGACTGTCCTTCGGAAACGGCTTGGCGCCCCAGCTCGGGGCACCTCCGGCAGCGCGGGGTAGCACCCAGATCTGGAACAGGGTCGTGGTTTCGCTCTCCAGATTATATTCCGCGTGGCGAACGCCCGTGCCTGCGCTCATCACCTGGACATCGCCAGCCCCGGTGCGACCTTCGTTGCCCATGCTGTCCTTGTGGGTGATCGCACCCTTGCGGACATAGGTGATGATTTCCATGTCGCGATGGGGATGCGGCGGAAAACCGCTGTTCGCGCCGATCTCGTCATCATTCCATACGCGGATGTTGCCCCAGCCCATCCGGGCGGGATCGTAGTAGTCGGCGAACGAAAAATGATGCCGCGCATTCAGCCAGCCATGGTCGGCATGACCGATCGAAGCGAAGGGGCGGCGTTCGACTGTTGCGCGACGGGTGTCCTTAAGAGTCACAGTGTCAGTCATGACGTTTTCCTTTCCGACCTTGCCTAGTGCTCAGCCTTCAATCTTGATTTCCTCCGATATAGCCGTCACGATCGTTTCATAAATGAGCAGCTATGAAACGGATTGTTTCATTATGCGCCTACCCGACTTTGAAGCCTGGGCCATGTTTTCGGCGGTGGCCGAACACCGCAGTTTCACCGATGCAGCGCGAGCCATGTCCGTTTCCAAGGCGACAGTGTCCAAAGCGATCACCCGGCTGGAGCAACATCTGGACACAAGCCTGTTCAGCCGCACCAGCCGCCGTCTCACGCTGACGGAAAGCGGGCGCAGGCTTGCCGATCATGCATCGCGGATCATGGTGGAGGGATTAGCTGCGGAGGAAGCCGCGCGGGAGGAGATCACCGAACTTGCAGGCATTGTGCGCTTGGGGGCGCCGATGAGTTTCGGGTTGACGCGAGTCGCGCCGCTTCTTGCCGAGTTCATGGCGCTCCATCCCGCCATCATCATCGATCTTAATCTTTCGGACGAGCGGATCGACCTGGTCGAGAGCGGCCTTGATGCGACGCTTCGGATCGCGGCGATGCCGGACAGTTCGCTGCGGGCTCGACGGCTTTGCGACGTTCGGGGCCATTATGTCGCGTCACCAGGCTATGTGGAGAGGAAGGGGTTGCCGACACACCCCTCGGATCTCAGCGATCATGATTGTCTTCTCTATACGAACATACCCAACCCTGAAACCTGGCGCTTTAGCAGGGCGGGGGGCGAGACCGTGGCGGTGCAGCCGCGGACCCGCATGATGACGAACAGCGGAGAAGCAATGCTGCCTGCGCTTCGTGCAGGCATCGGCATCACCTATCTGCCCGACTTCATCATCAACGAAGATCTGGCGAACGGCTCGCTGATTTCGATTCTCGAAGAGTGGCAAGGTGCGCCCATCGGCCTGCACCTGGTCACGCCGCCCTCGCGACTCCGGCCTGCCCGTGTCGAAGCGTGCCTGGATTTTCTGGCGCTCAGACTTGCGCAGTGAGCAAGCGCCGGAATATCCGTAAAAAAGATACGTTAATATTTCTAGGGGTTATCCGAAAATTAACCTTTTACGTTCAGAAACAATTTGGTTAAGAAATTCAAATGCGACCGTCCTGATAGGGGGCGAATTCGTAAACCTTTCAAAGGGGCTGCATAATGCGCGTGCTGCTGATCGAAGACGAGCCGACGACCGCAAGGGCGATCGAGCTGATGCTGACGACCGAAGGTTTCAATGTCTACACGACGGATCTTGGCGAAGAGGGCCTCGATCTTGGCAAGCTGTACGATTACGACATCATCTGCCTCGACCTCAACTTGCCCGACATGCATGGCTATGACGTGCTCAAGAAGCTGCGTGCAGCCAAGGTGCAGACGCCGGTACTGATCCTTTCGGGCATTGCCGAGATGGACAGCAAGGTGCGCAGCTTTGGCTTCGGCGCCGACGATTATGTGACAAAGCCCTTTCACCGTGACGAACTGGTGGCGCGCATCCATGCCGTGGTCCGCCGGTCCAAGGGGCACAGCCAGTCAGTCATCCGCACCGGAAAGCTCGCTGTCAATCTCGACGCCAAGACTGTCGAAGTCGATGGCAACCGGGTTCACCTGACCGGCAAGGAATATGCCATGCTGGAGCTGCTTTCGCTCCGCAAGGGCACGACGCTCACCAAGGAAATGTTCCTGAACCACCTCTACGGCGGGATGGATGAGCCGGAATTGAAGATCATCGACGTCTTCATCTGCAAGTTGCGCAAGAAGCTGGCGCTGGCCTGCAGTGGCGACAATTATATCGAGACGGTTTGGGGCCGCGGCTACGTGCTGCGCGATCCCGATGAAGATGCGGAACTGGAAGCGCGCGTCGCCTGAGAAGGCTTGACGCTGCACGGATAGGACCGTTTGGGCGAGGCCCGGCGATCTTGGATCGCCGGGCCTTTCGCGTTTTAGCGGCCGACGCCGTGATAGGTGAAGCCCGCGCTTTCGATCATGGCGCGCGGATAGACGTTCCGTAGATCGACGATCAGCGGTTGCGTCAGTAATTGCTTGATACGTCCCAGATCCAGGGCGCGGAAAGCGTCCCATTCCGTCGCGATCACCAGAGCGTCTGCACCGTCCGCCGCATCATAGGCGCTCTTGCAATAGACGATCTTGGGCAGCAGGGTTTTCGCCGGTTCCATGCCTTCAGGATCGTAGGCGCGCACGATGGCGCCCGCATCTTCCAGCGTCTGGGTGATGGCGATGGCGGGGCTGTCGCGCATATCATCTGTATTGGGCTTGAAGGTGAGCCCGAGCAGCGCCACCGTCTTGCCGCGCACTTCGCCGCCCAGCGCCGCGATGACCTTGCGGCCCATGGCGCGCTTGCGGTTGTCGTTGACGGCGACGACGGCCTCCACGATCCGCTGCGGAGCGTCATAATCCTGGCTCGTCTTCAGCAGCGCCAGCGTGTCCTTGGGGAAGCAAGAGCCGCCATAGCCGGGACCGGCGTGCAGAAACTTCGAGCCGATGCGATTGTCGAGACCAATGCCGCGGGCGACATCCTGAACATCTGCGCCGACCTTCTCGCACAAATCCGCGATCTCGTTGATGAAGGTGATCTTCGTTGCGAGAAACGCATTACCCGCATATTTGGTGAGTTCTGCGCCGCGGCGGCTCATCTCGATCAACGGCGACTTGTTGAGGTATAGCGGGCGATAGACCTGGCGCATGACTTCCAGCGCGCGCGGGTCGTCGCCGCCGATGACGATGCGGTCGGGACGCTTGAAGTCGTCGATCGCCGCGCCTTCGCGCAGGAATTCGGGATTGGACACAACGGCGAAATCCGCTTCGGGATTGGCTTCACGGATGATCCTTTCGACCTCGTCGCCCGTACCCACGGGCACGGTCGACTTGTCGACTATGACCGTGAAGCCCTTGATCGCATGGGCGATCTCTTCGGCAGCGGCGTACACATAGGAAAGGTCCGCATGGCCATCGCCGCGGCGTGAGGGGGTGCCCACGGCGATGAACACCGCATGGGCATCCTTGACGCCGTCCGTAAGGTCGGTGGTGAACCGGAGGCGGCCCGCAGCGACGTTGCGCGCGACCAACTCGTCCAGACCGGGTTCGAATATCGGCATACGGCCTGCCAGCAGCGCCGCTATCTTGTTCTCGTCCTTGTCGACGCAGACGACATCATGGCCGAAATCCGCGAAGCAAGCCCCGGACACTAGGCCGACATAGCCTGAACCGATCATTGTAATATGCATGACAAGACCTCGATAATGTTATGTGATGGCGAGATGGTGCCGTGGAGGAGACGGTTGGCGACGGAGTGTCGCTTCCGATGAGGTAGGAGTGGTTTGGCGATAGGGGCTGTGAACTGCAGTCTGGCCAATCCTCAAGGGTGAAAAAATGGTGCACCGCAAAATACAGCGCATGGCCGGTAGCACAAGAGCCATTTTGGTTATACTTCTCCAGGCGCCCCTCTCCTCGGAGGAAAACGGGCTACCTCCTTGGGTAAGGATCGACACATGCTGCGCCTGGCAACCCTAATTCTGCTGATGATATGCCCCCTGACAGTTGCGCATGCGCAACAGCCTCCAGCTACCTCGGCCAGCGCGCCGACACCGCAAGATAAGTTAGTACAGGTGCGTATCGAAACCTCCGAAGGCTCGATTGTGCTGTCGCTGGATTCTGCCCGCGCTCCGATAACTACAGCAAACTTCTTGCGTTATGTGGACCAGAAGCGGCTGGACGGAACGTCCTTCTATCGCGCGCTGAAAGTGCCGGGCTGGCCCGACCTGGGCTTTGTTCAGGGCGGCACACGCAATGATCCGAAGCGCGTGCTCCCGCCGATCGCCCATGAACCTACCACCACGACAGGCCTGACGCATCAGGCCGGGACGATCTCCATGGCCCGCTATGCGCCTGGCAGCGCCAACGGCGACTTCTTCATCACGCTCGGGCCAATGCCGTCCATGGATGCGCAAGCGTCGGGGGAGGGCGATATCGCCGGGTTTGCCGCCTTCGGTTCAGTCGTCGAGGGCTTGGACGTGGTCCGCAAGATCCTCGCTGCACCCACGTCTCCGACCGACGGCGAAGGCGTGATGAAAGGGCAGATGCTCAGCCCCGTGGTCAAGATCCTGAGCGTGCGGCGTGTCGATCCGGCAAAGTAGCTGAAGGTTATTCAAGGATAGATGCCTTCATAATCGGGACGGAAGGCGAAACAATTAGCGCGCGGCTGACGTTGGCCGCGCATGACGATCAACCTCTACGAACTCACCTACGCCGGGATCTCGCTCGGCCTTCTATTGTCCGTCGCTTTGGGCGTTGTCATAGCGCTGGCGATCCACTGGATGGGATTTGCCATTGCGTCGCGAGTAGCAGCGCGGTCTTCCGGGAATAGCGACGACATCCTCGTGGCGGCATCGCGCGCGCCTGCGCGTTGGCTGCTCGTCCTGCTGGCAGTGGGAGCCGCGCTACAGCCTTTCCGGCCGCTGCCGCAGCTTGCTGACACGATATGGTCCATCGGCTCGAAAATGATCTTCGCTGCCCTGCTAGGTTGGTTGGCGCTGAACCTTCTTCGCGCAGGGCGGGAAATCGTTGAGGCACACAGCGACATCACCGTAGAGGACAATCTCAAGGCGCGGCGGCGGCATACGCGCGTTCGCATCCTGTATCGCATTGCCCAGATCGTCATCGGCTTCGTGGCGATTTCGCTGATGCTGATCGCGATCCCGGGCGTGCGGACCATCGGCGTAACTTTGATGGCTTCGGCTGGCCTCGTCGGCCTTGCTGTCGGTGCTGCCGCGCAGCCTGCGCTGAAGAACCTGATCGCGGGAATCCAGATGGCTTTCAGCGAGCCTATCCGGCTGGACGACGTAGTCATCGTCGAAGGCGAATGGGGCAGGGTGGAAGACATTAAGCTGACCTACGTGGTCGTGAGGATATGGGATGACCGGCGGCTGGTGGTTCCCGTATCGTGGTTCCTGGAGAAACCTTTCCAGAACTGGACGCTGCAGACCAGCGACTTGCTCGGCACGGTGTTTTTCTATGTCGATCCTGAAGCGGATGTGCAGCGTATCAGGGACAAATTCATTGCCGCGACGGAGGCCAGTCCGCGCTGGGACAAGCGCGTGGCGATCCTGCAGGTCACGGAACAACGATCTGACGCCTTGGAACTGCGTGGCCTGCTAAGCGCACGAAACGCTGGCGTCGCCTTCGATCTTCGATGCGAAGTGCGCGAAGCGGTGATGGCATTCCTCCGCACCGAAATGCCGGAAGCTCTGCCACGCGGTCGGCAGAGGCTTGAGCATGAGGGAGACACGCCACCCAGGCAGGGCGCTGCGCCTGTAATAGCCCGGCAGCAACAATGAACAACAAGGTTCTCTAGGAGCTGCGATCGTTACGGAACCTCCACGGTATCTGGCCGTTTTGACCGAGCCATAAAGGTAGGAGAGAAGATAATGCGTAAGCTTGGTTTCATGATGCGCGGCATGATTGTCGCTTCATCCCTCATGCTCGCCGCAGGTCCCGCCTATGCGGGCGACGAGGAGCGGGCGCTTGCCGCCATTGCCGAGGCTCAGGGCAAGATTGATGCCGCCAATCGCTTGAAAAGCGGCAGTGTATCTCCCGAGGTTCTTGCCCGTGCGCAGGCATCTCTCCGCCTTGCGCAGGAGGAACTGAAGAGCGGCCATGAACAAAAGGCGATCCAGGCTGCTGTAGAAGCGCAGCAATTTGCCGACACGGCAATCGGCCGCAGTCAACAGCGTACCGAAGCAGCTGTCGAGGCCCAGGCCACGACCGCAGCAATAGCACAGCAGGACGCCGCCGCCGCAAACGCCCGCGCGGACGCCGCGGAGCGCACCGCCGCAGCGGCCACCGCTGAGGCGCAAGCGGCACGCAGCGCGCCGCCCGTGGTAGTCGCTCCGGCTACAACGACCGTCACTACTGAAACGGTCAAGACTGCAACGCCCGCAGCGACACGCGCCGTCAGTCGTCCCAAGCGCAAGGTTGTCCGCCGCACCACTACCGCACCGTCTCGTGCCGCTGTTACTGAGAAAACCACTACTACTGTAACTAGCCAGCAATAGGTAAAGACCCCGGATCACGAGCTAGTAAACTGCTCTGATCCGGGGCGATCTGCGTCGCCGAGTGCGATCGACTTGAGTAGGACCGTATCTTTACACAACGGCCTGGCCGCGTTACATTCAACCATCAATCACGTGTGGGTGGATGCCTGATCGATTGGGACCGCCCGTGATAAGCGTATCGGGGGATGGCGGCATGAGCGGTAAATCTCATCAGTTTTCTGGGCCTTCGCTTGCCTATGTAAAGGCACATCTTGACCTGGCAATCAAACGGGCTCGCGCGGAACGTAAACGCTCCAGCTTCACGAGAATGATGCTGGGTCTGACGCGACGGCAACTTCGCCTAAAAGGCCCGGATTTCTATGATAATAGTTCGGCGTCTTGATGCCCATGCTGGCTTTGAAGTTGCCTGAAGCGCTATCGCGCTCCGTCTCGTTTTACGCAGCGCGATAGGCTGCCAGGCTGATTGCCTTAATAAATCGGACACCTGCACGAGCATCTTTCAAGCGGACGACCGTTCCGATGATCGCCCCTGCGCCCGGTAATGTGGCGGATACGACATCTCCGACGCTGATCTGCCCCAGATGATCGATCAGCATTCCTGTGGATGACACATTGCGTATGCGGCTTCTGAACGCGTTTGTCGTCGGCCCCGATATTTCCACGACATGGTGTGAAACGACGCGTTCCGCACGGGCCACGTAGGTACGGGTCTGTTCCTTTGTAGCGGCGGACTGCGACACGATCGCTCCTCGTGGCTTGCGGGAGATAATGCACGAAATATAACGGCATGATGTTACCATGTCGTTAAGGGAATGTAGTCTTGCGATCCGCTTTTTGCGATCGGCGCGGGATATGGAGAGCCGTCCGGTCATTGCCGACGCGGCTCTCCCCATCCCTAGAAGTTGAAGCGGGCGCCCGCGCGGAAGGATCGGCCGAAGATGCCGGTGCCGCCCTGAACGGGATTGTAGTTGTTGGCGCCATAAGTGACCGGATCGATTGGCGGCAGGTCATCAAACACGTTGAGGACGTTCACGTAGAAGGTGAAGTTGTCGCTCGCCTTCCAACTCGTCGTCAGGTCCACGGTGATGTAGGCGGGTACGTCGCACTTCACGAATTGCGCCGACAGCAGGCCGCAATCTCCCGGTTCGGTGCCCTGATCCGCCGCGGACAAATTATAGCCGCCGAAATATTCTGCGGTGGCGCTAAGCGTCCAGGGTCCCCATTCCAGGGTGTTCTGCCAGCTTCCGTGCCATTCCGGCGTGCCCGAGCCAGCCGTCAGGTTGAAGTTGCCCGCTGTGCCTTCGTAGGACTCCGTCGTGCCATCCGGGAAAGACGTGCTGAGGTTGATGATGTAGCTGGCCTCCGCCGAGGACGTGAACCGGAGGTTGGGACCCAGATCGAAGCGCGCCGTCGCCGCGAAGTCCAACCCCTCCGAGCGAATGGTGTTCGCGTTGATGAGCTGAGACTGCACGAACGCGACGCGGGGCTGCGCGCCTGGAAAATCGGGAGCGGCGGAGTCAGGGATGACGTTATAGCCTTCCGGAACTGCCTGCCCGGCGTAATATGCAAGAAGTGCCGGGCGGTTGCTGGGCGTAGTGATCGCTCCGGTCTTCTTGATGTTAAAGTAATCGACGCTCAGGGACACATTGCGGATGGGCTCGACGACGACACCGGCGGTGTAGCTGGTCGATCGCTCCGGATCGAGGTTGGGACTGGCGAGCGTCGTCTGCCCATAGCTCGCGCTGCTGATGTAAGCCGGGCAGCTGTTGAACGTCGCGACCGAACAGCCATACTGTGCGAGATACGTATCGTTGTAGAGCGACTGCGCCGCCGTCACGAAGCCCGTGGTCGGGATGGCGTTGGCTTCGGCGAAGCTCGGGATGCGGAAACCGCGGGACCAGGTGCCACGGATTGCGATTTGCCGGATCGGCGTGAATTTCGCTCCTACCTTGGGCGAAAAGGCATGCTGGCCACTGGAGTAATCGTCATAGCGGCCGGACGCGTTGATCTCCAACTGATCCAGAACGGGGGCGCTGAGTTCGCCATAGGCCGACCGAACGGTACGATGGCCACTTGTGCCGAACGCGTTCAGTATGAAATATCGCTGGGTCGGGCCATTGAAGTCCGGGTTGGCGCTTGGCGCGTCGATCGCTTCATAGCGGATCGAAAGGCCGCCGCCGACTTGCAGAGGGCCACCCGGCAAGTCGAACAATTTCCCGCTGATGGTCGCTTGGGCCGAATAGAGTTCCGAATTGGAGTCCGTGACATTGTCCGGCGAAAGATAGTCGAGGACGTCCTGCGAGTTGGCCAGCGGGTTGACGAAATTGTAGCGGCCATCGGCAACGGCGTTCAACAGGTTCTGGATATAGACATAGCCATTGGACGTGCGCCGCAGGTCGGTACGCATGGCGACTCCTTCGACCGAGAAGTTCCAGTCGTCCCACAATGTTCCGGTAACGCCCGCGGCGGCGCGATAGGTGCGGCTGCGCGTTTCGTTATATTCCCGAAGATTGGGGATGCGGCCAAGGATGCGGGCTACCTGACCTTGCGCCGCGAACGGATTGTTGGGGTTCAGGCGTGCATTGGGGTTTGCGGCCGTGCAGTTCGGGTCGGGGAGGTTATTGATAAGCGGGCAGACGAAGACGGGCAGGGCCAGCACCAGCGATCCGGGTGCATTGGCGCCGCCCGCTGGAGCAGCCGTGCTGAACCGCGGGAAGTCGATGCCGGTAGGGCCATTGCGCCGGATGCTCGCAGGAAGCCCCGTGTAGCTGACATTGCTCTGCAGGAAGTTGCCCTGGAAGAAGGCCTCGATATTGTCGTTGATGCGGCCAGTGGCGCGGAAGGATGCGCCCCAGCGTTCGATAGCGGGGGAGATGATGCCATATTGTGTGACGAGGTCTCCTTGGCAGACTGTGCCGGGCGCACGCGGGTCGTCGGCGAATTCGGCGGCCGTTAGGGTGTAGGGGTTCTCCCCGGCGATACAGCCCGCGGCGGGATTGAGGAACTGATAGCGTCCGGTTTCCGCAGAATTGTCCGGTCCCGCCGGCGCCACGAAGAAGGTCGTGGCGAACAGGCTCGCGTCGGTCTGTGTCGAGAAACCGGAATAGCCGCCCGTCGAGGGATTGATCGATCCGCCATTCGGCCCGATGGACGGTCCACAGATGCCGTCACGGCAAATCCCCGACTGGTTCTGGGAGTTATAGGGATAGGGCCGCTCGCGATTGGCGAGGCCATCCTGCTTGAAATAGAAACCGCTGACATAGGCGTTGAAGCCCTGGTCATCCAGATCTCCCCAGCCTGCCGTCAGGCTCAGGCGCATATTGCCCGCGTCGCCGCGTTCGCTGATGCCCGCTTCCGCACGACCCGAAATGCCAGTGATCTCTTTCTTGGTGATCACATTGACCACGCCCGCGATCGCATCTGCGCCATATGTCGAGGATGCGCCGTCGCGCAGCACTTCGATGCGCTCGACAATGTCGTCGGGAATCGTGTTCAGGTCGACAAAGTTGCGGGTCGCATCGTCGGCCAATGGGTAATAAGCGGCGCGAAGGCCGTCGAACAGCACCAGAGTCGAGCTGGTGCTCAGGCCGCGCAGCGATACCGCCGATGCGCCAGCCGCAAAGGCGCCGTTAGCCGAGAACGAGTTGGTCAGCGCAGGCCCATTGTTGGACGCCAGCCGCTGAATCGCCTCCTGCGTCGAGTTGACGCCGCGCTGGTCGAGTGACTCGGCCGTGAGCACGGTGATCGGAGACGGCGTGGCGCTGGTGGTCGTCCGGAATATCGAGCCGGTCACGACGATCACGTCATTTTCGGTCTCTTGGGCGGAGTTCGCTGCGGGAGCGGGGGGCTGCTCACCGGCAGGTGTCTGAGACGTGGATTGCTGTGCCGTCGTGCTCTGGGCGAAGGCGGGTGCAGCGAAGCCGGCGCCTAGTATCGCGAGCACGGAAAATGCACAGCCTGCGTGGAGCACTGTGCGGGTAATGGTGATGGTATCGGTCACGTCATGTCCCTTCAACTCGTTGAAGGACGGCCCGTCCCTGGAGCGAGCCGCCGCCTGTAGAGTGATGGAACACCGATTGGCTGAACTGAGCCGCTACTTAGATTAACAACCTGAATTTATTGGTAAATATGTTACATGAATGCCACATCCGGAATATCGATTAGTGGTTTTCACGGGCTAAGGGCGGCTTCACATCGCGACGGCAAGGAGGAAGATGGTGACGCGCAACCCTCCTTCGGGCAGGTTTTCGAGCTTCAGCGTACCGCCCTCCGCCCGCACGGCGTCGCTGACGATGGAAAGGCCAAGGCCCATGCCGCGGGTGTTGCGCGTCCTTGCTCCGTCGAGGCGGACAAAGGGGTGAACGACTTCTGCCAACTGATCTTCCGGGATTCCCGGTCCCTCGTCCTCGACAAGGATCACTACGTCCTGCTCATCCCGCCGCAGGGTCAGGCGAACCGTGCCGCCATAATGCAGGGCATTGTCGATCAGGTTATTGAGCGCGCGCCGGATCGCGACCGGGCGTACCTTTACCTCAAGGTTGTTCGGGCCGTAGTAGACTGCGCTTTTCCCGGCGTCGCGGGCTGCCTCGACCAGAGTGGAGGCCATAACTGCCAAGTCCACTCTCTCCGCGGATACTACGCTGCTCTGGCCACTCAGGTAAACCTGCATGGATTGCAGAAGGCCAGTCATCTCCTCGATATCCTGCGTCATGGCTTTTTCCGTCTCGGGGTCCATGTCGACGCTTCCGAGCCTGAATTGCAGACGCGAGAGCGGCGTCCGCAGGTCATGGCCCACGGCCGCAAGTGCCTGAGTACGGCTGTTGATCAGCCTGTGGATACGTTCCTGCATCGCGTTGAAGGCATGGATGAGGTTGCGGATCTCTGCCGGGCCTTTTTCGGGGATTGGCTTGCCGTCGTCCGTGCCGACCTGCATCGTGGCCCGTATCAGCGTCCGTAGAGGGCGGAGCGTGGCGCCAATCATGATCGAACCGATCAAGACCAGCGCCAGGGTGGGCGCAAGCAGCGTCAATATCCGGCCGAATGTGAGCGACCATATGCCATGCGCCTGAAAGGTCTTGAACGAGAGGATCGAGCGGTCGCTCAGTTCCATCGTCCCCGCAATGCCTCCACCATGTGCAAGCGGCAGCAGGTGCAATCGCAGGTTGGCGGCGATCAATTCAGGTTCAAGGTCGAGGATCTGCCTGCCCAGCCTGTCAAGGCCATAGCGGGAGACGAGGGGCTCGTCGCGTGACCACCTGATCCGGAACCGTTTGGTGCTCAGTTCCGCGGCTGTCACCGGGCGCTCCGCCGCGTCCGTTCGATCCATCACGCGCCGCGCAACGACCAGATGTTCAGCCATTCGGCGGGCGTCGTCCTCTTCAAGCGAGAATTGGCTCGCGCGCTGGTACTGAACGGTCGTGGCAACGAATTCCGTCGCCATCACGATGAGCAGGATGATCAGAATCCGCCCAAGCAGACCGATCGAGCGCGTTCTTCTCAAGCGCGGGACACTTCTGTGTTGAACATGTATCCCGAGCCGCGGACAGTCAGGATGGGATTCTTCCCGTCTTCGGTGGACAGTTTGCGTCGGAGTCGGCTGACCAGCACGTCGATGCTCCTGTCCGAGCTGTCGCCTAGCCGCGTGCGGGACAGCTCCATCAGGCGCTCACGCCCGATCACGCGCTGCGGCTGGCTGATGAACGTTCCCAGCAAATCGAATTCAGCGCCTGTCAGATCGACGATGGTGCCCGAAGGCGAACGCAGTTCCCGACGCGAGAACAGCACCGTCCAGCCGTTGAAATGCGCTTCGTTCCGCCGTTGCTGCTCGTCCTCGCCCGAGGCTGGACCGCGGCGGAGAACGGCACGGATGCGGGCGATCAGCTCCCGTGTGCTGAACGGCTTGGGCAGATAATCGTCGGCGCCAAGCTCCAGGCCCAGGACCCGGTCCTCTTCGCTGCCCCTGGCACTGATGAAGATGATCGGAACGTCGCTCTCGCGCCGGATCTGCCTGCACAGATCGATGCCGTTCGTGCCCGGCAGCATGATGTCCAGCAGCACCAGGTCGGCGTCTCCATTTTCCAGCGCGATCCACATTTCCGCAGGATTGGCCGCGGACCGCACCACATAGCCATGCGTCTGAAGAAAGCGGCTGGTAAGCGTACGGAGCGCAGGGTCATCCTCGACAATGATGATCGTCTTAGCGGTCATTGAGGTCCGATACTGATTAATGGCGGTGGCTGGTTGCTGGTCCGGGAGTAAAATCGCCATCATGCCTTCGATATGCAAGACGTAACGGATAAATAGCAGGTTCAGCAGGGGTGGGGCGTTTCAATCGTCGACTTTGCGGAGGCACTCCAACGCAAAAGGGCGGCTCCCGGAGGAACCGCCCTTTGTCGTTCTCGAATACGCCAAACGATCAGCGCGAATAGAATTCGACGACCAGGTTCGGTTCCATCTTCACCGGATACGGCACTTCGTCCAGCGTCGGAACGCGCGTATAGGTGATCTTCGCGCTGCCATCAGGTGCGATGTAATCGGGGATGTCGCGCTCGGCGAGGCTCTGCGCTTCCATGACCAGGGCCATTTCCTGCGCCTTCTTGCCCAGCGTCACTTCGTCGCCCGGCTTCACCAGACGCGACGCGATGTTGCACTTCACGCCGTTCACATAGATGTGGCCGTGGTTCACGATCTGACGTGCGGACCAGATGGTCGGTGCGAACTTGGCGCGGTACACTACTGCGTCAAGGCGGCGCTCCAGCAGGCCGATCATGTTCTGGCCGGTGTCGCCCTTCATGCGAGCGGCTTCTGTGTAGTTCTTCTTGAACTGCTTTTCGGTCACATCGCCATAATAGCCCTTCAGCTTCTGCTTGGCGCGCAGCTGAATGCCGTAGTCGGAGACCTTGCCCTTGCGGCGCTGACCGTGCTGGCCGGGGCCATATTCACGCTTGTTGACCGGGGACTTGGGACGACCCCAGATGTTTTCGCCCATCCGGCGGTCGAGCTTGTGCTTGGCGCTATGGCGCTTAGACATATGTAATCCTTAACAATTGCTACAACGTTGGCCACCTGAAAGGCAGCCTCGATCCCGGTACTCGCGGCGACCATGACAAGATGTATGTCAGGCATGGCGCGGCCACCGCTTCACCGGGATGCGGGGCCAATTGCGAAGGCGGGCCTATGACTGGATGGGAGGATTATGTCAACCCTCGACAGCGGCATCGGCGCTGCTTAGGGACGGGCCATGACGACACCGCTTCTCCCAGCCGACTGCCAGACCATGACCGACGTTCGTGCCGGCGTGGACGCGCTCGACCGTCGTATCGTAGCGCTTTTCGCCGAGCGCTTCGCCTATATGCGCGCCGCCGCGCGGATCAAGCCTGAGCGCGGACATGTCAGGGACGACGACCGCAAGGCTCAGGTCATCGCTAACGCCGCTGCCGAGGCGGACAGGCTGGCGATCCCCGCAAATGCCGTCGCTGCGATATGGGAGACTTTGGTGGAAGCCTCGATCACCTACGAAATGGCGGAATTTGACCGTTTGAAAGACTAGGGCATGCCGCGCGGGCGCGATTTGGCGAGCGCGGACAGAACGCCACGCAAGGTCCGCACTTCCTGACTGTTCCAGCCGGGCTTGGTCAGCACCGTCCGTAATGTGCGTTTGGTTGCGGGAGTCCGGTCAGGCGGGAAGAAATAACCCGACGCCTCCAGCATTCCCTCCAGTTGCCCGATCATCCCGTCCAGTTCCTCCTGCGGCGCGGGTTCGCCAAGATCGTTGAGCGTCGGCGACACGAGAGTTGCCTGCTTCGACCATTCATAGGCGCACAGGATCACAGCCTGCGCCAGATTGAGCGATCCGAACTCCGGGTTGATCGGCACCGTCAGAATCTTGCGGGCCACCGCAACATCATCGGTTTCCAGGCCGGACCGTTCGGGACCGAACACGAGCGCGCTCCGCCCCGACGCGCTGTGAATTTCACGTGCCGCTTCCTCGGGTGTGACGACCGGCTTGGTCACGCCGCGCTTTCGCACCGTGGTCGCATAGACATGCGGGCAATCCGCGACGGCTTCGGCCAGCGTCTCGAAAAGCTGCGCTCTCTCGAGCACGATGTCGGCTCCTGCGGCTGCTGGTCCGGCATCGGGATTCGGCCAGCCGTCGCGTGGAGAAACCAGCCGCAATTCGGTAAGCCCGAAGTTCAGCATCGCCCGCGCGGCCTTGCCGATGTTCTCGCCGAGTTGCGGGCGGACGAGGACGATTATGGGGTGGGTGGATGCAGACTTCTCCTCCACTTCCCCGTTCGTCCTGAGTAGGGGCTGAGCCTGTCGAAGCTCCGTATCGAAGGACTTGCGCGCCAGCATCGCAATGCTTTCCCAGTCGCCTCGTGCAAGCGCTTCCTTTTTCTTGCGCGTCCACCCTTTGATTTGTTGTTCCGCAGTCATAGCTTCGTCGCGCGATCCGAAATCCTGTGACCAGAACAACGAAACAGGCAGGCGTGTTGCAGTGTAACCCGGAATCTCGCCTGATTTATGCTGTGCAATCCTGGCTTCCAGCGCATCGGTGTGACCGACATAGTAACTGCCGTCGCCACAGCGCAATATGTAGGCGTAGAAACTCACCTTGCGTCCAATCCGCCCAATCTAAATTCGGGGCCAAGCTCAGGCCCTTCGATATGCCACTTCGACAAGCTCAGCGGCTACTCAGGACGAACGGGGGCAGAGAGAGGCGCTCTCACTCACCCCCAACCTCTTTCACCGTACTCGCAAAATCCTCGAAATCCCGCGCTTCGCCGAAGTCCTTGTACACGCTTGCGAACCGAATGTACGCCACGCTGTCGAGGCCCTTCAGTCCCTCCATCACCATCTCGCCGATGGTCTTCGCCTGCACTTCGCTGTCGCCGCTGGTTTCCAACTGCCGCTGGATGCCGGAGACGAGCTTCTCCATCTTCCCCGGATCGATCGGCCGCTTGCGGCAGGCGATGCCGATGGAGCGCGCCAGCTTGTCACGCTCGAAGGGTTCGCGGCGTCCCTCGCTTTTCAACACCCAGACGTCGCGCAACTGGATGCGCTCGAACGTGGTGAAGCGCGCGCCGCACGCCTCGCACTGGCGCCGCCGACGGATCGCGCCATTGTCTTCTGTCGGGCGGCTGTCTTTTACCTGGCTGTCTTCATGGCTGCAGAAGGGACAACGCAAGTCCTAGCCCTCGTAGATCGGGAAGCGCGCGCACAATGCCGAGACTCGCTTGCGCACATCGGCTTCCACCGAGGCGTCACCCGCTTCTCCGTGGTCGCGCAACGCAGCAAGCACATCCGCGATCATGTCGCCTATAGCCTCGAACTCCGCCACGCCGAAGCCGCGCGTGGTGCCCGCGGGCGAGCCTACGCGAATGCCGCTGGTCTTGGTGGGGGGCAGGGGGTCGCCCGGCACGCCGTTCTTGTTGCAAGTGATGTGACTGCGCTCCAGCGCTTCGTCCGCATCCTTGCCGCTGATGCCATAAGGACGCAGGTCGATCAGCGCGAGGTGCGTGTCGGTGCCGCCAGATATGACATCCAGCCCGCGAGACTTCAGCCGAGCGGCCAGCGCCTGCGCGTTAGTCACGACCGCTGCGGAATATGCCTTGAACTCCGGCGTCAGCGCTTCGCCGAACGCCACGGCCTTGGCTGCGATCACATGCATCAGCGGCCCACCCTGAAGGCCGGGGAACACTGCCGAGTTGATCTTCTTCGCGATGGCCTCGTCATCGGTCATGATCATGCCGCCGCGCGGGCCGCGCAACGTCTTGTGCGTGGTCGTCGTCACCACATGCGCATGGCCGAACGGGGTCGGATGCACGCCGCCCGCCACCAGCCCGGCAAAGTGCGCCATGTCCACCATGAACAGCGCGCCCACCTTGTCCGCGATCGCCCGGAAGCGCGCAAAATCGATGTGGCGGGGATAAGCCGAGCCGCCCGCGATGATCAGCGTCGGCTTGCACTCGACGGCCATCGCCTCGACTGCATCATAGTCGATCCTATGCGTGGTTTCGTCGACGCCATATTGCACGGCGTTGTACCACTTGCCCGACAGAGCGGGCTTCGCGCCATGCGTCAGATGGCCGCCCGCGTCGAGCGACAGGCCCATGATCGTGTCGCCCGGCTTTGTCAGCGCCAGCATCACCGCGCCGTTAGCCTGCGCGCCCGAATGGGGCTGCACATTGACGAAGCCGCAGTTGAAAAGCTGCTTCGCGCGGTCGATGGCGAGCTGTTCGACGGCGTCGGATGGCGCGCAGCCCTGATAGTAGCGCTTGCCGGGATAGCCCTCGGCATATTTGTTCGTGAACACCGAACCCTGTGCTTCCAGCACCGCACGAGACACGATGTTTTCCGAAGCGATGAGTTCGATCTGCCCCTGTTCGCGCTTCAGTTCGTCGGCGATGGCCGCAGCAATGGCAGGGTCGGTCTCCGCGACGGTGCGCGTGAAGAAGCCTTCGGCGCGGATCGCATCGACATCGTCGATCGAGGCGTCAGGTGCGGAAGCGAGGGTGGCAGTGCTGCTCATGTGGAAATCCTTTCAGAGCGCCAGAGATTCGAGAGAACGCGAAGACAGCTTGGCGACGCGATCGGCATGACGCCCGCCGCCGAAATCCGTGGAGAGGAACGCCGCGAGGCACGCCTTGGCCATGTCCGGCCCGATGATCCGCGCGCCCATGGCAAGGACGTTGGCGTCATTATGCTCGCGCGCCAGCGCAGCCGACAACGGCTCGGAAACAAGTGCCGCGCGGCACGCCGGGTTGCGATTGACCGCAATGGAAATGCCGATGCCCGAACCGCATAGAGCCACGCCGCGTTCCGCCTTGCCACTCGCCACCGCCTCGGCCAGCTTGTAACCAAAGTCGGGATAATCCACGCGGTCCGCCGTCATCGGCCCCAGATCATCGACGTCATGCCCGCTCTCGCGCAGCCAGTCGGCGAGCGCGGCTTTCAGCTCCACGGCGGCATGATCGGATGCAATGGCGATGCGCATGAGGGCGGTCCTGCGGTCAGCGGTGATTCGGATGCCGCCTATCTAGTGCCGATGTGCGCATTTGGCCATGTTAGGATTTAGCGACCGCACGGTTGATCGATGCCGCTCAGCGGAACGACTCTGCGGGTGCGGGGATTATAGCTTTCAGCCTCTGCTGAAAGGTCGTCATGCCCCGCTCCGCTTCCCCGACTGTCGAAACCTCGCTGGAAGGTTTGGAACGATACCGGGCCAAGCGCGACTTCAAGAAAACCGCCGAGCCATCGGGCGCAACCAGGCCGACCACCGGCAACGGCTTTGTGGTCCAGAAACATGAGGCGACACGGCTTCACTACGACTTCCGGCTGGAACTCGACGGCGTGCTGAAAAGCTGGGCGGTGACCCGCGGCCCCAGCCTCGATCCCGACGACAAGCGCCTGGCCGTCCGCACCGAGGATCATCCCCTCGATTATGCCAGCTTTGAAGGCACGATCCCCAAAGGCGAATATGGCGGCGGCACCGTCATGCTCTGGGATAATGGCACGTGGGAACCGGTGCCGGGTAAGGACCCGGTGAAGACGCTGGCCGAAGGGCATCTTCACTTCTTCCTCCACGGCCATCGCATGAAGGGCGAATGGCTGCTGATCCGCCTGAAGCCGCGTGGCAAGGAGAAGGGGGAGAACTGGCTCCTGCGCAAGATCGCGGACGAATATGCAGGCGGATCGGACGATCTGGTCGGCACGCATCTTACCAGCGTCGAATCGGGTCGGACGATGGCGGAGATCACGGCGGGCGCGGCGGTGAAGAAAGCGAAGGCGCGAGCGAAGCCAGCCGCACCTAAAAAGCGTGCGTCAGCTAAGAGCAAGAGCGGAACCCTCCCGCCGTTCCAGCCGGTCCAGCTTGCGACTTTGGTGGATCATGTGCCGACCGGCAGCCGCTGGCTCCATGAAATGAAGTATGACGGCTATCGCACTTTGATCGCCATCGGAGGAGGGGAGGGCCGCGCCTATACGCGATCCGGTCTGGACTGGTCAGATCGCTTTGCATCGATCATCGGTGACGCCGTGGGCCTTAAGGCCGGAGCCGCCCTGATCGACGGCGAAGCGGTCGTCACCGACGCGGAAGGCAAGACCAGCTTTCAGGCGCTGCAGGCCGCGCTCAAGAGCGATCGCGGGTCCATCATCTATTATGCGTTCGACCTGCTGTCGCTCGATGGCGAGGACCTGACTGACTTGCCGCTGACCGAACGCAAGGAAAAGCTGGCGGCGCTGGTCGGCAAGGGCACGCCGCACATCCGCTATTCGGACCACATCGTCGGTCAGGGCGAGAAGCTGTTCGACACCTTCTGCGGCGCGGGGCTCGAAGGCGTCATCTCCAAACTCGCCGATGCGAAATACACAGGATCGCGCAGCGGCAGCTGGGTGAAGACCAAGTGCATCCGCCGTCAGGAATTCGTCATCGTCGGTTGGACCCCCTCGGACAAGCAGCGCGGTTTCCGTTCGCTGCTGCTGGGCGTCAACAAGGACGGCAAGCTCCAATATGCGGGGAAAGCGGGCACGGGCTACACCGGCGACGAGATCGAGCGGCTGATGAAGCTGATGACGCCGCTGGAGGTGAAGGAGCCCACCGTGCAGGCGCCACGCGCGGCGGTTCGCGGCGCGCATTGGATCAAGCCGAAGCTGGTCGCGGAAGTCGCCTATACGGAAGTCACGGACGATGGCGTCCTGCGCCACCCGAGCTATCTGGGCCTGCGCGATGACAAGAAGCCGGAAGCGGTCGTGTTCGAGAAGGAGGCTCCGGTCGAAACCGTGGCCGAGACGCCCGCTGAGACGAGCGGCGTCAAGATTTCCAATCCCGACCGCGTGATCTTCCCCGAAGGCAAGCTGACCAAGGGCCAACTCGCGAACTATTACGAGGCCGTGGCCCCGATCATGCTGCCCTGGGCAGGGAGCCGCCCCATTAGCCTGGTTCGCTGTCCGCAGGGGCGGGCGAAGAAGTGCTTCTTCCAGAAACATGATGCGGGAAGCTTCGGCGATGCAGTCAAGCATGTCGGCATCCGCGAGAAGGACGGGCATGAGGAACCTTATCTGTTCGTGGACGGTGCAGCCGGCCTGCTGACCTGCGTGCAGATGGGCACGATCGAGTTCCACGGCTGGGGGGCGCGGATCGAGGATGTCGAGAAGGCCGACCGGCTGGTGTTCGATCTCGACCCCGACGAAGGGCTGGAGTTCAAGGACGTCGTGTCCGCCGCATTCCACGTGCGGGACCTGCTGGCGGAAATGGGCCTTGCGACTTTCCCGATGGTGACGGGGGGCAAAGGCGTCCACGTCATCGCGCCGCTCACGCCGCAAGCCGAGTGGCCGGAGGTGAAGGACTTCGCCCACCGTTTCGCAATGGCCATGGCGCAGGCGCAGCCCGACCGCTTCACGGCGGCGCTGCCAAAGGCGCAGCGGGTCGGCAAGATATTCGTCGACTATCTCCGTAACCAGCGCGGTGCGACGGCGGTGATGCCCTACAGTGCGCGCTCCCGCGAGCATGGGCCCATCGCCGTGCCGCTGACATGGGAGGAGTTGCGCGATCTGGACAAGCCATCGCACTGGCACATCACGGACGCCGCCGAGATGCTGAAACGGGCGGCTTCAAAGGATCTGAAGGGCTGGGGCCGCGCCGATCAGGTGCTGCCGGACCTGTAGAGCTACGCCCGCTTTCTTGCGGGCTCCTTGGGCGCGGCTTTCTTCGGCGCAGCCTTCTTGGCGGGCGCGGCCTTGGCGCCGCTGCTCTTCTTTGCGGATGCACCGCTACCCAGCGAGTTTTTGAGCGCCGCCATCAGGTCGACGACATTGCTCCCGCGCGGGTCCTTGCCTTCGCCTTCCTCGTCGATGCTGATCGTCTTGCCCTTCTTCTTCCGCTCGATCAGTTCCTTCAGCGCATCGACATAGCGGTCGTGAAACTCGCTGGCGTCGAACTTGCCTGTCTTCTTGTCGATCAGGGTCGTGGCCAGATCGAGCAACTCCTCGTCAGGCGTTTCGTCGCCAATCTCGCGGAAATAGCTTGCCGCCTTGTTGACCTCATCGGCATAGCGCAAAGTCTCCATCACGATCCCGCGTCCACACGCCTTGACGCTGACGACATATTCGCGGCCCCGCATCGCTAGCTGGCCAAGACCGATCTTCCGGCTCCGGCGCAATGCCTCGCGCAGCACGATGAACGCCTCCTCGGCCAGGTCATCGGCCGGCACCACATAATAGGGCTTCTCGAAATAGATCGGGTCAATGTCGTGGCTGTCCACGAACTGGGTGAGCTCCAGCGTTTTCTTGCTCTCCAGCTTGACGCCCTCGATCTCCTTCTCGTCCAGCAGCACATATTCGCCCTTGGCATATTCGAAGCCTTTGACGATCTCGTCCACATTCACTGGGCCGATGCCGGGCACGACCTTCTCATATTTGATGCGCTTGCCCGAAGGCTTGTGGATCTGGTTGAATGCGACCGCAGCCCCACTCTTCGTTGCCGAGTAGATCTCGACGGGAATGGACACCAGCGCCAGTCTGATCTGGCCTCTCCAGTAGGGACGTGCTGCCATCGTGTTTTCCTCGTGTCGGTCGGATGTTCAATCCCCAGCCGCGTCACTCGTTCCAGCGCATCAGTCGCCGGTATGCGCATGCGGGGCCGCAACGGCCTTCGACTCCGGCGACTCCCGCTGCCGCAGGAAGATCGAGAGCACGACCAGCACTGCCGTCGACAGGAATTCACTCTGCCAGTTTTGAAAGGATTCGAACCACAGTTGCGCGTCCGTCAGATAGCCGAGCATAGTAGGCGCAGCCTCGCCATGTTCGATCGCTTCCTGCGCAGCGGCGCGGGCGCTCTGGGTCCAATGGAGCACGAACGAGAGAATGAACAGCAGTGCGAGGGCGATCCCGAGCGAGCGCGCATAAAGCTCCCGCGCAAGCCAGCCATTGCTCAGGATGCGCGGCGCTCCGGGCTCTAGCGCGCGCAGTTCGAGATGGTCATCACGTGGCGGGCCATCGGGGTCTTTGGACTCCGACGATCCGCGCTGAATGAGAACAGCGGTCAGCACGACATAAGTCGCCATCTGCAGGAACTCGCTCTCCCAGTTCTCGAACACGGACGAAAGGAACTGCGGACTTGTGGTGTAAGCGCCAAGCGTCATGATGTCGCCACCATGCCGCCGCGCGTCCTCCATTTCGACATGCCACCCGGCCAGCCACTGGCCGATGATGCTCGCGGCAAAAAGCAGCAGGAGTACGATCGTCAGCCCGTTGTCGCGTAGAAGCTTCATCGTCTCTCCTCCTAACATGTGAAGTAGAAACGCTTCACGGCAGGCGAATGGTTCCGCCATCGGAACGTATTTTAGTCTACTTGGATCACGAGCTAACTATCGACAGAACCTCGCCATTGCGTCCAAATGATAATGTGTGAAAGCGAATCGCTGCGCTGGTTCGTGGCGAGCACATCACCCGTTTTGGAACCTCGTTGTTGCTTTCGTGTTCGGAGAGCGCGGGGTACAGGCAGGCGTCGCTCTATAGTTAGCGCATGTTAGGGCTGCGGCCGCTGGAGGGGGGGAACTTAAGGGACATGCACGGCGCCGGGATTCACCCTAATCAGCATGGCTTCCTTGTCGGAGGCGGTGAGCTCAGCAGACGCATTGCGGACTTCGACTGGGCGGCGACGTCGATCGGGCCCATCGACGGCTGGAGCCCCAGCCTTCGTACAGTCGTAGGCTTCGTGCTGCGATCGCATGTGGCGATGGCGGTGATGTGGGGCACCGACGGCGTCATGCTCTATAATGACGCCTATTCCGAAATTGCAGGCGGACGTGACAGCAGCCTCCTCGGCTCCAAGGTGAGAGAGGGCTGGAGCGAAGTTGCGGACTTCAACGATCAAGTCATGAAGGTCGGCTTATCCGGCGGCACCCTCAGCTATCGCGACTACGAAATGACGCTGCATCGGGACGGCGGTCCCGAGCAGGTGTGGATGAACCTCGATTACTCGCCGCTGTTGGGTGACGACGGGCAGCCCGCAGGCGTGCTGGCTATCGTGATCGAAACGACGGATGCGCACCAGACGCAGCTGGCGCTGGAAGCGAGCGAGGCCAATCTGCGTTTCCTCGACGAGTTGGGACGAGCCGTCGCCGGCAGCGCGGATGCCGACGAGATACTTGCGATCACGACGCGCATGACCGCGCAACATCTCGGTCTGTCGAATTGCGCTTATGCGGACATGGACGAGGATCAGGACGGTTTCACGATCCGCGGCGATTGGGCGGCTCCCGGTTCTCCGTCGATCGTCGGCCACTATAAGCTGGCCGACTTCGGTACGCTCGCCGTGCAGGAACTGGGTGCGGGGCGTCCGCTGATCGTCAACGACAATCTTGCCGAGTTGTTGCCGCACGAGGCGAAGACCTTTCAGGACATCGGCATTTCCGCGACCATCTGCATGCCCTTGGTCAAGGACAACCGGCTGACTGCCCTGATGGCGATCCACGACAAGTCACCGCGCCGTTGGACGCCCTATGATCTGACGGTGATACGGGAAGTCACCGAACGATCCTGGGCCCATGTGCAGCGCGTTGGCGCGGAGAAGCTGCTTCGCGAACGCGAAGCCAGTAATCGCCAGATACTGGACAGCGCTATCGACTACGCGATCATCGCTACTGACCTGGATGGCAAGGTGACGCGCTGGAATGCTGGAGCTGCACGCGTCCTGGGTTGGGGCGAGACGGAAATGGCTGGTGAGTCAGTGGATCGGTTTTTCACACCGGAAGACCGCGCCGAAGGACGGCCCGCCACCGAGCGCGGGCAAACGCTGACGACCGGCAGGGCTGTGGATGAACGATGGCACCTTCGCAAGTCCGGCGAGCGGTTCTGGGCAAGTGGCGAGATGACGCCGCTTCGGGATGAAGCGGGCATCGCCGTTGGCTTCGTGAAAGTCTTGCGCGACCGTACGGCCGAGCATCGCGCGCAGGAAGCGCTGCGGGCCAGCGAGCAGCAATTGCGGCGCGCTCAGGAGGCGGGCGGCGTCGGTCTGTTCTCCGTCGACATCGGCAGCAACCTGATCACCGCAACGCCCGAATTCTGTCGCATCTTCGGTGTGCAGGCTGCCGAACGCATGCCATCTGAAGAGGTGGAAAGGCTGATCTTCCCGGAAGATACGCACATCGTCTCGAACAAGGCGAGGCGCAAGGACGGTAGCGCCGAACCGGATGTCGAATATCGCATCCGCCGGGGAGATACGGGCGAGGAGCGGATCATATTCCGCAAAGGTGAGTACGAACGTGACAGCGATGACAATCCGATCAGGATGGTGGGCGCAGTCCACGACGTAACGGAGCGGCGGCGCATCCAGCAGGCGCTGGAAAAAAGCGAGGCGGAATTCACTACCTTGGCGCAGTCCATGCCGAACCAGGTCTGGACCGCGCGCGCCGACGGATATCTGAACTGGTTCAATGCGCGGGTATATGCCTTCAGCGGTTTGACGGAGGCTGAACTGAAAGGCGATGGCTGGGGGAGGATGGTCCACACTGACGATCTGGGCTCCGCAAAGGACGCTTGGTCGAAAGCTCTCGCCGAGGGGGAAATCTACGAGGCCGAGTTCCGCCTCCGCAATGCCGGCGGTGAATATCGGTGGCATCTGGCTCGAGCGCTTCCCTTGCGCGACGCCACTGGCACGGTCACGTCATGGGTGGGAACGAACACGGACATCCATGCGCAGAAGCTGGCGGAAGCCGCCAACGCGCGTGATCGGGACCGCCTCTGGTCGATGAGCCGCGACCTCATGCTCGTCTGTGATTTCGAGGGAATCATCACTGCGGTGAATCCGTCGGCAAAGCGCCTGCTCGGCTGGTCGGAAGAGGAAATGGTGGGTTCGAGCCTTTCCTGCTACACGCACCCGGACGATCTGGAGCGTACAACCGCTGAAGTTGAGAAGTTGAGCGCCGGTGTGGCGACTCTGGCATTCGAAAACCGGTATCGCCGCAAGGATGATGGATACTGCCTGCTGGCGTGGACGGCCGTTCCGGACGCGGGCCGCATCCACGCGGTGGGCCGTGACATCACGGAGCAACGCGCCATTGAGGAAGCCTTGCGGCAAAGCCAGAAGATGGAAGCCGTGGGCCAGCTCACTGGCGGCATCGCACATGATTTCAACAATCTGCTTCAAGGTATCACCGGCAGCCTCGACCTTCTGAAAACCCGGCTTGCACAAGGGCGGACCGGGGATCTTGACCGGTTCCTTTCCGGCGCGATATCATCCGCCAACCGCGCGGCCGCCCTGACGCACCGGCTGCTTGCCTTCTCGCGCCGACAGCCGCTGGATCCGCGACCCGTCCAGGCGAACCCGCTGGTATCCTCTATGGAGGACATGCTGCGCCGTACGCTCGGCAAGGGCATTGAACTTGAGATGGTGCTGGCGGGCGGTCTTTGGCCTACGCGCTGCGATCCGAACCAGCTGGAAAGCGCTATCCTCAATCTGGCGATCAACGCGCGTGACGCGATGCCGAGCGGCGGGAAGCTGGTGATCGAGACATGCAATGCCCACCTGGACAGTGCCTATGTCGCTGCCCAGCGTGACGTGAAGCCAGGGCAATATGTCTGTATCTGCGTGACCGACACCGGCACCGGCATGAGCAGCGATATCATCGCCAAGGCGTTCGAGCCCTTTTTCACGACCAAGCCCATCGGTCAGGGAACTGGCCTCGGGCTCTCGATGATCTACGGCTTCACGCGGCAGTCCGAAGGCTATGCGCGCATCTACAGCGAAGTCGGGCAAGGCACCACGATCAAGCTCTACTTGCCGCGCTATCGCGGCGGGGAGGTGTCACAAGAGGAAGCGGAAGTTCAGGGTGAGACGCCGGGGTCCAAATCCGGCGAGATCGTGCTGGTCGTCGAGGACGAAGCCGTGGTGCGCAGCCTGATCGTCGATGTGCTTGAGGAGCTTGGCTATCGCGCCATAGAGGCGGCGGATGGGCCGAAGGGCCTGGAGGTCCTGCAATCCGACCAGCGTATCGATCTGCTCGTCACCGACATCGGCCTGCCAGGCCTTAATGGCCGTCAGGTGGCCGATGCCGGAAGAGTGACGCGCCCCGGCCTCAAGGTGCTGTTCATGACCGGCTATGCGGAGAATGCAGCCATCGCTTCGGGGTTCCTGGAACCGGGCATGGCGATGATCACCAAGCCGTTTGCCATGGATGTGCTGGCGACGCGCATCCGGGACATCATCGAAGATAATTGAGTGCGCGCACCGTCGCTTCGGCGCGGATCGGATTCGGTCCGGCTCATCGCGCGGAACCGCGGAGTCGCTGCGCCGCTCTTGCGCCATGCGTGCCTGTCGCCTGAACTCCAGCATGATGACCCGCGCCGCATACGATGAGACGGAGCGGAGCCTCCACATCACCTTCCGGGAAACCGGCAGATATGTGTATTATGATGTGCCGATCGAAATTTTCGAAGCCCTCTGTATCTCGCCTTCGGCAGGAACCTTCTTCAACGATCAGATAAAAGGCCGCTTTTCGTGTCGGCGCGATCCCCAACGCAGGCGCTTCGCCCCAGCCGATTGAGCGCTCGCAAAATGCTCCATCACGGCAGCGCGACTAGGTGAATTTTGCTAGGTATTCCCAATATTGCATTGACATCGCTCGCATTTTAGTCGCGCATAGCAGTCTGAATGGGGGAGTAGACATGCACGCACTGCTTGTGGAAGACGAGGCATTGCTCCGGACGATGCTGTGCGGTTCCTTGTCCGAGTTTGGCTTCGAAGTGGAGCAGGCTGAGACCGCGGATGCCGCGTGGAAGATGGTCGAGGAGGGGCTCGACTTCGATCTTCTGGTGACCGACGTGCGTATGCCGGGCCAGATGGACGGCATAGAACTGGCGGAACGTGTGAAGGCCAGGGTCCGGGATGCGGCAATCGTGATCATGTCGGGCTTTGCCGGCTCCAACAGGGCTTCGACCGAGAATTTTCCCAATTTCCTGCCCAAGCCCTTCACGGAGGCCCGCCTGCTGACCCTGATCAAACAGGCGATGGCGAATTAGCCTCCCTCTCGCGGCTGGCATCCCACTTGCGCCGTGGTCGCAAACCCGCCATATGCGCCGCGGGAGTCGGGCGGACGTGGTCGTCGCCAACCTGGTCAGATCCTGACGGAAGCAGCCACAACGATTTCGCTGCGGGTCGTTCCGGCTCCCACCTTCCTCAACAGCTTCCACCAGGTTGCCAGCCTTGATCAGGTCGCCAGTCGAAATGATTGGCGGTTGCAGGCGCAGCCCTTCGACAACGCAGGACCAACCGGCTAAACCGGTGCCATGACCGATTCCTCGCAGCCCTATCGCGTTCTCGCCCGCAAATACCGGCCGCGCAATTTCAATGAATTGATCGGTCAGGACGCGATGGTGCAGACCCTGGGCAACGCGATAAAGCGCGGTCGCCTGGCCCATGCCTTCCTGATGACGGGGGTGCGCGGCGTCGGCAAGACATCCACTGCCCGCCTGATCGCGAAGGCCTTGAACTGCATCGGGCCGGACGGGCAGGGCGGCCCGACCATAGATCCTTGCGGCGTGTGCGAGCCCTGCGTCGCGATCGCGGAAGGACGCCATATCGACGTCATCGAAATGGACGCTGCCAGCCATACCGGGGTTGACGACGTACGCGAGATCATCGAGGCCGTGCGCTATTCGGCCGTATCGGCGCGATACAAGGTCTACATCATCGACGAAGTCCACATGCTCTCGAAGAACGCGTTCAATGCGCTGCTCAAGACGCTCGAAGAACCGCCTGCACATGTGAAGTTCCTCTTTGCGACAACGGAAGTGAACAAGGTTCCCGTCACTGTCCTGTCCCGCTGCCAGCGCTTCGACTTGCGGCGCATTTCGGCGGAGAAGCTTGCCGCGCACTTCGCTTATGTGACGCAGGCGGAGGAGGTGCAGGCGGAGCCCGCTGCGCTCACCCTGATTGCCCAAGCAGCCGAAGGGTCCGCGCGTGATGGCTTGTCGATCCTGGATCAGGCGATTGCGCATGCCGATGTCTCCGAAGGCGGCTTGCTCGTCACGGCTACACAAGTCCGTGACATGCTCGGCCTGTCCGACCGCGGATCGGTGCGCCGGCTCCTGGGTCTGGTGCTGGAGGGGCAGGCCGCGCCTATGCTGGCCGCTGTGCGCGAGCAGCATGATCTGGGCGTTGAGCCGCTGGCGCTGATACGCGGCCTGCTGGAAATCGTCCACGCGATCACCGTGGCCAAGGCAGGACGGGGCAGCGACGATCCGGCGCAGTCTGCCGAAGAACGGGAGGCGCTTTCCGAATGGGCGTCCGCGCTCAGCTTCTCCGCTCTTCATCGCCTGTGGCAACTCCTGCTGAAAGGGCATGACGAAGTCGCAACGGCGATCCTGCCGCTCGAAGCCTGCGAGATGGCGCTGTTGCGGACCGTTCATGCCGCCACTTTACCGGACCCCAGCGAGCTTGCCCGGATGCTCCAGAATGGCGGCGCTCCTGCCACGGCATCGCCCGCCATCGCGCCTCCGGCAAGCGCGTCCAAGCCGATGCCCGAGAGCTTCGCGGCGATCATCGACCTCCTGCGTAGCGATCGCAGCGCGGGAAGCGCGAGCATGGCCGTCACGTTGCACGACGAAGTAGGCCTCGTCCGCTTCGCGCCGCCCGAACTCGTAATCAGACCGCGCCGCGCACAGGACGCCGGTTTCGTTCAGGAACTGTCAAAGCGTCTGAGCGATATAACCGGGCAACCGTGGCAGGTCATGATTGGCGACGGGCCGGTGGAGCCGACTTTATGGGAGCAGGAACAGGCGGCGGAGGAAGCGGCGCGGCAGGCAATCCTCTCGACGCCGATCGTCAGCGCAGCAATGGCAGCTTTTCCGGAGGCAGAACTTCTGCCCGTCGATGAAACCGAACAATGGAGTGCAAGCGCATGAAAGACTTGAACGAAATCCTCGGCATGGCCAGCCGCGTGCAGGAAGAACTGACCAAGGCACAGGAAAACCTCGACCATATCGAAGTCGAAGGCGTATCGGGCGGCGGCGTGGTGAAGGTCCGTGCGACCGCCAAGGGCCGCATCGTCGGCGTCAATATCGACGAGAGTTTGCTCGCGCCTTCGGAAAAGCAGATGCTGGAGGATTTGATCGCCGCGGCACTAAACGATGCCCGGAAAAAGGCGGATGAAGCCAGCAATGCGGAAATGGGAAAGCTCACCAGTGGCTTACCGCTTCCTCCGGGTTTCAAGCTGCCCTTCTGAAATGCGTTTTAATCGTCCACTTTCTGTTCGCGTTCGGCAATTGAACACTATGGGAACAAAGCCCATATATCGGGGGAAGGCGCCTGAACCGTGCGCCACGGAGATTACATGACTACGACATATCCGCTGCTGCCTCTACGCGACATCGTCGTGTTCCCGCAGATGATCGTTCCGTTGTTCGTCGGTCGCGACAAGAGCGTCGTTGCGCTCGAAAAGGCGATGGAAGCCGATAAGGAAATCTTCCTGGTCTCGCAGCTCGACCCTGGAGAGGACGATCCCGATCGCGATGCGCTTTACGACACCGGGGTCATTGCGACGGTTCTTCAGCTTCTGAAGCTTCCCGATGGCACCGTCCGCGTGCTGGTCGAAGGCAAGCAGCGCGCGCAGCTGAACGAGCTGGTCACGCTGGACGATCATTTGGCCGCTCAGGTCGTGCCGGTCGAAGAGGTTGCTGCCGACTCGCCCGAAGCCGCGGCGCTGATGCGTTCCGTAGCCGAGCAGTTCGAGAACTACGCCAAGCTCAACAAGAAGCTTCCCGCCGAAACGCCGGTCCAGCTTCGCGAGATTGAGGATGCGAGCCGGCTTGCCGACGCCGTGTCCGCGAACATCAACCTCAAGGTTTCCGACAAGCAGTCGCTGCTGGTCGAGGCTGATCCAGTGAAGCGCCTGGAGATGGTCTTCGCCTTCATGGAAGGTGAACTCGGTGTCCTGCAGGTCGAGAAGAAGATCCGTGGCCGCGTGAAGCGCCAGATGGAGAAGACCCAGCGCGAATATTATCTCAATGAACAGTTGAAGGCGATCCAGCGCGAACTCGGCAATGGCGAGGGCGAGGAAGCCGACGAACTGGCCGAACTGACGCAAAAGATCGCGAAGGCGAAGCTCAGCAAGGAAGCCCGCACCAAGGCGACGGCCGAGCTGAAGAAGCTGAAGACCATGCAGCCGATGTCCGCCGAAGCGACGGTCGTCCGCAACTATCTCGACGTGTTGCTCGGCCTTCCCTGGGGCAAGCGCTCGAAGGTCAAGAACGACCTGCGTCAGGCGCAGGAAATCCTCGACGCCGACCACTTCGCACTGGAAAAGGTCAAGGACCGGATCGTCGAATATCTGGCCGTGCAGGCGCGCACCAACAAGCTGAAGGGGCCCATCCTGTGCCTCGTCGGCCCTCCCGGCGTGGGCAAGACCTCTCTTGGCCGTTCGATCGCCAAGGCGACGGGCCGTGAGTTCGTGCGCCAGTCGCTAGGCGGTGTGCGCGACGAAGCCGAGATACGCGGCCATCGCCGGACCTATATCGGTTCGCTGCCGGGCAAGATCGTCACCAACCTCAAAAAGGCTGGCACGATGAACCCGCTGTTCCTGCTGGACGAGATCGACAAGCTGGGGCAGGACTTCCGCGGCGATCCGGCGTCGGCGCTGCTCGAAGTGCTCGACCCGGAACAGAACGGCAAGTTCCAGGATCATTATCTGGAGATCGATGTCGATCTTTCGGACGTGATGTTCGTGACCACAGCCAACAGCCTGAACCTGCCGCAGGCTTTGCTGGACCGTATGGAGATCATCCGGCTGGAGGGCTACACGGAGGACGAGAAGGTCGAGATCGCCCAGCGACACTTGCTGCCCAAGCAGATCGAAGCGCATGGCCTGAAGGACAGCGAGTTTGAAGTTACCGAAGCCGCGGTTCGCAATCTCATTCGCCATTATACGCGTGAAGCTGGCGTCCGTACGCTGGAGCGGGAGATTGCCCGGCTTGCTCGCAAGGCTTTGCGCAAGATATTGGAAGGCGAATACAGCCAGGTGGTGATCACGCCCGACAACCTTGCCGACTATGCCGGTGTGCTGAAATTCCGTCACGGCATGGGCGAGGAGGAAAACCAGATCGGCGCGGTGACGGGCCTCGCCTGGACCGAAGTCGGTGGCGAACTGCTCACCATCGAGTCCGTGACGGTTCCCGGCAAGGGCGCCATTCGCACGACGGGTAAGCTTGGCGACGTGATGACGGAGTCGATCCAGGCGGCCTTCTCCTACGTCAAGGCGCGTTCGCCCGGTTATGGCATCAAGCCGAGCATCTTCACGCGGAAGGACATCCACATCCACCTTCCCGAAGGCGCCGTGCCGAAGGACGGGCCATCGGCTGGTATCGGTATGGTGACGTCCATCGTCAGTACGTTAACCGGGATCGCCGTTCACAAGGATGTCGCAATGACCGGCGAAGTAACGCTGCGTGGTCGCGTGCTGCCCATCGGCGGTCTAAAGGAGAAGCTGCTGGCCGCCCTGCGTGGCGGGATAAAGACGGTATTGATCCCCGCGGAGAACGAGAAGGACCTTGCAGAGATCCCGGCCAACATCCGCGAAGGTCTGGAGATACTTCCCGTGAGCCATGTCGATGAAGTCCTGGCAAGAGCACTCGTTGCTCCTCTTGAGGCGATCAACTGGACGGAAGAAGACGATCTGGCGGCGCAACCAGCGCATTCGGTCGGCGGGGAAGGGGATCCGGTCCTGCGGCACTGACCTGCCGCTTTCCCCACGCTCCGGCGGGGTCGAGCGGGCATTGAAAGATCAACGGGCGCAGGGCTCTTCGTTTTCTCTTTGACAGCGGAAGCGTCCTGCGCCTTTATTGCGCCTGATTGCCGACGATTCCCAACGAGCGAATTGAAATAGGGGGGTTCCACAATATGAACAAACAGGATCTCATTGGTGCAGTCGCGGAAAGCAGCGGCTTGAGCAGAAGCGATGCTACAAAGGCTGTCGAAGGCATTTTTGAGGCTGTGACGGCAGCCCTCAAGAGAGGCGATGAAGTACGTCTGGTGGGGTTTGGCACATTTTCCGTGTCTAGCCGCAAAGCGTCAACAGGTCGCAACCCGCGGACTGGCGAGACCATGAGCATCAAGGCCTCCACGCAGCCCAAGTTCCGGGCTGGCAAGAGTTTGAAGGACGCGGTGAACTAAGCTCCTTATCGATCCGACGTTTAGCGGGGCAGGGAATCACATTCTCCTGCCCTTCTTCAAATCTGCGATCGGCCGTTCGGCGAACGCGGGGAATATAGCCCTGCTCGAAGTAATTCTGGGTCCTCCAGAACGCACTACGATTTCTTCGGCGGAACATGCCTTGGCCCCAGCGGTTAATGCCTCGACCGTCAGAGGATAGCATGATGATAAGAAAACTAATTTTGGCCGCCGCGGCGGTGTTCGTGGGCAAGAAGCTGATCGACGCGCAAGGCGCAAACGGGTCGAGCATTCGTCGTCCGTCCGGCGAGCATGTGCCGACGGATCTCATGACCGGCGTTCACCCTGGGCCCAATCAACGCGCGCCCGAGGCTTTTCGCCCCGACCCGCATGCACCATCATCCCCTGAAGAACGGGAAGCGATGCGGCCCGTGACTTTGCCGATTAGGCACTAAATGTAAAATATGGCTTGCCGGGGCGGCACGTGCCTCGGCGGTCATCCCCGGAGATGAGTCCATCCGAGCCACAGCCAGCCCGCAATTAGCAGGGAGCCTCCAATCGGGGTGACTGCACCTAGCCATCGGGGGCCGCCAAGCGCCATGATGTAGAGCGTACCACCGAACACGGCTCCTCCGGCGAGTAACAGAGCGGCAGGGCCGCGTGCGCTGTTCATGATGGTGAGCGCTGCCACGGCATGGACGAGTTGGTACATGCCGCCAGTGCGCAGCCATTCCGCGGCTTGCTGCGACGACGCGCCATGTGCGCCAAAAGCGCCTGCAGCCACCGCCAGCGCGGCGGAAAGTGCGGCCAGCATAGCGATCATGTGACAGGGTCCTCCGCGACGTTGCTGTCCATCAGGTGCGCGCGATGTCCGGCACTGTACATCATGCCACGCGCGGAGAGCAGGTCGCCGGTTTCCACTTGCCGGTCAAGCCGCTGCTGATCGACTTCGCGATACTGGCGTTCGATCTCCTGCCGTTGCTCCTCGCTGACCCCCAGCGCCGCCAGGACATTCAGCCCCATGCAGACAGCGGATTCGAACACCTCGCGCGTGACCCCGGCAAGGTCGAGTTCGGTGAGGCGCATGACTTGCCGCCGGTCGAAAGCCCGCACGAAGACGGCCGCTTGCGGAAAGGCTTCGAGGATCGGCTCCAGCACCTTCCGATCCAAAGTCGGATCGTCGATGCAGAATGCAAGAATGCGCGCATAGTCAGCGCCAGCGCGGCGCAGCAGGTCGATCCGCGTGCCGTCGCCATAATAAACCTTGATGTCGAACTGGCTGCTGACCTCGATCTGCGACGGCTTCTTGTCGATCATCGTCACCGCGCAGCCGCGGGCCATCAGCATCTGCGCGACGGTCTGGCCGAAGCGCCCATAGCCGATCACCAACGCCGTGCCTTGCGGCGCCTCTTCGGGGCCATCCAAGTCGCTGCCGTCCCTCGGTTTCGCAAATTCCAGGCGGCGCGCAAAGAGCATCAGGAAGGGCGTCGTCGCCATGGACAACGTCACGATTGCACTGAAAAGGCTCGCGGCTTCCGGAGCGATCAGGAGGGCGTTTTGCGCCTGCGCAAACAGGACGAACCCGAACTCGCCGCCTTGGCTCAACAGCAAGCCAAGTGCAAGGCCCTGCCGCCAGTCGATACCGAACAGGCGCGCAAGGCCAGTGATGATGGCGGCCTTCACGACGACCAGCGTAACAGCGACGCCCAGCACGAACAGGGGATTGTCCATCACGGCATGCAGATCGAGCACCATCCCTACAGCCAGGAAGAACAGGCCCAGCAGGATGGAGCGGAACGGCTCCACATCCGCTTCGATTTCATGGCGATATGGCGAGTCCGCCAGCATCACGCCCGCGACGAAAGCGCCCAGTGCCGTCGAGAGGTGCAGGCTGTGCATGAGCGCGGCACTGGCGAGAACCGTGAACAGCCCGACAGCGACAAACAATTCGCGCTCACCCAGATTGCCGACCAGTACCAGCAACGGCCGCAACAGGAAGCGGCCAGCCAGCACCAGTCCGGCAATCGCAGCGACCGTATAGAGCGCCATCTGCCATCCCGGCGGTCCGCCAGCGTCTGCAGGGTTGCGCGAAAGGGCCGCGATGATCGTGATCAGCGGAACGATTGAGAGATCCTGGAACAGCAGGATAGAAAAGGCTTTTTCCCCGAAAGGCGAATTGATGCGCCCGCTGCTTTTGAGGCTCGGCAGCACCTGCGCGGTGGAGGACAGGCCAAGCGGCAGGCCCAGAGCCAGCGCTGCGCCCCAGCTAAAGCCAGTAAACAGGAAGATCACGCCGGTCAGGGCGAGCCCGCAGGCGATGACCTGCAATAGCCCAAGGCCGAAGATGTCCCGTTTCAATCGCCAGAGCCGCGTCGGATTGAGTTCGAGACCGACGAGGAACAGCAGCAGGACGATACCGATCTCGGCAATGGCCAGCTTCGATTCGCCTCCGCCGACAAGTCCCAGGCCCTGCGGCCCGACGATGGCGCCGGCAACGAGATAACCCAGGACTGCGCCCAGACCAAACCGGCGAAACAGCATCACGAACGCTACGCCCGCGCCAAGCAGGATGACGCCCTCGGTCAGCACGATATCCGTCGCGCTGACGGCCTCCGGCGCCATCAGGCGTGCGCCTTCGCGGCATCGGCGGCAGCCTGCGCGATAGCGTCGAAGCTCAGGCGAATGGATGCGTGACGCGCCGGATAATCGCGAGCGGCTGCCAGAACCTCAAGGCCGGGCCAGAAGCTGAGATCATCCCCCACTCCAATCAAATAGGCCGCGAGCTTGTCACGTGCCTCCTCGAGCGCCTCGATATCCTGACCAATGGCGTGCGCAGCCATCAGCGAAGCAGAGGCCTGACCTAGGGCGCAGGCGCGAACCTCCAGCCCAAGGTCAGCGATGCGACCCTCCGGGTCCAGCCTTACGTCGACCGTAACGCGGCTCCCGCAAGTGGGAGAGCGGCGTTCTGCGGTCGCTTGGGGATCGGCAAGGCGAGCGTGGTGTGGGATGCTGACGGCCAGCCGGAGAATGTCGTTGTTGTAAAGGGGAGCGCTCATGGCTTCCATGTAGGCGACATTGCCGCCCGAGAGAAGGTGTCGCGCGCTTATTGGGCGCGCGTTCCCGCATTGCGTCGTTCTTCCAGGAACTCGCTGATCGCGCGGCCACTCGCGTCCAGTAGCGGGAAAGTGCGCGACGACCGCAGCCATTCGGGGCGCAGCGATCCGCCTCCGTAGATCGTGTCGTAGGCAAGCGTGAATGCCAGGAACAGCAATGTCGCTCCGATCAGTCCCTTTATGGCGCCGAATCCCCCGCCCAGGACACGATCGACCGGGCCAAGCACAGACTTGCGCGTGCGGGCGCCTAATGCGCTCGCGATGAACTTGCCTATGACGAAGGTGACGCCGAACACCAGCACGAAGGCCAAAGCCGCTGCGCCGCTAGGCGTGCCGACATATTCGGTCAGGATCGCCGCCACCGGCGCGTGGAACATACGGATGGCGAATACCGCAAGCACCCAAGCGATCAGAGACAGGGTCTCCATCACGAAGCCCCGGAACAGCCCGAATGCCGCGCCTCCGCCGATGAGAAGAAGAACAAAAATATCGAGCGCGGTCATAGGCTGATCGGCTTAGAGCGTCACGGGCGTCGTGGGAAGAGGCGAGGCTGGATGATTTCCGCTATATCCGAGTGGACCCAACAGCAGACTCGATGTGTTAGACAACGGAAGAGGCCCCGATCATGTGAACGGTCATGCGATACAATCGATAACCGGACTGCTGTTAAGTGAAGTGGCAGGCGATGCTTGCTCGGGTGCAGCTTCTACGCAATGTGGATCAAATCATGACGAAACAAATGTCTCTGGCCAGTATGATCGGCAAACTGCCTGACTGGATCCGGCACGATCTTGCGTCCAAAGACAAGACTCTTCGCGCTCGCGCCGAAGAAACGCTGCTCGCCATGATCGAGGCGGCCGTGGCGGACCATGCTGAACCTGACCCGGACGAGAGGAAATAAACTTCCAAAGGGCCCTCGCGGTGCGGTGCCCCAGTTAACCGCTTTGTTTCTAGTATGTTGCTGGTCCGTAAGAAAGCGCATCAAAGGGCGGAAAACCATTCCGACCCGAACTTCATTGTGCAATGCAGCGTAAGAACATATTCGGCATTCACGTGGAGATTTCTGTGAACCCTCGTGCACCTTTTGCATATTTGAAGGCGGATTTGCCTGCCTCTCTCGTCGTGGCGCTGGTGGCGCTTCCGCTGTGTCTTGGCATAGCGCTCGCTTCTGGCGCTCCGCTGTTTTCCGGACTCATCGCGGGCATAGTCGGCGGTATCGTCGTCGGGGCCTTGTCCAAGTCGCCGTTGTCCGTCAGCGGGCCGGCCGCGGGCCTGACGGTGATCGTGCTCGACGCGATCCAGACCCTGCCCAGTTTCGAGGCCTTTCTGCTGGCGGTCATATTGGCGGGAATGTTGCAGCTGGCCTTCGGACTCACGCGGGCAGGCGTGCTGAGCGAGTTCGTGCCTTCCGCGGTCATCACCGGTATGCTCACGGCGATCGGGATCATCCTGCTCTTGAAGCAAGTACCCCATGCTGCGGGTTTCGATGGCGATTACGAAGGCAGCTTCGAGTTCTATCAGGCAAATGGCCACAACACGTTTTCGGCCATTACCTATACTCTGAAGGAAAGCGTCCTGTGGGGTGCGCTCCTCATCAGCTCCTTGAGCCTCGCATTTCTCTTCTGGTGGGACCATGCAAGGCCCACCACCGGACCGCTGCGGTTTCTGCCCGGCCCTCTCGTTGTCGTGCTGATCGGCATCGTCGGCAATATGCTGCTGGGGCAGGTGTCCCCTGACCTCCAGATCAAGCCGACGCACCTCGTTCAGGTCCCGGTCTCCGATGACTTGCCGCATTTCCTGTCGTTTTTCAGCTTCCCTGATTTCACCGCCATCAGCAATCCGGCAGTGTGGAAGGTAGCGGGCACATTGGCCATCGTGGCCAGCCTGGAATCGCTGCTGAGCGTCAAGGCAGTGGATGAGATCGATCCGCAACGCCGCACGACGGACAAGAACCGCGAGTTGTTCGCGCAAGGCGCAGGCAACATCGTTTCAGGCATGGTCGGCGGCATCCCCGTTACCTCGGTGATCGTGCGCTCCTCTGCCAACGTGGAAGCGAAGGCGGAAAGCAAACAGTCCGCGATCCTGCATGGCTTCTGGTTGCTGCTCAGCGTCCTGCTGATCCCGACGGCTCTCAACCTGATCCCCTTGTCCGCACTGGCCGCGATCCTGATCGCGACGGGCTACAAACTGGCCAAGCCCAAGCTGTTCGTTCAGCGTTTTCGGCAGGGCTGGACCCAGTTCATACCCTTCATCGTGACCGTCCTCGCCATCCTCCTGACGGATCTCCTGGTAGGCATACTCATCGGTCTGATCGTAGGGTTCGTGTTCGTGATAGGCCGCAACTTCCGTTCGGCGATCACCTTCGCCTGCGATGACGATGACTGCCTGATCCGTGCGCGTCGCAACCTCTACTTCATTCACAAGCATGAGCTGCAGCGTGAGCTGGGACGGGTTCCCGACAATCGGAACCTGCTGATCGACCTTTCCTCGACCAGCTATGTCGATCTCGACAACATCGACATCATCAATGCCTTCATCAAGGGCGCCGAATATCGCGGTATCAATGTCGTGGTACGTGGCGACATCGCCCGCCGCAGCGCGCCCCTCATCAACGCTCCAAAATTCGAGGTCAGCTTCACATGAGGAAGTACAAGCAACTCCTGTTAGCCAACAAGGCATGGTCGTTCGAACTGAAGGACGAGAGCCCCGACTTCTTCAGCCGTCAGGTTGCCGGCCAGAAACCCGACTTCCTGTGGATCGGCTGTTCCGACAGCAGGGTGAGCCCCGAGCAAATGACCATGACCCCTCCCGGCGGCATGTTTATCCATCGCAACATCGCAAATCTCGTCAATGACGACGACATGAACCTGATGTCGGTGCTGCAATATGCCGTCGATGTGCTTGAAGTGAAGCATGTCATCCTCTGCGGTCATCATGGCTGCGGCGGGATCAAGGCGGCGCTGTCCGGCGGCGCGCCTGCGGGGCCAGTCGACGACTGGCTAGGCAATGCGCGCGCCGTGTACCATGCGCATACCTCCGAAATCGAAAGCGTGGCGGATGACGACGCACGCGTTAATCGCTTCGTGGAAGTGAATGTGCGCGATCAGTTGGTCAGGCTGGCCCGGACGTCCATCGTGCAAAACAGATGGGCATCGGGTGGACAGCTGGTGCTACACGGCTGGGTCTACGACCTGCGCGACGGATTGCTCAAGCCGCTGCTCGATCTCGACCCGAGCAAGCCGCTTGACGAAGTCAAAGCGCCCGAACGCGTGCTTGTCTGACGCCGCGTCATCTTGCGGCAAGCCTGAGGGAGCGGGCGACGTCGAGTATTCCTCGCCCGCTCTCCAAATCCGTACCGTTCGAACGAAGATCGCGCGCACCATCAAGCAGCAACGCCGCGACTTCGCTCGAACTCAGTTCAGGATACTGGCCCATCATTAGCGCCGCTGCGCCCGCGATATACGACACCGAATAGGACGTGCCGGACACCAGCGAGCAATAACGCGTACTGCAATCGACAATCACATTTTGGCCGGGAGCAAGAAGATAACGCTCTGCTGCAGCGCCGGCCTTGTTCGACCAGCCGGCAAGACGCCCCTGTGGCGTGCTGGCGCCAGCCACGATCATGGCGTTGGCAAAGCGGGCATCGGTGGCATAGCGGGCAGGCCAGACAGGTTCCTCGTCGCCATTGTTTCCGGCTGCGGCGACGATCAGGGCTCCGGATGCTACCGCGCGTTCCAGAGCCTGCTCGATGACGGGCAGGCGGCGGTAGGATGAGAGCGGCAGTCCGATGACGCGGGCGCGGTGTTCCACAGCATAATCGATGGCATTGGCCAGCACCGCGGGATCAAAGCTGCAGATCCGCTGGCAGGATCCGTCCCGATCCGCCCGTATGGACAGCAGCGTGGCGTCGTAGGCCAGACCGAACGTACCCTTCCCATCCAGAGCGCCCGCGATCAGTGAAGCCGTCTGCCTGCCGTGATTGGATCCACCATCGTCCGGTTTCTCCCGCTGAACGAGGTCGATTGAAGCTGGCGAAAGATGCGCGAACAAGCCGGAGGACAGTTCCAGGCCGGTATCGATCATGGCGACCGTCACTCCAGCGCCCGTAGCGCCTTTGCGATACGCGCCGTCTGCGCGCACGGCGCCCGCTCCCCAGCTAAGGCGATATTCAAGGCTGTTGAGGCGGGGGCGAGCGACCTTTTCAGCATAAGCAGCGGAAGAAACAGAGGCGGCGCAAAGCATCAGCGCAGCGCGCCGCCACAGCCCCGAAAACGATCGGCTCAAGAGAAGCTCCTGGATATGAGATGGCGGCTTCTGCAGCATCGCCCAACAGCGATATAGTAATGGCTGCGTGAATTAAATAGCTGCTATCAAGGATTTATCTTATTTGCGAAGGCATTCGCGTGGTACGCTGCGGTACCTGAGTATCGACCACCGACGGTGCCATCGCCTCTACATTGCTACACGAACGCTATTGTGTTCAGGTGCGAGTGAATGCGAGGCAGCCAGTCAGTGCCGGTGCCGAAGTTATGGCTATGGCGCCGGCGCGGTAGAGCGACCAATAGGCCGATGGCTGAACATTGGCCGCCAGCGCGTAGCCGCCCGCTGGATCGACGAAAATGATCTGGGCCCCCGCGCCGGCAATGGCTGCGGCCCCCTCGCTTATGGAGGCTTGCCGTCCGAACAGGATGACGGTGCTCGCGTTGGCCGGAGGAACGTTGCTGATCATTCCGGACAGGAGCAGCATGCCTACTAGCGCCAAAGCCACGCCGCGTCCGCGGCTGCCGGAACCCGGCTCAGCGCTCCCTTGCCGATGCAAGACCCAATATCCCAGTAACGCTACAAACAGGCCAAGGCCAACGAACCAGGCAAGGTCATAGGCCAAGGGGTTGGGGACGTTCACGCGCACGCGATGGAAGCGCAGTATCCAATGAAAGATACCGACATCGATCAGGTTCCACACTCCGAAACCGAGCAGTACACCGCCTGTGATGCGATGCTCAGCCGCCGGTCGGGAAAGCGCCGCCCGCCGCTGCCAGAGGCAGTACAGGCCAACAATCGTTAGCACATAGACTGCGACATGAAACAGTCCGTCGGCCATGATTTGCCTCCGGATGTCCTGCATCGTTTCTCCGGGGAGGAGGCTCAGGAAATGATGCCATTGCAGCACCTGATGCAGGAGTATCCCGTCGAAGAAGCCGCTCAAGGCCATGCCGAGAATGAATGCCCCGAGGATCGGTGACTTGGCGGCGGCGGCGTCTGTTCGCGGCATGAAATTGCTCCACAGGGACGGATGAACGGAGCGTGGAAGCGGCCCATAAGGAGGGGGGCAGGGGACGCGTTCCACTGCCCCCAGGCCAATGCGGGTTCTACTTGGTGGCGTCTGCTCCGGTCTTGTCCAACTGACGCACATGGTCATAATGTTGCTGGATCTTCGGAGCCGTTTCCGCCGCCAGCTTCTTGAGCGGTGCGTTCTCGCCATCCTCGGCGTAGCTCTTCATCAGCGTCAGGGCCTCCTGATGGGCTGCGGTCTGCTGGTCGAGATAGACCTTGTCGAAGTCCGCGGCGGAAGCCGTCTTGAGGTTCTCGATCATGCCCCTGCGCCGTGCATCCAACTCGGTCGGCGGCGTTACGTTGACCTTTGCACTGGCCAGTGTGGCCTTCAATTTGCTGCTGGTCGTCGTGTGGTCCTTGACCATCATCTTGCCAAACGCCTTCACGTCTGCCGACTTGCCTTTCTCGGAGGCGATCTTGCCCGCCTCGATTTCATACATGTCGCTGATGGCGGCATTCGTGACGAACGCGTCTACGCTGTTGGCCAAGGGCGCCGTCGCTGCGCCGACTGCCTGCGCCGCGGTATCTTCGACAGCCGTGGATACCGAGCCATTGCCCAGGCCGGTGACGTTCTGGTTCCGCTCTTCGGCCTTGCCGCCGCAAGCATTCAGCGTAAGTCCGGCGGCGGCAATAAGCAGCACGTTGCGCAACATCGATATTCTCCTCAAATGCCCTTCTTGAGCGTGGCGTCATGCTTTCACTTTTGAATCGCAGGATCAGTATCGCATGTTAACCCGCGTTGGCTTTGCGGCATCCGCTTCGATGATGCCATCGCCGCCGCAACGTCGTCCGGAGAAATCCCGAAGTCGGCAATGTCGTAGACATGCCTTCTCGCCCGTGCCTGATTGCGGCTGGAGAGATAACGGGTCATTTCGGCCTCGACCTTAGGGAGCAGCGGAAGATCGAGCATCCGGTACACGCGGTGCATCTCGTATCGCCAATCGTCCTGCATATGGTCGAACCGCACATCGACTTGGGGCACCGTCGCCAGAGCGCGCGCGGCATTGGTCCGTCTATCGCGCAGCGCCACTTTCCTCAGCCATTCCCGGCCGATCCACATCCGGTCTACGCGATCGGACTGCACGAGCATCTGGTTATGCACCAGCGAAGCAGCGGAACCTACAAGTGCCTTCGCGTCGCGGTGCAGGCAAATCAGGCGGGCGTCGGGAAACGCGGCGAGGACGGCGTCCAGATCCTGCGAGAATTGAGGGACCTTCAGGATTTGCGGCCGATTGGGGCGATCGCCTCTCAACCAGGCGAGCGTCTGAAGCAGCCGCTTGAACTCCCTATAGACGGGCCGCGTATCCATTGCCTCGGTATGGGCGACAAAGCTTGGAATGCGCCACTGTGCCTCGAAAGCCGAACTGTACAAGGAGATGTTGTGGAGACCGATCTCTTCATCCGCCTGCGCCGTGCGGGTCGGATGGATCACGTCAAAATCCGGATTGATGAACCGTGCCATTCGCAGGGAGAACCATGCACGCAGGCGGCGGTCGTCCAGCAGGTTCCAGGCGCGGGTACGCGGAAGCGGGGTCCAGCTTTCGAAAAAGCGCGTGAAGGTGAACCGGGGATCGCACGCGAGCAGCCGTTGCATCCGCGTACTGCCCGAACGCATCTGGCCCACGATGATGATTGGGGAGGGTATCGGGACATTCAGGATTTCGGGATGACGCTGCCACAAGGCATGTGCGCGCAGTCGATTGGAAAGCGCGGACACCAGTTGACCATGCGCGATCGTACGCCCCAGCGACGTTAATGACGCTTCCCGATGCAGGGACTCGCTCAGCAGATCGAGACGATTTCGCCAGCCATCATCTGTCCCTGCATTGCTTAGCCGCGTCTTTCGCCGGGCACTTGCAAGCAGCATCTCAGGATCGAGTGAGGGACGCGATAACCATCCTCGGTTCCATGCCGTTTCTAGCATGTCGTTCAGGATGTCAATTTGTTGATTCCGGGCCACTGGGCGCCCGTCGGCGAGCGGATCGGCCTTCAGGTCTGCAGGGATGATGGGCGCCGAGTACGTCATCAGTAGCGAACGCTCTACCGCCGCGATTGTGCCTCCCGATCAGGATGTCCTGACGATACCCAGGAACTGGCTCAAGCGAATTTGCATCGACTGTACCTGCGCGGACAGCGCCTTCGAATGCTCATGGATCTTTCCGGCATCAATGGCGGCCGCGATCGCATTGTGATGGATGTCGTCGGCGCTGATGTGAATGTGGCTTGTTGCGCCGCTTGCTTCATCCACATTCGTTGCAATCGCGCGGATGGCAGCGCTTTGATGGACTACGGAAGAGACGACGGAATCTGACAGCGCGTTCATGTCCGACACGGCCTGGACAATGCGCTCGTGCCCGTCGAAAACCTCTTCGGTGGCGCGCTGGATGTTCTTGACGCGCTGGGAAATGTCGCCCGCGGCCTCGCGTGTCTGCTGGGCCAGCGTCTTTACCTCATAGGCGACGACAGCAAAGCCCTTACCCGGCTCTCCTGCTCGAGCGGCCTCCATCGTCGCGTTGAAGGCAAGTGTCGTGGTCGTCTTGGCGACGCTGTCGATCAGGGAGACGACATCGCCGATCTCCCGGGCCGCTCCACTCAGCAGGTGCGTCTGGACATCGTTCTGCTCGGCGCGCGTGGCTGCGTCGCGGGTTGCCGTCCGGGCGCGCGCGACTTGCTGCTCGACGGAACGGACCGCTTCCGCCAGGCTCTTGCCGCGGCTGGCGACTTCCATCATGTTGGCGGCTGCCTGCGATGCGGCGGCTGCGACATCGGCGGCGCGATCGCCGTTCTTCGATGCGTACAGCGCCATTTTCTCGGCCGCGTCCGAAAGCTCGCTCGCTATGGCGACCAACGTGCTTGCCAAAGTGTTCGCGTCATCGCGGAACTGATCGCTCGCGCTTTGAAGGCGCTGCAAACGCTCAGCCTTGTGTTTGGCAGCCGCCGCTTCGCGCTCCGCGGCAAGCTGCAAAAGCACGGCATTGCTGACGACGCCCAGATAGCGCCTCTGCTGCGTCACGATCAAACCCTCGCACTGGCCTGTCACGCTGGCAAAGGTGTCGAGGAGCATTTCGGTTGTTGCGGTGATATCAACCGCCGGGCACGGGCAGATGTGCCCCCGCAGATGTGAACCGTAACTGGGATTTTTGAGCAGCGCGTGGCCAAAGGGATTGAACAGGATAAGCCGCATGTCCTGTTCGAAGATCGCGCCCACAGGGCATTGTTGGGCGTCGAGGACTGGCAGCATCCGCATCTGCGGATTAGCCTGAAACAGATCAAGTGCCTCCACCAGTTGCGCGGAGTGTGAAATGCTGAGGCGATAGCTGATGGGGACCTGCGGGGATATCTCGCTGGTTTTGGAAGGGTAGGGGGGCGAGTGTTCGACGGGTTGCAGCATTACATTCTCCGCCGTTGCCCCTAGCAGGGTGCGGAAATAGGGTCGTTCGGGGATCGATCTGAGGACTTCGACAGTTTGACGTCGGTCATTTGAAGCGTTTT
>NZ_JARYGI010000149.1:255-543 GCF_033795625.1 Sphingobium sp. | reverse complement strand
ATTCATCGGCTCGTCGCGGACATGCGCGCCCGCTGGATAGCGCTTGACGAGAGGATTGCGGACCTCGACGCCGAGTTCGCGCAAGCAGCGCTGACCGACGAGCGAACGCAGCGCCTGCTGACCATTCCCGGCATTGGCGCCCTCAACGCGACTGCACTGGTCGCTGCCGTCGGCGATGCCCGGACCTTTGCGCGTGGTCGCGATCTTGCTGCATGGTTGGGCCTGGTCCCGCGTCAGGCCACCACCGGCGGCAAACCTCGGTTGCTCGGCATTACCAAACGCGGCAGC
>NZ_JARYGI010000149.1:0-245 GCF_033795625.1 Sphingobium sp. | reverse complement strand
GGTGCACGTTCGTCGCTGCCGACGATGAGCAAGAGCGATACACGTCTGGGCGCATGGGTGCGCGGCCTGCTCTCGCGAGCGCATCAAAACACCGTCGTCGTCGCTCTTGCGGCCAAAATGGCGCGGATCGTCTGGGCACTTCTGCGCCACGGACGGACCTACGAACCCACATTGCTGGCGGCGTGAACGAGATCGGCCGATGCCCTTGGCATCCGCTGCATGATGTCTGCGGGAGGTGAGAAGAA
>NZ_JARYGI010000148.1:0-552 GCF_033795625.1 Sphingobium sp. | reverse complement strand
TTGAAATCCGTCATCGTTCCGTCCGTCCAATCTCCGCCAAGCATGCTCAAGCTTCACGATTTTTGCAACAGAGCCGCGCCGACGATGTCATGCCGGTCTCAACAACAGCGAACAACGCCATGCCCTGACGCAGGCGATCTACACCTTCCGCCAGGGCCGCATCATCGACCGTAGCCACGAGGCGCAGCAATATCGGGCATCCGGCCTCAACCTGGTCATCGCCGCAATCGTCTATTGGAACACGATCTACATGGATGCCGCAGTCCAGCATCTACGATCAACATCGGTCGCGGTGCCTGATGATCTCCTCGCACATACGTCCCCGGTAGGTTGGGAGCATATTGCTTTCTCGGGCGATTTCCTCTGGGATCGCGCAGCCGCTTCTGCTGGCCGCAAGGCCCTCAATCTGCCGCCGGATAGTCGCGCCGCCTAAGCGTTCGCTGATTGTTCGCCCTTAGCGTTGTTTAGCGTACCTTCCACGCTATGCCCTCTCCCTAGTCGCGCCGCCCGCACCACTCCCATCGATTTTGCTTCCCCCTCCCCATCCCGCGC
>NZ_JARYGI010000147.1:0-556 GCF_033795625.1 Sphingobium sp. | reverse complement strand
GGCCGCGCCTTCGTCTCCGGCCGATCATGACCTAGTTATCGGTCGACGCGGAACGCAGGCTTTCGCTCGTAGGCTTTTACGCCCACGTAACGGCGAAGGATACTCCTTGGCTGCTGAAGCGACCGACCCTCGCAGTGGCCGACCGACACTGGCCTTCGACAATCACGAGCTCGATCTGCACCGTGTCGTGGGAGCTCTCTTCGTTCAAGTTCCGCCGCCAGCTGGGCGGGAAGAGGCGGTTCTACTCGAAGGACATCCCGCCCTCGGACGTGTTGAGGTCGCGTACCGCGTCAGAGAAGACAGCGCCGTTCCACGGGTGATGCCCGGTCAGATTATCCTCGGTGGCGCGGTTCTGACCCCAGATCAACTCGATGCCATGGAAGGTGAGATGGTCGCGGTAACACTGGAGGATGGCGACAGCATTCTGAAGCGGATCGGTGCACCGCTGTCGAGAAGTATGCCATATTTGCGGCAGTTCGGTAACCGTGTCCTGAAGGCCGCCTTGCGGGAAGCTGCTGGGGGATGCTGATAGCGGCTCTTTGCGAGGAGCGGTGAT
>NZ_JARYGI010000146.1:0-557 GCF_033795625.1 Sphingobium sp. | reverse complement strand
CAACGGGCGCAAGGCCTTCATCACCGGGGCCGGGGGTGCGAAAGTCGGTATCGTGATGGCGAAGGCTGACGTCGGTGCCTGCATGTTTCTGGTCGACCTTCCCGACCCGGCGATCCGTATCGAGCGAGTCCTCGATACGATCGACAGTTCCATGCCCGGCGGCCACGCCATCGTTGCGATCGACAATCTGCGCGTGCCCGCCGACCAGATGCTTGGCGCGGCAGGGGAAGGTTTCAAATATGCTCAGGTTCGCTTGTCTCCGGCACGCTTGTCGCATTGTATGCGGTGGCTGGGTGCTTGCATCCGCGCTCAGGAGATCGCCAGTTCATATGCCTGTCGTCGCATGGCTTTTGGAAAACCACTGATCGATCACGAAGGTGTAGGCTTCATGTTCGCTGAGAACAGCATCGACATCAAGCAGTGCGAACTGATGATCGACTGGGCGGCGGGCGTGCTCGATTCTGGTTCTCTTGGTACGTCGGAAAGCTCGATGGCCAAGGTCGCTGTGTCGGAAGCGCTGATGCGGATAGCCGACAAATGCGTGCAGGTGATGGGTG
>NZ_JARYGI010000145.1:0-560 GCF_033795625.1 Sphingobium sp. | reverse complement strand
GGCGCCGGCTCGGGCATTGGTTTCGAGTTGGTTCGCTCTTTTAAGGCAGCCGGGTATCGCGTATCTGCACTCGTTCGCAACGAGGAGCAAGAGGCGGGTCTTCGCAGTGAATTCAAAGACGACATTGAGATCGTGGCGGGCGATGTCCGTGATCACGCCACCAATGAGAAGCTGGTTAAACAGACGGTTGCCAAGTTCGGGCGCCTGGATTGCTTCATCGGAAATGCCGGGATATGGGATTACATGCTGAGCATCGATGAGCCTTGGGAGAAATTCTCGGGCAGTTTCGACGAGATATTTGACATCAACGTCAAAAGCTATTTCAGCGGCATCAGCGCGGCCTTGCCGGAGCTCAAAAAGACGAACGGATCGGTGGTGGTGACGGCTTCCGTTTCTTCCTATGCGGTCGGTGCCGGCGGTTCTTGCTACATTGCCAGCAAACATGCGGTGCTGGGCATGGTCAAGGCTTTGGCCTACGAATTGGCTCCGCACATCCGGGTCAATGGCGTTGCGCCAGGTGGCACGGTCACTTCTTTGGCTGGCCCGGCAAGCGCTGGCTT
>NZ_JARYGI010000144.1:0-563 GCF_033795625.1 Sphingobium sp. | reverse complement strand
AGCACGATCGAGACGGCGCCCACCAGGGCATAATTGGCGTGGCGTTCCATCAGCCTTCTTTCTGCTTCTTGGCGGCACGGCCGCGCGGCCCCAGGAAATAGCTTTTGATCCAGGGATGGTCCGATTGCTCGAGCTCGGCGACCGGCGCGACCGCGACGATCTTCCTGTCGGCGACGACGGCGACCCGGTCGCAGATGGCATAGAGCGTGTCGAGATCGTGGGTGATCATAAAGACTGTGAGACCGAGCGCATCGCGCAGTGTCTTGACGAGGTCGTCGAACTCTCCCGCCGCGATCGGATCGAGACCGGCTGTCGGCTCGTCGAGGAACAATATGTCGGGGTCGAGCGCGATCGCACGCGCGACGCCCGCGCGTTTGCGCATGCCTCCTGAAAGTTCAGACGGTTTCAGGATGCCGGCATTATCGGGCAGGCCGGCAAGCTTGATCTTCAATCGCGCGAGATCACGCACGAAGCCCTTGGAAAGATGCGCATGCTCGAGGAGCGGCGTCTCGACATTTTCCTGCACGGTCAGGAAGGAGAACAAAGCGCCCTGCTGGAACATC
>NZ_JARYGI010000143.1:0-568 GCF_033795625.1 Sphingobium sp. | reverse complement strand
GTGGGTGGCGATCGACGTGACTGTCTTCGCTTTTCATAATCGGATTTCCGAGACCGTCCACGGGGTTTGCCCCGCGGGTTCTTTTCCCGGATCGCTGCGGTCGGATCAACGGCGGACACCTCCCACTCGACGAGCATCCAGACATAATCGGCGAGATTGCCTAGCATGTTTCTGGCCCCGTTTTCGGAGACTTGCCGTTGCATTCTCTGCTCGAAGAGCGCCTGAGCATCGAGAACTAACTGCCGCGACAGCGCGCCTCTCCTGACCGTCCAACGGTCCTCTCTGCCGGACGGTTCATCCACGAAAGGCACGCGCGCCGTCTCGTCTACCTCATCGGAGACAGGTTTCGCCTCTCCATAGGTGGTGGAATCGAGCCTGGTCCGCCTCATTGCTTCACCGACGAGCGATCAGAGCCAAAGACGCGGCTACCGAAGCGATTCGCCAGATGGCGCGATACGGCGGCGGCATACCTTCGCTGTCGCCAAGCCGTTGGACTATGATAGACGCCGACCGCTTTCCAATAGTCGCGTGTTACGTGTCAATCGGCGTCCAAAAAGGACCCCCTATC
>NZ_JARYGI010000142.1:0-573 GCF_033795625.1 Sphingobium sp. | reverse complement strand
CGAACGCGACTTGCCCGGCAAATATTCCCCGAATGCCACGGGCACACTGCTGGTTCCGAACGCCAACGGCGCCGATTACCGCATGGGCTTCATGGTCGGCGACGGCGGCGGTGTCGGCAAAGGCCGTCAGATCGCCGCCTGCATCCTCGACCAATGGCATCGCGGCCGTCGCCGCGCCATCTGGATTTCCAAGACCGCCGATCTGATCGAGGACGCCCGCCGCGACTGGACCGCGCTCGGCGGCCTCGCGATCGACATCCATCCGCTCGATGCCTTCCCGCTGGGAGGACCCATCGCCCTCGACCAGGGCGTCATCTTCTTCACCTATGCGAGCCTGCGCTCGCAGCGCGACGATGGCGCTTCCCGCCTGCAACAGATCCTCGCCTGGCTTGGGACGGATTTCGAGGGGCTGGTCGCCTTCGACGAGGCTCATGAGATGTCCAACGCGGCCGGCACCGAGACCAAGTTCGGGACGCAGAAAGGGTCGGAACAGGGTCTCGCAGGCGTCCGTCTCCAGAACCTGCTCCCGCGTGCCCGCATTCTCTACAACAGCGCGACTGGCGCCTCCGATCC
>NZ_JARYGI010000141.1:0-577 GCF_033795625.1 Sphingobium sp. | reverse complement strand
GGGCATCCACGTCATCGCGCCGCTGGTGCCGCGTGCCGAATGGCCCGAAGTGAAGAGCTTCGCGCACCGGCTGGCGCAGGCGGTCGCGCAGAGCGATCCCGACAATTTCACGGCTGCGCTGCCCAAGGTCCAGCGCAAGGGCCGCATCTTCGTCGATTATCTGCGCAACCAGCGCGGCGCGACTGCTGTCATGCCCTACAGCGTGCGGGCACGGTCGGGCGCGCCGGTCGCCGCGCCAATCACGTGGAAGGAGATGGAAACGATCGATACGCCGGCCCATTGGCATGTCGGCGACGCGGCCGAGCTGGTGAAGCGCGCCGCCTCCAAGGCGCTCGCCGGCTGGGGCCGCGCCGACCAGTCGCTCCCCGACCTGTGAAGATCGCCACCTACAATGTGAACGGCGTCAACGGCCGGCTTGCGGTGCTGCTGCGCTGGCTCGACCTCGCCGAGCCCGACATCGTCGTCCTGCAGGAGCTGAAGGCACCACAGGAAGCGTTCCCCGAAAAGGCCATCCGCAACGCTGGCTATGAGGCGATCTGGCACGGCCAAAGCCGCTGGAACGGCGTGGCGCTGCTCA
>NZ_JARYGI010000140.1:0-590 GCF_033795625.1 Sphingobium sp. | reverse complement strand
GTCGGCCTCGACCATCAGGGAATGCAGGCGGCGCAGCATCATCGCCGCGAACGGCAGGGAAAGTGCCCCACCAAGCGTGCAGCTATGCGTTAGCCTGGTGCCGCCATCGTCCCCCGCCAGCTCGTACCGCTCTTCGAGCGTGAACAGATAGGGGATGCCGCAGGACCAAGCGTAGGCGTGCGGCTTGTCTATTTGATCGACCTGGGCGGGCGTCCGGATCGGCCGCGTAATGCCCTGGATCGCGAACGTGCATTCCGTGTCGCCGAGGCGGGACCGATTATCGAGAAATGCTAGTGGGCTCCATGCCTGGCGATGATCCGGATCAGTCAGCACCGACCAGATGCGTAGAGGCCCACCGTGAAGCATCGAGCTGGTAATGGTTCGAGGCATATCCCCATCTCCAAGAGATGAGCAGGGCGATCGTGGACCGCCCCGCGCACCCATCAAGCCAAGTCGTTCGCGAAGGTCTGACCGTGGTCGTCCCCTTCATGCGCTTCATTGTAGTGCTCGGGCGTCTCGATCGCCTTCTGCCCAAACCGGGCATAGAGCGTCGGCAGCACGAACAGCGTCAGCAGCGTCGCCGAGATCAG
>NZ_JARYGI010000013.1:0-92802 GCF_033795625.1 Sphingobium sp. | reverse complement strand
TCGATACGGCGCTTCGACAAGCTCAGCCCCCACTCAGCACGAACGGTTGAGGAAGGCGCAGGTCGCCGCTCAAGCCCTCAAAGGTCGCCAATGATCTCCGCCAGCGCCGCCATGCAGTCCTTGCCCAACTGCATCGACCGCGCCGGGGACCAGCCGAAGTCGGGATCGGGCAAGTCGTCATTGTCCTTGAACGGCATCTCCAGCGTCATGCTGACCGCGCCGAAGCGCTCCGCCAGTTGCGCGGTCGACATGGTAAGGTTGGCGCGGCCCGGCTGGTTCAGCGGATAGCCGAGCTTCGTCTGGAAGTCGGGCGTCCGGCTGGCAAGCGTAGTGGCATAGCGGTTGTACAGCTCCAGCTGCTCCTGGCGAAGCGAGGGTATCCCCTCGAACCCGGCCAGGAACACGGCCGGGATGGCTTCGTCGCCATGCACGTCCATGGCGAAGTCGACGCCGGTGCGGTCCATCTCGGCGCGGACGAGGAACACTTCGGGGCTGCGCGCCATGCTCGGCTCCGCCCACTCGCGGTTCAGGTTCACGCCCGCCGCATTGGTACGCAGATGCCCGCGACGGCTGCCGTCCGGGTTCATATTAGGGACGATATGGAACGTGGCTTTCTGTCGGAGCAACCGGGCGACCGAGTCCTCCATGTCGCACAGTCGCTCCAGCGCGCCTTCCATCCACCACTGCGCCATCGTCTCGCCGGGATGCTGGCGGGCATAGAGCCACACGGTCTTGGGCCCCTCGCCCAGCGTCACCAGGTCGAGCGGCTGCCCGTCGAGCGTCGTGCCAAGCTCCCGCGTCTCGACCCCCGGCTGGTTCGCCGCCCAGCTTATCAGGTCATGATGCCGCTCCATCGAATAGGGCGCGAAATAGGCGACCCATACCGCGTTACTGTCCGGGACGAGATGGATGGTCAGCACGCCGTCCGCATAGTCGGTGTCAGCCTGCAGCCAGTTCTCGCGATCCTCGCTGAACCGCGCCTTGTACCCCGGCCAGCCATCCGGATAGGCCGACTTGGCGCAGTTGACGATCCGCAGCGTCACCTCTTCGCCCGCGCCACCCGCGACGCGAAAGTGGAACCACTGATAGAAGTCGCTCTGGTGGTCGGTGACGATCTCCAGATCGGCGCTGGTGTCGGTAGTGGAGAGGACGCGGATATTGCCTGCGTCGAAGGCACTGGTGATCGATAATGTCATTTCACGGTTATAGTGCGCCCCGACTCTCCCGGATAGCCCCCGATCAGCGCGGCGGCGAGTTTGCCCGCGGCCATGTTGGGCTGAGCGGCGGGCGTGCCTTCCTTGGCGCTGGTGATCGCCCGGCCTTCCCACACGACTTGCGAATCGGCGCGGCGGCGCAGTTGCACCGACAATTCGGTGGTGACGACGTCCTTGGGCCTGCCGGACAGATTGATGCCGATGCCGAGGCCAAGCCCGCTGCCATAGCTGCCCGTCGATCCGCCTACCCCCACGCTGACCGGGTTCCCGGAGCGATCGGGACCCGTCGGACGGAAGCTGCGCCGCATGCCGACCAGCGCCTGATATTCGCCCTTCGCGCCGCGCGCTTCGGTGAAGCCGACGCGGCTCAGCTCCTGCGCGACGGCGGCGGCATAGGTGCGGAACTCCAGGCTGACATCCGGATTGCCGATCATCTCCTCGACCGAGACGGTGCCGCTGGTCGGCGGGCTATCGACATGGAAGCGCGTCACTTCGACTGGCGGCACAGCGGTCGCACAGGCGGACAGCGTGAGAGCAAGGGCACTGGCGGCAAGAATCGGCTTGAACATGATTATGGTCTCCGGGGAGAAGAACGCGCGAACGTAGCTTTTGCTGCATGGCGCATGAACGGCATATGGCCAAAGCTTAAGCAAGCCGGGCGAAAAACAGGATGGCCGCGCCTTGACTTTATGGCCTTGCCCCCATAGTGGCGACGCTTCGTTTTTCGACACAACAGAATCAATTGAAAGCTGCGTTCCATGAAGATCCGCAACTCGCTGAAGTCGCTTAAGGACCGTCACCGCGATAACCGCGTGATCCGTCGTCGCGGCCGCACCTACGTCATCAACAAGACGAACCGCCGTTTCAAGGCGCGCCAGGGCTGATTTGCCTATGGGAAGCATCGCCGCCGTCATCTTCGACATCGGCAATGTTCTTTTCCCCTGGTCTCCTCGCATACTGTACGAGCGCCTGATCCCCGATGGTCAGGCGCTTGATGCGTTTGTGCGCGACGTGGTGTCGGAACAATGGCATTTCCAACATGACATGGGCCGCGACTTCGCCGACACCAGCGCGGAGCTGATCGCGCTCTACCCGCAGCATGAGGCGCTGATCCGCCTCTGGAAGCCGCGCTTCGCCGAGAGCGTCGGGCCGGTCATAGATGGCATGGCGGAACTGCTCTCGAACCTGTCGGCGAGGGCCATACCGCTCTACGCCATCACCAACTTCAGCCATGAATTCTGGCCGCCCTTCCGGGATGCGAACGCCGCCATCTTCAGCCACTTTCGCGACATAGTGGTATCCGGCGAAGAGAAGCTCTCCAAGCCAGATCCGGCAATCTACCATCTCGCACTCGCCCGCTTCGGACTGGAGGCAAGGCACAGCTTCTTCATCGACGATCGCATGGACAATGTCGAAGGCGCACGAAGCGTCGGCATGACCGCGCATCACTTCCAGGATGCGGCTGGTCTGCGAGCCGAACTGGCGAAGCTCGGCCTGCTCGCCTAGCCGTCTTCGCGGCCTTTCAATTCGTCACCTCTGACCGTCGCCACGTGAATTACATTGGTCGATCCCGGCGTCCCGAACGGCACACCGGCCAGAACGATGATCTTGCGCCCCGATGCAGTCAGATTGTGCCGAAGCGCCATGCGCCGCGCCTTGCCGATCATCTCCTCGAAGCTGCCGATATCCTTGGTCCGCACCGCATGCACGCCCCACAGCAACCCCATCTTGCGCGCCGTATCCTGTCGCGGCGTCAACGCCAATATGGGCGTCGAAGGCCGCTCGCGAGACACGCGGCGCACAGTGCTGCCGCTCAACGTGAAGCAGACGATCACGCTCGCCCCCACCGTCGGCACGACATTGGCGCAGGCTTCGGCCAGCGCATCCGCCGTGGTCGGATCGGGCTTGGTCTCGGTGAAGTGCAGACGGTCGAGATAACGCGGATCGGTCTCGACACTTCGGGCGATGTTGTCCATCATCGTCACCGCCTCTTCCGGCCAATCACCCGCCGCCGTCTCAGCCGACAGCATTATGGCGTCCGCCCCGTCATAGACGGCGGTCGCCACGTCGGACACCTCTGCCCGCGTAGGCGTCGGCGCCTTGATCATCGACTCCAGCATCTGCGTCGCAACCACGACCGGCTTGCCCATGCGCCGCGCGCTTTCCACGATCTGCTTCTGCAAAGGCGGCACCGCATAAGGCGGCAACTCGACACCCAGATCACCGCGCGCGACCATCACCGCATCGGAAAGCTCGAGCAGCTCATCCAATCGCTGCACGGCCGCGGGCTTCTCGATCTTCGCCATCAGCGCGCCATAGCCGCCCATCAGCTTGCGCGCTTCGGCAAGATCCTCCGGCCGCTGCACGAAGCTGAGCGCGATCCAGTCCGCATGCTGCTGCATCGCGAAGGAAAGATCGCGCCGGTCCTTGTCAGTCATCGCCGCCATCGGCACGACCACGTCGGGCACATTGACGCCCTTACGATTCGACAGCGTCCCGCCTACCTCGACCAGCGTTTCGATGCGGTCGCTCTCTACATTCTGGACCCGCAGCACCAGCTTGCCGTCATCGAGCAGCAATCGCGTACCCGGCAACAGCGCGGCATAGATTTCCGGATGAGGCAGATTGACGCGATTGGTGTCGCCCGGCGTAGTGTCACGATCCAGCACGAAGGGGTCCCCCATCCTCAGCACCGCCACGCCATTGGCAAAGGTCCCGACCCGCAGCTTTGGACCCTGAAGGTCGGCCAGGATCGTCGTCGGACGGCCAAACTCCTTCTCCAGCGCGCGGATCGAAGCGATGTTGACCGCATGATCCTCATGCGCCCCATGGCTCATGTTGATGCGGAAAGCGTCAGCGCCTGCAAGATACAACTTGCGGATCATCTCCGGGCTGCTGCTTGCCGGGCCCAGCGTCGTCAGGATGCGTACGTTGCGGGAACGGGGGGGAATTTTCTTCACATGCACTCCTGCGTATCGTGCCTAGTTGTTATGCCGATGATGTGGTCACCCGGTTTGATCCGAGCTCCTTTTCCGCTATCCGTGCTGCACGACAAGGATATTGCTTGATGGAGATTATCAATGGCGGACACCATAATGAATGACGCCGTGGCCGCAACCGCGTTCCGCCGCCTGGTCAAACATTTACAACATCGTACCGACGTGCAGAACATCGATCTGATGGGGTTGGCGGGCTTCTGCCGCAACTGCCTGGCCGACTGGATCGCCGAAGCCGATGGCAGCATGAGCCGCGACCAGGCGCGGGAAATCATTCATGGAATGCCCTTTTCCGAATGGAAGGCGCAGTATCAGGACGAGGCTACGCCGGAACAGTTGGCGCGCATGAAGGAAAGCGTGGCGAAGAACGCCGACAATCATTAGACAGCCGCTCTACTGATTCACGCTCCCGCTTCCTCCGACCCTATCGGCAGGTGCGGGGCTCACATTCTTGGGGGATTATCCATGAGCGAAGGCAATGTCGCCGCAGACCAGTTGCGTCTGCTGATCGAACGCATCGAACGACTGGAAGAAGAGAAAAAGGGCATCGCCGACGACATCAAGGACGTCTACGGAGAAGCCAAGTCGACCGGCTATGACGTGAAGACCATTCGGACCATCGTGCGGCTGCGCAAGATGGAGAACCACGTGCGCCAGGAAGCCGAAGCGCTGCTGGAAACCTATAAGGCCGCGCTTGGGATCGAGTAAGCTGCAGGGCTGCGGCGGTTGCCAGTCGCTGCCGCCGCCGCTAGACAGCGCGTTTCATTCACAAGACATGTCAGGAGCAGGCCGTGGCCGGCCATAGTAAATTCAAGAACATCATGCACCGCAAGGGCGCTCAGGACAAGAAGCGCTCTGCCATGTTCTCCAAGCTGTCGCGCGAAATCACCGTCGCAGCGAAGATGGGCATGGCCGATCCGGACATGAACCCACGCCTGCGCCTCGCAGTCAACGCGGCCAAGGCGCAGTCGATGCCGAAGGACAATATCCAGCGCGCCATTGACAAGGCCAATCAGGCGGGCGGCGAGGATTACGAGGAAATCCGCTATGAGGGCTATGGCCCCGGCGGCGTCGCCATCATCGTCGAGGCCCTGACCGACAACCGGAACCGCACCGCGACCAACGTACGCACGGCGTTCAGCAAAAACGGCGGCAATCTCGGCGCGAGCGGCGCAGTGTCCCATGGCTTCGACCGGATGGGCCTCATCACCTATCCGGCCAGCGCGGGCGACGCGGACAACATCTTCGAGGCTGCTTTGGAAGCTGGCGCGGAAGATGTCGTCTCGAACGAAGACGAGCACGAAATCTGGACCGCGATGGATGCGCTGCACGAAGTGTCGAAGGCGCTGGAAGCCAAATTGGGCGCCGCCGAAAGCGCCAAGCTCGCGTGGAAACCGCAGACCACGGTCGAACTGGACGAGAACAACGCGACCTCGCTCCTCAAGCTGGTCGATGCGCTGGAAGACGATGACGACGTGCAGACTGTCTGGGGCAATTACGAAGTGTCCGAGGACGTTATGGAGAAACTCGGCTGATCCTGCTTGGGCTTGACCCCGGCCTTGGGACGACAGGCTGGGGTCTGATCGCCGTCGACGGCAATCGGCTGAGCCACATCGGCAACGGGCAGATCAAGACGGACAGTAAGGCTGCACTGTCGGCGCGGTTGCTGGCGCTGGACGCCGCGCTGACGGACCTCATCCTCCAGCATCGGCCGAGTGCGGCGGCTGTGGAGGAAGTGTTCGTCAACGCCAATCCGCAATCGACACTGAAGCTGGGACAGGCGCGCGGCATCTGTCTGCTGAACGCGGCGCGGTCGGGGATCGAGGTTGGCGAATATGCGGCACGGCTGGTCAAGAAGTCGGTCGTCGGCGTCGGCAATGCCAGCAAGGATCAGGTGCATGCGATGGTGACGCGGTTGCTGCCCGGCGCGGCGATTGCAGGGTCGGATGCGGCCGACGCGCTGGCGGTCGCCATCACCCATGCTCATCATAGTGCCACGGCGCGGCGGATCGGACGTTAGAACCGGAACGTGATGTGGAGGATCTAACGGCTTTTGCGCGATCCAACATTTCCAACAATCGAGGCTTTCCACAGGTTTGCGGACATAACTTCGGGTTTGCGCCTGCGCGGTTAATGACGCTAAAGAACATAACATGATCGCGAAACTATCAGGCCGCCTCGACAGCACCGGAACCGACCATGCGGTTATCGATGTCGGCGGCGTCGGCTATTTGGTGGGAGCCTCCTCCCGCACCTTGTCCGCCCTGGGTTTCGTGGGCGAGGCCGTCACGATTCACACCGAGATGCTAGTCAGCGAAGACGCGATCCGGCTGATGGGCTTTGCCAGCGCTGAGGAGCGGGATTGGTTTCGCCTGCTGACAGGCGTGCAGGGCGTGGGCGCGCGCGTGGCGCTGGCGATCCTCTCGGCATTGGAACCCGCCGAAGTCCACCGTGCGATCGCGATGGGCGACAAGGCGATGGTGGCGCGGGCGAATGGCGTGGGACCAAAGCTCGCGATGCGGATTGTCAATGAATTGAAGGACAAGATCGGCGTTGCGCCCGCGGGCGCAGCAATGGCCGCGGGAATGGTGGCTCTTCCGGTCGGAAGCCATGGCGCGGACGCGGTATCGGCCTTGCAGAATCTAGGCTTCAAACCGGGTGAAGCCAGCGCCGCCGTCGCGGCGGCTGAAGCAGACCTCGGCGATGGCGCGTCGCTTGATACACTGGTGCGGCTGGCGTTGCGGAAGGCGGCGAAGTGACGGACCCTTGCTCACCCGTCATGCTGAACGTGTTTCATGACTGACGCCGACCGCATCATCACCCCCGTTCGCCGCGCCGAGGATGCCGACGCGGCGTTGCGACCGAAGTCGCTGGACGAATTCGTCGGGCAGAAGACAGCGCGCGAGAATCTGCGCATATTCATTCAGGCGGCGCGGCAGCGGGGCGAAGCGCTCGACCATGTGCTGTTCTTCGGGCCTCCGGGCCTTGGCAAGACGACGCTGGCGCAGATCGTCGCCAAGGAGATGGGCGTCGGCTTCCGCGCCACCTCAGGACCTGTGATCGCAAAGTCGGGCGATCTCGCGGCACTGCTGACCAATCTCGACGAAGGCGACGTGCTGTTCGTGGACGAGATCCACCGGCTGGCCCCTGCCGTCGAAGAAATCCTCTATCCCGCAATGGAAGACCGGGCGCTTGACCTGATGATCGGAGAAGGGCCTTCAGCACGTTCGGTGCGGATCGACTTGCCGCGCTTTACACTAGTCGGAGCGACGACCCGCCAGGGATTGCTGACGACACCGCTCCGCGACCGCTTTGGGATTCCCATCCGGCTGCAATTCTATACCGTGCCGGAGCTGGAGTTGGTGGTGCGGCGCGCGGCGGGTCTGCTGGGTTTGCGCCTGACGGATGACGGCTCGACAGAGATCGCGCGCCGGTCACGCGGCACGCCGCGCATTTCCGGCAGGCTGCTGCGGCGGGTCCGCGACTTTGCCAATGTGGCGGGGCATGAGACTGTCGATGCGCAGATCGCGGACGCGGCGCTTTTGCGGCTGGACGTCGACCATCTCGGGCTGGACCAGATGGACCGGCGCTACCTGACGATGATCGCCGACATTTATCGCGGCGGGCCGGTGGGCGTGGAGACACTGGCGGCGGGACTATCGGAGCCTCGCGACACCATCGAGGAAGTGATCGAGCCCTATCTCATCCAGTTGGGATTGATCGCCCGCACCGCCCGCGGCCGCTGCCTGAACGCTGGCGGATGGAAGCATCTGGGGCTCAACCCGCCGGAGGGCGCGCAGGAAGGACTCTTCGACTGAAAGGCTTTCAGGCGAAGAGTTCGTGGTCTTTCTTGTCCTGAAACACGGTGGGCACCGGGATCTGCCCCTCCACCTGGTTCCGCTCAGCCTCGTCCCCGCGCCTGGCGGCTCCCAGCCATGCCGTCATCCACGCTTGAGACAGGATGAACGGCATGGCCCAGAAGGCGAGAAGCGGATTGGAGGCCAGCGGGCTCTCATTATTTCCGATAGCTGGCATGGTCATTACGCTGTTCCTATGTAATCGGATGAGAGCCCGCTTCCTGACGGATCTCAGTAGCCGAAGCCGTAATAGCCATAGACCTGGGAGCCGTAAGCCTGGTCGTAAGACGGTTCCTGCCCCCGCTCGTAAGAGGGGGCACCCTTGAGCTTATCCTCGTCGAGATCGACGACATAGCCGCCAAGGTCCGTATCGTAGGTCAGCGCGTCCCAAGGGAGTGGATGGTAACGCTCGCCGACGCCGAGAAAACCACCGAAGCTCATCACGGCATAGCTCACCTTGCCATTCCGCTTGCCCACCATGAAGTGGTGCACCGATCCCAGCTTTTCACCTTCACGATTGTAGACGGCCGTACCCTCCACTCGGTCGGAAGCGATCAGGTTGTGGGCATCATCCCGTTCGAACGCAGTAGTATCCGTATCATAAGCCATGACGCATCTCCTGTTTCGAGTATGCGCCACTAACCGGCCTTACTGCCGAAGGTTCCCGCAAAGGCGCCTCTTGGCAGGCGCTGAACATGGCACCAGTCCGCTTTGCCGACCAGTTGCCCCTCCCTGCCGACCAAATGGTGAAGCCATAGCCATTTTACGCCTTTGCCCTCGAGTCCGATCATGGTTAAACGGCGGGCATGAGCGTTGCTCCCCTTTCCGCGCCCGACCTGACCGACATCCGCCCTGCGACGGGACGGTTTGCAGGCGGCGTGCACTATTTTCCGGTGCGGGTGTATTTCGAGGACACGGACCTGTCGGGGGTTGTCTATCACGCCAATTATCTGCGCTACATGGAGCGCGCCCGCTCGGACATGCTGCGGCTCGCCGGGATCGACCAGCGCGCGCATCAGGAAAGCGGAGATGGCGTCTATGCCGTGGCGGACGTTAGCATTGCCTATCGTCGCCCGGCGCGCCTGGATGACGACCTGATCGTCCGGAGCCATGTTACCACAATCGGTGCGGCAACCTGCGCCATTCATCAGACGGTCATACGCGACGGGGAAATAGTGACCGACGGAACTGTAACCGCCGCCTATCTTACACCTCAGGGCCGCCCGCAACGGCAGCCAAAGCCCTGGATCGCCATTTTCAAGCGCCTTGCCCAAGGGGAAGATCTTTCTTCATGACCATGCCCGCCCTTACTCTCGCCACCGACGCCGCCACCATATCGCCGCTGGCCCTGTTCCTTCAGGCCGACATCGTGGTGAAGGCCGTCATGCTCGGCCTGCTGCTGGCCAGCATCTGGACATGGGCGATTATCATCGGTTTCGGGATATCGTTGCGCCGCACCCGCAAGACGTCGGCGCAATTCGAGAATGATTTCTGGCAGACCGACGACATCGACCGCTTTTATGAAACGCGGGCAAAGGCGGAACTGCCGAGCGCCAAGGTGATGGCGGCAGGGGTGTCCGAATGGCGGCGCTCAACAGCATCCAAGACGATCGACCGCGAAGGCACGCGCGACCGGCTCTCCACGGCTATGAGCAGCGCGTCCGCGGCGGAAGTCGACCGGCTTTCGGATCGGCTGAACATCCTTGCCACCATCGGCAGCGTCGCGCCATTTGTCGGGTTGTTCGGAACCGTGTGGGGCATCATGCGCGCGTTCACATCGATTGCAGCGGAGCAGAACAGCAGTCTTGCCGTCGTGGCGCCAGGCATTGCCGAGGCATTGTTCGCGACGGCCATCGGCCTGTTCGCGGCTATCCCGGCGGTGATCGCGTATAACCGCTTCAGCCATGCCATCAACCGGATCGAGGCGGGACTGCATCGTTTTGCCGACGCGTTCTACGCCACGCTCAGCCGTGAACTAGAAAGCCAGCGCTGATGGCGATGAGTGGCCCTCCATCCAGCCGTCGCGGCGGCCGTCGCGCGCCGATGGCGGACATCAACGTTACGCCGCTGGTCGACGTGATGCTGGTGCTGCTCATCATCTTCATGGTGACGGCGCCGCTACTGGTGACGGGCGTTCCGGTGAACCTGCCTGACAGCAAGGCGAAGGGGCTGGATCAAGACCAGAAGCCCACGGTCGTTTCCCTTGACCGGGATGGCGGTCTGTTCGTGAATGACGCGCAAGTCACCATGGCTGACCTGCCCAGCAGGCTTGCGGAAATCCGTTCGGCCAATGCGGGGATGGAGCCGCCGCAGATATTCCTGCGTGCTGACACCGCCCTCGATTACGGGCGGGTGATGGATGTGATGGGCGAGTTGAACGCGGCGGGCCTCAACAAGGTCGCGCTCGTCAGCACCAGCGTTGCCGACACCCCGGCTGGAGCAGGCGCAGCCAGCACGCGTTCAGACGCGCAGCCGTAAAGGCCGCTGAATATGGAACGGTCCGAGAAGATTGGCTTTGGCATTGCGACGGCGGTGCATGTGCTGCTGTTCAGTGCGCTTTCGACTGGCTTTCTCACGACGCCCAATCCGCTGAAGCTGAACTCCCCGCCAATGGACGTGAGTCTGGTGGACGAAGTCGCGCTGCGATCCGCCGCGCCGGAGATATCGCGCCAGCCGCCGCCCCCCAGCGTAGCGCCTGAAGTGGGGGAGACGGCAGAGCCAGCGCCCAGCGAACCCGCGCCGTCCGAGCCCGAAGTCGCGCCGCCACCTCCGCCCAAGCCGACACCGCCAACGCCCAAGCCAGTACCCAAGCCGGCGCCTGCAACACGTCCGGTGGAGCGCGCAAAACCCAAGCCGCCCGCGCCAAAACCTGCGCCCGAGAAAGCCAAGCCTGCCAAGGTGACGCCGCCCGCCGAGCGCGCCAAGCCGGCCCCCGCGAAGGCAAAGCCTGCGCCTGCGAAGTCCACTCCCAGCAAGGCGCAAGCGAAGCCCGCACCCGCCAAGCCCGCCGCAGCGACCGGCAAAGGCAAGGCCGACCGGCCCCGCGGCTCTCAACTCGGCCCCGACTTCCTGAAAGGGATCGAGAGCGAAGCGGCACCCTCCCCTGCCCCGGCCGCGCCCGCAGCCTCCGTAGTGGGCGCAAAGCAAAAGGCCGCGCTGGACGGGGAAATCCGCCGACAGTTGAAGCCGCACTGGAAAGCGCCCACCGGCGCGGATGCAGAAAAATTGCGCACGATCGTCGCGGTAGAACTGACACGTAGCGGCGCGATCTCCGGTTCACCCGAAGTGGTCGATACGACCGGCGTGACTGCGAGCAACCGGGCGCAAGTCAAGCTGCATCAGGAACTCGCAGTGAAGGCTATTCGGCTGGCCGCTCCGTTCAAACTGCCGCCTGACCTTTATGACGGCTGGAAATCCCTCCGCATCGCATTCGACAAGAGGCTATCGCAATGATCGACTGGAAGAAATTCGCCGCCGCGGCGACATTGACGATCGGAGTGCTATCCGCTCCGGTCCATGCGCAGCTCAGCGTCGACGTGACGGACGAGAGTGCATCCAACCTCAAGATCGCCGTGCCCGCCATGCCAGCACAGCAGTCGGTCAGCACGCCCGCGGGCACGACGGACGAACTGGGACGCAAGATCGCGGAAGTGATTGCCTCGGACTTGCGCGGTTCGGGCCTGTTCGAGCCTTCGGGTCCGGGCGGAATGCCGGGCGTGACGGTGCCGGAAGTGACTTTCCCATCCTATGACAAATGGGGCAGCTACGAAGCGCTCGTGCAGGGCTTCGTGCGGTCGACCGGCGGCAATGCCGACATTACGGTCGGCTGCTACCTATATGACGTTGCGCTGAAGTCCGAACTGACGCGGCAAGGCTATGTCGTCAGCCCCGGTGATTGGCGGCGGGCGGCACATAAATGCGCCGATGCGATCTACGCCCGCTTATCGGGAGAAAGTCCGTTCTTCGACAGCCGCATAGCTTACATTGCGGAAAGCGGGCCCAAGGACAAGCGCGTCAAGCGGCTGGCGATCATGGACAGCGACGGGGCAAACCACCGCTTCATCACCAATGGCCAGAGCCTTGCCCTCACCCCGCGCTTCTCGCCGGATTACAAGTCCATCGTTTATGTGAGTTACCTCGCCAACCGCGTCCGCATCTTCGTATATGACATAGGCACCGGCAAGCAGCGGCTGGTGACGGAAAGCGGCAACGCGACCTTCGCACCGCGCTGGTCGCCGGATGGGCGCAACTTGCTGTTCTCGATGGCGGTCGGCGGCAATACCGACATCTATCGTGTGTCGGCACAGGGCGGCGCGCCGGTCCGGCTGACGACCTCCCCCGCCATCGACGTAGGTGGCAGCTATTCGCCGGACGGCAGCAAGATCGTGTTCGAGAGTGATCGCTCAGGTGGTCAGCAACTCTACGTGATGAATGCCGATGGGTCGGGCCAGCAGCGGATCAGCCATGGCGGCGGGCGCTATGCGACGCCCGAATGGTCGCCGCGTGGCGATCTTATCGCCTTCACCAAGATCAGCGGCGACTTCAAGGTCGCAGTCATGACGCCAAGCGGCGACAATGAGCGAATCCTGACCAACGGCTGGCAGGATGAGCAACCAAGCTGGTCGCCTAACGGCCGCGTGCTGCAGTTCTTCCGGACGAGCGCGGGTCGCACCGGCGCCAGTCAGGTGTGGCAGGTCGATCTGACCGGCGTGAACGAACGCCGCATTCCGACGCCGCTTAACGGTTCCGACCCGGCGTGGGGGCCGCTTCTGCCCTGAGCCGAGGGAACCGGAGGAGCCATCAAGCGTAATCGTCTTGACAGCGTAACAATCAGAGCCAAGCATCCACGAGCATCAGACGGATCGGCACATACTACCATCCAGAGGAGAACATCATGAACGCATTGTCCCGGAGCCTGTTGATGGCCACTGCCGTTATCTCGCTTGCCGCATGCTCGAAGAAGCCCCCGCAGGAACTACCCCCCGCTCCCGCTGACAATAGCAGCGTGACGGACACCGGCGCTGGCACCTCGGGGCCCGTCAAGGGCAGCCAGGAAGACTTCGTGGCGAGCGTCGCCGCCGATCGCATCCTGTTTGACACCGATCAGTTCGAAATCGATTCACAGGACCAGAGCATCCTGCAGAGCCAGGCACAGTGGTTGCAGGCCAATCCGAATGTTCGCGTGACGATCGAAGGTCATGCCGACGAGCGCGGCACCCGCGACTACAACCTTGCCCTCGGCGAAAAGCGCGCAAACTCGGCGAAGAATTATCTTGCGTCATTGGGCATTGCCTCATCGCGGATCACGACGATCAGCTACGGCAAGGAACGCCCGGCCGCGATGGGATCGGACGAAGGCGCCTGGGCGCAAAACCGCCGTGCCGTGACGGTGACTGTTCAATATTGATCCGGGCTTCGGATCTCGAAAGGCCCGTCGGTTGTAGAACCGACGGGCCTTTTCGTTTCGCACCGGCAACGTAAGCCGTTCTGCTCATTGAACTTTTTTAGGGTAATCTGATTAGGGCTACTATAATTTTAACTATCTCCACTTAAGCAGGATCGGTGTCCGGTGCAGCCAGCGCTGGACGTGCCCACCCCTGCTTCCGTGCGAGAGCCTCCATGCGTTTTCTTCCCCTGCTTCCCGCTATTCTCCTTCTCTCTGCCGCCGCTACACCTGCCATCGCGCAGGACGCCGCCCGCGTGACCGTCGGCGTGACCGGCGGCTCGCTGGGCATAGGTCCGGAAGTCTCCTACCGCGCATCGGACCATTTCGGCCTCCGCGGCAACGCCACATTCCTCTCCTTCAGCCAGGGGTTCGATTCAGACGATCTCGACTATGATGGCAAGGTCAAGCTCCGCTCGGGCGGTGTCATGGTCGATCTGTATCCCTTCAATAGCGGCTTCCGCATTTCGGCGGGCGCACGCAGCAATGGCAACAAGGGTCGTGTCGTCGCTACCCCCAGCGGCCCCGTCACCATCAACGGCACGACTTACACCCCTGCCCAGATCGGTACGCTGAGTGGCCGCGCGAAGACCAAGAACTTCGCGCCGACGCTGACGCTGGGCTATGGCGGCGGCATTCGGCCAGGTCTGGCGTTCGGCGTCGATGCTGGCGCGATGTTCCAGGGTACCGTGCGCCTGCATGATTTCGTCGCCAGCAATGCGATGATCCGTGCCGAAGACATCGAGGCGGAGCGCCGGGACCTGCAGGACGATATCGACAGCTACAAGGTCTATCCGGTGCTGCAATTCTCGCTCGGCTATCGCTTCTGATCGCCAGCGAATGAAACAAGAAGGCCCGCCAGTCGCGTGACTGGCGGGCCTTCTTGTTGTGGCTCAACTTAGTGTCAGGCGCGGCGCTTGCCCGTCATTGCGGCCGATCCGAACGCGCCCAGCGTCACCGTGGCGGTCAACGTGTCGCCCTCGACCACCCCCTCGGCTTCCAGCGTCATCGGCATCGGAACGGTCATGTCCATCTTCCACGTGAGCCGATTGCCGTCCACTTTACCATCCTTGACGTCCAGCGAGCCAAGCGGCCCCGCATTCGTGCCATGGAAAGTATCGCCGTTGCTGATGACCGTGAAGACGCTCGTCTGGTCCCCCATCGGAGTCTTGGTCACGCAATCATAAGCGCCGTCGACTGTTGCCATCTTGTTTTCTCCTGAAGATCCGTAGGGCCTATTTGGTGGCTATGGAGGCGCTGTCAACGACCGTGATCGGAATGCCAAGCTTTTGCAGCTGAGGCATGACGACAGCCTTGTCGCCGACGACGACCCAGGTGATCTTATCCGGATCGATCATCTTGCGCGCCATAGTGTCAAGTTGTGGCGCGGTGAGAGCCTTGTAGCGATCGGCCAGTGTCTCGACATAATCGAACGGGCGCTTGAAGAGCACATCCCGTTGCATCTCGCCCAGCACGTCGGCGGACGTCTCGAAGCTGCCCGCCAGTTCGCGTGTGCTGCCGTTGACGGTCCGCTCCAGTTCCGCGGGCGTCACTCCCTTGGTCGACAGGAAGTCCTTCATCTGCCCTTTAAGCGCGGCGATAGAGGGGCCGGTCTGGTCCGCCTGCACTGGCGCGACAATGATATAGGGCAACTGGTTCTCGAAACGATTGACAGTCGAGAATACGCCGTATGACCAGCCCTTCGTCTCGCGCAGGTCCATGTTGATCCGGCTGAGGAAATTGCCGCCGACAATGTCGTTTGCGGACAGGAAAGTGACGAGGTCGTCCGTTCCCTTGGCATTCAGAAGCTGGCCGCCATAGATCACCGACTGCGGTGATTGCGGACGATCGACAAGCACGATGCGGGATTGCGCGGCCGGTACGGGCACCTCGAAATTCTTCTTGCCCGGCAAGTCACGTGTCATCCGCCAGGTGCCGAAGCGCGCCTCCAGCATCGGCTTCAATTCAGCCAAAGTCGTGTCGCCGACCGCAAAGATTTCCGCATTGTCGCCGCGTATCCACTTGTTGTGGAAGCTCGCCAGATCATTCGGCGTCAGCGCCTTGACCACCGCTGGGTCGCCAGTGCCACTGGACGGCACACCATAGGGATGATCCTTGCCATAGATGAGCGGCGGCAGGGTGCGGCTTGCCAGCGCCTGCGGCTGCGTCAGTTCCTGCGCGATCTTGGAAAGCTGCTGGGCGCGTACTCGCTCCAGCTCCTTCGCGTCGAAAGCGGGGTTCTTGATCACGTCCGCCAGCAGGTCGAGCGAGGGGGCCAGGTTCGGCATCAGCGAGTAAAGCGATACGCTGGTGCGATCCATGCTCGCGCCGACAGCGATGGCCGCACCCAGGCGTTCCTGCTCCTCGGCGATCTGGATGCTGTTGCGCGTGCGCGTGCCTTCTTTCAGCATCGCCAGCGTCATCGCCTGCGTACCAAGCTTGTCATGCGGATCGGCGGCGTTGCCGGCATCGAACACGACCGAGAGGCGCAGCGTCGGCACTGTCTCGCGACGGGCGAAATGCACCTTGATGCCATTCGACAGCGTAGTGGTCTCGACAGTCGGGAAATCGATGTTCGGGACTGCGCCCACCTGCGGCAGCTTGCTGCGATCGACTGCGGTCCGCGGCGCGCTGGTTGCAAGCGCGGCCATATCGATGGTCGCCTTCCCCGCGCCGCCGTCCTCGGGCATCCGGTAAAAGGCTGGCGCACTGACGACGCCGCTGCGGATCGCGGTCTTGCCGCCCGCATTCTGATAGGCGGCGCGCTCGCCCGGCTCGACCGTCAGTGCGAAGACCGGACGCGTCAGCCATTTCTGCATCGCAGCCGTGACTTGCGCTGGCGTCGCCTCGGCCATTTCCTTCAACTGCTTGGCGTAGAAGGAGGGGTCGTTGGAGTAGAGCGCGCCCTCCGCCAGCGTGACGGCTTTGCCGGAAAAGCCGCCGACGGATTCGAGCCCGCCGATGGTGCCCGAGATGCTGGAGGTCGCGACCCGCGCCACTTCATCCGCCGTCGGTCCCTTTGCAAAATAGTCTTTGAGCAGCGCATCCAGCTTTTCGCCAACCATCTTCGCGTCGACGCCGGGTTTCACGTCCACCGTCACTTCGAAGAACGATAGCTGCGCGAAGTCCTGAAGCGAGGCGGTTACGGCAACGGCCACCTGCTGCTTGCGAACCAGTTCATTGTCGAGCCGCGAGCTGGCAAGGCCACCCAAAACGCTGGCCCCGATCTCCAGCGGCGTTTCGGCCGGATCGTTAAGGCCCGGCACCGCCCACCAGCGGTAAAGCCGCGTGGTCGCTACGCGATCCTTCATCACCTCGTCCTTGCGTGCGGGCAGCGATGGGACCGGCACATTGACGGGCTGGACCTTCTTGCCCGCCGGGATGTCGCCGAAATATTTCTGAACCAGCGGCTTTGCCGTGGCGACGTCGATGTCGCCCGCCAGCACCAGCACGGCATTGTTGGGGCCATAATGATCCGTGAACCAGCCCTTCACATCCGCGAGGCTGGCTGCATCCAGATCCGCCATCGATCCGATGGTCGAGTGCGCATAGGGGTGCCCCGCAGGCAGCAGCCCTTCCAGCTGAGCATATTCGACGAGGCCATAGGGCTGGTTGTCTCCCTGCCGCTTTTCGTTCTGAACGACGCCGCGTTGGTTATCCAGCTTCTCCTGCGTCACCGCGCCGAGCAGATGGCCCATGCGGTCGCTTTCCAGGAACAGCGCAACCTCCAGCGCGGACTTGGGCACCGTTTGGAAATAGTTGGTGCGGTCGAACCAGGTGGTGCCATTGAAATCCGTCGCGCCGACCTGTTGCAGCGGCTCGAAGAAGTCGCCGGGTGAGTTTTCCGATCCATTGAACATCAGATGCTCGAACAGATGGGCAAAGCCGGTTTTCCCTTTCGGTTCATGCTTGGAGCCGACATCGTACCAGATCGACGTGGCGACGACCGGCGCCTTTCGGTCGGTATGGACGATGACGCGCAGGCCGTTTTTCAGCGTGAACTGATCATAGGGAATCTTGACGGCGGCGACGAGATCCTCGACCGGCGCGGGCTTCGACGCCGCGGCTTGCTGCGCAATAACGGGTGCGAACGGCACGGCAAGAGCCAACGGCGAAGCGGCGAGCGCCAGCGCGATACGGGGGGCGAGAATGGGAGGCATGAAGATCCTTCAAAGACGCAAGCTGACCGGCGATGAGCCGATCGCGATGCCAAGCAGAATAGCGAGCCGTTTTAGCGGCGCAATACGCTTTCCGCTGGACAGCGCCTTTCGCAGCTTTAGTTTTAACGGCAGCGGGCGCTTGCCCAAGCCAACTTCCGGAGAGAAGCTTTCCCATGACTATCCGTTCCCTCGGCGCAGCGCTGACGCTTGCTTTGCTATCCACTTCCGCCCTCGCCCAAGGCGACAAGACGGCCGACTTGCCGGTGTTCACGCCCGAAGGCGTGCGCGCCCACGTCGCGTTCCTTGCCGACGACATGCTCGAAGGGCGCGACACCGGCAGCAAGGGCTTAGAGATCGCGGCTCGCTACGTCGCCACTCGGTTTGACGCCTTGGGCCTGAAACCGGGCGGTGAAAATGGGAGCTGGTATCAGATCGTCACTTTCCAGCAGACCGACCGAGGCGCAACGCCGGGTACCGTGACGATCAGCGGCGCGGGCGCGGAGAAAAGCTGGAAGCATGCGACCGAGGTGCTGATCGGCACCAATGCGAATGAGCCCAAGCTGGACATATCCGCACCGCTGGTTTTCGTCGGCTATGGCATCGAAAGCGCGCCGCTGGGGCTCAACGACTATGCCGGACTGGACGTGAAGGGGAAAATCGTCGTCACCCTGCGCGGCTTCCCCAAGGGGATGCCGAGCGAGGAAGGTGCGCATGTTGGCGCAACCAAGGCGGAAGCGGCGCAGCGCCATGGCGCAATCGGCATCATCAGCGTGGGTACTCTCCAGTCGATGAAGGCGCGGCCATGGGAGCGGATGCTGCAAACCGCTGATGCGTCGAGCTTCACCTGGGTCGGCAAGGACGGCAAGGCGTTCGACGAAGCGCCGGCCATCCGCGCCTCCGCGTCGCTCAACGGCCCGGCTGCGGACGCAGTGTTCGCGGGCGCGCCAAAGTCGCTCGCCACGATCCGCAAGGAAGCAGACAAGGCTGGCGGTCGCCCCAAGGGCTTTGCGCTGAAGACCAGGATCCGCATTCAGAACGAAAGCACGAGCAAGCGGATCACCAGCCCAAATGTCGCGGCGATCCTGCCAGGGTCCGACCCCAAGCTTGCCAGCGAACATGTCGTGCTGTCCGCGCATCTCGACCATATCGGCATCAGCAAGGCGAAGGCGGGCGAACCGGCGGACAAGGACCGCATCAACAATGGCGCGCTAGATAATGCGGCGGGCATAGCGACGATGCTTGAGGTAGCGCGCGCCGCCGCAAGCGCAACGACGAAACCGCGCCGCTCGATCATCTTCCTCGCCTCCACGGCGGAAGAGCGCGGGCTGCTGGGAGCAGATTATTTCGCACGTCACCCGAGCGTTCCGGCCGACAGAATCGTCGGCAATGTCGATCTGGACATGCCGCTGCTGCTTTATCCCTTTACGGACGTGATCGCCTTCGGAGCGGACCACTCGACGCTCGGCCCTATCGTTGCCAAGGCCGTCGCGCCGATGAACCTGAAGCTCGCGCCCGATCCGATGCCGCAGGAGAGCATCTTCGTGCGCTCTGACCATTATATGTTCGTGAAGCAGGGCGTACCCGCCGTCTTCCTCGCGACTGGCTATGCCAATGGCGGGGCGAAAGCGTGGGAGACGTTCCTGTCGGGCAATTACCACCATCCCGGCGACGACATGAACCAGAAGATAGACTGGGAAGCCGGGGCGCGCTTTGCCGAAGCGAACTACCGGATCACGCGTGCGATGGCGGACAGCGACGTAGCTCCGATGTGGTATGAAAAGGACTTCTTCGGCGATGTGTTTGCACCGGGGGCGAAGAAGGCCAAGAAGTAGCATCTCCACCTTTCGCCCTGAGCTTGTCGAAGGGTCAAGCTGAGCCGCAGGCCAAGCAACTCACTGCGTTCAGCGAAACCTTTCGACTTCGCTCAGGGTGAACGGAATTTTTCATCCCACCCTTGTGTGTCTTTTCAGCAACACCATATCCGTGCCTGTATCTGGTTTAGGGCAATGATATGAACCTCGAAAAATTCACAGACCGCGCCAAGGGTTTCCTGCAATCTGCGCAGACCGTCGCGATCCGCATGAACCATCAGCGGATCAGCCCGGAGCATCTCTTGAAGGCGCTGCTCGAAGACGAGCAAGGCATGGCATCCGGCCTGATACGCGCGGCGGGCGGCGACCCCGCCACAGCCATGCGCGAAACCGACGCGGCATTGGCCAGGGTGCCCGCGGTCTCCGGAAGCGGCGCGCAGCAGACGCCGGGGCTCGACAATGACTCCGTGCGCGTGCTCGATCAGGCGGAGCAGGTCGCGCAGAAGGCCGGCGACAGCTACGTCACGGTCGAGCGGCTGTTGCTCGCGCTCGCCCTCTCCCCGACCTCCACGGCAGGTAAGGCGCTAACCGCCGCGGGCGTAAAGGCCGAGGCACTGAATGCCGCGATCAACCAGCTTCGCGGCGGACGGACCGCTGATACCGCGTCGGCGGAGGATCGCTATGACGCGCTCAAGAAATTCGCCCGCGACCTCACCCAAGCGGCCCGCGACGGCAAGCTCGACCCCGTGATCGGCCGAGACGAGGAAATCCGCCGCACCGTCCAGATCCTCGCCCGTCGCACCAAGAACAATCCCGTGCTGATCGGCGAACCCGGCGTCGGCAAGACCGCGATCGCCGAGGGCCTCGCCCTGCGCATCGCCAATGGCGACGTGCCCGATACGCTGAAGGACCGCACGCTGATGGCGCTCGACATGGGGTCGCTGATTGCGGGTGCGAAATATCGCGGCGAATTCGAGGAGCGGCTGAAGGGCGTGCTCGACGAAGTAAAGGGCGCGGAAGGCCAGATCGTCCTGTTCATCGACGAGATGCATACGCTGATCGGCGCGGGCAAGGGCGAAGGCGCGATGGATGCCTCAAATCTTCTGAAGCCTGCCCTTGCACGCGGTGAACTGCACTGCATCGGGGCGACCACGCTGGACGAATATCGCAAGCATGTGGAGAAGGACCCGGCGCTGCAACGGCGCTTCCAACCCGTGTTCGTGGGCGAACCGACGGTGGAAGACACCGTGTCGATCCTGCGCGGCCTCAAGGAGAAATACGAGCTGCACCATGGCGTCCGGATCACCGACAGCGCGCTGGTCTCCGCCGCGACGCTCTCGCACCGCTACATCACGGACCGGTTCCTGCCGGACAAAGCCATCGACCTGATGGACGAGGCGGCGTCGCGGCTCCGCATGGAGGTGGAGAGCAAGCCCGAGGAAATCGAAAATCTCGACCGGCGCATCATCCAGCTCAAGATCGAGCGCGAGGCGCTGAAAAAGGAAACCGACCGCGCGTCGCAAGACCGGCTCACGGCGCTGGAGGAGGACCTCGCCAATCTGGAGCAGCAATCGGCCGAACTGACGCAGCGCTGGCAGGCCGAGAAGGACAAGATCGCGGGCGAGTCCCGGATCAAGGAACAGCTTGAGGCCGCGCGCCTTGAACTGGAGCAGGCCCAGCGCGCGGGCGACCTCGCGAAGATGAGCGAGCTGTCCTACGGCACGATCCCGCAATTGGAGAAGCAGCTAGCCGCAGCGGCCACCGCTTCGGAAGGCGCAATGCTCCGCGAGGAAGTGACGGCGGAGGATATCGCAGGCGTCGTCGCCCGCTGGACCGGCATCCCGGTCGAGCGGATGATGGAAGGCGAGCGCGAGAAACTGCTGGCAATGGAAACCGAGATCGGCAAGCGCGTGATCGGTCAGGCCGATGCGGTGAAGGCCGTATCGACTGCCGTGCGTCGCAGCCGCGCGGGTCTCCAGGACCCTAACAGGCCGCTCGGGTCGTTCCTGTTCCTCGGCCCCACCGGCGTCGGCAAGACCGAGTTGACCAAGGCGCTCGCCGAATTCCTGTTCGACGACAGCAGCGCGATGGTCCGTATCGACATGAGCGAATTCATGGAGAAGCACTCCGTCGCGCGGCTGATCGGCGCGCCTCCGGGCTATGTCGGCTACGAGGAAGGCGGCGTGCTGACCGAAGCGATCCGGCGGCGGCCCTATCAAGTGATCCTGTTCGATGAAGTCGAAAAGGCGCATGGCGACGTGTTCAACATCCTGTTGCAGGTGCTGGACGACGGCCGCCTGACCGATGGGCAGGGCCGCACGGTCGACTTCACCAACAGCATCATCGTGCTGACGTCGAACCTGGGCAGCCAGTACCTGTCGAACATGACGGATGGCCAGAAAGTGGAGGATGTCGAGCCGCAGGTGAAGGAAATCGTCCGCGCCCATTTCCGCCCGGAGTTCCTGAACCGACTGGACGAGATCATCCCGTTCCATCGCCTGGCAGCCGAGCATATGGGTCCGATCGTGGATATCCAGGTCGGCCGCGTGCAAAAGCTGTTGAAGGACCGCAAGGTAACGCTGAACCTTACGGACGGCGCGCGGGCATGGCTGGGCCGCGTCGGCTACGACCCGGTGTACGGCGCACGTCCGTTGAAGCGCGCGGTGCAGCGATATCTACAGGACCCGCTTGCCGACATGATCCTACGCGGCGATGTGCCTGATGGTGCCACCGTGCAGGTGGATGAGGGTGATGGGGCTTTGGTGTTGGCAGTGAGGTAAACAGAAAGAGGGCCAGAGCAAATGACTCCGGCCCTCTTTTTTTAAGTTGCTAGTCTGCCTTGATTAAAAGCGCAGCTTGCCGGTCACAAAGAACGAACGACCCATTACGTCATAAACATTAGGGTAGGTGTTCGACTGTTCACCGTTGCCACCTTGTTGCGACGAGGCTGCAAGCGGAGGCTTCTTATCGAACGCGTTGTTGACACCACCGGTGAGAGTGAAGTTGTCACTTGCTTCAAACGCCACAGCAAAATCGATGTAGTTTTGCGCTTTGAATTTCTCATAGAAGAAATCTACATCGTCATTATCATCGGTCACTTTGCTCAGATAGCGCCACGATGTCGATAGTGTGAAAGGCCCGTTGATGTACGTGGCGCGGGCGGAATGCTTCCACTTTGGCGTAGGTTGCCCACAGCTGTTCCCGAAGCGACCGGCACATTCATTGACCAACGGTACCCCAACGATAGGCGTAAAGTCATATTTCAGGAGGCGGGAACCGTTGAAGCTCAGTGCGATCTTGCTGCTATCCCCGATCAAGAAGCTGTAAGCAAGACCAACATCGATCCCGTTGGTCTTCAGACCACCTGAATTCAGATTGGTATCGACAATCCGCTCAACTTGACCCTGATTGTTGCGGCTGAATGCGTCGCAATATTGATCTAGAGAGTAGACATAGCAAGCTTGGAACAGGTTACTCTGGCCAAGACGAGAAATGTAACCGTCGATTTTTATATTATAATAATCGACGGTTGCCGAAAAGCCGGGAAGCCCGCGAGGCGTCAGGACGCCACCCACTGTCCAGGTTGTCGACTTTTCCTCGCGCAGATTGCTGTTACCCAAAACGGTCGTCGGCGGATTTACCAAGTCAGGGTTGGTCAGGTTTTCGCTGCCCAATTGTGCCGCGGGGACACCCCCAGCAAGACAGGCCGCACCCAAGGTGCTACCCGCGACCGCTGCATCATCGGTTCCGCATGGATCTTCCGCACCGTCGAAGCTGACGGTCTGGCCAAGGAACAACTCGTTGACGCTGGGTCCACGAATGGCCTTTTGATACTGGCCTCGGAATCCCAGTCCTGCGATGGGTTCATACAAGCCACCGGCCGCCCAAGTAAATACGTTACCTACCGCGTTCGAGTAATTCGAATAGCGAGCCGCACCGTTCAATTCGAGGCGGTTTGCGAAAGGCCGATCAGCCAGAAGGGGAACGTTCACCTCACCGAAGAATTCGGTTACGCTATAGCTACCCTGCGTCGGTGCTCCAGGATTGAAGCCCGCAACATTGCCCGAAGCAAGATTCTGATCGGGATCTGTCTTGCCGCTTTCCTTGCGCCATTCGGCACCTAAAGCGATACCGATTCCACCCGCACCTAGATCAAACAGATTGCTGTTCGTGAACGCGATGCTGGCGACCTGCGTCGTATATTCCTCGATATTTGTTGCACCCAAGCCAAGATAGTTGGCTGCATCGGAACTAAGATTGCCGAGGCCAAACAGATTGGCAGGAACGCAGGAGGCCGAGCCGTTAGCGCACACCAGATTGCCACCGCCTGCGACACCTGGGAACGGGTTACCACTCAATGCTCCAGTGGTCGGGTTCTGGAACGCCGTAGTGACAGCACCCAGGAAGTTCGCGAGGTTTACGTTGCCAGTCTGACGCTGAGTATTTTTGGTGCGGGCATACATGTAGTAGCCGTCATAGCTCCAGTCGCTGGTGATATCGCCCTTCATACCGGCGAGGATCCGGAAAGCATTACGCTCATCGACCTGTGTACGTGGCCCGATGCCGGCCGTCCGGAACCCATAGTTGGAAGTTGAGATGTAGCCGTCACCGTCAGTATCGAGACCGCGGAACGTGGCTTGCGTCGCAGGAGAGAAGAACGGCGAATTCACATGAAGCCGGATAGGGCCCAAAGCGCCAGCATCGGCTCCCGTGCCGATCGGCGTGCTGTTGCCAATAGGTGTAGGAGCGAGTTCGCCCGTCACCCGGTTGTTAATGAACTGACCCTGCAGATAAGGCTGGAACGCATCCGATATCTCATAGCGCGCCATCGTGGATATCAGGAAGCGCTTCTGAGGAACCTGCAGAAAGTTCACAGGAGCATAATTATATGCGTCCGTTGATGAAATATAAGGCGTGATCGAACCGTCAGAGCCGAAATCTACGACACTCGAATCGGCATTTGGCAGCGTGACGCGCCCCTGAGGAACCGAACCCGAACCACCGAAGAAGGTAAAGGGCGAACCATCGCTGTTGCGACCGATCTGCAATGCGTTACGCGCAAACCCGCGTGCGCCAGCATAGACCGATTTACGGTCGTAGTAGCCGACATGTGTAACGATGTTACCACGACCGTCTGCAAAGTTTGTCCCTATTGTTCCGTTCACATCCCAATACTGACCATCGCCTCTGCTCGTCACGCCATAGGTTGAATTGAGTTCGATGCCCTCAAAATCCTGCTTCAGAACGAAGTTCACGACACCACCAATAGCATCCGAACCATAAACCGCAGAGCGGCCGCCGGTCACGACATCGACGCGTTCGATCAGAGCCGAAGGAACGGTGTTGAGATCGACCACCTGCGTCGTGTCGAACGAGATATACCGGCGTCCGTCTACCAGCACCAGGGTACGCTGCGTGCCCAAGTTGCGCAGGTTGACCGTGGCAACGCCGCCGCCAGGATTGTTGTCAGCGCCGCTGGTCGAACCAGTGACTTGCGGCATGCTGTTCAGCACGTTCTCGACGTTAGTCTGTCCGCGAAGGGTGAACTCCTCCGAACGCACCACCGATATCGGACTAGCCTGTTCGACTTCGGGGCGCGCAATGCGAGAGCCAGTGACGATAATAGAGTCGGTTGATGCGTCATCCGCGGCCTGCGGCGTGTCCTGTGCGAACGCAACAGTTGCAATCAAAGATGCCCCGATAATTGCTGGAGCGGCGCTTGCGCGCAGTATTGCCCTTTTAGAAAATGTCTTCACGGTCCAGTCCCTTGCTCTGGAGGTTGACAGATAACCTGCCACTTGATCTCCTATGGGGACAATATGCCCGACAGCGGCCCCCACATGGATGAGACGAAATTGCGCGGGGCGGAGCCGCCTGTAAAGCTCGCGAAGCGGCAGTTAGCCGCTTTAGTTCACTGATGTGTCATAATTGCAACAAGCGAAGGATGCTGCAGTTTCATGCTGTTGCAGAAGAATTGTTCGCGCATAGGGACTGCGACGCAGCTATCAGGCAGGCCGTTTTGCAACAGTCGATAGAATGTTTTGCATCATTGCGGAAATCACATCGCCCGTGCGATATCGACTGTATGCCAGAGGGAGCGTGGTTGGCAACGCTGAGAGACGCGGGACGGAGACACCGAATGAAAATAACACGAACTTGTGCTTTGTTACTGTCACTACTGCCCTTTGCTATGACCGCACAGGCGGCTCCGCAGCAGCAAAAGCCGCGCCCTGCAATCTTTACCGAACTGTTGAAATGCCGCGGCATTACAAATGAACAGGAGCGCCTTACCTGTTTCGACCGACAAGTAGCTGCGATGGAATCGGCCGCGCAACGTGACGAGGTAGTCGTTCTGGACAAGGGGGAACTCATAAAAACCAGAAAGACACTGTTCGGCTTTTCCTTTCCCAAGCTGCCTTTCCTGGGAGGAAACGAGGATAGTGGAGAGGAGACAAAGGGAGAAGGCTTCGACCATATTGTCGCGAAGATTGCCTCTGTGAAAAGCCTTGGACATGGCAAATGGCAAATCGGACTGGAAGACGGGGCACAATGGGCAACCACCGAACAAATTGTAGTGCGCGACCCAGAAGTAGGGCAAACGATCGAGGTCAAACGCGCCGCAATGGGTAGCTTCATGGGCAAGATTGAAGGGGGACGAGCCATCCGGATGAAGCGGACAGGATAAGAGGCAAATCCAAGATCACGGGACAGGATCAACGAGCAACAGCGGATCAACCCTCGCCTCGTTCCACTTCATGCCCCAGTGCAGATGAGGCCCTGTCGCACGACCCGTCGCGCCGACGGCTCCGATTCGCTGGCCCTGCCGAACGTGGTCGCCCTCCCGCACATCGATCCGTGAAAGATGCAGGAAAGCGCTGTTCAACCCCGCGCCATGGTCGATGATCAGCAGGTTGCCTTCGAGCGTGAAGGGATGATCCGCCGCGAGCACTACTACGCCGTCGGCAGGCGCCCGAACTTCGGTGCCGGCGGTCGCGGCGACATCCACGTCGCCGTGATAGGCGGCGGGTTGGCCGCGATAGATGCGTTGCGCGCCGAACAGGCCGGACACCCGCCCGAGGATCGGCCATTGGAACCGCTGCCGCCATCCGCGGCTGTCGCTGTGTATTGCGCGGGCCGCCGCGATCTGCGCCAGTTCCGGCGCACGCACCGCGAGAAATGCTTCGGTATCGCGGGTCGGGCGGAGTGGCGCGTCGATGCGCTCGATCCTCCAGGCCCGCGGCGCGACATTCAGCACCTTGGTTACGGAACGCCCATCGGCGGCCACGGCGCGCAAAGTGGCAGTGGGTGCGGCATCCCGGTCGAAGGCGATCAGAAACCGCCCTTCAGGATCGATCGGAACGGCACTGCCATTCAGCGTCACGGATGTTGCGCCCACTGGCGTAGTGCCGATTGTTGCGCCACCCTGCATCACCGCGCCCTCAAGCGCGAAATCGGCATGGAGCGGTTCCTGAGTGATCCTAACCTCCGGCGCGTCGATATGCAGCGGCGCTGGCAACGCTGGCGACGAGGGCTTCGCCATGGGCGCAGCGCATCCCGCGAGCGTCAGCAACCCGGCAATCGAAACACTGGTTCGGGAGAGCATCAGTCGAGCGCACCCCTGGCCGCGCGCGCCTTCATCTCCGCTTCCACCGAATATGTCGCATTGGCATAGGGCTCCTGCCGGGCGACGCTCCAATAGCGCAGTTCCTCCAGCGGAATACGATTGCCCGAAACGGCACACAGCACATGGTCGCCGGGGCTCAGCACACGGAAGCTGTAGGACAGGAAGTGGAGCCGGGCCGGGCGATCGCGGTTGGACATCAACATGAGTGAGGTGTTCCGGTTCAGGATGAGAAAAGGTCCTGCTGCGCCGTACTGCCTCCGCGCGGTTTCGTGCGAGGGCTACGGGGGGCAGCCGGTTGAGGCGCTACTATATCTACGCTGGGGGCTGGCTCAACCCCGCCAATGGTCGCATCCACGCTGTCGCCGATACCGAAGGTCAGCGTGACCCTACCGAGGCGCTGCGCTTCGGCGGCGGTCGTGACGACGTGATCGCCGACAGTGACCAGGGCAAGGCCGGGTCGCGGCGGTCTGCGCGGGTCGAGCGATGCGGCAAGGCGCGACAAGCCGTCCAGCGACGCCGCCGCCATCGAAAGCCGCCGCGTCAGCAATTCGGGACGCAGGCGGATGCTGTCGAGCCGCTGCCGGTCGCGCGCGATCCGCTGGCGTAGCAGCGCGGGGCGTAGGGCACCTGCCGCACCCGCAAGTTCCGCGCGGGCGTCTGTGACGCGATGGCGCAGACCGCGCCCCAACCGCTCACCCAGATCGTCGGCGCGCTGCCGCTGCATCGCCAGCAGCGCATCGGGCGCGGGGAGCAGGCGTACCTGCGTCTCCAGCCGCTCGCGCGCCTGCGCGGCATTTCGGCGGACGGCGCGCCCGGCGCGCAGGCCCTGTTCGGTCAGCATCGCCATCAGGTCGGCGCGGACAGGCACCGCGATTTCCGCTGCTGCCGTGGGCGTGGGTGCCCGAACATCGGCGGCAAAGTCGCACAGGGTCGTGTCGGTCTCATGCCCCACGGCCGATATGACCGGGATCGAACAGCCCGCGACCGCGCGGACCACGATCTCCTCGTTAAAGGACCACAGATCCTCGATCGATCCGCCACCCCGCGCAACGATCACCAGATCGGGGCGCGGCACCGGGCCGTTCACGGGCATTGCATCGAAGCCGCGCACGGCGGCAGCAACCTGCGCAGCGGCGCCCTCCCCTTGCACCAGCACCGGCCAGACGAGAACATGCGTGGGGCAGCGATCCTCAAGACGATGCAAGATGTCGCGGATGACGGCCCCGGTCGGCGATGTGACGACGCCGATCACCTTGGGCAGGAACGGCAGCGGCTTCTTGCGCTCCGCCGCGAACAGCCCCTCGGCGGCAAGCTTCTGCTTCAGCCGTTCGAGCAACTGCATCAGCGCGCCTTCGCCCGCCAGTTCCATCCGCTCGATCACGATCTGATATTTGGAACGGCCGGGATAGGTCGTCAGCTTGCCCGTCGCGATCACCTCTATGCCGTCGGCGGGTGCGAAGGCGAGCCGCCCTGCCCCGCCCTTCCACATCACGCCATCGATCACCGCGCTGTCGTCCTTCAGGCACAGATAGACATGACCCGACGCCGCCCGCTTATAGCCCGATATTTCCCCGCGCAGCTTCACATGGCCGAAGCGATCCTCGACCGTTCGCTTCAACCGCGACGCCAATTCGCTGACCGAAAGCGGCGGCGCGTTGTCGCCCGGCGCATCCTCCGCTAACAGGCGGCCCGACGGATCATAGGCAGACTCAAATTCCGGGGACATGATGGCGATGAACATCCTCTTGCTTGGCAGCGGCGGCCGCGAACATGCGCTGGCGTGGAAGCTGGCGCAATCACCGGCTTGCGATACGCTGTTCGCTGCGCCCGGCAATCCCGGCATAGCGCAACATGGGCAACTGGTCGACCTTGCCGCGACGGATCATGCCGCGGTTCTGGCGTTCTGCTCGGAGCATGCCATCGGTCTTGTTGTGATCGGCCCGGAAGCGCCTTTGGTCGATGGGTTGGCCGACAGCTTGCGCGGCGCAGGCGTGCCGGTATTCGGGCCGTCCCGTGTGGCCGCTCAACTGGAAGGGTCGAAGGGTTTCACCAAGGACCTGTGCCGCCGCGCCAACATCCCGACCGCAGGCTATGCGCGCGTCACGAACAAGGCGGAGGCTCAGGCAGCGCTCGCCCCGTTCGGACTTCCGGTGGTGATAAAGGCGGACGGGCTCGCAGCAGGCAAGGGCGTCATTATCGCGATGACCCATGCCGAAGCGGAAGCGGCCATCGAGGACATGTTCTCCGGAAGCTTTGGCGATGCCGGAGCAGAAGTCGTCATCGAAGAGTTCATGACCGGCGAGGAGGCGAGCTTCTTCGCACTCACCGACGGCACATCAATCCTGCCTTTGGGATCGGCGCAGGATCACAAGCGCGTCGGAGATGGCGACACTGGCCCGAACACCGGCGGCATGGGCGCTTACAGCCCCGCGCGGGTCCTCACCCCGGCTCTGGAGGCGCAGGTGATCGAGGAGATCATCAGGCCTACCGTCGCGGCCATGGCGGCGGAAGGCATGCCCTATAGCGGGGTGCTCTATGCCGGGCTGATGCTGACGCCCACGGGACCGAAGCTGATCGAATATAATGCGCGCTTTGGCGACCCGGAATGTCAGGTGCTGATGATGCGGCTGGAGGATGACCTGGTGGCGCTGCTGCTGGCGGTGGCGCAAGGCAGGCTGGCCGAACTTGGCTCGGTGACGCTCTCGGCCGATCCGGCGCTGACCATCGTAATGGCCGCGAATGGCTATCCGGGCACGCCGGAAAAAGGCGGCGCCATCGCGGGCATATCGGAAGCCGAGGCGACGGGCGCGAAAGTCTTCCACGCGGGCACCGCGCTGGCGGACGGCGAACTGGTCGCAAATGGCGGACGCGTCCTCAACGTGACTGCCAAGGGGCCCAGCGTACAGGCGGCACAGGCTGCCGCTTATGCGGCGCTCGATGCCGTAACTTTCCCGAGCGGCTTCTATAGACGCGACATCGGCTGGCGCGAAGTGGAGCGTGAAGGCGGAGCCTGACTGCAGGCACGGCAATAACAGGAGGGTGAAGACGATGAATGATTTCCTGACGACCTATGGCTTGTGGCTGGTCATAGCCCTGCTGGTCCTGATCGCGCTCGTGTATCTGCTTTCGCGCAAGGGCGGCGATGATGTGGTCGATACGCCTGCACCGACAGAGGAAGCTACTCCAGTTCAGACCATTACTGCGCCACCAGTCGCCGCGGCTCCCCCGCCGCCCGTCGTCGATCCGATGCCCGTCGCCGATGTCCTGGCGCCTGCCGCCCCCATCCCTGTCGCTCCCGCAGCCTCCACTTCGCCGTCCGGTTCGGACAACCTCATGCGCATGAAGGGCGTCGGCCCCAAGCTGGCGGCCATGCTGAACGACCTCGGCGTCACCAGCTTCGCACAGATCGCGGCCTGGACCGACAGCGACCTTGCCGCCGTCGATGCAAGGCTCGGCAACTTCAAGGGCCGCCCTGTGCGCGATCAGTGGATCGATCAGGCTAAATATCTCGCCAGCGGCGACACCGCGGGATTCGAGGCGAAATACGGGAAGCTCTGAAGCCTCAGCCCAGGCTGAGCATCAAGCCCGCGAGCGCCGCGCTCATCAGGTTGGCGAGGCTCCCGGCGACCAGCGCCTTCAGGCCCAACCGGGCGATCATCGGGCGCTGGTTGGGGGCAAGGTTGCCCGTCACTGCCATCTGGATCGCGATGGAGCTGAAGTTGGCAAAGCCGCACAGCGCGAAGGTGATGATCGCGACTGTCGCGGGCGCAAGAGTCTGCTGCACGACGCCAAGCTGGATGTAGGCGACGAACTCGTTCAGCACGACCTTGGTCCCGAACAGCCCGCCCGCGACCTGCGCCTCCGTCCATGGAATGTTGAGCAGGTACATGATCGGTGAAAAGACATAGCCCAGTATCTGCTGGAAGCTCAGCGTCGGATAGCCGAACCACGCGCCGACGCCACCCAGGAGCCCATTGGCCAGCGCGACCAGAGCCACGAACGCCAGCACCATCGCGCCCACTGCCACGGCCAGCTTCACGCCCGTTTGCGCGCCTTGCGCCGCCGCCTGGATGATATTGGCGGGCCGCTCCTCGTCATGGCTGCCTTCGGGAAGGATCACCGGATCGACCTGCGGGTCTTCGGGATTGTCCGGCATCATGATCTTCGCCATCAATATGCCGCCCGGTGCCGCCATGAAACTGGCCGCGAGCAGATAGTCGATCTTGATCCCCATGGAGGCATAGGCCGCAAGGATCGTGCCCGCCACGCCCGCCATGCCCGATGTCATGACCGTGAAAAGCTGAGCAGGCGTCAGGCCCGCCAGATAAGGACGGATCACCAAGGGACTCTCGCTCTGCCCGACGAAGATGTTCGCGGCGGCGCATAGCGATTCGACCTTGGACACGCCGATCACCTTCTGGATGGCCCCGCCGACCCAGCGGACGATCAACTGCATCAGGCCGATATAATAAAGGATAGAGACGAGGCTGGCGAAGAAGATGATCACCGGCAGCGCCGCAATGGCGAAGCTCGCGCCACCGATTTCGGGCTTGGCGAGCGGGCCGAAGATGAAGTCCGTCCCCGCCTGCGCATATCCCAGCAGATTGGCGACGCCGAGCGACATGCCCGCGATCACCGCCTTTCCTGCGGGCACGTACAGCACCAGCACCGCAATTCCGGCCTGAAGCGCAAACGCCGCCCCGACGATCCGCAATTTGATAGCTCCACGGTTGGAGGAAAAGGCGATGGCGATGGCAAGGATCAGGGCAATACCGGCCAGGCCGATCAGAAATCTGGTCATGGATGCTTTCAAAGTGCGGGAAGCGCCGCGATTCCGGCGAGAAACCGTTTTATACACGGGGTTCCCTATTGGGCTAGCGCATTAACCGACGCTATTGCGGCAGCGCCTTTCCCTTTTCGCGAAAGCCGATAAGAGACAGGTGATGACCAGCCCCGCCTCGCTCAGCATCCCCCGCTCGCTCTTTGTTTTCTCGGTGCTTTATGGCGGCATGACCTGCATCGCAGGCGTGCTGGGCAACAAGCAGGTGAGTGTCGGCCCACTCTCGGTCGAATCAGGCATCTTTGCCTTCCTGCTGCTGGTGGTGATGTCCAGTGCGATGGCGGAACTCCATGGCCGCCACGTCGCCAACAGGCTCGTTCGTTTCGGTTTCATTCCGCTGATCTTCGCGATCTGCCTGTTCGAACTGGTGCTGGCGCTGCCCGCCTCCCCCAGCATGGAGCCCGCGCGTCTGGAAGGGTTTCAACTGGTCCTCAGCCAGTCGCCTCGACTGATGGTCGCCGGGATCATCGCTTATGGCGTGTCACAGACCCTGAACGTCACCATATTCGAGGCGTTGCGGCGCGGATCGGGCGGCATGCTCTGGCTGCGCGGTGCGATTGCGGGCGTCTTGAGTCAGGCAGTCGATACTCTGATCTTCATCTCGCTCGCCTTCTATGGCGTGTTCCCGATCGGCGAGCTGATGCTGGGGCAGATGATCGCCAAGGTCACCTTGTCCGCCGTGCTGGTGCCACCACTCATCTACCTGTTCGTCTGGATCGGGCGGAAGCTGGACGCGAAAGGCTGATAGGGGCGCACTCCGCTTGCCCGCAATGCGCTTTGGCCCTATGCGCGCGGCCATGAGCAGCAAGTACGATCCCGCCCCCGAACTCATCGCAAAGGCCGAAACGCTGACGGAGGCGCTGCCCTATATGCAGCGTTACGCGGGCAAGACGTTCGTGGTGAAATATGGCGGCCACGCGATGGGCGATCCTGAAATGGCACGCAACTTCGCGGACGACGTGGTGCTGATGAAGGCAGTCGGCATTAATCCGGTGGTCGTGCATGGCGGCGGGCCGCAGATCGGCGCGATGCTGAAGAAGCTCGGCGTCGAAAGCAGCTTTGTCGATGGCCTGCGCGTGACCGATGCAGAAACCGCGAAGGTCGCCGAAATGGTGCTCTCCGGCGCGATAAACAAGGAGATCGTCAACTGGATAGGTCAGGCCGGCGGCCGCGCGGTCGGCATATCGGGCAAGGATGGCGGCTTCGTCACCGCGACCAAGGTCGTGCGGACGATCAAGACGGAAGACAGCCATGTCGAGCAGGCCGTCGACCTGGGCTTTGTCGGCGAACCGAGTTTCGTCGACACGGCCATCCTCGACACGATCAGCAGGGCGGGCATGATCCCGGTCATTGCACCCATTGGCGTCGGCGCGGATGGCGAGACCTACAATATCAATGCCGACACGATGGCCGGAGCAGTCGCGGCGGCACTGGGCGCGGCACGCCTGTTCCTGCTGACCGACGTTCCGGGCGTGCTGGACAAGTCCGGCGAACTGATGACCGATCTTTCGCCCGAACAGATTAAGGGCCTGCAAATCGACGGCACCATTTCGGGCGGCATGATCCCGAAGCTGGAGACCTGCGTGACGTCCGTGGAAGCGGGCGTGGACGCTGCCGTCATCCTTAATGGACGCGTTCCGCATGCGATGCTGCTGGAGATCTTCACCCGGCGCGGTGCGGGTACGCTGGTGCGCCTGTAACGGACGTTGGCGGATTTATCGGGGACAGAAGCTTGCTCCTGATGCGGCCAGTCGCGTAGAGGGTTAGCCGGAACGCAGAACGCAAGAGTTCATACCGGAGACCGCATGGCCCTCGTCATCTATCAGATCCTCATGATCCTGCTGAACGTCGTGTGGTGGATCATCGTCATTCAGGCGATCCTGTCGTGGCTGATCGCATTCAACGTCATCAACACGCACAATGATTTCGTCCGCAACGCGCTGTATGCGCTCGATCGAATGACGCAGCCGATCTATCGGCCCATCCGCAAGGTGCTGCCGGACCTTGGGGCACTTGATTTGTCACCGATGGTTGTGCTGCTGGCCATCTACATTTTCCAGCGCGTCATTTTGCCTGCGATCTTCACGCCTCTGATTGTGTAAGGGGAAGGATGCTATGACGATCGGCGGCACTCTTATCGATGGCAAAGCCTTTGCGGCCCAGTTGCGCGGGCGGGTGTCGCTGGGCGTCGAGGCGTTCGTCGCGTCGCAGGGGCGCAAGCCGGGACTAGCCGTCGTGCTGGTGGGCGAGGACCCGGCGAGCAGCGTCTATGTCCGCAATAAAGGCAAGATGACAGTCGAAGCGGGCATGGAAAGCTTCGAATTCAAGCGCCCCGCGACGATCGATGCGGAGGAATTGCTGGAACTCGTCGAGGAACTGAACGGCGACGATCGCGTGGACGGCATTCTCGTTCAATTGCCGCTCCCGAAGCATATCGACGAAGCGGCAGTGATCGGCGCGATCAATCCCGACAAGGACGTGGACGGCTTTCACATCATCAACAGCGGCAAGCTGGCGGTTAATGAACCGGGGCTCGTGCCCTGCACGCCGCTCGGTTGCCTGATGCTGTTGAAGGACGAACTGGGTGACTTGTCGGGGCTGGAAGCGGTGGTAATCGGCCGGTCGAACATCGTCGGCAAGCCGATGGCGCAGTTGCTTTTGAACGAAAGCTGCACCGTCACCATCGCCCACAGCCGGACGCGCGATCTCGCATCGGTCGTGCATCGCGCCGACATCGTCGTGGCGGCGGTTGGGCGAGCGGAGATGGTAAAGGGCGACTGGATCAAGCCGGGTGCGACCGTGATCGACGTCGGCATCAACCGCGTACCGGACGAAGAGGAAGGCAAGAGCCGCATCGTTGGCGATGTCGCGACTGCCGAAGCGATCCTGCACGCCCGTGCGATCACGCCCGTACCCGGTGGTGTTGGCCCGATGACGATAGCCGTACTGCTGCGCAACACGCTCGTCGCAGCCCATGTCCGCGCTGGTCTTCCCGCGCCCGACAACCTGTGAAGCGCCTCGCGCTTGCCCTGCTGGTTGTCGCTGGCGGAGCACAGGCGGCCGCCCCGCAAATGCGGCTGTCGGCCAACCCAAGCGCGGTCGTGGCGGCGGAAATCGCTTTCAACCGGCTGGCGCAGGAGAAAGGGCAATGGACCGCCTTCCGCGCGACGGCCGCCAAGGACGCCGTGATGTTCGTGCCAGAAATGGTCAACGCTCAGCTCTGGCTGAAGGGCCGCAAGGATCCGCCTGCCTCAGTAAAATGGCAGCCGGAAAAGGTGCTGATGTCCTGCGACGGCAGCGTCGGCGTGACGAGCGGCGCGTGGCAACGGCCGGACGGCAGCAACGGCTACTTCACGACCATCTGGCGGCGCGACGACAGAGGCCGCTGGAACTGGGTGTTCGATCATGGCGACGTGCTGAAAGCCCCTCGCCCCGCGCCCGATTTCATCACCACACGGCTGGCGTCCTGCCCGCGCGGTATGCGGCCGCCGCCTGCCCCTTCAACTGGCGTAAAGCCGCTACCCCCCACTCCCGGTATCGGCGCATCGGAAGACGGCAGCCTGAAATGGACCAGCGAAGTGCGCCCCGACAAATCGCGCCGCGTCACCGTGTCGCTGCGAGTGAACGACGCCTTCGAAACCGCCCTCACCGACGATGTAGCGGCGCCCGCGTCATGATGGAGCTGTTCCTCTCCGCCTTCGTCACGCTGTTCGTGGTGATCGATCCGCCCGGCTGCGCGCCGATCTATGCGAGCCTCAGCAACGGCGCAAACGCGCTCCAGCGCCGCTCCATGGCGATCCGCGCCGTAATCATCGCGACGGGCATCCTCCTGGTCTTCGCACTATGGGGCAAGCAGTTGCTCGGCGTCCTGGGCATCGACCTCCACAGCTTCCGCATTGCGGGCGGCATCATGCTGTTCCTGATCGCAATGGACATGGTGTTCGAGAAGCGCACGCAACGCCGCGAGGACCGCGCGCAGAAGATCGTCGAGACGCCCGAAGTGGAGGACGTGTCGGTCTTCCCGATGGCGATGCCGATGATCGCCGGGCCTGGCTCCATTGCAACCGTCATGCTGATGATGTCGCGTGCGGACGGCATCATGCAGAGGATTGTGGTGCTCGGCGCGATGGCGGCCGTGCTGGCGCTGATGCTGATTTCGCTGCTGGCCGCCGGGCCGCTGATGAAGCTGCTTGGCCAGAAAATCGAGGCCGTGATCACGCGCCTGCTAGGCGTACTTCTCGCCGCCCTCGCCGCGCAATTCGTAATCGACGGGCTGAAGGCGAGCTTCTAACAACGAAGCGTCACCCCGGCCCGCCGGGGTGACGTTGGTGCCTCAGCGGATGTCGTTTTCCGTCACCGGCACGATCTTGATCTCGACCCTGCGATTGGCGGCCTTGCCTTCTTCGGTGGCATTGGTCGCGATCGGCTGCGTCTCGCCATATCCACGCGTGGCGATGCGCGCCGACTGTACGCCCTTGCTGTTCAGATAACTGGCAACTGACGAAGCTCGCCGCTCCGACAGCGTCTGATTGTAAGCGTCGGATCCATCGCTGTCGGTGTGGCCGTACACGTCGATATAGGTCTTGGGATATTGCGAGAGCACCGATGCCACGTCGTTCAGCGTCGGCTGGAACTGCGGCTGAACGGCGGCGTCATTATAGGCGAAGGTGATCCCGGACGGCATGCGCAGCAGCAGATTGTCGCCATCGCGGATCACGTCCACGCCCGATCCCGCGGTTTCCTCGCGCAGCTTGCGCTCCTGCGCGTCCATATACGCGCCGATGCCTGCGCCTGCGAGCGCGCCAATCCCCGCGCCAACGATCTTTTCGGTCCGGTCGCGCCGACCACCCACCAGATCGCCCACCAGATATCCGCCCAGAGCACCACCGATGCCGCCGATGGCGGCCTTGGAAATCGTGCGCTCCCCGGTATTCGGGTCAGTGGTGCAAGCCCCGGTCAACAGCATGGCGCTGAGCCCTGCGGTGCCCAAAATGCGGTGCGAGATGTTCATGATCTTATGTCCCTCTATTGACGGCTGAAACCGCTTCAATGCGGCAATAACAACCTATGATAGCGCTTGTTCCACTACCGAACTGAATGGAGGATGAGGTTGCTGTTGTGAAAGAGACAGAATACCGGCAATAGGTGGGCGACCGCCATGGCCATTTCCCCACCTCCGCTCCCGCCGCTGACAGTCTTTCCCTGGGCCGACGTCGTTATCATTCTGGCGCTGATCGCCCTGAACGGCGTGTTCGCCATGTCCGAACTTGCCATCGTTTCGGCGCGCAAGCCGCGCCTCCAGGGCCTTGAAAAGGCCGGAAGCAAAGGGGCGACGCTGGCAATCGCCTTGGCGGCGGACCCCGGAAAATTCCTGTCGACGGTGCAGATCGGGATCACGCTTATCGGTATCTTGGCGGGCGCCTATTCGGGCGCCAGCCTGGGCGGCCCTGTGGGAGCGCGCATCGCGCGGATGGGGGTCGATCCCGAAACGGCCTATTCCATTGGCTTTGCGCTGGTAATCGGCGTTACGACTTATGCCTCGTTGATCATCGGCGAACTGGTGCCCAAGCAATTCGCCCTACGAGCGCCCGAACCGATCGCGGTGATCATGGCCCGCCCGATGCTGTGGCTATCCAAGATCACCGCACCCGTCGTCTGGCTGCTCGACGGAAGCAGCGCACTGATCTTCCGCCTGCTCGGCATGAACCGCGAGTCCGAAAACCACGTCACGGCGGAGGAACTGCACCTGATCGTCGCGGAGGCGAGCAAGTCCGGCGTGATCGAGGAGAGCGAACGCGCCATCATCTCGGGCGTCGTGCGCCTCGCCGACCGCCCGGTGCGCGAGGTTATGACCCAGCGGATGGATGTGGACTGGATCGACATAAACGCCGACGCTCAGGCTATTCGCGACCGTCTGCTCGAAACGCCGCATACGCGCCTGCCGGTCGGGCAGGGTTCGGTCGAGGACATCATCGGCATCGTGCAGGCCCGCGACATCATGTCGGCGCTGTTCAGGGGGGAAGCGCTGGACCTGCGTGCCCTGATGCGCCGCGCCGAAGTGGTGCCAGATCAGGTGGACGCGATGGACGCCTTGGAAGTGCTGCGCCGAGCGGATGTGCCGATGGTCATGGTCCATGACGAATATGGCCATTTCGAGGGGATACTGACGCCCGCAGACCTGCTCTCCGCCATTGCCGGAGAGTTCGCGTCGGACCGCGACCTTCACGACGAACCCGACGTGGTGGAGCGCGAGGACGGCAGCCTATTGGTTTCGGGCCAGATGCCTATCGACCTGCTGGCCGACCGCATCGGCATAGACCTGTCGGAGGAGCGCGACTATGCGACCGTCGCGGGCCACGCCCTTTGGGTACTCAAGCGCCTCCCCGAAATCGGCGAGCATTTCGACGACCAGGGATGGCGTTTCGAGATCGTCGACATGGATGGGCGCAAGATCGACAAGCTGCTGGTGGAGCGGCGGTAGTTTCCCACCGCCGCCCTGCCCTTACATGGTGGGAACGGGTTCCGCGCCCGAATAATCGTAGAAGCCGCGCTTGGTTTTGCGCCCATACCAGCCTGCTTCGACATATTTGACCAGGATCGGCGCGGGACGATATTTCGGATCGCCAAAATCCTGCTGCAGCACGCGCAGAATTTCGAGGATAGTATCCAGCCCGATCATGTCCGCCAGCGTCAGCGGCCCCATGGGATGGCCAAGGCCAAGCTTTATGCCAAGGTCGATATCCGTCACTGACCCCACACCTTCGCCCAGCGCAAAGAACGCTTCGTTCAGCAGGGGCACCAGAATGCGGTTGACGACGAAGCAAGGGCTGTCCTTCGCCAGAACGACCTGCTTGCCGACCTTGGCCGCAAAGTCGCTGGCGACCTTCACTGTCTCGTCGCTGGTGGCGAGGCCGCGGATCACTTCCACCAGTCCCATCAGCGGCACGGGATTGAAGAAATGGATGCCGACGAACCGGCTCGGATCGGAGGAAGCCTGCGCCAGACGCGTGATCGAGATCGAGGACGTATTGGTCGCGAGCACTGCATTCGACCCAAGCACTTCGGCAGCCTTCCCGAAGATGACACGCTTGATCTCTTCGCGCTCCGTTGCAGCTTCGATGATGAGGCCCGCGTCGCCCATAGCCGCATAATCGCCAACTGGGGCGATGCGGGCGATAGCGGCCTCCGCAGCGTCAGCCGTCAGCTTTTCCTTCTCGACCAGACGCTTCAATTGCTTGGCGATGCCATCCTTGCCTGCCTGCGCGCGTGCCACGTCGACATCGGCCAGAAGCACGTCATAGCCTGCCTGCGCGGACACCTGAGCAATGCCTGCGCCCATCTGGCCCGCACCGATAATACCTATGGTCTGCATCATTTTTCCTCCGTGCTACGATTCGCAGGCTCTACCGGTCAGTGAACAAGGAGGCTATGATAAAAGAAGAGGGACCAATGGCGATGCGACGCGCGATGATGATGCCGCTGGCACTTGCAGCCGCACCGCTGGCGGCGGCAGGACCACAGCCGCGCGAGCTGGAGACCTATCGCGACTGGATCACGGGCTGCGACAACGGCAGTGCGTGCGCTACCGTATCGCTCGTTCCGGAAGACGCCCCGGCCGTTGACAGCCCTGTCACCGTCACGATTTCCCGGGATGGAGCCGTGCTGGCCCAGCCCGTAATCTGGATCAGCGGCCTCGAACGCATCAAGGGCCCCATATCCCTGGTGATCGACGGAAAGGCGGTAGCCACCACCACCGCGATCACGGCCGATGACGATGCGCGGTTCACTGGCCCGCGCGGCGTGGAGATCGCGCGTGCGATCGCCAATGGCATGACGATGGAAGTGCATAATGGTCAAAAGCTGCTCAGCAGGCCTTCTTTACGCGGCGCGGCAGCGGCGCTACGCTATATGGATGCGCAACAGGGCCGGGCGGGCACCACTACCGCGCTGGTGGCCATCGGCACTTTGCGGCGGACCGTCACGACACCGCCGCCTGCGCTTCCGATAATCCCGCGCCTGCTCGCTCCGAAGACCAAACCTGCGGCCCTCATGCCTGGAGAACTGGCGCGTGCCGTGAAGGCCAGCGGCTGCGGCGAGGAAGACCGCTTCCGGTCGCCCACAGATGTCTTCGCGCTCTCGAAGGGGCAGGCGCTGGTGCTGGTCCCCTGCGGATCGGGGGCCTATAACAGCCTGCATGTCCCATTGATCGCCACCGGCAGCACAGGGAGCCGTAGCTTTGCCGTCGCCAAGTTCGACCTCAATCCCGGTTGGCGGGAGGACAGCGGCAAACCGATGCTGGTCAACGCCAATTTCGACGTCGCAAGGAGCACCCTCTCATCTTATGCAAAAGGTCGCGGCGTCGGCGATTGCGGCAGTAGCGAGGCCTATGTCTGGAACGGCAGGATGTTCCGGCTGATCGAAGCGTGGCAGATGGGCGAGTGCCGCGGCGCATGGCGCTGGATCACGACCTGGCGCGCCACGCCCAAACCCTGATCAGGCAGCGTTCGCCAGCAACATCGCGAACTGATCGTCCGCATCGGTCCACTCGTGCGCCGGTTCCCATCCACCGGCGCGCAGTAGCAGCCGGGCATCCCGAGCCCCATATTTATGGCTGTTCTCCGTGTGGATCGTCTCGCCCGCCTCCATCGCGAACACTACGCCATCGACCATGAAGCAGACGTTCCGCGTCGCCTCCAGATGCATTTCGACACGCGCGGCCTCATCGTTCCAGATCGCGCGATGAGCGAACGCCTCGACTGGAATGGTGCCTTCCAGTTCGCGGTTGATGCGCGTCAGCAGATTGAGATTGAACGCGGCAGTGATACCTTGGGCATCGTCATAGGCGCGCACCAGCACGTCCACGTCTTTCACACGGTCCATGCCGATGAGCAGCATCGCCCCCTCGCCCAACGAAGCACGCATCGCCCGCAGCAAGTCGACTGCCTCGTGCGGCGTCATATTGCCGATCGTCGAACCGGGGAAAAACCCAAGCTTCGGCAAGTCTGCCACGGCGGCGGGCAAGGTGATCGGGCTCGTGAAATCCGCTTCGAGCGGCAGGACCGGCAATCCGGGGAAACGCGACGCCAGCACAGCGCTGCTTTCGCGAAGGAAATCGCCGCTGATGTCTACGGGCACATATGCGGCAGGCGCGATCGCTGACAGGAGATGCGGCGTCTTCGTCGCGCTCCCCGCACCGAATTCGATGACCGCTCGTCCTTTCCCGGTCAGCGCTCCGATCTCACTGCAAGAGGCAGCAAGCAACGCCGTCTCCGTGCGTGTCGGATAATATTCAGGAAGCGCCGTGATTTCCTCGAACAGTTCCGATCCGCGGCGATCGTAGAACCAGCGCGCTGGCGTGGTCCGCGGCCGATGCGCCAAACCGCTAAGGATATCGCGGCGAAACGCGGGATCGACGCTTTCCGCGTCGCTATTCCGGTCAAGCGTCAGCAGCATAGACGTCACAGATCCTTTGCAAGGCGCACGCCAGTGAATTGCCAGCGTTGATGGGGATAGAAGAAGTTGCGGTAAGAGGCGCGCATATGGCCACGCGGCGTGGCGCAGCTGCCGCCCTTCAGAACGAACTGGCCGGACATGAACTTACCATTATATTCACCGACGGCACCCTCCGCCGCGCGAAAGCCGGGATAAGGGCGATAGGCGCTCCCGGTCCATTCCCACACGTCGCCGAACATCTGCGCCAGACCGCTGGCCTGCTCGCAGGCACGAGGGCGCGGGCAGCGGGCGCTGTCGAGCTGGTTGCCACCATGGGAATCTAGGTCCTGCGCCGCGCTTTCCCACTCGGGCTCGGTCGGCAGGCGCGCACCGGCCCAGCTTGCATAGGCGTCGGCTTCGTACAGGCTCACATGCGCCACCGGAGCGGCGGGATTGACAGGGCGGCGGCCGTCATGGCCGAACCGCGTCCAGCCTTGCTTATCCTTGCGCCAGTAGAGCGGCGCTACGATCCCCTCGCGCTGCACCCAGGCCCAGCCATCGGAGAGCCAGTGGCGAGGATCGGAATAACCGCCAGCGGCCATGAACTCCATCCACTCGCCATTGGTGACGGTACGATGCGCCAGTGCATGCGGCGTTAATATGGTGCTATGGCGCGGTCCTTCGCAGTCGAAGGCGAAATCATCGCCATCGTGCCCGATTTCGATAATGCCCTCGCGGCCTTCGATCCACTGGACGGGGCCGGGAACCGGGGCGGGCAGCGCGCTCGGTGCATCCCAGATCGCTGGTTCCAATGGATTCTGGGCGAACAGATGCAGGATATCCGTAAGCAGTAATTCCTGATGTTGCTGCTCATGATGCAGCCCCAGTGTTACCAGCTCACGCGCCTCGGCAGGCAAGTCAGTAAGCGCTGCGGCCATCGCGCCATCAACATGCCGCCGGTATGCGAAGATCTGGGCCAGCGACGGCCGTGTCAGCAGTCCTCGATGCGGCCGGGCATGGCGTTCCCCCTCCGCCTCATAATAGCTGTTGAAAAGGTAAGAGTAGGCCGGATCGTAAGGCTCATATCCCGGCACATGATCGCGCAGGACGAACGTCTCGAAAAACCATGTGATGTGTGCCAGATGCCACTTCGCCGGAGACGCATCGTCCATGGACTGCGCGGTAGCATCGGCATCGGAAAGCGGCTGGACCAGTGCCTCGCTGAGGGCGCGAACAGCGGAAAAATGTGCGCCGAGGTTGGATTGCTTTTCTGCTTGCCGATACACCGTCACTGGCTGCTCCCATGCGGTCGTCCGCTCTGCCGATGTTAATCGCGTGGCAGCTAACTTATGTTCCGTCTGCCTCAATATTATGTCGGCACCGTTACGTGCGGTGAAGCGGATCAGCGCGCCGCGCCGGGCACCCACTTGATGTCGGCCGCACCGTTGTCGTTGACACGGCGGGCGAGCACGAACAGATAATCGGAAAGTCGGTTGATATAGGCCAGCGCCTGCGGATTGAGCGGCATCCCCTGCGCCGCCAGCGTAGCGCTCCGTTCCGCGCGCCGCACGACCGCTCGCGCAAGATGCACGGCCGCTGCGGCAGCCGATCCACCGGGCAGGATGAAGCTGTTCAGTGGCGCAAGACTCTCGTTCATCGCGTCGATGTCCCGCTCCAGCCGCGCGACTTGGCTCTCCACGATGCGCAGCGCCATTGGCACCGGCGTGAAGTCCTCGCCAGGCGTCGCGAGATCCGCGCCCAAATCGAACAGGTCGTTCTGGATCACGCGAAGCGCCGCCGCCTCGGGTGTCTCACCCAAAGCCACGACAGCCAGACCGATAGCGCTATTGGCTTCGTCCACGTCTCCCATGGCCGCAAGGCGCAGGTCGTGCTTGGGCACACGCGATCCGTCGACCAGTCCCGTAGTGCCCGCGTCACCGGTGCGCGTGTAGATGCGGTTGAGCTTTACCATCGTACCAGCCTTACTGGCTGCCGCCATTCAGCAGCATGAGCAGGGCGACGAGCAGCACTGCCACCGCCTGAAAGCCGATGCGCGCAAACATCGCCTTGTTCTGCTTGAGGCTCGAAGCGCTGGGGCGGGACTGGCCGGAATTCAGTTCCTCCTGCGTCGTCTTCAGGAAGGTGACGATGCCGCGCACCAGCATGACGACCGTCGCGATGGCGGCCGCGATGATGAGAATGATGAGGAAAGTGTTCATGAATGTAATCTAGGAACTCTGCACCGAGATTCCAACTGGAAACCGCCCCTGCCGCAGATCGTCGCGCAACCGCTCCGGGTCCATGCCGTCCGCACGCAATTGCGCCAGTTGGATGCCCCCGCTGCGCTTAGCCAGCCGCTTGCCCTGCGCGTCCACCAACAGGCCGTGATGACGATAGATCGGCGTCGGCAGATCGAGCAGCGCCTGCAGCAGCCGATGGATGTCCGTGGCCGCGATCAGGTCGCTTCCCCGGAGTACGAAGTTGATGCCCATCGCGGCATCGTCCAGCGTGGCGGCAAGGTGATAGCTGGTCGGCGCATCCTTGCGCGCCAGCACGACATCGCCGGCAGCCAACGGGTCGGCGATAATGGTGCCCCTGTCCGCGTCCTGCCAGGTCAACGCGCCTGCCTGCGCCACCGCACGCGCCATGTCGATCCGCCATGCGTGCGGCTCCTGTGCAGTCCGCGCCGCTCGCTCCCCCTTCGTCAGAGCGCGACAGGTGCCGGGATATACGGGCCCTTCCGGACCATGCGGCGCGGAAGCGGACCCGGCAATGTCCGCGCGCGTGCAGAAACAGGGATAGACCAGCCCCATCGCCTTCAGCCGGTCGAGCGCATCAGCATAATGACCCAGCCGCTCCGACTGCCGCACTACCGCGCCCGCCCACCCGATGCCAAGCCACGTCAGGTCCTCCACTATACCCGCCACATGTTCCTCACGGCTGCGGGCGCCATCGATGTCCTCGATCCGCAGGCGGAAAATGCCGCCCGCTCCACGCGCAAGATCATGCGCCATCAACGCCGACCAGCCATGGCCGATATGCAACCGCCCGGTGGGACTCGGCGCAAAGCGAGTCACAATATGCTGTGGAAGGGCGGGCAGACTCATACAGGCTCTTGACGGAGGATATAGGTTAATGCTGTCATGCCAATGTCACGCTAATCGGCGATCAGCGCGACAGACTGGGGGTAGAGGCTTTTCTATGTACCATCCCGACCTGATACGGCACCCGGAAAGTTGCCCGGCGCTGGTTTTGAATGCCGACTACACGCCGCTGAGTTATTATCCGTTGAGCCTGTGGCCCTGGCAGACGGCGATCAAGGCCGTGTTCCTGGAGCGCGTGGACATTGTCGCGAGCTACCAGCGGGAAGTTCATTCGCCCAGCTTCCAGATGAAGATCCCCTCGGTCATCGCGCTCAAGCAGTATGTCAAGCCGTCCGAGCACCCCGCCTTCACCCGCTTCAACCTGTTCCTGCGCGACAAGTTCGCCTGCCAATATTGCGGATCGCCGCACGACCTGACGTTCGACCATGTCGTGCCCCGGCGCGCAGGCGGGCGCACGACATGGGAGAATGTCGCGACGGCCTGCTCCCCCTGCAACCTGCGCAAGGGCGGCCGGACGCCGCGCGAAGCCGGAATGCGGCTCCACGTGCAGCCGATCCGCCCGACCAGCTGGCAGCTACAGGAACATGGCCGCGCTTTTCCCCCCGGCTATCTGCACGAGAGCTGGCACGACTGGCTCTACTGGGACGTGGAACTGCTGGCCTGATCGTCAGGCCGTTCGGCTATGCGGCAGGCAGCCAGGTAAGGTCGATGTCGGTATAGCGGTCGGTATAATGGCCGATCTCCGCCATCGCCCTTTCATCGAGCAGGGTTATCGAACCGTTGGAGCGTTGGATCAGGCCCTCCATCTCCATCTGGCGGATCATCCGGTTCACATGCACAGAAGTCAGGCCGATGGCGTCACCGATCTCCTCCTGGGTCAGCTTGAGGTCGAAAGTGTCGGTCATGTTGTCGTCCATCGCCCGCAGCCGATGCGCGATATCCAGAAGGAACGCCGCCACCCGCGCCTTGGCCGAAGTACGGCCCAGCGATGCAAGCCGGTCGGTGAGCGCCACGCGCTCGGTTTGCGACAGCACGAACATCAGGGCTGCGACTCGCGGATATTCCTCCAGCAGCACTCGAAGCCCCGCCTTGTCGAAGGGACACAGAACGGAATCCGACAAGGCAACCAGGGATTCCGGCGCTTTGCTGTAGATGGTGGTTGCCGATCCGATGAAATCGCCGGGAAAGAAAATGCGCAAGATCTGCCGGCTGCCGTCCGGCATGATGACGTAACTCATGACGCGTCCATGCCGCAGCACAAACAATTCCGACACCGGATCGTTGGCGCGCTGAATGATTACGCCGCGCTTAACTTTCCGCTGGGTCTCTTCCAGGCGTGCGAGGGCCCCGCGTTCGGCCTCGCTCAATGGAGTATGCTTTTCCAGTCGTTCGGCGAAACAACTTCCCGTCACGCGCGCACCTTTTCTGAATGTTGTTACGGTGGCAGAACGCCCCAGCACGCTATTGGCTGCATTCAGGATCGCCGCATTAACCTCGGTCAACAATTCGCAACACCGACAAGATTTATATCCCGCCTGTTGCAAAGCCATTTCGCGCCCTTTTCCGCAGTATTCTTTCGCCGCCTTGCATAGCAATCTTTAAGCTTTATGAAGCAGGGCAATGGATCAAATTCGCATTCAAGGCGGCGCACGGCTCAGTGGTCGCCTTCCCATCTCCGGCGCCAAGAACGCTGCCCTGACATTGCTGCCCTGCGCGTTGCTGACGGATGAACCGCTCACTCTGCGCAACCTGCCGCGGCTGGCCGATGTCGACAGCTTTGGCCACCTGCTGAACCAGCTCGGCGTGTCGACGATGATCGAAGGTGCGCGGCCGGAGGATTTCGGCCGCGTGATGACGCTGCGCGCAGGCCGCGTGACATCGACCGAAGCGCCCTATGACATCGTGCGCAAGATGCGCGCATCGATACTGGTGCTCGGGCCGTTGCTGGCGCGCGCTGGCGAGGCGACGGTTTCGCTGCCCGGCGGCTGCGCGATCGGCAACCGCCCGATCGACTTGCATTTGAAGGCACTGGAGGCCTTCGGCGCAATTATCGAGATCGCAGCGGGCTATGTCCGCGCCAGCGCGCCCGACGGCGGCCTTCCCGGCGGGACGTTCAGCTTCCCGGTGGTATCCGTAGGCGCGACCGAGAATGCGCTTATGGCCGCCGTGCTCGCTAACGGCACCTGCACTCTGGAAAATGCCGCGCGTGAGCCGGAGATCGTCGACCTGTGCAACCTGCTGGTGGCGATGGGCGCGGAGATAGAAGGCATCGGCACCGGCCGCCTCACGGTACATGGCAAGAAACGGCTCCACGGCGCGACCTGCAGCGTCATGCCGGACCGGATCGAGGCAGGCAGCTATGCCTGCGCCGCAGCGATAACCGGCGGCAGTCTCGACCTGATCGGAGCGGACTTTGCCGATATGCGGGCGATCTTAACGGCGCTTCAGGAATCGGGCGTCCATGTGGAGAACATCGCCGATGGCATCCGCATCGCCGCTGACGGCAAGCTGAAGCCGTTGACGATATCGACAGCCCCCTTCCCCGCCTTTCCCACCGACATGCAGGCGCAGTTCATGGCGATGCTGACGCTGGCGGATGGCGCTAGCGTTCTTACCGAAACGATCTTTGAGAACCGCTACATGCACGTGCCCGAACTGGCGCGCATGGGTGCCGACATCGGCGTCAACGGCCGCACAGCCATCGTGCGTGGCGTCGAGCGCCTGACCGGCGCGCCGGTAATGGCAACCGATCTTCGCGCCTCGATGAGCCTGATCCTGGCCGGTCTGGCAGCGGAAGGCGAGACGGTGGTCAGCCGGGTCTATCATCTGGATCGCGGCTATGAGCGGCTTGAGGAAAAGCTTTCAGCGGTCGGCGCGCAGATCGAACGCATCAGTGATGGCTGAACAGGTCCAGTCGAACTCGACGGAGACGGATCGCGCCGCGCTGCTTCGGCAATATGATCTGGACGCGGCCGGGTTCGAGGAACTGGACAAGATCACGGCCTTCGCCAGCGCATTGTGCGGGACGGCTACTGCGCTGGTCAGCATAGTCGAGGATGATCGGCAGCGTTTTCTGGCACGCACCGGACTGGATGCCACCGAGACTCCTCGCAGCGTGTCCTTCTGCGCCCATGCGATGATGGGCGATGCGCTGTTCGTCATTCCGGACGCTACCCTTGACGAGCGCTTCGCCGAGAATGCGCTGGTGACTGGCCCCCCTTTCATCCGTTTCTACGCCGGGGCGCCGCTGATCAATTCGGAGGGCTTTCCACTCGGCGCGCTATGCGTGATCGACCCGGTAGCGCGAGAGGCACTGACACCGCTCCAGCGACAGGGATTGAAGCTGCTCGCACGCCAGGTCACGACTTTTCTGGAAACGCGCCGGGCCGACCGCGTGCAGCGTCAGGAAGCCAGGGTGCAGACGCTGGCCCTGCAGGAAAGCGAACAGAGGTTCCGGACCTTGGCGGATGCCATGCCGCAGATGGTGTGGTCGACGCGGGCTGACGGATATCACGACTATTACAATGCGCGATGGTATGAATTTACAGGAATGCCCGAAGGATCGACCGACGGTGAAGACTGGAACGGCATGTTCCATCCCGACGATCAGGAGGAGGCCTGGAAGCGCTGGAGCCGTTCCCTTGCCACCGGGGAACCTTACGAGATCGAATACCGGCTGCGACACCATAGCGGCCAGTATCGCTGGACCCTGGGGCGCGCCCTCCCCGTACGAGATACAGAGGGGACCATCACGCGCTGGTTCGGCACCTGCACCGACATCGACCAGCGCAAGCGTGAGATGGAGGAGCGCGAAGTCATCACGCACGAACTCTCGCACCGCATCAAGAACATCTTCTCCGTCATAGCGGGACTCATCGGCCTGTCGGCTCGCCAGCATCCCCAGATCTCCGACGTGGCGCTGCAGTTGCGCGACAGGATCATGGCGCTGGGACGCGCGCATGATTTCGTTCGCCCACATAGCGCCGAATCTGCTTCCGACATGGGGCAAAGCAGCCTGTTCGGCGTGATGAAGCAGCTTTTTGCGCCCTATCAGTCCGCCACAGGAGATCGCATTCTGCTGAGCGGCGAAGACCAGGTCGTGGATGACCGCGCTGCCACGCCGCTGGCGCTCATGTTCCATGAACTTGCCACGAACGCCGCGAAATATGGCGCTCTGTCCAACGCGGAGGGGAAGGTGATGCTCGAAGCATCGCGTGAAGGCGAGACCTTCATGTTGCGCTGGCGGGAAGAAGGCGGCCCCCCGATCAACGAACCCCGTGCAGCAGGATTTGGCTCACGCCTGATCGCGCTCAGCCTGGAGCGGCAGCTTGGCGGTCGTATCGAACGGAACTGGCGCAGCGAAGGCTTGGACGTCAGCCTGTATATCCCGTGCCGCTCGCTGAGCCGCGACGCGGCAAGAACGGCGTGAAACCGGCAATATCCCGATAGTCCAGTTCGCCGTCGTCATCCTGATCGACGTCGTTTGCAGCCAAAGCCAGCGCGGCCTTGATCGTTCCGCTCCGGAACGGCTTTGTGATCACGCCAAGCGCCGCAACGGCCGCACCGCCGATCTGGCTGGGATTCGCGGTCACGTAGATGACTTTGATGCCATATTGCTGGGACAACGCCTGCCCGATGCTGGGGCCGGTCGGACCGTCCCGCAAATTGAGGTCTACCAGAGCGATGTCGCTGTCGGATGCCGCTTCGAGAGCGGCTGCGCTGTCGACAGCGATGGCACTTACCGAAAGGCCAGCCGATGTGACGATATCTTCGATTTCAAGAGCGACAAAAATTTCATCTTCGACAATCAAAACACGCTTTGTCATCATCTCTCACCAGAAGGGCGATTTCGTAATGCCCCAGCGCCATGCTTGTTCCCGATATGCGACTTATTTTCGGCACCTGTGCCAAAGTTGCACTAGGACCAGAACGCGTCGATTGCGTGGAGAGCCAGGCCCACAAGCCCGCCAACCATGGTTCCGTTGATGCGAATATACTGCAGGTCACGACCCACGGCATTTTCCAGCCGCGCCGTGACCGTGCCTGCATCCCATCCACGTACCGTCTCGCTAACCAGCTTGACGATGCTGTCGCCATAGGCCGCCGTGGCGGCAACCGCAGTGCGGCGGGCGAAGCGATTGAGCACCGCCCGAAGCTGCACGTCCTCCTGCAGCGTCCCGCCCAGTTGCCGCAAAGCCATCCCGAAGCGTCCCGCCAGAGCGCCAGAGGGATCTCGGGCGGCGCGCAACAGTCCGGCCCGCGCCTGCTCCCACAGCCCGTTGATCCACTTCTGCATCGCCGGGTTCTCGACGATCTCGTCGCGAATGGCGGCAACCCGCGCCTGCATATCGGGGTCGAACTGCAAGTCCAGCGCCAGCTTCTGCAGCCCTTCTTCCGCCTTTGCCCGCAACGCATGATCAGGATCTTCGCCCATCTCGTGCAGCAGCTTCTGCAGGCCGCTGATGATCGCGTCGGCCACATTCTCGTCCAGCCCGGTCCAGCGCAGCAACTTGCCCGCCCGCGCGTGCACCATCTCCCGGATCAGATGGTCGTTCGCCTCCAACGTGTGCCCGGCCCAGCGAATGATGCCGTCCAGCACTGCGCGATGCCGCCCGTCGCGCATCGCCGCCTCCAGCGCCTGCCCGACCAGAGGCCCGACATTAAGCGCGCGCAGGCGCTGCACGATCGCACCCTTCGCCATGCCGCCGAGCCGTTCCTGGTCCAGCGCCTCCAGCAGATCGGCGGCCAGGCGGGATGCGCCCTGCCGCAATCGACCTTCGCCACCCGCCGGCTGGCTGAGGAAGCGCCCGGCCGCCGAAGCGACATCCACGCGCCGCATCCGGCGTGCAACAACGGCGGAGGTCAGGAAATTATCGCGGAGAAACGCCGCAAGAGTATCGCCGATCCGGTCCTTGTTCCGCGGAATGATTGCCGTGTGCGGGATCGGCAGGCCGAGCGGATGCCGGAACAAGGCCGTCACCGCGAACCAGTCCGCGAGCCCTCCCACCATCGCCGCTTCGGCAAACGCCTGGACATAGCCGATGGCGGGGTGCCTGTGCGCGAAGGTCCGTGCCGCCAGGAACAGCAGCGCCATCGCGAACAACATGCCCGTCGCGATCAGCTGCATGCGCCGGGCACCATTTACCGGAACCGGCGCGGGATCGAAGCGGAACAGTTTCATGCCCGCTCCAACGATCCACGCGCCGTTTCGTTCAGGCAATGAGCCTGGAATGCCTTCACTCCGCTGGCTGCACCGCGCCCTCGTCAAGCTCAGGGCCCTTGTCGCCCGGGCGATAAGTGAGAAGTCCCCGGCTGAGGCGCGGCCCGAGCCAGGACTCAATGCCCAGCGCAAGGCTGAACGTCGCGGGCACGATCACGAGCGTCAAAGCAGTCGACAGAATCAGCCCGCCGATCACAGTGATCCCCATCGGCTGGCGCCAGGCGCCGTCGCCCGACAGCGACAGGGCGGTCGGTACCATGCCTGCGACCATCGCTACCGTGGTCATCACGATCGGCTGCGCACGCTTGTGTCCCGCATCGACGATGGCCTCATATTTCGGCACACCCTTGCCGATCTCCTCAAGTGCAAAGTCGACGACGAGGATTGAATTCTTGGCGACGATGCCAAGCAGCATCAGCAATCCGATGAAGACCGGCATCGAAAGCGGCTGACCGGCCACATGCAGTGCCAGCACACCTCCCAGCGGCGCGAGCAGCAACGATCCCATGTTCACGAAGGGTGGCATCACACGCTTGTACAGCAGCACCAGCACTGCGAACACCAGCAGCACGCCGGAGAGGACGGCGATCACGAAGTTCATGATGAGTTCGGCCTGCCATTTGGCATCCCCCACTTCCAGCTTCTGGACGCCCTTCGGCAGGGCCTTCATGGTCGGAAGCGCGTTGATCTTCTTCATGGCGTCGCTGGTGACGAGGCCCGGCGCAAGATCGGCGCCGACGACGATGCGGCGAATCTGGTTGTAGCGGCGGATCTGCGTCGGCCCGGCGCCAAACTCGATGTCCGCCACGACTTTCAGTGGCACCGATCCGCCCGATACCGTCGGCACGGGGAGATTTTCGATGGTGCTCAGGTCGCGACGCGATGCTTCCTGAATGGAAACCCGAATGGGAATCTGCCGATCCGATAAGGAGAAACGCGCGCTGTTCTGGTCGATGTCGCCCTGCGTCGCAATGCGGATCGTCTGACTGAGCGCCTGTGTCGTGACGCCCATGCTCGCGGCCAGGTCCATCCGGGGCTTGATGAGGATTTCCGGACGCTGCATGTCCCCTTGTACGCGGGGGTCACGCAGTTCCTTCAAACCCGCCATCTCGCTAACCAGCTTGTTGGCTGTCTTTTCAAGCAGTTCCGGATTGTCGCTGCCGAACATCATGATGATGTCTCGTCCAAAACCGCCACCCGATTGGGACTGGAAGTTGACTCGCGCGTCGGCGACATCGCGGAACTTGGGCGCCATGTTCCGCTCCCAAGCCACCGAGGAAATCGGCCGGTCCTTGCGGAGCGTCAGGAAGATGTCGGCGGAGGCAGGTTTGATGTCAGCAAACACGGCTTCCACGGTCCGGGAGTCGGATGACAGCATATCGGAAATCTTCTGCGCCACCCGGCGCGTCTGCTCCAGCGTGCTGCCCGGCACCATTTCCACCTTCACCTGGCTGAAATCGTTATTGGTGGTCGGCTGGAATTGCATCGGCAACGTCACCAGGCCGATGATCGTAAGCACAAAGGCGACGAAGCCGATGCCAACGGTCCACAAGCGATGATCGACCAGCGTGGCGCGGACGCGTCGGCGCAGGCGGATCCAACCCCGTGCAATTCCGTTACGGGCACCGTTCAGCAGGTGCTGCCATTTGTCTTGCGATCGAATGCGATTGGCGGCGCGTTGATCCAGCGACCACCGCAGCACTGCCATGTAACGGTCCATCATCCAGCCTTCGCCGTGGGTGGCGACGCCATGCGCCTTCAGGAAATAGGCGGCGACCATGGGCGTGATCAGGCGCGCTACAGCCAGGCTCATGAGCACGGAGACAACCACCGTCATCCCGAACTGGATGAAGAATTGCCCGGTAAGTCCCGGCATCAGAGCGACCGGCAGGAACACGGCGACGATCGCCATAGTCGTTGCGAGCACCGCAAGGCCGATTTCGTCGGCGGCATCGATGGATGCCTGATAAGCCGACTTGCCCATGCGCATGTGGCGCACGATGTTCTCGATCTCCACGATGGCATCGTCGACCAGCACGCCCGCCACCAGACTGAGCGCAAGCAGGGAGATGCCATTCAGGGTGAAGCCCATCATATCCATGAACCAGAAAGCCGGAATCGCGGACAGCGGGATTGCAAGGGCGGATATCAGAGTCGCGCGCCAGTCGCGCAGGAACAGGAACACAATGACGACGGCCAGCAGCGCGCCTTCCACCATCGCCGCCATGGCCGACTCATATTGCGCCTTGGTGTAATCGACCGTGGTGAAAAGCTGCTTGAACTTGATCTTGGGGTTGTCCTTGGCGAGCTTGTCCAATTCCTTCATCGCCTCGTCATAGACGGTGACGTCGGAGGAGCCCTTTGCCTTCTCCAGGCTGAAACTTGTGACCTGCCGGCCATCCATCAGGCCGATCGCGCGCTGCTCGGCGTACATATCGCGGACTTCCGCTATGTCTGCGAGTTTGACGGCCTGTCCGCCCGCGATGGCGATCTGCGTCTGGCTCAGCGCGTAGGCATCCTGTGCATTACCAAGCACGCGGACGGACTGTTCGGCGCCGGCGATTTCAGCGCGCCCGCCCGCCGCATTGAGGTTCACCTGGCGGAGTTGCTGATTGACCTGCGAAGCACTGATGCCATGCGCCTGCATGCGCGCAGGATCGAGTATCACGCGGATCTCTCGACTGACACCACCCTCACGCCTGACCGCGGCCATGCCGCTGATGCCCAGCAGCCGCTTCGCCACGGTATTATCGACATACCAGCTCAATTGCTCCAGCGTCATGTCGGTGGCTTCGGCGCTGAAATAGGCGATCGGCTCGCCATCGATATCGACGCGCACTACCTGCGGTTCCAATATGCCGTCGGGCAGGTCGCCGCGGATCTGATCGACGGCGTTCTTCACGTCAGCAACTGCGCGATCCACGGGCGTCCCGATCGTGAACTGGACGAAGGTCATCGAACTGCCTTCGCTCGCAACCGATGTGATCTCATCCACGCCGCTGATCGAGCGCACCGCGGCTTCGATCCGCTGCGTGACTTGCGTTTCAAGCTCGGAGGGCGCCGCTCCTGGCTGCGTCACGATCACTTGCGCAGCCGGAAAGCTGACGTCCGGGTTATTGTTGACGTCCATGCGCATGAAACTGACGATACCCGCCAGCAACAGGGCCGCGAACAGCACGAGCGGCGTAACGGGGTTCCGAATGGCCCAGGCGGATATATTGCGAAAGCTCATGTCTTTGCCTTTGTTCGCGCAGGGACTAGGCCCGCACGTCGATACCTTCCGTGCGCGTCAGCGGGACTTCTGCAATTCGGGCTTCACCTTCTGGCCGGGCGTCAGGAAAGCGCCCGCAGATGCGACGATGCGCTCCTGACCCGTCAGGCCACTGCTCACGGCCACGCCTTCGCTTGAGACCTGACCGACCTTCACGGCGCGACGCTCGACGAGGTTCTTTCCATTCACGACGTAAACATAATTGCCCGCTGCATCGCTCTGCACAGCGGATTCCGGAAGCAGCGGCGCGTTACCGGTGCTCGTCACGATGCTGACAGCGGCAAAACCGCCCGGACGAATAGCCGGTGTATAGGGTACGGCGACGCGCGCGATACCCTGGCGGCTGACGGGATCGATCACGGGCGAAACCTGCCACACGCTGCCCTTGACACTTTGGGTGCTTCCCACCGGCGTCACCATTGCGGGAATGCCCGCCCTGACTCTCGCTAGGTCGGCTTCGCTCAGCATCGCCCGCAGTTCCATGGCGCCATCCCTCGCGATCCGGAACAGCACGCCGCTGCCCGTGCCGACGACCTGACCGGGCTCCACGGCGCGCGTGAGCACCAGACCCGATGCCGGCGCACGGATATCGAGACGCCCGTTGCGCGCGCGCTGCTCCGCCAGTTGAGCTTCCGCAACGCCGACCCTTGCATTGGCCGCGGCGAGCGTCGCCTCGCGCTGATCGATATCGGCCTGCGATATGAAGCCACGGCCCACAAGTTGCCGCGCGCGATCGAGTTGCGCCTTGGCGAGCTTGGCATCGGCGCGCGCCACTCCGATCTGCGCGGCCAGGGATTTCGCCTGTTCCGACTGGACCGACCGTTCGATTACGGCAAGCGTCTGTCCGGCGCGGGCCCAATCGCCCGGCTGCACCAGAACGCGCACGACCTGCCCACCCTCACCAACAACGCCCACCGGCATGTCGATGCGCGCGTTCAGCGATCCGGTGGCCGTAACGGTGCGCGATACGGCCGACTGGCCGGGGCTGAGGACCGTCACCACGGGAGCAGGCGCCACAGCGGACGCGTCGGCAGCCGCCTCCGTATTTTCTTTCCCGATCAGCGAAATAGCGGCGACGGCGACCACGGCAGCAGCGACGACACTGGAAATGATGATGCGGCGACGCTTCCGGTCACGAACATCGTCCGCGCCCAATTGCTCCATGTCTACATCGCCCACGATATGCGTCTCGTAATTCATGCTGTCCACTCTGCGCGCCCTATCGAGGCCAACAGGCCCCGACCTCCGCTTCACGTACTGTGTTACCTGAATATAGCACCGTTCTCAAGCGCGAAAAAATTGCGAGCCGGACGATGTTCACCGCAGCGTTCCCGGCAGGGGAATGAGCCGAATTGTTGCCTTTTGCAAGCCGGTCAGGAGCTAAATGGAGGCAGTTGATGAAGGTGAACGGGGCGCTGTTGCATGGGAGGCACAGTCGGGATGAGGCGCCCGCGCCCCGTGTCGAGGCACGACAATGGCGCCGCCGCTACACCCAACGCCGGGCGCACAAAAAAAGGCCCGTCACTCGGACGGACCTTTTTGAAGTCTTTCTAGAATGTTAGCTTATCGAACGCTGCCGCGACGTACCAGATTGACGATCGCGAGCAGGACGACTGCGCCTACGAATGATGCAATCAGCGACGACAGGCTGAAATCGCTGTTGTTGATGGTGCCGCCGCTCAGGACCAGTCCGGCCAGGAACGCACCGACGATACCGACGATGATGTTCAGGAAGATGCCCTGCTGGGCGTCCGTCCGCATTACGATGCTGGCCAGCCAGCCGATGACACCGCCGATAATAAGCCAAAGAATAAGGTTCATGATGTTCTCCTCCGTCCAAGCGTCCCCCTGCCCGGCTAATCTGAGGTGTAAACGGCGAACACCGCTCCGCGTTCCATGATCGCTTTAAAGAATATTTCGGTTGGCGATGTATTTAGGCGGAACAGCTTAGCCGCGCATCAAACAAAAAGGCCGCCTGCACAACGGCAGGCGGCCCGCTTTCATCCTCTCACGGATGGCGTTGGTCAGTATTTCTGCTGACGCTCGTACAAGGATTTATAATGCTGGATGCGCGTCACTCGCAGGCCAGGCATGCCCGATCGATCGACCGCGCGCTGCCATCCGGCAAATTCTTCCAAAGTCAGGGAGTAGCGCTCGCACGCCTCGTCCACTGTCAGCAAGCCGCCATTGACCGCTGCGACCACTTCGGCCTTGCGGCGCACGACCCATCGCGTGGTTCCCGCCGGCGGCAGGCTGTCGAGAGTCAAAGGCTCTCCGAGAGGGCCTACGACCTGAGCGGGGCGGAATTTCTGATTCTCGAACATTCTCACCTCAATAACGGCACCGGGTTCCATCAGTCGGGCTTCGCCCATCGGGAACATGCGATCACTTGTGCGACACAGCGTTGAACATTGGCTAAAGCGCCACGGTAAACGCCAGCTTCACTCTTCTTGCCCCACCGTCAGATGCCTCGCGACCATCGGATTAAAACTGCCAGCGAGACAAGCAGCGTCGATCACGCTGCCCGTGCGCGGCCCGAACATTTGGGACAGCACGTGGATCTGGTCGTCTTCCCGTTCCTGCCCCCGCAGGAAGGATGCCATGCGCCGGGCTGTCGGGCTGGCCGCCTGCTGCGCAGCCGAAGCCGCCAGCAGGACCGGCAAGTCCGCAGCCCACATCGCACCCGGCGGCAACGCTCCGGTGGCTTTCAGGGCCAGCATCCTGGAAAAACTCAAATCCATGGAGGTTGATGTAGATCAGAAAGAATAAGGTCGCGTAAACCGGCCGGTCACATCCTGTTAGGGCATCTGAAGAGGCGGTTAAGCAGGGTGGAAAACTGCCGCTTTTCGGGCTATGGGCGTTCGATCATGCAGGGTGATTTTCAACTGGAGCCGCCATTTTCGGCGCGGCGCATCGTCGTCGCCATGTCCGGCGGCGTGGACTCGAGCGTCGTGGCGGCGCTTGCTGCCCGCACCGGCGCGGAAACCATCGGCGTCACGCTCCAGCTTTACGATCATGGCGCGGCGACCGGCCGTACGGGGAGTTGCTGCGCGGGCCAGGACATTCGCGACGCCCGCGCAGTCGCCGACCGCCTCGGCATCGCGCATTACGTCTTCGATTATGAGAGCCGCTTCCGCGAATCCGTCATCGCCGATTTCGCTGACGAGTATATGGCAGGTCGCACCCCGATTCCTTGCGTCAAATGCAATATGGGCGTCAAGTTCACTGACCTGTTCGCCCTCGCCCGCGATCTTGGCGCGGATTGCCTCGCCACTGGCCATTATGTCCGCCGGGTGATGGGGCAGCAAGGCGCGGAGCTGCATCGCGCCGTCGATCCCGCCCGCGACCAGAGCTATTTCCTGTTCGCCACGACCGCGCAGCAACTCGATTATCTTCGCTTTCCCCTGGGCGGCATGCCGAAGCCGCAAGTGCGTGCAATCGCCGAAGAACTGGGCCTTGCCGTCGCCATGAAGCCAGACAGTCAGGACATATGCTTCGTGCCCGATGGCGACTATGCGAAGATCGTGCGCAGCGTACGCCCCGATGCGGACGTAGGCGGCCCCATCGTCCACATCGACGGAAGCGAACTCGGCACGCATCGCGGCCTGATTCACTACACGGTCGGCCAGCGCAAGGGGCTGGAGATCGGCGGACAAGCCGCGCCGCTCTATGTCATTCGCCTCGACCCGGCACAGCGCGCCGTGATCGTCGGGCCCAAGGCCGCGCTCGCGGTGGCGTCGGCATCGCTCACCGACATCAATTGGCTGGGCGGCGACTTCAGCGGGCCATTAACGGCCAAGGTTCGCTCGATGGCGCGGCCCGTGCCGGCACGGTTGGCTGATGGACACTTGATCTTCGACGCGCCGGAGTTCGGCGTTGCCCCCGGCCAGGCGGCAGTGCTGTATGACGGCGAGCGTGTTCTCGGCGGCGGCTGGATAGCGGCAACGGAATCGGCGCTGCTCGAAGCAGCGTGAGTATTCATTGCCGTTCGTGCTGAGTAGGGGCTGAGCTTGCCGAAGCGCCGTATCGAAGCATCTGTCCTTCGATACGCCATTTCGACTGCGCTCAATGACTACTCAGGACGAACGGTATGTTAACGGGGGTCAGCTTCTAACAAGCATCCCCACCCTTTTCGATAGCGCGCCGTCCGCTTGGCCATCATCGGCACGCGCGCGGTGACGGATTTGTCTTCCGGCGAATCGCTGATCGACACGATCTCCATGCCCGGCTCCGTATCGCCCTTGCAGCTTTCCGCGGCCCGCCCCTCGACGTAGCGGCACGAGCAGGTCATCCGCGCGCCATAGGCGGCGCCCACTTCCGCCCGCGCGACCCATGCCCGCCAGTTCCACGCCAGCAGCACGATCAGCGCCGCGCCCGCAATCAGGGCGGCGAAACGCCACACGCGACTGTTCGACATACCTCCCCTTTCCGCGACGCCATGCTATGAGCCGCGCCATGAAGACGAAAAGCGCCCTGCGCGCAAGCCTTGCCCTGCTCCCCCTCGCCCTGCTTGCGTCAATCGTGCCGGGCCAAAGCCAATCCGCCGGATTCTATGAAGTAAATGCTGACGCGTCCGTATCCGAAAGCAATTTGCGCGGAGCCATAGACGCGATCTTCGATGCCGACGATATGGGCGACACCCGCGCGTTATTGGTAATGCACGATGGCAAGATCGTCGCCGAACGCTATGGCCCCGGCTTCGGCCCCGACACGAAGCAACTCTCCTGGTCGCTGGCCAAGAGCGTCACGGCAGTGCTCGTCGGCCTGATGGTGTCGGATGGCAGGCTAGCCCTCGACTCCCCCGCCCCCGTCCCGGCCTGGAACCAGGCGGGCGATCCGCGTGGGGCGATCACTCTGCGCCACTTGCTCACCATGTCCTCAGGCCTCGACCATGCCGAGACTGCGGACGATGCAGGCGGCGCGATAGCGGATGCCGACACGCCGCGCATGCTATTCACGGACGGGGCGCGCGACATGGCCGCCTACGCCGAGGCAAAGCCCATGGCGCAGCATCCCGGCAAGCATTTCAATTATTCCAGCGCCACTGCCGTCATCCTGAGCGACATCCTTACGCGCATGCTGACCAGCAGCAACGACCCGGAAGTCCGCCGCGCAGCGATGATGCAGTTCGTCGAGGGGCGCCTGAAGCAACCCGTCGGCCTCTCCAGCCTGACGCCGGAATTCGACGCGCGGGGCACGATGATCGGCGGCAGCATCATGCACATGACTGCCCGCGACTACGCGAAGTTCGGCGAGTTCCTGCGCAACCGCGGCCGCGCCAACGGACGGCAGATCCTCTCGCAGCGCTGGGTTAAGTTTATGACCACGCCCAGTGCGCAGGAACCGGCCTATGGCGGGCAACTCTGGCTCAACCGCCCCAGCGAGAACAATCACCTCTTCCCCGATACCGCCCCCCGCAGCCTGTTCGCCTGCCTCGGCCACAACGGCCAGTATATTCTCGTCTCCCCCCGCCAGCGCCTGACGATCGTGCGGTTGGGCGTGTCGGATCGCGAGGAAGGCAAATCCCTGAAGGCGGCCATGGGTAAGCTGTTGGAACTATTCCCGGACTAACTCCGCCTCACACCCCAAGCTTCTCCAGCCAAGCGCGCGCCTGCTTGGGCTCGCCCACGGCACTGGAAGCCACCGGCCCGCGCGACGCCAGAAACTCTGCATGCAAAGCGAACGCCTCCAGCCCCAGCCGCTCGCGCATCTCGTCGATATCCTCAGCCATTTCGCTCAGGGCGTCGATGACGGGCGCGATCTTCTCGCGGGTCTTCCGGTCCGCCTGATGGTCGAACAGGCCCCATGATCCCGCCGCCGCCTTCTGCAACGCCGCGACAAGAGCCTCCCGATACTCCGCTTCAAGCTCAACCCGGCGGGTATCCAGACGTTCGAGACGATCAGCTTTTGCCATTGCTCAGCCTTAGCGGCCCGCGCGGCATCGTCAAAGCCGGAACGTACCCTCGATCACCGTCACGCATTTCCCGCCCAGCACCGCGCGCTCACCGTCCAGCCGGCACGTCAGGCGGCCGCCCCGCTTGCTCGCCTGATAGGCCGTGAAGCTCTCCCGCCCCAGCCGTTTCGCCCAGTACGGCGTCAGCAGAGCGTGCGCCGATCCTGTAACCGAGTCCTCGTCGATCCCGGCGCCCGGCACGAAGACCCGGCTCAGGATGTGGCTATCCTCGCCCGGCGCCGTCGCCATGAACAGGATGTTGCCAGGATTGATTCCGCGCAGCCGATGAAAGTCGGGTGCCAGCGCCCGCACTTCTTCCGCGCTTGAATAGACCAGCAGGGCATAGCCGCCGTCCCGCCAATATGTCTCCACCGGCGCGCCGCCAATGCCCGCAACGATCTCCGGCAGTTCGCGTGATTCCATTGTCCATGCGGGCAGGTCCAGCGCATAGCCGTCTCCCTCGCGCCGGACTTCGAGCACCCCTGCCTTGCGCGTGCGGAAGCGGATACGCTCACCCTCGATCAGAAGGTGCCCGCTCGCCAACGTGGCATGCCCGCACAAGGCAATCTCCACCAAGGGGGCGAACCAGCGCAGTTCGTAATCCGCCTCGCCACTGATGTCAGGCACGGTGAAGGCCGTCTCCGCCAGATTATTCTCCGCCGCGATCGCCAGCAAAACATCATCGGGCAGCCACGCCTCCAGAGGCATTACGGCGGCCGGGTTGCCGGTGAACGGCGCGTCGGCAAAGGCATCGATCTGGAAGAACGGAAGATTAGGCATGGCAGCATCCTGAGGGCGGGTTTCCCGCGCCTGATCGCATCGCCCCGCCATGCCGCCAAGAGCCGTTCAGGAGAAAATGGCCCCCGGCGTTGCGGCGCCATCCACATGCCCCTCCGGATCGGGATGTATCAGTATCTCCACGCCGGGAAACTCCTTTTCCAACCGCGCCTCGACCTCATCCATGACGCGATGCGCTTTGGCGACGCTCATGTCCGGGTCCACCCACACATGGAACTGCACGAAGCGCTGCGCGCCGCTCGACCGGGTGCGCAGATCGTGAATGCCTTTCAATTCCGGATGTTGTGCGGCGATCTTCAGGAAGTGCTGCCGGTCGGCGGCGGGCCACTCATGGTCCATCAACTGATCGATGGCGCGGTTGGCCGAGGTCCACGCGCCCCAGGCCAGCCACAGCGCGATCGCGAGGCCGAAGAACGGATCGGCGCCCCTTATGCCCGCATACTGCTCCATCGCCAGCGCGGCGATCACCGACAGGTTGAGGATGAGATCCGATTGATAATGGAGGCTGTCGGTGCCGATCGCCATCGATCCGGTCTGCGCGATCGCGCGGCGCTGATAGACGATCAGGGCAAGACTCATCGCCATCGCAACCACTGACACGCCGATGCCGTAATCCGCTCCCCCTACGGCACCGCCGCCGCCGGAGAAGTGATCAAGCGCCCGCCATCCGATCGCAGCCGCCGCCACCGCGATCAGCGCGACCTGGAACAGGGACGCCAGCGCCTCGGCCTTGCCGTGCCCGAAGCGGTGATTATGATCCGCAGGCGTCGCCGCCACGCGCACGCCAAGCAAGGTGACGAGGCTCGCCACCAGATCAAGCCCGGTATCCGCCAGCGACCCTAGCATCGCCGTCGATCCGGTGCGCGAGACCGCGACCAGCTTCAGCACCAGCAGCACGGACGCCACCGCCACGCTGGCAAGCGCCGCGCGCTGCGCGATAGTGCCGCTCACGGGTAGAGCAGGCATTCCGTCCAGCCATCACCCGACCGCGCGAACATCCGCCGTTCATGCAGGCGATGCTCGCGATCCTGCCAGAACTCAATCTGTTCGGGCACTACCCGGAAGCCCGACCAGTGCGGCGGCCGCGTCACTTCGCGCCCCTCGAACCTGGCCTGCATCTCCTCGAAGCGGCTTAGGAACCGCTCGCGCGATTCCAGCGGCCGGGACTGATCGGATGCCCAGGCGCCAAGCTGCGAATCCCGCCCCCGCGTTGCGAAGTAAGCGTCGGCGGTGGCATCGTCGACGCGCTCCACGGCGCCCTCTATCCGGATCTGGCGCCGCAGCGACTTCCAGTGGAACAGCAGCGCCACGTGCGGATTGGCGAAGATCTGCGACGCCTTGCGCCCTTCCAGATTGGTATAGAACACGAACCCCTCCGGCCCATGCCCCTTCAGCAGCACCATGCGCACGGACGGATGCCCCGACGCGTCCGCCGTCGCCAGCGCCATGGCGTTGCTATCGTTGATCTCGCTCTCGCGCGCCGCCACATACCAGCGGTCGAACAGGGCGAAGGGATCGTGGATCTCGGCGTCGGACGTTTCATCGGTCATGCGCTCTGTCTACGGAAGCGCCGCCAGACTGTCGAGCCACGCTTGAAGCGCGACAAACCGCTTTCCACATGATAGCGAACCCCTCAACTTTTTCGAATTACGTGACGAACATGCAAAAGGTAAAAATGGCTGATCCCTACAGCGTACTGGGCGTGGCGCGCGGCGCGAGCGAGGCCGACATCAAGAAGGCGTATCGCACGCTGGCCAAGACGCATCATCCCGACCGGAATACGGACAACCCGAAGGCAGCCGAGCGCTTCTCGGAAATCACGCACGCCTATGACTTGTTAATGGACAAGGACAAGCGCGCCCAATTCGACCGCGGCGAGATCGACGGCGACGGCAATCCGACCAGCCCGTTCGGCTTTGGCGGCGGGCGCGGCGGTCATCCAGGTGGGCAGCGCGGAGGGCCTGCGGACTTCGAATTCAGCCAGGGCGGCGGCGACTTCGGCGATATCTTCGAAGGATTGTTCGGCGGCGGGCGCGGCGCGGCAGCGGGCGGCGGCGGATTTGGCGGCTTTGGCCGCGGGCGCGGCGGACCGCCTCCCAAAGGCGCGAACGTCGCCTATCGCCTCGCGGTTTCCTTCGTCGACGCAGCTACCCGCGCACCGCAGCGCATCACCCTCTCTGACGGCAAGACCATCGACGTCAAGCTCCCCGCCGGCGTCGAGAGCGGCACGCAGATGCGCCTCGCGGGCAAGGGCGAGCCGGGACCCGGTGGCGCAGGCGACGCGATCATTACCATCGAAGTCGGCAACCATCCCTTCTTCACGCGCGATGGCGACAACGTGCGCCTCAACCTTCCGGTCACGCTGAATGAGGCTGTCAACGGCGCTAAAGTGAAGGTGCCAACTGTCGAGGGCCCGGTGATGCTCGCTGTTCCGGCCGGATCGACTTCAGGCAAGACGCTGCGCCTCAAGGAGCGCGGCTTCACGAGCAAAGGCGGCACTCGGGGCGATCAGTTCGTGACTCTGATGATCGATGTGCCTGCCGACGATGCCGCCCTCAAGGTGTTCGTAGCAGATTGGCAGGACCAACGCGCCGTGCGGAGCCATTTAGGCGTGTGAGAGCGTTTCACACCACATGAGAGACGTTTCCCCCGAATCCCCCGAGGCGCGCCGCGAACGTCTGCTCAGGGAGCCGGAACACGCCCATCGCTTCCGGCTCTCCCGCTTTCGGCCCGGCGCCAACGCGATCCAGGTTATCAAGCGTGTCGCCATCGGCGTGTATACCGACGGCTTCATTCACGCGGGCAACCTTGCGTACATGTCGTTGCTCACGCTGTTCCCCTTCTTCATCGTCGCGGCCGCTATCACCAGCGCTTTCGGGCGGACGCAGGACGGCCTTGCCGCCGTCAGCGGCTTCCTGCTGACCGTGCCGCCCAGCGTCGCGGACGTGTTGCGCGGCCCGATAGAGCAGGTCGTGAACGCCCGCCTGTCCAGCGGCGTGTTGTGGCTGGGCGCACTGGTCGGACTTTGGTCGGTCGGCAGCCTGATCGAGACGATCCGCGACATCCTGCGCCGCGCTTATGGCACCCATTTCGGGCGCGCCTTCTGGCAGTACCGGCTCGGCTCTATCGGCATCATCATCGTCAGCGTCTTTGCCGCGATGTTCGCCTTTTCCATGCAACTGGCGCTGGCGGGCGCGGAGGAATTCCTCGTCCGCGTCCTGCCCTTCGCCGACCGCGCCATCGGCATCGTGGCGACCAGCAAGCTGGTGCCGATGGCGATCCTCACGCTCGCGCTTTACTCGTTGTTCGTGTCGCTCACCCCCAGCAAATATCGCGGACCGCAGTTCCCAAAATGGCCCGGAGCCCTGCTGACGGCAGCATGGTGGTATGGCACGCTGATCCTCCTGCCCGTCGCATTGTCGCACCTGTCGAGCTACGACTTGACCTATGGGAGCCTTGCCGGGGTCATGATCACGCTCATTTTTTTCTTCCTAGTCGGGCTCGGCGTGGTAATTGGCGCCGAACTCAATGCGGCACTGGCCGATTTCCCGGACGGGGAAGACGCTTCCGCACTCAAAGAATAAAAGGATCAAAAGGGCATGGGCGAAGAGATGACGGGTACCCTGATGAAGGGGAAACGCGGTCTCATCATGGGCCTGGCGAACGACAAGTCGCTTGCCTGGGGCATTGCAAAGGCGCTCCATGCGCAGGGCGCGGAACTCGCCTTCTCCTATCAGGGCGAGGCGCTGGAAAAGCGCGTGCGCCCCTTGGCCGAGCAGGTCGGCTCGGACTTCCTGATCCCGTGCGACGTGTCGGACATGGCGCTGCTGGACGCGACCTTCGACGCGCTCAAGGAACGCTGGGGAACCATCGACTTCATCGTCCACGCCATCGGCTTTTCCGACAAGAACGAGTTGCGCGGTAAATTCTACGACACCACGCTCGACAATTTCCTGCTGACGATGAACATCTCCGCCTACAGCTTTGTCGCCGTCGCCAAGCGCGCGCGCGCATTGATGCCGGACGGTGGCGCGCTGCTGACTTTGAGCTACTACGGCGCGGAAAAGGTCATCCCGCACTACAACGTCATGGGCGTTGCAAAGGCAGCGCTGGAAACCAGCGTCAAATATCTCGCCATGGACATGGGGCCGGAGAATATCCGCGTGAACGCCATCTCGGCAGGTCCGATCAAGACGCTGGCGGCCAGCGGCATCGGCGACTTCCGGTACATCCTGAAATGGAACGAGTATAACTCGCCGATGCGTCGCAACGTCACCATCGACGATGTGGGCGGCGCGGGCCTCTATCTTTTGAGCGACCTCGCCAGCGGCGTGACCGGAGAGATCCACCATGTCGACGCTGGCTACAACGTCATCGGCATGAAAGCCGAAGACGCCCCCGACATCGGCCTCGACAAGTAGGCGCATGAGCTTCAACACGTTCGGGCGCGTATTCCGCTTCACGACCTGGGGCGAGAGCCACGGCCCCGCCATCGGCGCAGTCGTGGACGGCTGCCCCCCCGGCCTGTCGCTGAGCGAGGCGGACATCCAGCCGTTCCTGGACAAGCGCCGCCCCGGCACCTCCAAATTCACGACGCAGCGGCAGGAGCCGGATCAGGTCCGCATCCTCTCCGGCGTGTTCGAGGGCCGCACCACCGGCACCCCGATCAGCCTGATGATCGAGAATGTCGACCAGCGATCCAAGGATTATTCCGACGTCGCCAAGGCATATCGCCCGGGCCACGCCGACTATGCCTATGACGCGAAGTATGGCTTTCGCGACTATCGCGGCGGGGGGCGTTCGAGCGCCCGCGAAACCGCCTCGCGCGTCGCTGCAGGGGCGGTCGCGCGGCTGGTGATCCCGGATGTCGACATCTTCGCCTATGTCAGCGAGATCGGCGGCGACGCCATCGACCCCGCTCGCTTCGACGCCGCGCAGATCGATGAAAATCCCTTCTTCTGCCCCGATCCGGAAGCCGCAAAGCGCTGGGAAACGCTGGTAGATGGAGCCCGCAAGGATGGCTCATCGCTTGGCGCGGTGGTCGAGTGCGTTGCCATCGGCGTCCCCGCAGGCTGGGGCGCACCGCTTTACGCCAAGCTCGACAGCGAACTCGCCGCCGCGATGATGAGCATCAACGCGGTCAAAGGCGTTGAGATCGGCGACGGTTTCGCCGCCGCCCGCCTGCGCGGCGAGGACAATGCCGACCCGATGCGTCCGGGCGAAAACGGCAAACCCGTCTTCATGGCCAATCACGCAGGCGGCATAGCGGGCGGCATCGCCACCGGCCAGCCGATCAAGGTCCGCATCGCCTTCAAGCCGACCAGCTCCATCCTGATCCCCGTCGACACGATCACCCGCGAAGGCGAGCCGTCCGACATCATCACCAAAGGCCGCCACGACCCCTGTGTCGGCATCCGCGGCGTGCCCGTAGTCGAAGCAATGATGGCGCTGGTGCTCGCGGATCAGCGGCTGTTGCACCGCGCGCAGTGCGGTGAAGCGGAAGAGTAGCGCGCAGCTACGAGAAGATCAGGGAAGATCCGCTACTCCGTCAAAAATCCAGTTCCGCCCGCAGAGCCATCACATCCGCGCTATAGTCCGCGCGGTCCCCCGCCAGAATTGCCGCATCGGTATATACGAGGTGCGCATAGTTGGCGTTGAAGCGGAGGTAGTTGATCGGTGTCCACACGAGCCCCGCAATATAGGCGTTCTGAGTGCCGCCAACGATGCCTTTGTCGTTCAGATTCAGATAGTCGTAGCGGAATGCGATCTGCCACGCGCCGGGGCCGCCTTCGCTTACCGGGTTCGCTGGATCGGTGCGGCCGAAGATGCCGTCCTCCAGTGGTCGGGTGTCGCCTTTCGTCAGGAAATATCCAACTTCTGCATAGGCGCCGAAGAAGGTCGGATCGGCGAGATCCCGACGCGACGCGCGCAGCCAGTGCCCTTCCCCTGCGAAGAACAACCGGCCCCTGCTTCCCGCCAGCTCGAAGCCATAATGCCGCTCCCCCTCAGCCTTGATGTTCGGGGTGGAAAGGAAGCGGCTGTTGGCGGTGTGCGTATAGGGCCGCTGGCGGTAACGCACGGGTGCCTCCGAAAGGCGCTGGAAATCGCGCCAATGATAGGAGCCGCCAAAGTGCAATTGCAGGTCGCCGACTTTCGGCATGATCACGATGCGCCCGTCCAGGCCGAAGCTGTTGTTCTCGTCCCCACCCGCAACGCCGTCGCTGCTGTTGGAAAGCGAGTCGATGCTGTCCGAAAAGATGCCGCCCTGGGCCACGACCAGTTTGCTCCGATACTGGACCGAGAGGCCGAGCCGGCGTTCGAAACCGAAGGCATCGGTAAAGGCCGCGCGCTCCATGACCGATCCGGTGCTGTCGCTAATCAGTTCGTCCAGCGACTGAAACTGATTCTGGTTCCCAAATGTCACCAGCAACTTCTTGTTCTGATAGGTTATATATGTGTCGACGATATCGATAGTGTTGTCGGATAGCTCGGCATCGAGCTTGTAACCGAAGCCTCCTCCCAGCACACCCGACGCCCCGAAGCGCAGCCGTCGGATCTCATTCGAATAGCCTTGCGCGCGGTCGTTTACGGAATCAGGTACCGAGAGGTAAGCGCCGTCGATCTGAATGCGTCCGCTGACCTTGAACGTCGCGTCACCCAGACTAAGTTGCGGTGCGCCCTTCCACTTGATGTTGGTTTTTGGCTTTTCCGGCTCCGCCACGGCCAGCTTCGGTGGGGTGGCAGCATTAGCAGGCGGCGTACTGGCGCTCTGGATGTCGCCTGACGGGGGAACGGCGTTGAGCCGCGCCTCCAGGCGATCCACTTGCGCCTTGAGCGCAGCGACCTGCGCGCGCAGGTCCGCAGCCTCTTGTGCGCTTAGCCCCTGTGCTGCGGCCGCGGTGGGTGCAGCCGCCATCAACATGGCCGTTGCTAACAGGCTTTGGCGATACTTCATCTTGTTCCCAGTTCGACCTATTGCCCGATCAACGCTCGCGCTTGGTGTTTCAAAGGCCGCGCCTATGACATTTTTGTTTCGTTCCAGCTTCAGATTTGTTTCCGATTTGTGACAGCCAATCTTATTAGCTGTATGGCTGTGATGATACAGTCGTGATACCCGTCAATTTAACGGCGAGGAGTTACATAGATGTACAGCGAAAGCGATCTGCAGGCCGCGGTCGAGGCAGGCGCTATCCCACAAAGCGCAGCCGATGCCTTGCGCGCCCATGCCGCCTCCCGGCGTGCGAGTCCTCTGGTCGATGAAGAGCATTTTCGCCTCCTGACAGGCTTCAACGACATCTTCGTGGCAATCGCCAGCGTGATCCTGCTGATCGCAGTGGGCTGGCTTGGGCAGGATCTGAGCAGCAGCGGGGATCATCAACCCTCAATGATAGCGGGCACTCTGGTCGCCGCGCTCTCGTGGGGGCTCGCGGAATATTTTACGCGCGTGCGTCGCATGGCCTTACCCAGTATCCTGCTGCTGCTGAGCTTTGCAGGCGGCGTCGCATTCGCGGTGATGGCGGCAGGGATGCGCTTGGCCCCTGATGCGAACGAGCGAACGGGCGCGCTGATCGCATCCGCCGCGGCCTTGCTGACGGCCGGTGCGATATGGCTGCACTGGCGCCGCTTCATGGTGCCGATCACGGTAGCGGCCGGCGCGGCGGCAGGAGCGGCAACGGCGATCGGTCTTCTGGTGGCGGTGGTCCCCGGGATCAAGGATGGCATCATCTGGATGATCTTGGCGGCAGGCGTCGCCGTGTTCGCCTGCGCCATGTGGTGGGACATGAGCGACCGGGCAAGGACGACCCGGCGCTCCGATGTGGCGTTCTGGCTGCATCTCACTGCGGCGCCTATGATCGCACACAGCCTCTTCCAGTTGCTCGGCGCGTTGGATGGCGCGGTATCCGCCCTGACGGCACTCAGCGTAGTCGTGCTGTACGTGGTGTTCGCCATCGTGGCGTTGGCCATCGACCGGCGAGCATTGCTGGTGTCCAGCCTGGCCTATGTCCTCTGGGCATTGAGCGCTTTGATCCGGCAAGCCGGGGCCGTGGAATGGTCGTTCGCCCTGACCGCCCTCCTTATCGGCTCCGCGCTGCTTCTGCTCTCGGCCTTCTGGCACAGGGCACGCAAAATGGTCGTCGAAGGATTGCCGCATACGATGAAAGCGCGCTTGCCTTATCTGGACCGCGAAGCAGGGCAGCCTGACCGGGTCTTTGCTTAGCAATGCCGCTACTGTCGCCGCCGCTTGCGACATGGTACGTCTCTGGAACGATCGGCAATGGAGGGATCCATGGCACGTGTTCTTTCGGTACTTTTCGGTGTCGTCGCATACTGCATATTCCTCGCGACTTTCCTTTACCTGATCGCCTTCGTCGGTGATTTGCCTGGAGCGCCGCGGACCGTAAGCCACGGGCCAGCGGCAACGCTTCCTGCCGCGCTCCTAACCGACGTCCTCCTGATCGCACTGTTTGGCCTGCAGCACAGCATGATGGCGCGAAGCGGCTTCAAGCGCGCCTGGACCCGCATCATCCCTGCCGTGATCGAGCGAAGCGTCTATGTGCTCGTAACCAGCGCCGTATTGCTGGTGATGTTCTACTTCTGGTTGCCCATTCCTACGGTAGTTTGGTCAGTAACCAATGCGCTGGCCGCTGGAACACTGTGGGCGTTGTTCGCGATTGGATGGCTGATCGTGCTCCTCAGCACATTCCTTATCAACCATTTCGAGTTGTTCGGATTGCAGCAGGTCTATCGGAATTTCCGTGGCAGTAGCGCGCTAGAGCCGAAGTTCCGCCAGCCCTTCTTCTACAAAATTGTGCGGCACCCGCTTTACTCAGGCTTCCTCATTGCCTTCTGGGCAACGCCCGTGATGACAGTGAGCCACTTGCTCTTTGCGGCTGGGATGACGACCTATATAGTCATTGCCATCGGATATGAGGAAAGAGACCTAACCACCTTGTTCGGTCAGCAATATAGCGACTACAAGAGCCGTGTCGGAATGCTCGCGCCCCGGATGGGAAGATAGTCCCTACTCCTCCACCAGCTTCATCAGCTTGCGTTCCACCGGGGCGAGGATAGGACCCAGTTCAGCGCCCCGCTTCAGCACCGCGCCCGCCTCTCCGATCAGCGCCCACATTCCTTGCCGGTTACGCAGCGATGGTCGTTTCTCTATGCGATATTCCGGGCGTTCGGCGGAGCGGCGGAAAGCGGAGAACACGGCTGCGTCCTTGCCCATGTCGATGGCATAATCCCGCCAGTGGCCGGCCGACACCATGCGGCCGTACAGGTCCATGATCCGCATCAATTCCTGCCGGTCGAATAGTGTCTGTACCGCCGTGCGGCCGTGCGGGAAAGGCGTCACATTGCCGGTGTTGAACGCACCGCTCATCAGGCGCAGCCACGCTCCTGCACGTCGTCCGCTAGCCGACGGCCCGTGTTCTGCTCCTCCACAAGAGCGGCAAGACGCTTGCGCAGCAGTTCGACTTCACACTGGAGCATTTCCAGCTTCTGCGTCGCAGGATCGAAGCCGTCGCTGCAGGGTGTGCCATAAGGTACGAAGTCCCGCTGATAAGCTGTTACATCAACTAGCATTTGCCGGGCCGGGATGCCGACCATCGTTGCACCTTCAGGCACATTTTTGGTCACGACGGCATTCGCACCGATTCTCGCGCGCGATCCGACCGTCACAGGTCCCAGCACCTGCGCACCGGACCCTATTATGGTGCCGCTGCTGATAGTGGGATGCCGCTTGCCCGCAATTCCGTTGGCCGGATCGGTGCCGCCGAGCGTCACATTCTGGTAGATGGTCACATCGTCGCCGATTTCCGCCGTCTCCCCGATCACGGTAAAGCCATGGTCGATGAAGAAGCGCTGGCCGATCCGTGCTCCCGGATGAATGTCGTTGCCAGTCAGGAAACGGGACAAGTGGTTGACGGCGCGCGCCAGGAAAAACATATCCCAGCGATAAAGACGGTGCGCGACGCGATGAAACGCCAGCGACCATACGCCGGGATAGAGCAATATCTCGGCGCGCGAGCGCGGAGCAGGATCTCGGGACTTGACCGAATCCAGATAGGAAATGAGACGACGGACCATCGGATGCCCTTTGACCTGAACCAATGTACAGAATAGGCGTTCTTCTTCCAATTTTCCAGATGGGAGCCGTTTTTGCCTTCGCCGCGCGAAAGAGAAAGTTGCTTGGTTAATTGAGAAAAGCAAAGCACGGCGCTAGACAATAGCCATTCCAGGGGGCCTAATGATCGAGTCGATCCTGAATTTGGGCGCGGCACATGCCGACGCCATCTGGCCTTATGCGCTGGTCGGCTTCTTTGCCCAGATGGTCGATGGCGCATTGGGCATGGCTTATGGCGTGATTTCGAGTACGCTGCTGCTTGCATTGGGCGTGCCGCCCGCGGCTGCTTCCGCCGGCGTACATGCAGCGGAAACCTGCACTACCGGCGTCTCTGCGATCAGTCACATCCTGCATCGAAACGTCGATTGGAGCCTGTTCCGCCGACTGGTTATCCCAGGAGTCATCGGCGGCGTCCTGGGCGCCTACGTCCTTTCCAACATAGAGGGCGACGCCGTTAAGCCCTTCATCCAGACGTACCTTCTGGCTATCGGCCTCTATCTGGTCTGGCGTTCACGCCATCTGCCACCGAAGCGCAGCAATCCCAAGATCGTGGGGCCGCTCGGCCTGGCCGGGGGCTTTCTTGATGCCACGGGCGGCGGCGGATGGGGGCCGGTCGTCACATCCAATCTGCTGATCCAAGGGTCCAGTCCGCGCCATACCATAGGCACCGTGAACACGGTCGAATTCTTCCTGACGATGAGTATCTCCATCGCCTTCTTCCTCAATATTGGTTGGAAAGCGTTTACCGTCGCAACCGCGGGTCTCCTGATCGGTGGCGTCATCGCCGCCCCTATAGGCGCGATGCTGGCCCGCCATATCGCGCCGAAGGTCCTGATGGGCTCGGTCGGCGTCATACTGACGCTTACCTCGCTGTTCGGTATCTTCAAGTGGCTTGGATATATCGCCTAGAGCGATTATATTTCCCTCTTCAATCGAGGGAGCCAATCACATGTCGAGCTACATGCCGACGCTCAAGCAGTTGCAATATCTGGTCGCGCTCAAGGAGCATGGCCACTTCGGCAGAGCCGCCGATGCCTGCTACGTAACCCAGTCGACGCTGTCGGCAGGTATCCGCGAGTTGGAGTCGCTGATTGGCGTAACCCTGGTTGAGCGTACGCGCCGCGTGGTGCGCTTCACGGGGCTAGGCGATCGTATCGTCGAGAAGGCGCATCGCGTCCTGCGCGAGGCGGAAGAACTTGCCGGGATCGCTCAGGCGGCAGGCAAGCCCTTAAGCGGCGAGCTACGCATGAGCGTCATCCCTACGATTGCGCCGTTCCTGCTGCCTCAGTTGCTGCCGAAGCTTCGTGCGGAGAAGCCGGAACTCAAGCTCTATCTGCGCGAAGAGACAAGCCACGCGGCCATCGAGTCTCTCCGGCACGGACAAGTCGACTGCGTGTTGCTGGCACTACCCTATGCGACGGGCGAGGTGGACTGTGAGATCCTGTTCTCTGACGCGCTTTACGTGGCCTTCCCCAAGGACGACCCGCGCGATCCGCCCGAACATATCGACGCGGAGATGATCGACGAGGCCCGGCTGCTGCTGCTCGAAGACGGACATTGCCTGAAGGATCATGCGCTCGCCGCCTGCAACCGCCCGGAACTCCGGGCCGAGGCTACGATGATGGGAACCTCGCTCCACACGTTGGTCCAGATGGTCGACAACGGGCTGGGACTGACGATGCTGCCCGAAATGGCCATCAGCGGCGGAATATTGGAAAACACGCAAATCGTCGCGCGCCCGCTCAACACCGACAACGCCAAGCGTGAGATCGCGCTCGTGTGGCGCAAGAACAGCCCGCGAGACAAGGAATTCCGGATGCTCGCAGAGATATTGCGGCAGGCGGCCAAAGCGCCGCGCAAGACGCGGGAGAAAGTCGCCGCCTGAGCCTCGCTGCTTTAGCCCCACTCGGCCGCTTTCGCGTCATCCTCTGCTTTAGCTTCCACCCAGGTCTCGCGACCATCTTTAAAGCGTTCCTTTTTCCAGAACGGGGCGTGGCTCTTCAGCCAGTCGATGAGGAAGGCGCAACTTTCGAGCGCAGCGGTGCGATGCGCGGATGCCGTGCCCACGAACACGATACGATCGCCGGGCAGCAGCGTGCCTGTCCGATGCACGATGCGGATGCCAAGCAAGGACCATCGCGCCATGGCATCCGCGCATATCCGCTCCACCTGCGCCTGCGTCATTGCGGGGTAGTGATCGAGGTGCAGGCTGACGAGCCCATCCCCGCCGCGCACGATGCCAGTGAAACTCGCGACGCCCCCGCCTCCCATGGCTTCCAACGCGGCGAGTTCGGCGGCCGTGTCGAAGTCCTCGGCTCGCACGGACGCAACGACACTCATCCGCCCGTAACCGGCGGGAACAGCGCCAGTTCCTTGGCACTACCGATAGACGTATGTAGTGGCACGAACCGTTGATCGAGAGCAGCGCGCAGCCGCTTGCGGTCGCCAAGCGCCTCCGCATAGCCCCCGCCCCGCGCAACAAGACTGTCGATGAGTCCCTCGACGGTCGTTTCCGGCAGCGGGCTCTCGATACGCTCGCCATCCTTGCCGATGCCATCGCGCACCCACGCGAAATAAAGGATCTCCAGCGTTGCCATGCTGCTTCAGTCCATATGCTTCAGGCCGACGCGGAGATAGTCCCAGCCGGTCACTGCCGTCAGAATTGCCGCGCCCCAAAGAGTCGCGATCCCCGTCCACTGAATGAACGGATATTGCGGTAGCGCTCCTGCCAGGATCAAGGCGCCAAAGCAGATGAGCTGAAACGTCGTCTTCCACTTCGCCAGTTGCGACACGGGAATGGAAACCTGCAGACCCGCCAGAAATTCGCGCAGTCCGGAGACCGCTATTTCTCGCAGAAGGATGATGAGCGCCGCGATGATGTGAATGCCTGCGATGTCTCGCGTCGCGGTAAGCATCAGGATGACGGCGGCGATCATGATCTTGTCGGCGATGGGATCAAGAAAGATGCCCAGTCGCGATACCGCGCCGTTGGCACGCGCCAGATATCCATCGAAATAATCGGTGATGCCCATCAGGCAGTAGAGCGCGAAGGCAAAGGCATAACCCGCTGCCCACTGCGGCCACCACAGCAAACCCACGAGCAACGGCACCGCAAATATGCGTGAAAGCGTAAGCAAATTGGGCAGGGTCAGCATGGCTTCCGCCTGCCACAGGCAAGTGCCGGTGACAAGGTACGGCTTAACTGTCGCAGGGCGCCGCGAAGGCCTCTGCCCCTACACTCACAATCCACTGATCGCATGGCTGGAACGCGACATTGGACAGCGGCATCCACAAAGGCTAGACCCCGCATCCAAGCGCAACAGCGAGAGATTTCGCGCATATGCAAGCCTCTTTCAGGCTCCTTACCAAGCGGCGTTTTCTTCCGCTGTTCATCACGCAGCTCCTGGGCGCATTCAACGACAACCTGTTCAAGAACGCCATGGTGCTGTTCGTCGTCTACTCGGTTTACAGTGACGAAAGGGCAGAGACATGGTTCAGCGCGATTGCGACGGGCGTGTTCATCCTGCCGTTCTTCATACTCTCGGCGCTATCGGGGCAACTTGCCGATCAGCGGGATAAATCCGCCATCATTCGAATCGTCAAGGCGGCCGAGATCGTCATCATGGGTGTAGGCGCAGCCGGACTCGCGCTTGCATGGTGGGGAATGGCCATCCACAGCATCGCCATTCCGCTGATGCTGCTCGCGCTGTTCGCCATGGGGATACACTCCACCTTTTTCGGCCCCATCAAATATGCGATCCTGCCGCAGCATCTGCATGACGATGAAGTGCTTGGCGGCACGGGCCTGGTCGAGGCAGGCACGTACATCGCCATCCTCGCGGGCACGATCCTGGCGGGTATCATCCCGGTCGAAGTCGCGGCGGCAGGCGTCGTCGTGACGGCAGTCGTTGGATATATCACAGGGCGGCAAGTGCCCCCCGCCCCGCCCATGGGACGTTGCGATCCGCTGGATTATCACTTCGTTCGCGCATCTATCCGCCTTGTCAAAGGCACGATGCACATACCCCGCTTGTTCCTGGCGATCATGGCGATCAGCTTTTTCTGGACCATCGGCGCGGTGCTGTTCATCCAGTTTCCGCCGCTCGTTAAGAATGTCCTGACCGCCGACAAATCCGTGGCCAGTCTGTTCCTCGCGATCTTCTCGGTCGGCATCGCTTTGGGCTCTGTCGCCATCAACCGGATGTTGCAGGGCACGGTGTCGGCGAAATTCGGCCCTTCCTCGGTGATCGCGATGGGCGTGTGCCTGCTCGGATTTCATTTCGTATGTGCGAATTGGGCGGGCGCTGACGACGGACACCTCCTGTCGTTCCGCGATTTCCTGAGGCATCGGGATGCGCTGGCGTTGACAGGCTGCCTACTAGGCGTAGCGACTTTCGGCGGGATGTTCGTCGTGCCACTCTACGCATTTCTGACGACTACAGTGGAAAAGTGCGAAGCGGCGCGCACCATTGCAGCCAACAACATCGTGAATTCCGGGGCCATGGTGGCGGGCTCGATCATTGCCCTTGGCCTCACCATGATTGGCGTCCCTCCAGTCAATCAGCTGGTCCTGGTCGCCGCTATGTGCCCTGTCTCGGCCTGGCTGGCATGGCGCCTGCACAAAGCCTGCGACCTGCATCCGGTGACTGTTTAAGGCTGCGTCTCGTCAGGCGATGAAGCTGTAGAAGGCCGTGAAGAAAGCCGCAAAACTGAGGCCGAACAGCTTCCAGTCCTGATCGTCTGATTTCGCCGGAGTATCATGCTTCGGCATCACCAGAACATGCGGCGGCAGGCCGCGGCGGAAAGGATGGCCAGCCGATTCGCTGGTGAGGACAAGGGCGCGTCGTTTTCTCATGATGCCAAGTTAACGCATTGTTTACCTTTTCGGCCATGGTCATAAAGGGTTAACGATCAGACGTACCGGTATGGGACAGACGGGATCGCCGTAGAGCGGCCAATCCTGCTTGCGGCAGCATCAAAGCGGGAGCTTTTGCCATCGGCGAAACGTTGTCTGGGCAAACCCCTGAAGGAGACGATGATGCCCAAGACCTTGGCAGACTTATCGAGCAAGATGCGCGATATCGACTTCGCGATGCTCTCCACCCACACGCAGGGCGGCGCGATCGGCGCACGCCCCATGAGCAACAACCGGGAAGTCGACTATGACGGCAACTCCTATTATTTCACCCATGACAGCACACGGATGATCCAGGATATCGAAAGCGACTCTCAGGTTGGTCTCAGCTTCCTCGGCAAATCAGGTATTATCGGCCAGCGACCGTTCTTCGTCGCGGTCGAAGGCAGAGCAGAGTTGATCCGCGACAAGGCCGCTTTCGCCGAACATTGGACTAAGGACATCGACCGCTGGTTCGAAGATGGCATCGACACACCGGGCCTTGTTCTGATCAAGGTCCATGCCAGCCGCGTGCATTATTGGGACGGTGAAGACGAGGGCGAACTTACGATCTGATTTTGGTACAACTTGCTAGCTGTTCAAAGGAGGAAGCAGCAAAGTGTCGCCGCCGGGACGAAAAGAGCCGGCCCGCTGCGTAGCGAACAACTGAAGCGCACTACCGTCGCGCTTCAGTAGCGCTATAGAATAACCGACCGTCGGAGGCGGAAGCACGTTCTGCTGAGGAACGTATGTGGGCGCGGTTCATTCAATTGCGGATGATTCCACAAACCAGTCGAGTTCGCCTAGTAAAACCAGTCGCCAGCTACCCTGCTGGCACTGTTGCTACTGTAGTTTTAGTGTATCCCGATGAGGAGGAATATGAAATCGAGATCGACGGCTGGCTGTTGAACGTAGATCATCTTGAAGTCGAAGCCGTATAAATCAGAATGACTTCAGCCAGATATCCCTCATAGGAGGAAGCCGGGTTCAAGTTCTGATCCGAATGCCTGACCAGCCTTGCAATTCGGGGCGGCGTGCTGCCTTATCCGGCAGTGACATCACCGCCCCAACACACGCGACACGCGGCGCGTCCCCTCGGTATCGCCGCCTGTATCGCGCTGGTCATGGGCAACATGATCGGGACCGGCGTGTTCCTGCTGCCTGCGGCGCTCGCCCCGTTTGGGTGGAACGCCGTGGCCGGTTGGGCGATCACCATTTCCGGCGCGCTGGCGCTGGCATGGGTGATCGCGCGGCTTACCGTGCATCTGCCTCAAGCCAAGGGACCTCCGGCCATGATCGCCGCCGCCTTCGGCCCGGTGGCGGGCTTCGCGATCGGCTGGACCTACTGGGTATCGATCGTCACGGCGAACACGACCATTGCCGTCGCCACAGTTGCCAATCTCACACCGCTGATACCAGCTCTGGGGCAGACACCGCTGATCGGCGTAGGCGCGGCGCTGATCCTGCTGTGGGGCCTGACGCTGCTCAACCTGCGCGGGGCGCAGGTGGCGGGGTCGCTGCAGCTCGTGACCTTGATCCTGAAGCTTGTGCCGATGGTCGTAGTCGTTGTGCTCATCCTGCTGGCGCTGTGCAGGAGCACCGCCGTCGTAGCCCCCTTCCCTAGCGAGGGCTTTGCGCTCCCTGCCGTAACCGCGTCTGCCGCGCTGACACTCTGGGCGCTACTTGGCTTCGAATCCGCGAGCGCAGCTGCGGACAAGGTTGCCGATCCCGCCCGCACTATCCCGCGCGCCACGATGATCGGCACGGCGGCGACAGGCGCGATCTACCTGCTTGTCTGTTCCGGAATAGCCCTGCTGCTGCCCATGGCGAAAGCACAGTCGGCGTCGCCCTTTGCCGCGTTCGTGTCGCACTATTGGGCGCCCGGCCCGGCCAGTTTGATCGCGCTGTTCGCCTCGATCAGCTGCCTCGGCGCACTGAACGGATGGACATTGCTGCAGGGCGAAGTCCCCCTGGCAATGGCGCGCAATGGCGAGCTGCCCGCATGGCTCGCCATGACGGATGCGAGGGGAACGCCGGTGCGGGCATTGATCGTCTCCAGCATATTTGCAAGCCTGCTGCTGATCGCCAACAGCCTGCAAGGCCTCGTTGCGATCTTCACGGCCATGGCGCTGCTCTCCACATCCGCGACATTGTGGCTATACCTCGCCTGCGCTGCGGCGGCGCTGCGGTTCCGGGTCGCGCTACCGGCTGCCGGGCTTGGTCTGATCTACGCGCTGTGGACGTTGTGGGGCGCTGGAATTTCGGTCAGCGGATTGAGCCTGGTCCTGATGTTGGCGGGCTTGCCGCTATACTGGTGGACACGCCGCAGCACTTCACTCTCATCGCCCGCGCAGCTTCCCGAAGATACTGCCGGCTGACAACGCTGCCCGCGCCGCATTATGCCCCGGCGCTCCAGTAACGCCGCCGCCGGGATGCGTCCCCGCACCACACATGTAGAGCCCCGCCACCGGCCCGCGATAACTGCCATGGCCAAGCACCGGCCGCGCCGCCCAAAGCTGGTCGAGGCTCATATTGCCATGCATGATGTCGCCGCCCGATAGTCCGAACTTGCGTTCGAGTCCCTTGGGGCTGAGCCGCGTCTGCGCAATGATCGAGGCGCGGAAGCCGGGCGCGTGCTTCTCCACCGTATCGATGATGCAATCCGCCGCAGCCTCCTCTTCATCGTCCCAGTCCCGCCCATCCGGCAAGACCGGCGCGAACTGCTGGCAGAAGAGGCTCGCCACGTGGCATCCCGGCGGGGCGAGGCTGTCGTCCACCGTGGAAGGGATCAGCATCTCGACGATCGGCGCCTTCGACCAGCCATGAACCTTCGCATCAATGAAGGCGCGATCCATATAGTCGAGCGTCGGCGCGATGATGATGCCCGACTGATGATGCTCGCCCGGCTCTGGAAGGCTCGCAAAGCGCGGCAGTTCGGACAGCGCCACGTTCATGCGGAAAGTGCCGGAGCCCGCCTTGAAGGCCCTGATGCGTTTCAGGAAGTCGGCCGGCAGGTCCGACGGCGTCATCATCTTCTCATACAGAAGCTTTGGCCCGACATTGGCGATAACGCGCTTGGCGGCAATTTCCTTGCCGGAGACGAGCCGCACACCCGCTACCCGGTGGCCATCCACCAGCACCTGATCGACATGGCTCTCAAGGCTGATCTCTACGCCCATATCCCGGCATACCTTTGCCATGATCTGCGTGATCGTGCCCATGCCGCCGACGCAATGGCCCCATGCGCCCTTCTTGCCGTTCACTTCGCCAAAGACGTGGTGGAGAAGCACATAGGCGCTGCCGGGCGTGTCGGGCGATGCGTAATTGCCGACCAAGGCATCGAAGCCGAACGCGGCCTTTACCGCTTCGCTCTCGAACCAGCTGTCGAGAAAGGTGCGCGCGGATTTGGTGAAGAGGTCGAGCACGTCGCGTTGCTGTTCGATGCCGAGCTTTGAGAGCGCACGTCCCTGCATCGCGCCATCATACAACGCGCGCAGACCATCGCCGATATTCGGCGGCGCTTTCAAAGCCAGGCCGCGCAGCACTTCGGCCACATTCTCCAGCGCCGCATAATAGGCAGGCAGAGCCGCAGCATCTGCCCTGGAGAATCGCGCAAATTCCGCCTGCGTGCGCTCAAGCCCGCCGCCCAGCATCAGATAACCGCCATCGTCCTGCGGCAGGAAATTGGAAACCGGCCGCTCGATCACGCGATAGCCATGGTCGGCCAGCCGCATGTCCCGAATGACCTTGGGCTGAAGCAGGCTCACCGTATAGCTGGCGACGGAATTGCGGAAACCGGGGTGGAACTCCTCCGTCACGGCCGCGCCGCCCACGACATCGCGACGCTCGACGATGCGGACCTTCAGGCCCGCGCGCGCCAGATAAAAGGCGCAGACGAGACCATTATGCCCCGCGCCGATGATGAGGGCGTCATAGGTCATGCTCTGCTCCATCCATTGCGCGGTCGCCGTTCCTCCCGCGCCTGTGGGATCAACGCGCGCAATTTGGCGCAGAAGGACCGCAGGCAGACTTCGCTTTGCCCGAGCGGCCCGATAGTGAAGCTGCGCGATGCCATGCCGTCCTGCACCCGCGCGATCAGCTGCGTATCCTCGGCATTCACCTGCCGGTTGATCCGCCAGTTGAGGTAGCGCGCCGCCTTCATCTCCCTGCGATCATCCGGCAGGACATAGCTGATTTCGCGGATCAGGGTCTCGGTCGGGCTGACGGGCAGGAACTGCATGAAGTCCACCTGATCGGGGTAGATGTCGAAGGCGACATTGGGCCACAGCTTGAAATAGAGCCAGCGCCTCTGCGCCGTTTCGGGCAGATGCGGCACAGGCGGCAATAGCGTCTGATACAGCCGCTCGGACCAGTTCACGGACGGCCGGTCGATGAGGTCGCCCCACATCCGGTCGACATGCGTTTCCGCCTCTACGCCATAGCTTCGCCCGAACAGGCGTGTGAGGCCGGGATGCGCAACGGGGATGTGGAGGCCGTCCGAATAGTTGTCTGCCACATTCTTCCAATTGACCGAGCGCGGCCGAAGCGTAACGCGGCCGAAAGCCGTCAGCTCCTCGAATCGATAAGGCGCGATCTGGTCTTCATAAGGCGCCATCATCTGCGCAACGGCCGGGCCTTGACTAACGAGCCGCACGAAGATGAAGCCGCGCCAGATTTCCATGTCCACCGGGCTCAGGCTGTGCCGCGACGTGTCCAGTCCCGGATAGTCGCTCTTCTGCGGCACACCGGATAGCCGTCCATCGAGATCGTAGGTCCATGCATGATAAGGGCAAACCAGCTTCTTCGCACAGCCGCTCGATCCATCCAGAATGCGGGATCCGCGGTGGCGGCATACATTGGTGAAGGCGCGGACGACGGCATCCTCTCCACGCACCACAACGATGCTTTCGCCGAGATATTCGAGCGTGTGCCAATCACCCTTCTCCGGAATGTCGCTAAGGTGGCAGACCAGTTGCCAGCTGGGAGCAAACACGCGGTCCTGCTCCGCCCGAAAGAAGTCCCGGTCGTCGTAGGTCCAGGCAGGCAAACTCCAGCCTTCGAGCAGATCAGATAACGGCATCATTGTTGCACAGTCGTAAAACAGTGCGATGTCTTGCGCAAGCGCCGCTACTTCGAAAGCATCTTCAGCATGATGTCCCATTGCTGCAGCGCGCCCGGAATACCATCCACCGGCACGCGCTCGTTCAGGCCATGGGCAAAGCCATCGCTGGCTTTCTGAAAGAGGCTGCTCACGCCATAGCTCGGTACGTCCGATGCCCGAAAATACAAGCTGTCGGTCGCTCCAGAGATCATGCTGGGCGTGACCTCCAGTCCCGGATAGCGCGCCTGCACAGCCTTGGTGACTGCGGCGATTACATCCTTGCGCAGCGGCGACGCGTCGCTGGCGAGCGGCTCGCCAAGGGTGGTGATCGTGGCGCTGTCGTCCGCGATGACCTTGGTCAGTTCCGCCTTGACCGATTCAATGCTGACGCCGGGGAATATCCGGCAGTTTACGCTGACCGTAGCGCGCTGCGGCAGGGCGTTCAGCGCGTGCCCGCCACTCAGCATCGTCGCGACGCAGGTCGTCCGGATCTGCCCCACGAGCTCCGGCTTCGACGAGAGCACAGCCGCCGCTTCGGCATCCTGCGGGTTCGCGGCATAGCGCGCCATTGCGGCGCCTGCCTCGCCAGCGATCCGCCTCGACCCCGCCCGCATGGAGGCCCGCGTCAACTCGTTCGCCATTGGCGCGAACTGATAGCTGGCGATCCGGTCCAGAACCTTTGCAAGGCGATAGATCGGGTTGGTCGCCGTGGGCGCGCTGCTGTGGCCCCCCGCATCGGTGATCGCGATCTCGAAATCGGCATAGGTCTTCTCGCCCGCTTGCAACTGGAACAGCGCCGGCTTGCCGTCTTCTCCGATCAGGCCGCCCCCGCCGTCGCCATTCAGCAGCAGCTCCGCATTCTTGTACTTCTGCGCGAGAGCGCGAGTCGTCGCCATCTGCGTCTCCTCGTCTCCCGACAGCAGCAGGATGACGGTCCGGCGCGGTTTGAATCCATCGCGCTTCAGCTGCGCCAGCGTCGTCACCATCATGGCGACGTCATATTTATTGTCCTCCGCCCCGCGCCCGAAAATATAGCCATTCTCCTCGACGGCCACGAACGGATCGCGCGTCCAGTCTCTCCGATCTGCCGCGACCACATCCATATGCCCAATCATCAACAGCGGCTTCAGCTTCGGGTCGCTGCCTTTCAGAGTGGCGGCCAGCGTCGCGGTTTCGCCTATTGGCGTGATTGTGATGTCGGCATCGGCGAAACCGGCATCCTTCAGCACGGACGCATAATAGTCCGCCAGCTTGGGCACCTGCCCCTCGCCCTCGACGGTCTTGAACGCCACCGACCGGAGCAGGACTCGCTTGGCGAGAGCGGGATCGGCAGCAGCGTGCGCGGGCGCGGCCAACATCAGTATCGTGGCTGCAACACCCAGCTTCATCCAGCGGCGGTTCATGCAAGCTCCTATGGTATCGGCTGAAAGCTGCAATGTTGCACAGGGTCGGGGCAAGTCCAACGATCATTACGCAGCAATAACCGGCGCTCGACATTTTCTCCGCCAACAAAAAAAATCACGCCAATATCCGAGCGATAGGATCGGCTTACCGCCTGGACGGCTACACTCGTCGAACCGAGCGGAACCGCGGGCATCGACCGGCATTTAGATGGCATGACACTCTATCGCTACGTGACGCCCACACGGTCGGGCAAATGGTATCCAAGCATCGAAGCCGCACAGAAAGCCGCCAACAAGATCGGTGCAGGCTTTTGGGATGACAGGAGCGGCGCGTTCTATTGCTACCCGCAAGTTCGGCTGGAGACCCGGCCTTCCTGTTTGAGCCGCCCGAACCTGGCCAAACTCGTTTCCCATACGAATGCAGGGCTGCATGGGAGACATGGCGCAGCTTTAGCCCCGGCTTACATTATCCTTTCCGGAACTCCCAATTCTGATAGGATTTGTACGAAGAACAGCAAGGAGAGCCCGCCATGAACGTATCGAAGACAGCCGTGATCGAACGGATCGCACGCGTTCTGGCCGGGCAACATCTGAGTATAAACGCGCTGGGTCACGAATCCTCGGCGGCGCCCGATGTGGACAGCGCCTGGCCCGATTACTGCGACGATGCGTTTGCAGTGCTGAGGACCTTGCGGGAACCGGACGAAGTCATGGCAGCAGCCGGGGACCCGGCCATCTGGGAGCGGATGATAGCTGCCGCACTGGGGCAGAAACCTGCTGGTGCGGGGGGTGTCCACGCGACGGAGGAACCGCCCGAACCGGGCACCGATCCCCTCCACGAAGGCCCCTGAACAACTGGCAGTAGCCTAAAAATGCGAAAGGCCGCCCCATTGGGACGGCCTTTCCATTGTCAGCCGGTATGCGGCCATCAGACGCGGCAGAACCCCGCGGTGGAGACGATGCCTGCGAACTGTGCCGTGACCGGCGTGAGACAATGAGACATTCGACCACCTCCTTTCGTTTGTTGAACAACAACCGCGATATGGTGAAGCGCGACGCGTTTTCAATGGGTTGGTTTGATATTGCGCGACCGACTGCCTCTATCTGATAGAGTGCGAAAGGTGAGTGACCAGCGGGTCGCAGGCAATTCCGTGATGCTGTGCTCCCATTCATGCCGGGCTGCCCCCGCAAGATGATAGACGGACCTAGGCGCGAGCCGCAGATTGGCCCGCTCGAAGCCTGTGACCGTACGCCTCCGGAACCGCATTATCGCTGGCTGACCCAGAGAGATCCCGACGACATGCTCGAACACCGGCCGGTCCCGATGCCACCCGATGCCCGCTCCCGGATCGTAACGCGTCAGCAGCGCCTGCACGAGATCGCCTTCAGCCAGCCCGCTGAACGCCGCCGCCTTAGCCCGCACGGGGAGCAACCAGTCGGGCATAGGATCGGCAGGATTGAAAGCCGCGTTGTCGAAATCATAGCGCCATCCAAAGGAAGCCGTCAGGCGCTTGCCGAGCCAGCCCTGAAACCGAAACGGCTGCAGAGGGGCCGCATCGATATGCCCAATCAGTGCGGCTTCCTCCGCCGGCGTCATCAGATCCTGCGCATATGTCAGTCCCGGCACGAGCGGAGCAGCAAAGAGATCGAGTTGAGTTCCGGGCATGACGACGACCAAGGACCATAGGATGGCGTCGATATAGGACGCTCCCGCCCGATGACTAGCATCGCCGCCGGAACATCGGCTCCATTGGCGCGCTGATATACGACCCTCGACTTGCCCGAAAGATGTTCGCTTGAAGATCGCCACCTACAATGTGAACGGCGTAAACGGACGCCTGCCGGTCTTGCTGCGATGGCTGGAGGAGTCGCAACCGGACATTGCCGTCCTGCAGGAGTTGAAGGCGCCGCAGGAGAAATTCCCCCGCGCCGCTATCGAAGCCGCCGGATACTCTTCAATTTGGCGCGGCCAGAAAAGCTGGAATGGCGTGGCCCTGCTGAGCCGCGTCGGAGAGATCCACGAGACTCGCCGTGACTTGCCCGGCGATCCCGATGACGTAGAGAGCCGCTACATCGAGGCTGCGGTGAATGGCCTGCTGATTGCCGGGCTTTACCTTCCGAACGGCAACCCGCGTCCCGGTCCCAAGTTCGACAACAAGCTGCGTTGGTTCGACCGCCTGATCACGCATGCCGCGGAACTGATCGCGACAGGTCTGCCGGTCATCATCCTCGGCGACTTCAACGTCATGCCCACGGACCGCGATGTCTACAAGCCGGAACGCTGGCTGGACGATGCCCTGTTCGCCCCGGAGGTGCGCACCGCCTATGCCCGGCTGCTGGAACAGGGCTGGACGGATGCCTTGCGGACCATGCACCCCGACGAGACGATCTACACCTTCTGGGACTATTTTCGGAACGCCTTTGGGCGCGATGCGGGCCTGCGCATCGACCATATCCTGCTCAGCCCTTTGCTGGCCGACCGGCTACAGGATGCGCAGGTCGACCGGCATGTACGCGGTTGGGAAAAGACGAGCGATCATGCGCCCGTGTGGATCGAACTTTCGGATTAGTGAACGCGGCGCGGGCGCAGCGAACTCCGGAAGGCGGCGAGCGGCACGAAGTCGAGATAGTGCCTGATCGCCAGGTTCGCGCCTACCGCAATGGCGATGGCCGTCGTCACCGTAGCCCATGCCGCGCCATTCGCGCCGAACAGCGGGGTGAAGACCGCGAGCGAAATGCCCAGGCAAACCGCAGCAACCAGGTTGATCCGGCGCAACATACTCCCATGCCCCGCCATGCCCAACAGTTCCGGTGCGCCTGCCGAGAGCATCGCGATGAATTGCCCCAGCAACAGGATGCGCAAGGTCATCGCGCCGTCGCCATAGCCCGCGCCGAACAGTTCCAGTATCGGCCGCGCGCCGATCACCAGCACGATCAGCGGCAACGCTCCCAGCGCGAAGACTATCGCCAGCGCCTGCGCGGATGTCGCGATCAGATCCTCGCGATTGCCCTGCGCGTGCGCGCGGGCGAAGCGCGGAGATACCATCGCGGCGACAGCGCTGACCACGAGGTTCAGGATCAACGCTACGCGCCATGCCAGCGCAAAATAGCCGACTTCCCGCTCGCTGGTGACGATGCCGAGCGTCAACGTCGGCGCGGATGCGAGTAGCAACTGCACGATCTCGGTAGTGAAGAGCGACCAGCCGAGCCCGAACAGCGGCACTCGCTCTCCCGCAGAAGCTCCAACGTCCTTCTTTGGCAGCATCATGCCGAGAAGCACGAAGCCGATCACGGCGTTGATGGTGGTGGACGCCAGCAGCAGCCACAGCGCGCTCGTCACCGTCAACGGCACGATTAGCGCGCAGATGCAGAAGATGGCGGGCCACAACCAGGAATAGATCATCTGGCTGTAGCCGACGCGCATCAGCCCGAGCAGAGCGCCGCCCGCCACCACGCTGAGACAGAGCGGCACGATAGACAGCGCGCCGATCATCAGCGGCCGTGCGAGCGCCGGATTGCCGATCAAGTGCCGCGCGACCGGATCCGCGATCAGGATCATCAGTAGCGTGGCGACGATGCACAGCACGAAGACGGTGCGAACCCCGTTACCGATGATCGCACGTGCGCTGTTGGGCGCATGCTGCGCGATGGCCCGCGCGACCTCTCGCGTCAGGGCACGATCGATACCCAACCGGCCCGCTCCCGCCGCCAGCGTCAACACACTGAATACGATGTAGAACAATCCGGCGTCCAGAACGCCCAGCCGGAAAGCGACGATCAAGTGGAAGCCGTAGCGGCTCGGCAGGTCCAACAGCCGTGAACCCAAAGTGACGAACGCCGCGCGCAGGAAATCCTGACGCCCGCGAAGGAGTGCAGCGATCCTCACGGCTGCGTTTCCAACACCAGCATCGTCACGCTCTGGGGCGGTGCGATCGTCCACATCATGTTCCGGTTCAGTCGCTCGACGGGCAAGGTCTCGACCTTCCGGTTCGCAAGCCTGATAGTGCGCAGACGCGCATCCGCTGGCGTCCGTCCCGCCAAGGCGATCGACAGCCGCGCATCCCTGTCCGCCTGTTTGTTGATCACCAGAACCGTCAGCGCACCATCACCGCTTCGCCGCGCCGCGAAGGCGGACACGCGATCACTGTCCGGCACAGTCACAGGCAGGCTCATGTCGCCAAATCCGGCGCCATTCCCGTCGTAATTCCGGATCAGCTTCATCGCCTGATACGTCGGCGTACCTACTTTCGGCGCAGGCCAGCGGTTCGCCATGTCCAGCCGCTCGCGACCGAAGATACCCCATATGTCGGCCTGCGCCGTCGCCCCGCTCATGCTGTCTTCGCCACCCCAATTATATTCCGTTATCGCAATCGGCGTCCCCGGCCGGTAATAGCGATCCACCCAACCCCTCAGCAGCGACACCAGCGCCACTGGCTGCGCGATCCAGCTTTCCTCGCGATACTGCTTGTCCCACAGCAACCGTGTCGAGCGGTTGCGCAGCAGCTGGATTGCCTGTGGCCCGGCATTGCCCCCCGTCGCATACTCCCCGCCCTGCGGATAGAAATGCACGCTCACCACATCCACCGGTGACCCTGCCGCTTTCCAGCGCTGAAGCAGCCACGGGAGATAATCGATGCCGCCCGTCTGCCGCACCCGGTCGGATTGCGCCAACGCCCCTTTAGCCGCGGCGAGTTGCTGATCGAAGCCACTGTCTTTGTAACCGCCCCAGCCCCACTCCTCCGGCGCGACGATCTTCGCGCTGGGATCGACGGCTTTGATGGTGGCAGCAGCCTCGATCACCTTATCCGCTATTTCCCGTGTATGTGCGCCAACCGGCCGAACATGGCGATGAGTGAGGTGCCAGAGGCTCGGCTCATTATCCATCAGGTAATAAGCGACGCCGCCCTGCGACGCCCTGCCCCACTCTGCGACTAGCGCGCGGATCCATGCCTGCTGGTCGGCAATGGACACCGGCGTCGCTGCGTCGTCAGGGTCATTGCCGCTGATAGGCCGCCGGTCTTTACCAAAGCCGTTTCCGGCATCCGGCATCCATTGGTCGGTGACAGCCTGCGGGCCGTATTTCGCGACGGAAAAACCCGCCAGTGGCGAGCGTTGCGGCCCGAGGCGCGCGACCCACCCGTTCAGAGGGAAAGTGAGCATGGCGCTGGCGCCACCCCGCTTCGTAAGCGCCACAAAGCCGCTGCCGAACTGGTCCCGTACCGGATCGCGCACCGGCAAGCTTTCAAAGAAGTAATCAGATCCAGCATTTCGCGCATCGATCCGCCAGTTGTATAGCGAAGCGCTATTCCCACCCGCCCGGTTCAGCGGAAGGTAGAGATCGCGCAGTACCTCCGCCGACGCAAAGCTCACCCCGTAGATGAGTGGGCTGATCGGATGTCCCGGCGCGGATAAATCGACCTTGATGCGGACGAGGTCGTCAGGCTCACGGCCAGCGGGCAGTAACAGCCCCACCGCCACCAGCAGAACACCATGCCTGCTTTTCACGCGAATCGGCGTCGGCGCGCGCGGAAATCCTTCGCGGCCCAGCGGCAATATACCGCGACCGCAAGGATTACGGCGACTTCTCCAGGCTGCAGCGTCAGAGAGGGGTAAAGCGGCGAGATCAGGATGACGTACAACAGATAATCCTGTAGCGCGGCGAGCAGCGGATGGTCGATCCGGCGGCGCAACTGCCCGAAATAAAACAGTCCTCGGACCGGCAACGCAAGGAGCAGCGCTGCACCGACCAGCCCGAACTCGAAAACGATACCCAGCCAGGTGATATCCGCCAGAAAGAAATAATGGCTGAAGAAGGTCGACATGCCTTTCGAATTTATCGAACTGATCGAGCCGACACCGAAGATCCAGTTGATCCAGTCGCTGCCGAGGAAATCGGTTGCCTTCTGCGCGGTGATGACCCGCACATCCAGGCCCGAATTCTGGCCGGTATCGAACACACTGGCGACATAGGGTACCTGGAACATCGCCAGCATCAAAAGCGGCACCAGAACCAGCACGATCAGCCTACGACGCGGAGTCGTGGCCATCAGCATCGCAAGCGCCAGCGTGGCCGCCCCGCCCAGCACGAAGGCACGGGTCCGCACCAGCCCCATCAGACACGCCAGCACGACCGCCACAAGGATCATCCAGCGTGCCTTGCGCGTCTGGTTCGCCAGCCGATACCAGAAGAACATCGCCACAACGGCAAAGAACATCGGCATCCTGATGCGATTGCCGCGTGCGTCCGCCGACAGAATCGGAGCGTCACCCACTTCGATGGAACTGACATACCAGCTTTGCGGCGCGACGAGCCAAAGCGCGAACAGCACGAGCAACGTCAGCGCGGCACAGATCATGAATGCGACGGAGAGTTCCCGCAGCGTGGGTTTCTGCCAGTACAGCAGGCCGAGGAACGAGAAGAAGGATAAGAGCGGCAACAGCTTGATCTGCCCCGTCAGGCCGGTGACGAAACTTTGGCCAAAAGCGGGAACGGCTGCAAAGCTGGAGATCACCACCAGCCACAATAAAGTGAAGATCATTTGCCGCGTGAAGGGGGAATACGGGCGATACAGCAGCACCGGAGCCAGCGGCAGGGCAATAAGCGGAAACGCCTTGGACAAAGCCCAAAGCGGCGGGATATCCTTGACGTAGTGAAAGCTCTGCCCGAACAGCGGGAGCATCAACACCAGGATCGTGACTTTTTCCCACGCCAGTCGCGCTGGCATCGGCGGGGGCGTCTTCATCCAGGCGAATCGCGCCGGAGAGAAACCCTCTGGCGCCAGCATAGCGGGACCCTGCCCCTCAACGGGCGGCGTTGCCGCTAGTCGATTGTACACATGCGGCAGCTGCGCAGAGGGGGACACCGGCACGTCCACTTTCATTCCGCCGCGACGGTGATCCGCCTCTCGTGCAGCAACGAATCGATGAACGCCACCACGCGAGCGTCAAACACCGCTTCACTGAACCGGGTGGACCGTTGCCAGATATGCTGCCGGTCGAAACGATGTTCATAGGCTTCGAACTCATGCACGGCCTGTACGATTGCTTCGCAGTCCTGCGTACCGAACAGCACGCCTGTAGGCTGATCCCATTCCGGCGCGCAGTCCACGATCTCCAGCGTGCCGCCGCTCTTCAAGGCTATGACGGGCAGGCCATAGGATTGTGCTTCAACAGTGGCGATACCGAAGTCCTCGTCGCCCGCGAACACAAATGCCCGGGCGCTGCGAAAGTGCGCTTCCAGAGCTTCATCGTCAACACGGCCCATGAAACGAACTGTCGAACCGGCCATGGCCTTGAGTTTCGCCTCCTCCGGCCCGCTGCCAACGATGATCAGCGGACGCCGTAGCCGGTTGCAAGCCTCGATTACCAGATCGGTGCGTTTATGAGGGACCAGACGCCCCACCGACAGATAGTAATCTCCGGTAGGCGATGGGCTATATGCCGCCTGGACTGCTACCGGCGGATAGATGGTCGTGCTCTCACGGTGATAATAGCGGCGAATACGCTCCGCCACATAGTCCGAGTTCGCAATGAACGCGTCCACCCTCTGGGCAGCCTGATAGTCCCATTTACGGAGATAGGCGCAACTCGCCCGATACAACGGCCGTGCAAGAGCGGGCAGCCGGGCCTGCCACACCGGAAACTGGTCCCACAGGAAGCGCACGGGCGAATGGCAATAATGCACGTGCAGCGCGTAAGGGCTGATCTTCACGTTCTTGACGGCAGGACCACCCGAACTGATCACGAGATCATAGCCGGTCACATCGAGAGTATGGGTCGCAATGGGATATAAGGGTGAGAGATGCTTGTAATAGTGGCTCGATCCCGGCACATAGTCGAGGAAGGTCGAATGTATCGTTCGCCCTTGAAGCGCAGGCGGAATCTGTTCCTGGGACACCATTAGGCCGAAGAAATCCGCTTGCGGATACAGGCGCGCCAACGCTTCGACGACCTTTTCGCCGCCGCCGTTCGTGATGAACCAGGGATGGACGACAGCGACCTTCATGACCGGGCAACGCGCGGCGCCACGTCATCACCCTGACGCCCCCGTCCCGTAAACCTTAAAGAACTCATGCATCGCACCTGTCGCTTACCGAGTTCTTGGTCATAGATGCAGAGGCTTAATTTTTGATGCACCACGCAGATACGGAGCATCAGGCGCTTGGATGCATGGAAATAGGGAAGTTGATGTAGGACCTTGCTCTCACGGACCGGAGCAGCGCGATTTCCCAGTAATGGCGGGACAGGCTACCTTTAACTTTGGACTTCCCGCCACTCTCCAGGCTGTACTCCATTGATCGACCAGTCGCCTATGCTCCACCGCACAAGCCTTAACGTCGGATAGCCAACGGCCGCGGTCATCCTGCGCACCTGTCGATTACGGCCTTCCCGGATCGTCAGATTGAGCCAGCAATCCGGGACGCTCTTGCGGAAGCGCACTGGTGGATCGCGCGGCCAGAGTGCGGGGTCCGCAATGCGTTCTACCTGCGCAGGGCGGGTCGGGCCATCTTTCAGGGTTAGGCCGCGCCTCAGCTTGTCAAGCTCTGCCTCTCCGGGATCGCCTTCGACCTGCACGAGATACGACTTGGGCATCTTGAATTTCGGATCGGCTATCCGCGCCTGCAACTTGCCATCGTCGGTGAGCAGGAGCAGCCCCTCGCTATCGAGATCGAGCCGCCCTGCCGGATAGACGCCCGGCAAATCGATGAAGTCCGATAAGGTGGGGCGGGCGGTGTCCGAGCCGCGATCCGTAAATTGGCAGAGCACCCCATACGGCTTGTTGAAGAGGATCAACCGCGACACGGCTCTGTCATACCTCGCCAAGCGCCAGGCTGCCCTGATTGAGCAACTTGGTGATCATATCCATCGCCGCATCGGATTTAGACAATGCCGCATTAACATTTAGCGGCTCCTGTGTGCAGAGGCGTTCGGCAAACATGGCCGTTTCATCCCGGCACTCGAAACAGTTCCCGTCCACGAAGAACCATATCGCATGCGTCCCTTGGCGAATGAAGGAGAAGCGGCTCGCCGGGTTGCGGCGCAATGCCACATCGTCAGCCGCAAGTGCGCGAAGTTCATCGATCTGGATGGCCTCCTCCGGCTGCCAATCCATGTCGGCATATTTGGGCGTGCTGTTATAGTGCCCGAACCATTGCGCAAAGGCTCGTCCGTCGAGCATCTTTTCGCTGACCATTGCGTGTAGTCGTGCGAGCGCCTGCGGCGAAATTTCCCCCGGATTGTGTTGAATCTGCAAGTCCGGATCATCATAGCGATCATCGTTTTGCAGATCGCCGAGCAGATGATCGCACCAATGCGCGATTAACTCGCTGCGCAATGGGGCGCGAAAACCAATGGAATAGGTCATACAATCGTCGCCAACCGCAATGCCATTATGTGCGAAGCGAGGTGGCACGTAGAGAATGTCGCCGGGCTCCAAGATCCATTCGTCGGTCGCTTCGAAGTAGGCAAGGAGCCGCAGATCGTCATGCGGCAACAATGGCGTAGCGGGACCGCACACTGCTCCGGTCTGCCAGCGGCGCCTGCCCGAACCCTGCACCAGAAAGACATCATATTGATCGAAATGCGGACCTACGCCCCCGCCATCGGTAGCGTAGCTCACCATCACATCGTCCACGCGCCAATTGGGAATGAAGCGGAAGGGTTCAAGCAAGGCTGCAACTTCCGGGACGTGATGATCGACTGCCTGCACCAACAACGTCCATTCTTTTTTCCCTAGCCGTGCGAAGCGGGATTCGAGGAATGGCCCATGTTCCACTTTCCACGACGCGCGCGTTCGCCTGATCAGGCGCGCTTCGACTTCTTCTTCGCAGGCAAGGCCCGCAAGTTCATCCGGTTCGACCGGATTGATCCACGACTTCCAGGGATTTCTGATCAGGAGCGGCTTCTTCTGCCAATGATCCCGGAGAAAAGCGGCGGCGTCGAAATGTTCAAGTTGCATGGGCACTCACGGAGAAACGACAGGTCAGTTGTTTACGGGCGCGCCGGTCGTCACCCGAACCCGGCAACGGGCAAACGCTGCCATAGCTCTTCCCTGTATTCTCGTCGCGATCAATAACGCGGCCTTGGCTGGCTCAATGAAGGTCTTCTCGCCGGGCTGAGCACTTGCTTGCCAAAACCTGCCTTAGCTTGGCCACGATCACTTCCGGATCGGTGGGCTTGGCCACGATAGGACATTTGGCAAATCGCGCAGGTATGGAGTCGCGACCGTAGCCAGTGGTGATGACGAGCGGAATGGACTGATCCAGAAGATGGTCGATAAATTGATAAGCCATTTCACCATGCAGGTTGAGATCGATGACAGCCGCATCAATCTTCATCTGGCTCTCCTTGAACACGGCTTTCGTCAGAAAGCCATATGGACCTGCCACAGTGAAATGTTCTTCCTCAAGCGCTGCACAGATAGCTTCAGCGATAACATATTCGTCCTCAAGGACGAGAACCCGCCTAGACAATCTTCTCTTTGAGATTGATTCCATGATAGTTCCCCTATTGAGAAGACCTTACGCTATCTTCCTCTCAAAGAGTGAATAATGTT
>NZ_JARYGI010000139.1:0-595 GCF_033795625.1 Sphingobium sp. | reverse complement strand
AGCGCTTCGGCTTCGGCGCGCAACCTCGTGGCTTCATCCAATTGCGCCCTGATGGCCGCGATCCTGCTGTCCAGCCCCTTGCCGATCAGCGAAGGGACTTTCTTGACCAGCAGGATCAGGATGAAGGTCGCCATCGCCAGGCTGACCCATGCGGTGGCGTCCATGCCGACAGCCTTGGGATCGCTATGCGGCGCCACGCCTTCATGGGCGACGGTGCCGACCGGCTCCAGCCCTTCGGCATGGATCGCCTGATCCAGATTGGGGGCGTCGTGCGCGCCGCCCTTCGTCGCAATTGCCTCAGACATGGGCGAGTGCCGCCTTTACTGCATTGCGGGCCGCGTCCTCCGACGCTTCCACGCCGGAAATCCTGGCCACCATGTCGCGCGCCGCATCGGCGGCGACCGTCTCTATCTCCGCCATGGCGGCCGTGCTGGCTGCCTTGATCCGCGCCTCCGCCGCGCCGATCCTTTCGGCGGTCTCGGCGTCGATCGCGGCCAGCCGGGCTTCGGTGGCCTTGGCCGCCTGGGCCTTGGCCTGCACCAGCGTCGCCTGGGCCGCCGCGCGATTCTGGCTGTCGCGGACGCGATAGTCCGCC
>NZ_JARYGI010000138.1:0-601 GCF_033795625.1 Sphingobium sp. | reverse complement strand
CGCAAGGCGCTCCGCAGCGCCGAGGGTGCAGCCCGCCATGTCGATCACCGCATTCGCAGGACCCAGCCATGAGCCGCTACGAACTAAAGCCGAGAGCCGGCAACGGCGTCGTCAAGGTGGCCGTCGGCTGGGATCGGCCGCTCCAGACTTTCTTCGCCCAGGTGTTCACGCCCACCAACGAGGAACCGGAGGAAGGCGAGGCGACCATCTGGGTCGGAACCGAACCGGGGGAGCTGCCGAGTCCCGAGGCAGCGCTGCGGGTGGTGGAAGCCTATGCAGACGTCCCGGAAACGCTCGCCACCGCACTCGCAGCGGATATGGCCGCGAGTATCGGCGTCAGGGACGGTGTCCACCAGGCTGAAGCCAAGAAGCGCTTGTTCGGATCGACGCATTGAGACGGTCCGCAGGCTGAGCCCCGAGGCCGTGAAGGAGCGGCCTCGGAGGTGGCGCTTGCGCGCCTGCTCGGCCGAACGGCCGAGGAGAGGAGTGGGGGAGTGGGAGGTGGTTCGGACACGGAGTTCGAGACCATCATCCAGGAGACTTTCCCATGAACATCGGAACGATCAAGCAGAATGACGCCGGCATTTTCGTCGGCAAGATC
>NZ_JARYGI010000137.1:0-622 GCF_033795625.1 Sphingobium sp. | reverse complement strand
AGAGAAGGTCGATGCGGTCGGTGCGCAGGCGCTTGAGCATACCCTCGACCGCCAGCTTGATGTGGTCCGGGCGGCTGATGAGGCCGGGCTTACGCTCGCCAGTCTCCAGATCGATGTTCCAGCCGAACTTCGAGGTGATCACGACCTTGTCGCGGAACGTCGCGATGGCTTCGCCGAGGATGCGCTCGCATTCATGCGGGCCATAGGCCTCGGCGGTGTCAAAAAACGTCACGCCGCGCTCATGGGCCGCGCGGATGATGTCGATCATCTCCGGCCGCGACGGAATGGTCGTCTGATAGGTGCGGTGCATGTTCTGCACGCCGAGGCCGACGCTCGACACCTCCAGCGTCCCGAGCTTCCGGCGACCGTCCAGTGTGGCTTCCATGGAGCCATTCACGCTGCCGGTCTGCGCCGATGCCTGTGAAGCGGTGGCAGCCAGAAGGGGTACGGCCGCAAGACCGCCCGCTGCGCCGAGAAAGCGGCGGCGGCCAATGGTCGGAATGCCTTCGTTCGTCATGTCTGCGTGTCCTTTCCAGCTTCCAAATTCGAATGATTTCGAATTTAGCGCCTGCCGCAGACCACGATTAGACGGTATAATGCGTATGAGCCTTTTAGCTGAGCT
>NZ_JARYGI010000136.1:0-626 GCF_033795625.1 Sphingobium sp. | reverse complement strand
GATTTCAGCCAATCGGCGCGCAGCGACACCAGCACGCGGTTCGAAGCCGGCAAGCAGGCGGGATCGGATACGATCGAGCATTTCATGGGCGGCGGTGCGGAAGGCCAGGCCATGCTCTCCAACTGGCTGCGCGGCGGGTTCGAGATGGACCGCAAGGGCGAATGGCGGCTGAAGCCGCAGGTCGCCGACACGCTCCAGCGTGATGTGCAGGCGATCATGGCCCAGACTGGGTGGCAGCGGTCCGTGTCACGATTGGCCCAAGATCAGACGACGATGGGAACCAGCCTTGGCGTCGACGTGGGCCGGGACGTCAGTGTTTCCGATACTGAAACGACTGGCGGTCGCGGCAGCACTCCAAGCCGGGGGCGGCGGGCGCCAACGGGGCCCGTCGAGAAAACGGACCGCGCCACGGTGGGACGTTTCGGTGCGAGGGTAGGCTTTGAAAGCCACGATACCGGCAGCACCAGCGAAAGTGCACAGTCAAATCTGGACATCGTCAATTATGATGTGCGGGAGTCGATTGCTGCCGCTGAGCGTGCAGCAGCGCGCTCCAGCGATCCAGCAGGCACTTTCTCCCATGAGCTATCGAATCGTGTCTTGGGGAGCAAAGGCATGCGCAATCGCTA
>NZ_JARYGI010000135.1:0-627 GCF_033795625.1 Sphingobium sp. | reverse complement strand
GGAAGCTGAAATTCGTTGTAACCTGCAGCTCGACGTAAGAGGGGTCGGGATCGTTCACGCGAACGCTCCGTGGATGAACCAGCGCATCGGCCCCGTCGCAGGATTCTCGCCGTCTCCGAGCCTGAAGACCCAATAGCGACCACCCGTCGCGGTCTCGACCTGATAATAATCCCGCACGGTCTGAGGCCGCTCGGCCTCATGGCCGGCGTCGCGCCACCATTCGCCATGCAGGCGCTCGGGCCCATCGGCGCGGGTCACGCGAAACCGCTTGCGCCGCCAAATGAACATCGCAGGCGGGTGATCAGGGAGCATCGCAGTGACGTCGATCGGTTCGGGCGGGCTCAGCATCCGGCAAGGCCTGGGCAGGTCGTCGTCCCATGCTGCACCCGTTGTGTTGGCCAGCGCTTTAGTGAGCCCCACCGCGCGTTCGGGCATGGCAGTCGCGCGCGGGGCGGCCCGGTAGAGATGGTTCTGACCGAATCGATTGGCTAGCGCATCCACCAGTGAGGCGAGATCGGGGCCGCGCCGCCCCAAAATCTCGAGACCCTCACCTTGCTTGGGTGTCATCGGCTCGACCAGTTGCGCCACCAGCGTCATCGCTTCGATACCAAGTCCAGGATCGACGGT
>NZ_JARYGI010000134.1:0-630 GCF_033795625.1 Sphingobium sp. | reverse complement strand
CGGACATGCAGGAGGAAGGCGATCGTTACCAGCGCGACGACGATCGATTCCTCGACCAGCGTGCCTTTCAGGGTTTCGATTGCCGCTTCGATCAACGTCGAACGGTCATAGACGGGGACGATCTCGGTTCCTGGCGGAAGGCTGCTCTTGACGGAATCGAGACTCTTCTTGGCGTTGTCGATGACCGTCAGCGCATTAGCACCGAAGCGCTGCAGCACGATGCCGCTGGCTACCTCGCCTTCGCCGTTCAGCTCGGTGATGCCGCGCCGTTCGTCGGGGACGAGCTCCACCCTGGCGACGTCGCTCAGCTTGAGCGGCACGCCGTTCTGGCTCTTCAGGACGATGTTCTCGATATCCGGAATGCCCTTGAGGTAGCCGCGCCCGCGCACCATGAACTCGAATTCGGAGAGTTCGACGGTACGGCCACCGACGTCCGTGTTGCTCGCAAGCACGGCATTGGCGACGTCGTTGAGCGTGACGCCCTGCGCCTTCAGCCGGCCCGGATCGACGACGATGGAATATTGCTTGACGAAGCCGCCGACGCTCGCGACTTCCGAGACGCCCTCGGACTTGGAGACGGCGAACCGCACGACCCAATCTTGCAGCGACCGCAGTTCAGCGAGCGACAGT
>NZ_JARYGI010000133.1:0-646 GCF_033795625.1 Sphingobium sp. | reverse complement strand
GATGTAAGAACATTCGAAACAGGTTTCGAAATTCGAAACCTGTTTCGAATGTTCTTACATCATCAGCCACTACGATACCCCTCAGACGAGGGGCGAAACATAGCCAAATCAGCCGCTACGAAAATGTGGGAAGGTTTTTGCGCTTACCTCGCGCCCACGCACCACATCAACCTGCCGATGCGCTAGATTGAGGCGGATCGCGTGACCCTTGAAGCGGTGGACACGCCCCTCGCGCTGCTCAAGATCGACCGGATTTCCGGGCAAGTTCCAGTGGTAGAGTCGATAGCAATAAGGGTGAAAGTCGAGGCCTTCCTGTCCGACAGAGGTCGTGGCTAGCGCAAAGGGTCGGAACGGTGAGTTGAAGGCGTCGCGAACGCTGGAGAGGCGCGCAGCCCTGTGGATCGGCGTGCAAAAAGGGGTCTGACTCAAATTCCGTGCAGATTTGACATTTCCACGCTGTGTCCGGCCAACTCCACCGGGGGTCAGCAAGGAGCGCACGTCGATGGCCTCGAAAGCATGGGACAGTAGCCTGCGGCTACCAGGTTTGATCGTGGAAAGCCGGACTGTGATCGACGGGATTGTCGAGATGTCGGGTCGATTGGCGGCGGCGGGGGCGAACTGCCCGGACTGCGCGATGCCCTCGGCG
>NZ_JARYGI010000132.1:0-666 GCF_033795625.1 Sphingobium sp. | reverse complement strand
GGCAGGAAAATCCTGGATGCATCGCTCAAGCGTGAGGTTATCGGCCTGGATTCCCTGATCAACTGGATCGCCGATCATGAATCGGAAGCCGGCCAGGCCAAGCCTTCGATGGGAGCCAAGGCGGGAATTGCGATCATCCAGTCAATTCTCGAGCAGGCCCATCGCAACGACGGCAGCGACAGCTCGGTCGACCTGTCGTTCCTGGCGGCGTTCCTCTTCGACGCGTTCGTCACAAGCCCGCGGCAGCGCATTCTCCTGCGGCATGAGCTGGAAAACACGTCTCGCGCCAAATCCGACTATCTTGAGCGCACCATGAATCTCATCGCGCGCGGAATGCCCTTCCTGGACGAAGACTGTTCCGGTTAACTCCATGTTCGATCCTGTTGGACATGGACTCCGACCGCAAATCTGGCACCATGGCGTCGCCCCGATGCATGAGCACGAGCAGGACGCCGTCAAAGATGGCCTGTGCTGACCGACGGCAACGGAGCGCTATGATCAACCAAAGGACAGGTCACTGCTCATAGTCCTCACCAAGGTAGAGTCTGCGCACATCGGGATTGTGAAGCACCGCGTCGGGCGTCCCCTCGAACAGCACCCTTCCCTCATGGATGACATAGGCCCGGTCGACCAGTTCGAGCATCTCGTGGACATTATGGTCGGTTA
>NZ_JARYGI010000131.1:0-667 GCF_033795625.1 Sphingobium sp. | reverse complement strand
TCGCGCATGAACTGCCAGATATTTTCTACTGGGTTGAGCTCAGGACATTTCGGCGGCAGCGGAACGATGCTAATATTCTCGGGCACTTCCAGCTTCCCGGTCATGTGCCATCCGGCCTGATCCATCAGCAGCACGCCGTGGGCGCCCGGTTCGATAGCGAGCGATATTTCCGCCAGGTGCAGCGACATGGTCTGGGTATTGCAGAACGGAAGGATCAGGCCAGCCCCTTTGCCGAGTTCGGGGCAGATAGCACCAAAGATATAGGCTGATTTCGTCCTCTGATCCTTGGGTGCCGACGGCCGAGTACCGCGCCTGGCCCAGCGGCGGGTGATCTTGTTCTTCTGGCCGATGCGGGCTTCGTCCTGGAACCAGACCTCTATCGGCGTGCCGCGCGGGAGGGCGCCTTTGATCTTTGCCAGCTCGGCTGCAAAGCCCCCTTTTTGAAGTCCTCCAAAGCATATTCATTCTGGGCATGGTGGCGCGGGCGCGCTGTCAGTTTGACATAGCCCTGCTTCTTCAACTCCCGCCCCACGGTCGTTTCGGTCAGCGATACGCCAAATTCATCATGGAGCCAACGCGCCAGGTCGATCAGCCGCCAGCGGACAACTCCATGGATCGCCGGGATCGGGCCGCTTTCAACAATCTCCGCCAGAACTTGGCGCTGGGC
>NZ_JARYGI010000130.1:0-667 GCF_033795625.1 Sphingobium sp. | reverse complement strand
AAGCTGCACGCAGCACCCTCGTGATCGGTGTCACTTAGCGCTGACAGAACGGTGCCAATCAGCGCTGATATCTACACGCGCGGCATACCCCAAAGCCGTCCAGAGACTACGTCTCAATTAGGTCTTAAGTCCACAATTCTTCTCACCCATTTGTGGACGGATATATCATGGCGCGACGCGACCTCCTGACCGATAGCGAACGGCACGCGCTGTTCAACGTGCCCGCAGCCCGCGAGGATCTCGCACGGCATTATATGTTATCGTCTCGGGACTTCGCACTGATTGCTGAGCGGCGGGGCGACACGAACCAGATCGGCTTCGCTGTGCAGCTGGCGCTGATGCGCCATCCAGGGTTTGGATTTACGCTCGAAGTCGGCGCGCCAGGACACCTCGTCGCGTTCATGGCCGAGCAGATCGACGTGTCCGCATCAGCGTTCGACACCTACGCCGCCCGACCCGCGACAGCGTCGGTCCATGCCCGGCAGGTGGGAGGCGCTCTCGGGCTTCGCGGGCCCACCAATGCCGATCTGCCATTGCTGATCGAGGCAGGGGCAAAAGCCGCTTGGTCAACCGATCGCGGCTTGCCAATCGTGGTCGGCATCATGGAATCGCTGCGGGCATCAGGCATCACGCTGCCATCCCCATCGGTGATCGAGCGCGCCGGAAT
>NZ_JARYGI010000012.1:0-97590 GCF_033795625.1 Sphingobium sp. | reverse complement strand
TGCCTCTTGCCCATTTCCAAACTCCTTCATAATCCAAAATAACAGAGATTCTGGACCACTCAGAAGGGGGCAGATCAGGGCTGGAAGGCGATCATGAACCGGAAGCTGCGCGTCTCTCGCGCCAACAATGGTGAAATCGCCCAGGGATCATCCGTATTGGGAAAGGACGGGATCAGTCCGCCCTGAAAGCCCACGCTTTCTGCGGCCTTGGCGATGGCGGCGAGATGATCGATGTAGGTAAAGTCATCAGCCTCACCATGCGCATCGAGGCCCGGCGCAACGTTGCCGGACTTTAGCGGCGACCAGTCACCTCGCTCATAGCCGCTGGTTTGCAGGCTGTTGTGGCAACCATGAGTGGGTAGCCGCCAGTAAAAATCGATGGACATGACCTTCTCCCTCAAGCAGCGCGACGGGCAGCGTCAGTGATAGGCCGCAGGCGCGGCAACACATGTTGACCCACGCGATAGGCTTCCTCAAGCGCCGGGGAAGCCTCCAGCAGCAGTTCGCTTACTCCCGCGGCAACATAGTCGGCGATCTGTGCAGCCGCCGCGTCGTAGCTACCTACCAGCACGGTGGGCTCCAGCCCCAGCGTCTGGGCGTCCCGTTCGGCACTTCCCTGATCCTCGCGCACGAGCAACGGCTGGATCAATCCGGCGGCAACCTCTCGCCCCTGAGCTTCCGACAGCGCTTTCAGCCGGGCAATGCGCGGAGCAAGCTCCTTCAGTGATGCAGGCCGAAAGAGATGAACATCGGCATGGCGCGCCGACACGGCCAGCGCCGCATCATCCTCTCCCTGAAGATAGACTTTCGGAAAAGGGTGGCGAGTGAGCGGCGCTTCGAACCCACCGTTCTCCACCTCGAAAAATTTGCCCTTGAACGTAAAGGGGCATCGCTCGTGAACCCCGCGCGCGACGGTCAGAAATTCGTCCAGCCGCTGCTGCAGATCGCCGTTCGCTACGAAATCCGCCTCGCTTTCTCGTATTGTGCCGTCCGCATCAGGCGCAATCGCCCAGCCGAAGCGCCCTCCCGTCGATCGCTGCAGGGTCGTTGCTTGCTTGGCAGCATAGACTGCCGAGCCGACCGAGGCGGGAAACTCCGCCACCACTGATAGCCGGGACACAGCCCTCGCGGTCACGGCGGCGACGATCCGGCTTTCATCCGCTTCGATCCGGTGCCGCACGAACAGCCCGTCAAAACCCGTCTGTGCTGCCGCCTGCGCGATCTGAATATAATAATCGAACCGATTGCGCGTGTCGGCGCGGCGGTCACGGACGAGGGAAGGCAGATGTCGCTCCGCGCCCGGTTCGGAGCGCTGCGGATCGGAGGCCGGGTCAAGCAGCCAGTGGATATTCAGCGTCATGCGGCCTCCTCTTCCTCGGCAAAGGCGGACACATCGAGTGTTCCGGCAAAAACGGTCTCGGCCAGCGGCCTGCGGCCATTCGGCGCTTCACCGACGTGAAAATCGGCATGGAGCGCTTCGATGCCACCCTGTCGGCCAAGTGCGATCATTGCTTCGATTGCGAAGTCGTCAGGAACTGCGAGGCGCTCTCGCGCCGCGTCATTATCAAAACCGCCTATGCCGTGGGTGTGCCAGCCCAGCAGCAGAGCCTGATGCGCAAAATTCGCCCAGGCGGCACCAGCGTCGAAGCTATGGGAGTGATTATCAACTCTCTCGTCGCGCCGGTCCAGTTGACGTTCCGACAGGATCACGACAAGCGCCGAAGCCTTCGCCGCCCATAGTCGATTGCGCGGCATCATTACGTCTATAAAGGTTTGCCAGTGCTCGTCGCCCGGCCTCGCGAGGAGAAATCGCCAGGGCTGCGCATTCATTGCGGATGGCGCCCAGCGCGCGGCTTCGAAAGCACTTTGGAGGACCGCGTCGGGAATCGCTTCCCCCGTGAAGCTGCGTGGCGACCAGCGTTCGAAGAACATGGAATTGATGGGATGGTCAGGCGAGCGGCTCATCAGCGAACCTCCCTGCTAGGCAGATGAACCAGATTGTCCGCACCATTCTCGTCGTCGGCGCCCGACGTCAACTCAGCCAAAATCTCGTCCTTCAGCCGGTGCAAGAGGGGCGAGCGCCGATCACGAGGATGAGGCAAGTCCACATCTACGATGCGGCGTATGCGCCCAGGATTGGGTGACATCACGATCACCCTGTCACCCAGATACAGCGCTTCTTCCACGTCATGCGTGACCATCACCATGGTAGAGCGCTGCGACATCCAGATCCGCTGCAGTTCGTTCTGCACATGAACCCGGGTCAGAGCATCGAGCGCGCCCAAGGGCTCATCCAGGAGGAGCAGTCGGGGTTCGGTGACAAGCGCGCGGGCGATGGCGGCGCGCTGTGCCATGCCGCCCGACAGTTGGTGCGGATAGGCTTTTTCGAACCCTTTCAGGTTCACCAGCGCGATGTGATCGGCAACGATCTGCGCGCGCCGTGCCTTGGGCGCATCGGTGTTGAGCAGCGCCAGTTCGATATTCTGCTCCAGCGTCATCCACGGAAACAACCGGTGATCCTGAAAGACGATGCCGCGATCCAGGCTGGTGGTGACAATGCGCTCACCATCCAGACGAAGCTCGCCGCTGAAATCGGTGTCCAGGCCAACGATCAGCCGGAGCAAAGTCGATTTGCCGCAACCGGATGCACCAACGATGCTGACGAATTCACCCGGTCGTACATCAAGGTTGATGCTGTCGAGTATCCGGCGCGGCTGACCACCGATCTGGAAGCTCTTGTTAAGGTTGCTGATCGTTAACGCACCGCGGTTGACGGGACCTGTCGAAGGATCTGCATGGACATAGGGATGGGCATTCATGCCGGATCTCCTGATCATTGTACGGAAGGTTGCCAGCGCAGCGCGGATTTGCGCACGCGACGGAACAGATGATTGATGATGAAGCCGAGCGCGGCCGTGACGCCGATAACGACCAGCATGACGTCGAGCCGCTGCTGCATTTGCGCCTGCGCCATGGAGACGCCCAGTCCCGATCCCGCGCCTGTCAGCAACTCGGTGCCGATCGTCGATATCCACGCAAAGGCCAGTGCCTGCGTGATACCGGTAAGCACCAGGGGCATTGCAGCCGGCAGCAGGATGTAGCGAATGCTCTGTGCCGTACTGAACCGCAAAACTCCGCCCACGTCGAGGTACCGGCTTTCGACCTGCGCGACACCGGCATGGGCGTTGAGCATCGAAGGGAAAAAAGCGGACATGCTGATGACGATCAACTCGGTGCCTTCTCCCACTCCGAACCATAGCCCCATGAGGGGCAGCCAGCCAATCATAGGCACTTGACGAAGCGCATGCAGCAACGGACCTAAAAGGCGATCGAGCGGTTTGAAGATGCCCATCGCAATCCCCACCGCCACCCCCAACGGCGTACCGATCGCCAGCCCTGTGAAAGCACGTTGCAGGGTTGCCAGCGTGTCGCGGGCCAGATCGCCGCTACGCAACATGTCGACGAGCGCCGTCCCCACGGATGACGGCGGCGCAAAGGTGGAGAGCGATGGGCTGCTGTGCGACTGCCACCACAGGACGAGCAGGGCAGGGACGACCAGCCCGACGGCTACCCTGGCGGGGAAACGGGAAAGCCAGTCGTTCATGCCGTTCTCCAGCGCGACGCATGGGCCTCGATCCAGCGTGCCCCACGGTCGAGCATAAAGCCGACAAGCCCGATCACCACGACTCCTGCCAGCACCACGTCAATCTGAAAAAGCTGGCGGCCCATTTCCATCATCTGGCCGATGCCGCTGTCGGCGGCGAGCAGTTCCGCGGCAATCAACACCACCCATGCTCGCGTCAGTGAAACGCGCAGACCCGTCAGCACGGCAGGTACAGTTGCGGGCAACAGAATGCGGCCGATAAGCTGGAACACGTTGAGCCGATAGATCTTGGCTACTTCGAACCAGTTTCGCGGTACGCCCTTGATGCCATCGAACGTCGCCAGCGCCATCGGGAAGAACGCAGCGATAGCGACCACGGCAAGCTTGAAAGGTTCGTCGATCCCCAGGAACATCACCATCACCGGAACGAATGCAATGACCGGCACTTGCCACAATGTCAGGAACAGCGGCGACAGCGCTGCTTCCGTCAGCCGTGAGAGCGCCATGGTTGCGCCAAACGCCATGCCGGCGAGCGCACCGATGATGAACCCGATGATCAGCCGGTGAAGGCTGTCGCCTACGTGGCGCTGCAATTCGCCGGATGCAGCCATGTCCAGCAACGCGCGGGCAACGCCGCTTGGGGGTATCAACACCTGCGGCGGGAATAACCCCGTCAGGCAGGCGAGTTGCCACGCACCGAGCAACACGAGCGGAGCGATGAGTGCGCCAAGAGGCAAGCGCGGCGCTTGCAGACGATGTTTGAAGATACGTGGACCGTAGTGCGGGGCGTGGCTGGCCATCAGTGCGACTGCCCGTCCTGAGCCCAGAAATCCTCCAGCTTGAGATCCCTGAGCGCCTGCTTCACGAAACGGTCGTCGATCAGCGCGTCGGCGTCTACCTTTGTTCTGATCAGGCCACGCTGCAGCGCGTAGTCGGCAACCGAGTGGTAATGGGTGCGCACCGCAGAACTGAAGATGGGCGAGAAGCGCTCCCTCCACACAATGTGCGAATTGGCATAATCCTGCGCGACGATCTCTTCGGGCATTGCGCCGCGCGCGGCGTTGCGGATGACCTCCGCTTTGTGCGCTTCATCTGCTGACCATGCGGCTGCACGGACGAAGGCTTCCACGACGAGTTGGGTAAGGTCCGGGTGGGCATCAACAAAATCGGCCCGGCCGAACAGCTCGGCGCGCATTTTCCAGTCGGCAGGCGCCTCTTTGGTCGACCAGATCACGTTAGCAATCCCCTTTTGCTGGACCAGCAGGCCATCCGACAACAACACTGCCGCGTCGACGCTGCCCGATTGCAAAGCGGCCGGAGTGGCGGAAGGATTGATGTTGACGATCTTGAAGTCATCAAGCTTCAACCCCTTGCTGTCGACCAGCTTGGAGAATGGCAGTTCCCAGGGGCGGCCGCGATGCAGAGCGATGCGCTTACCCTTCAGGTCGGCCAGACTCTTTGCGGCGAGCCCCTTGCGCACGACCAGATACACATCCTGCCCTTGTCCCACCGGTGCGACAATCTTCAGGGGGATGCCCCCGGCTAAGGCAATAGTGGCCGGGAAGTCCCCATAAGATGCGAAGTCGATCCGCTTACCTGAAAAACCCTCGTTGATCAGGGGGCCGCCGACCGCAGTGGACACCGGGGTGAAAACGAGTTCGGCACCCTTCTTCGCCAACTGCTCCTTCAACCAGCTCTGCTGTAAAACAATGCCATTGAGACCGTTGAAGACCTGCTTGCCTTTGTAAGGGTAGGCAATGGACGCGATCGTTACTGTCTTGACAGCCTCCGCACTGCCGGATCCACTGCCGGATACGCTGCATCCAGCGAGAACCAGCGCAGCCGACAGCGCAAATAGTACGAGCAGAAAATCACGCAAAGCAGACAAAGGGCGAAAGAAATTTCGATACGTCACAATGATTGTTCCCTTTGTCGAACATGATGCGGGACTGCCTCACCTATGCACATCATGTGCCAACTGCTTCGCGACAGGGATCAGGTGAGGCAGCGCCGATGCACGGAAACTGCTCTGCTGATTTTGGGGCAATCAAATGGTTCACGTTGCGCAGAATGAAGCTATTATCTGACAGAAGGCACGTCTCAGTGCAGTTCCCGCCTCATTATAGTTTTGGCACAAGCCTTGCGGACCGTCCTCTCATGTGATCTGCTCCGGCTCGCAGCTACCTTCAATGGTGGCCGACCGGCCCTCTGGAGGTTGAGGATGCCTGAAGGTTTTGGTCGAGCGAATTCGGCTGGAAATTTGGAAGCTGTCTGGATCACGCGTTGCCCCGTGCCAGCCGCATCCGGCGTCGCCTGCGCCAAAGGATGGATGACGCAAGCCTTCGGAAGTGAGGGCATCACAGTGAAGCGCGTGCGAGAGCAGGGACTGAACCTTGTCGCCAATAATCCGGAGAACCAGTCACGGCATCTCTTCCGCGAGGGCGGAAACATTCAGGCGCTGGCCGCGCGCGCTTTGGGAGCGCCTACGCGCGTTATCGGCTTGACGTGGATAGACGAGCATCAGTCGATCATGGTCCGGTCGGACGCAGGTGTACTCGAACCGCGCGATCTGAAAGGCATGCGCTTTGCACTTCCCGCTTATGCGCGATCACGCGGCGAAAGTATCGCGCGCGGTATGGCGCTGCATGGAATAAAAAGCGCTTTGGCACTGGGCGGGCTCACTCTCGACGACGTCAAACTTATCGAAATTCCCGCGCCCCCTGTCGAGCGTGCGAGCCCGGCAGGAATGCGACGCCTGTGGCTCGGGCTGGAATGGTTGGCTGCGGGCAAGGTTGATGCCGTATATGTGAAGGGCGCCGCCGCCGCAGAGTCGGCTGCGCGTCTCCATCTTGAAGTCGGACTAGACTTGGATGCCTTCCCAAGCCGGCTCGCCCGAGTGAATAACGGAACACCGCGTCCCATAGTCGTCCACCAACACATGATCGATCACCATCCCGACCTGGTTGAGTGCTTTCTGGAACAAAGCCTTCGCGCCGCTGATTGGGCTGCCAATAATCCACTCGAACTAAAGCCGATCATAGCGCAGGAAACCCTGGCTGACGTCGATGCAGTCGAACGCACGTACAAGAACAATTTCCATCGGTCCCTGCATCCCGACCTCGCCGAGGAGAGGATCGAGATGCTGAGGATACAGGCGCAGTTCTTATGGCTTCATGGCTTTCTTGAGTCGCCAGTCGACGTCGAAAAATGGATTTGCAGCGCACCTCTACGGACAGTTCTGGCGCGTCATAAAGCGCGTTCCAGGGTCCTGGATCGTTGAAACGATAGTTAAGCTAGCCGGTACGATCTATTTTCTACTAAAAAAGAAGACAATAAGCTGCTATTCTCCGCGCACTACGGAGGATCCATGTCCAGCAACCCGATATCTCGTGTCGACGAAACACCGCTGGTCGGTCTCGTAGCGGCAAAAAGCGGCGAGGGGCGACCGCTCCTCGCTTACGATTCCGAGCAGCATCACGCTGCCGGGCCCCGCGCTCGCGCGCTCATTTTCAATGATCCCCGCTCTCGCGCGCTTCTTCCCTTGATAGAGCGTATTGCACCCAGCGACGCCAATGTTCTGATCATGGGCGAAACTGGCACCGGCAAGGAACTGGTGGCGCGGTACGTTCACAGCCTCAGCAACCGGGCTAACACTGCGTTCGTGGCCGTAAACTGCGGCGCCTTTTCCGAATCGCTGATTGAGGGGGAGCTTTTCGGTTATGAGAAGGGGGCCTTCACTGGCGCCAATGTCGCCCGCCCCGGCTGGTTCGAAGCTGCCAATAGGGGAACATTGTTTCTCGACGAGCTGGGCGACCTTTCCTTACCGTTGCAGGTCAAGCTGCTGCGTGTGCTCCAGGAGCGTGAAGTAGTCCGTCTCGGCTCGCGCAAGGCCGTTCCCCTCAATGTCAGGGTGATTGCGGCGACCAACGTGGAATTGCAGCGGGCGGTTAACGAGGGGCGCTTCCGGTCCGACCTCTTTTACCGACTCCAGGTGGTATCGCTTCCCCTCCTGCCTTTACGAGATCGCCGCGCAGACATCTTACCGCTCGCCCGCCACTTTCTGGAAATCTATGGCACGCGCGCAAACATCGGTCGCCTTGAGTTGAGTGCAGCGGCGGAAGAAGCGCTGTTTCACTACAACTGGCCCGGTAACATTCGTGAGTTGGAGAACGCGATCCATCGCGGCACGCTGATCTGCGAGGATGGACGCATCCAGCCGAGCCACCTCGGTCTTGGCGATTCGCCCCAGTTCGGGGATGCAAGTCCGGACGGTGCATCACTTGAGGATGCCGCCCGGCCATTCGTAGAGCGCTTGCTACACGGCAGCCATGACAATCTTCTCGACCGCATAGTTGCCGTCACCGTGAAGCAGGCGTTTCAGCAAAATGCCCAGAACCAGATAAAGACCGCTGAAGCTCTTGGCGTGACGCGCAATGTGGTGCGTACGCATCTGAAGAATCTGAACCTTATCTAGCGTCAGGTGAATTTGCAGCAGGTGCGCTGCGCAATATCCCGCACGCGTCGTGACGGTGCTCTGAGAACCTCGACTTTTACGGCCTCTTACGATTGGCATGGCTCTTGCGAACTCTCCGGCAACACCACGTCCGGAGAAGCTTCGCTATGTCGATCCAGCCCAGCCATGCCGTTCAGGCGGCGTCCCAGCCTGACGAAATCTGGTTTACGCGCTGCCCTGTGCCGACGGCGACGGGGATTGCTTACAAGCTGGGCTGGCTGACGGAGACGTTCGAAGCGGAGGGGATCGCCGTGCGGACGTTACAGGAATCCGGATCGGAACTTGGGCGTCACCATTATGATCACCGCCTGCCGACCCTCATACGCGAAGGCGGCAATATGCTCGCCATTGCAGCGCGCGCTCAGGGCGAGCCGACGAAACTGGTCGGTCTGACCTGGATCGAAGAAAGCCAGCTCATCCTGACCCGCCCGGACTCAGGCATTCGCTCCGCTGCGGATTTGAAGGGCAAACGCCTTGCGCTGCCAGGATGGAGCCGCAACGATATCCCCAGCCATGTGCGTGGCACCAGCATCGCGCGGGGCATGTCGCTCGCCGGCTACAAGGGCGTGCTCGCTTCGGCGGAGCTGACCTTTGATGATGTCGACCTCATCGAAACGCCCGGTCGCCTGCGCAACATCGGCGGCAGCGGGCGTGACTTGCGACAACGCGGCGAGGGGCAGCGCAGTGGGGTTGGACGATTGTGGCCAATTCACGCCCTGGTCGATGGCACCGTTGATGCCATTTACGTAAAGGGTGCGGCTGCGTTGGATCAGGCGCGCGAAGCGGGATTGGTCGTTGCCATCGATCTCGATGCTCTTCCCGATCCCAGGTTCCGGGTGAACAATGGCACCCCCCGTCCGATCACCGTACACCAAAGTCTGATCGACGATCACTTCGACTTGCTGGTGCGCTTTTTGGCCGTGACGCTGCGTGCCGCCGACTGGGTCGCGGAACAGCCCGATCGGCTGCGGGACATACTGGAGTACGAAACGGAGGGCAGCGCCGAGGCCGTCGATCGTGCCTATGGCCGACTTCACGAAGGTCTGCATCCGACGCTTGATGCGGACCGGCTGGCGCTGTTTGATCTCCAGAAGAAATTTCTGTTCACGCACGGCTTCCTCGATGCCGACTTCGACCTTCGGGACTGGACCGATCCCCGACCCATCGAAGCGGCACGCGCCCTCAACGCGCAACGTCCTCAACCTGCCGCCATTCCAGCCTGAAAGGAAAGATGATGTCCGATATGAATGGACTTTCGAAAGATGCGATCAGCTTCGTCCTGCAAACAGAACAGGATGCGCGCCGCGCGTTCCGCGTCTTGCGCGAAACCCAGACCATTTCGCCCAGCGGCACGTTGTTTTTCGCCGTCCGCATTCCGGACGAAGAGAAGATCATCACGCTGAACTATGCGGGCCTGTGGCAAGATGATCCCGATCAGGCGATCACCAGCGTCATCGGTTTCGATGGCACCCTGTATTGGGGGAACGCGCCCGGCGGTGCTGCGCGCTACCTGAAAATCTTCAAGAAATACGCAGATTTCAAGGCGATCAGTCATGTCCATACACCGCATCTGGGTGCCTATTCGCAGGCACATGCGGAATTGCCGTTACTCTACGTTCCCAATCGCCGCTTCCGCTTCACGGCCCAGCTGCCGGTCTATATCAATCGCCGGCAGCCCGAGCCGGACTTCATCCTGGACTCCATCGAGCAGGACCGCGAAGTGCCCGGAATTGTCGAGGCAAACGGCGGCGCGACGATCTGGAGCTGGAAAGGTCTTCGCGATCTCACCAACAACATCGTTTTGCTGGAAGAAGGCGCGCAGTTCCAGATTCTCGCGGCGGCGCTGGGTGGTTCGAAGCCTTTCGGCCCCGGCGTGCTCGAGCAGCAGTGGAAGATGGGCAAGCTGGTTCCGCCAGACGCGCGTGTGGACGACGACGGTACGATCCATCTGCCCCAGCCAGCCGTCGAAGCGGCCGAATAACGAACATCCGGCGCCCGCCATGGGCGTCGGGTTTTCCGCGCCAACCGGAGCGATTATCCATGAGCAACAACACGCGCCAGCTCGCTTTGGCGGTATTCCTGACGCGGCACGGCCATCATCCGGGTGCCTGGCGCCAGCCGGGCACCGCCAGCACGGGCAAACCCGATTTCCGCTACTGGGCCGATCTCGTCCGGACGGCCGAGCGCGGCAAGCTGGATGCGGCCTTCTTCGCCGATTTCGTGGGCCAGAGCGGCGACAGCACCAAAGGTATTGGGCGTCGTCACGCTTTCCTCGATTTCGAGCCGCTGACCGCAACCGCCGCTCTCGCCAGCATTACGAGTCACATCGGGCTGGTGGCGACGGTGAATACGAATTTTGAGCAGCCCTACGCGCTCGCACGCCGCTTCGCCTCCCTCGATCATATCAGCGGCGGCCGGATAGGCTGGAATATCGTTTCGTCGCTAGCTGATGGCGCAGCGAAGAGCTTCGGTATCGACCAACCGGCAAGTCATGCTGAGCGCTACGCACGGGCCGACGATTTCGTGACGCTGGCAAAGGCGCTGTGGGACAGTTGGGAAGACGACGCCTTCGATGGCGCGGACAAGGAGAGCGGCGTCTATCTGAACGCCGATGCCGTACACCCCGTCCACTATCGCGGCCCCTATTATGGCATCGACTCCGTGCTTGACATGCCGCGTCCGGTCCAGGGCTATCCTGTTTTCGCACAGGCGGGCAATTCGGAGGTTGGCCGCGATTTGGCGGCACGCCATGCCGAGATGATCTATGCCGCTGCGCAATTTATCGAAGATGCGCAGGCTTTCTACAAGGATGTGAAGGCGCGTGTTGCTGCCCATGGCCGCGATCCCGATACGCTCAAGGTCATGCCGGGCCTGTCCTATACGATCGGCTCCAGTCTCCAGGAGGCTCAGGACAAGTTCGGCGCGCTTGAAGAGAAGGTCGATTTCTCCGGCGACCTAAATCTGATGGGTCACGATGTCAGTGCCTATCCGCTCGACGGACCTCTCCCTGACTTGCCCGAGCCTGAAAATGGCAAGGGCCGGTGGCGACAACTGACTGCGCTGGCGCGACGCGAGAACCTCACGATCCGTCAGCTCTTCTTACGGTTCAACGCAGTACGTGGGCATCGCGTGGTACTCGGCACGCCAATCCATATCGCCGACCAGATTCAGGACTGGTTCGAGCGAGACGCGGCTGACGGCTTCAACCTCATTCCACCGCTGCTGCCCAGTTCACTGGAAGACTTTGTGAATCAGGTGGTTCCGGAACTCCAGCGCCGCGGCCTGTTCCGCTCGGAATATGAAGGCACGACCCTGCGCGAGCATCTCGACCTTCCACGCCCTGCCAATCCTAACGCCCGGGTTGCGCGGTCCGATGCGCCCGCTCCCGAATTTGCCGACTGACACCTCACCCGAAGGAGTATCTTCATGAGCCAGAAACTCGAAACGCTTTGGTATACGCGCTGCCCTGTGCCGACCGGACTAGGCATTGCCATTCAGCAGGGTTGGCTGGAAGAGGCGTTTCGCGCCCAGGGCACCACGCTTAACTCGCTGCTGGAATCCACCGATTTCTCCAAGCGGGAATCGCACTTCTCCCACACGGTCCAGAACAGCGTGCGCCATGGCGGCAATATTCCGGCGATCAGCGCCCGTGCGCGGGGGCGCGATACGCGCGTCATCGGCCTGTCATGGGCAGATGAGACCCAGCTGATCCTGGCCAGCCCGGAATCGGGGATCACATCCGTGCGTGACCTCAAAGGCCGACGTTTCGGCCTGCCCAACTGGAAGAACGTCGAGATTGACTTCACACGCGCACAGGCCATTCGCGGTCTGGAAAATGCGTTACGACTAGAGGGGCTGGAAGTGTCCGATGTCGAGATCGTCGATCAAGATATCGAGACTCACTATAGCGATGGTCGGGCACAAACGGTTGGCGGGACGCTTGCCTGGAATGGCCGTAGCACGAGCCGGGCTCGTGCGAACAATCTTGAGTTGATTGCTCTGTTGCGCGGTGAAGTCGACGCCATTTTCCTGAAGGGCGCCCATGGGGCACAGGTTGCGCATCAGTTCGGACTCACCACCGTTATCGATACGGGCATCCATCCCGACCCCTTGGTGCGCGCCAACAATGGCACGCCGCGGACCCTAGTCGTCGATGGGCATCTGGTCGACAATCACTTCGATGCAGCGGTCACCATCGTCGAGCAGGTGCTTCGGGCGGAAGCGTGGGCGCAATCGCACGCTTCCGATGTCCGCCGCTATCTCGCCCGCGAGACCAATAGCAGCGAATATTGGGTGAGCATTGCCTATGGCGAAGATGCACAGAAGAAGCTCAAGACCGATCTTGCCGAACAGTCGATCGTAGCGATCCAGGATTTCACCAATTTCCTGCACCGCTGGAATTTCATTCCGGAGAGTTTCGACGTGCGCTCCTGGGTCGATCCGCGGCCTCTGGAAGCGGCTCAGTCGCTCGCGCTTGCCGGCTAACCGGAGCGTCAGGCAAAGCCTATGGGGGTAAGAGAAAAGTCGTTCGGGCGGTTTCTACGCCGCAGTCCACTACTGCGCTGCCTGGCGATCTATGGCGAGATGCGCGGGCGGTTTGTTCTGACAGCTCTCCTGCTCACGGCGGTGACCATCGCGCTGGTCGCACAGCAGGTGCTTGTCGGACGCGCCGTGCAGGAGGCGCAGCAGGGCAGGCTGGTGCGGATCGGCTTGGACGGTGATCTGGACTATGGGCAGGCATGGGTCTGGGTCGCCTTCTTGATTGGCCTCTCGCTCGCGCGGGCCATCGTGCAATATGGTGCCGGGCTCCTCTCGCTGTCGATCGGCCAAGCATTGCTCACGACGTTGCGCGAGCGCATTCTCGTTCAGATCCAGCGGCTCGATCTTGCCTATCACTGGCGGCACGGCGTCGGCGAAATGGTGACGCGGATGACGCGAGACGCCGATAAGGTACGCGACGCGCTGATCAATTTCTGGCGGCAGATCTTCGAAACGGGCTTGATCGTTGCATTTTCGCTGGGGCTACTATGTCTCTACTCGCCCTGGCTGGCGCTCGTGCCGCTTCTGCTTCTTTTCGCAGGCGTGGCGATGCTCTGGTCGGAGGCGGACGCCCTAGTGGCGCTCGATCGGCGGATCGGTGATGCCTATGACGCCGTGACGCAGGATCTTTCCGAAGGCGTGAACGGTGTACGGGTGATCAAGGCCTTCTCGTTAGGGGATAGCCGCGCAGAACGCTTTCGGCGGCACGTCGACCTGTTCAGGGGAGAAGCCCGCGCGGCCATTCGGCACGCATCTCGCAAGGTGCCCCTGCCTCAAACGATCATCGCTCTGTCTCACGCATGGGTATTGGGTCTTGGCGCGTGGATGGTCGCACATGCCACGCTGGGCTTGGGCGCCCTCGTTGCCGCGCTGCTGGTCGTCAACACGCTCGTCCTGCGGATCGAAGGCATCGGGCGCTTGCTCCAGGTGATCGCCGATGCACGCGCTTCGGCGGCGCGCATATGGGAAGTTCTTGACGCCCGGCCGGTCATCCGCTCGGGCGATCGGCCGCTCCCGGCTGGACCGCTGGGCGTCCGTCTCTCGAAAGTATCCGCGTCTCCTCTGGGTGACGGCGCAACCGTGTTGCGTGACCTCAGCTTTGAAGTCTGTCCGGGCGAGATCGTCGCGCTGGTCGGCACTACGGGATCGGGCAAGAGCATTTTGACAGCCCTGCTTCCGCGGCTGGTCGAAGCGGACGAGGGTCTGATAGAGATCGGTTCCGATGAAGCCGGATGGCTGGATGTGCGTTCCGCCGATCTTCGCGAACTCCGCCGTCGCGTACATGTGCTGCCCCAGGAGAGCTTTCTCTTCTCCGACACGCTCGCGACGAATTTGCGCCTTTGCGCCCCCGATGGGACTGATGCGAAGCTTGTCGATGCGTTGGAAAAGGCGGCGGCGGGTGAATTGCTCGGGCGGCTGGGAGAGGGGCTGCAGACGCGCGTTGGAGACCGTGGTGCCACGCTCTCGGGCGGGCAACGCCAGCGCGTCTGCCTCGCGCGCGCGCTGCTCGCCGATGCCGACCTGCTGGTACTGGACGACGCGACCAGCGCTCTAGATGCGCAGACCGAACGGCGCGCAATCGACAATATCCGTAACTTGCGAGCAGGGCGATCCGCACCGCTGACCATGCTGATAGTCGCCAGCCGTTTGTCGACCGTACTGATAGCCGACCGGGTGATGGTGATGGCAGGTGGACGAATAGCCGCCGAGGGAACGCACGACGCCTTGGTTCAGGGCAATGCCCATTACCGCGCGCTGATGGGGCTCTAGCCAGTGAATAGTTTTCGCGGCGATACCGCCCTTTCCGACATCGAACTGGAGGAAAAATTCTCCACGCGTACGCTGAACCAGAGCGTGACGTCCCGGCTGTTACCCATGTTAGCTCCCGTTAGGCTGCAAATTGCGGCAGTCATCGGCATAGAAATTGTGCAGGTGTTGGCGATATTTGCGCGCCCGCTTTTGATCGGCCTCGTCATCGACCGGGGCCTGCGGCATGCGGGATCGACTGCGGACGCGTCATTGATCGTTTGGGCCTGTGTCGGCCTCGCGGTGACCTGGGGTTTGCGCTTCGTTCTTGGTGGCTTTTCCCAATACTGCTCCGGGATAGCCGCGATCCGCGTCCTCAATGACCTGCGTACGAGCGTATTTGCCCATGTCCAGACACTCAGCGTAGGCTATTTCGACCGGACGAAGGCGGGACGCATCATTGCCCGCGCAGACCGCGATGTTGACACGCTTGAGCCCCTGCTCATCCAGGGCCCGCCGGAATTTTTGTCGGCGGTGTTGCGCCTGTGCCTCGCCGGTTTGTTGCTGTGGCTGATTGCTCCGATGTTGCTGGCGGGGCTTGTCGCCGTAGTGCCGGTGCTGGTCCTGGCCACCTTCCTGTTCAAGCGCGTTGCGCAACGAAGCTGGGCCAAGGTAGCGGAAAATCGCAGCCGCTTTACCGCACATCTGGTTGAAACTGTCGCCGCCGTGCGCCTCATCCAGCAGTCCGGCAGGGATCGGGAGAACCTGTCCAAATACAGCGGCCTCTTGCATGATTTCAATAGCTCGCTGATCCATGGATCGGCGCGATCAGGATGGTTTGCACCCTTCACCGGGCTGCTGACCACGGCGGGCCTTGCACTCACCCTTGTGATCGGTGGCAGGGGCATTGCGCTCGGCACCCTAAGCCTTGGCGAGTTGACCCAGAGCCTGTTCTACGTGTTTCTGTTTCTCGCGCCGTTGCAGGAGTTCAGCGACCTCTTCGAACGCTTCGCCAACGGCACGGCCTGTGCCCAGCGCATCTTTCTGCTCCTGGATACTGAGCCGGACATCGTCGATCATCCGGATGCAACAGCAATACCGACCATCGAAGGCCGGATTGAATTTCGGGATATTCATTTCAGCTACAGGGCGGATCAACCTGTTCTTCGTGGGCTTGATCTGGCGATCGACCCAGGCGAGATGCTCGCCATTGTCGGGCCGACGGGTCATGGCAAGAGTACCTTGGTCCAGTTGTTGACGCGCTTCTACGATGTCGATGAAGGCGCTGTACTTCTGGATGGACACGACATCCGCACGATCGCGGAACATAGCCTTCGCCAGCATATAGGCGTCGTCCTGCAGGACAATGTGCTTTTCAGCGGCACCGTGCTCGATAATCTCCGCCTGGCGAAGCCGGACGCCAGCGACTCGGACCTCATTGCTGCCTCGCAAAATATCGGTGCGCACGACGTGCTGGTTTCGCTGCCTCATGGTTATTCTACGCATGTGGGACCGCTAGGTGGCCAACTGAGTCAAGGGCAACGCCAGCTTGTGTGCCTCGTCCGGGCCTATCTGGCCAATCCGTCCGTACTGGTGCTGGACGAAGCCACCTCTGCTATCGACGTCAGCACCGAGCGGCGCATCCAGAAGGCCCTGCAGATGCTGTGCGAGGGGCGCACGGCAATAGTAATTGCCCACCGCCTGGAAACCATCCGATCTGCCGACCGGATCGCCGTTATCAAAGATGGCCGCGTACTGGAAGTCGGCTCCCATGGAGCCCTGCTTGTTCAAGGCGGCCATTATGCAGAACTCTACGGCAGCTACGAGAAGTCTGCTGGCATCCTCGCTAGTGACGTCATGGATACACTTTCAATGAGGGAAGCAGCGGCGATCCCATGAATGCCTCGCTTGAAGCGGTTCAAAGCGTAGGTGGGGCCGGTGATCGTCCTTTGGATTGTCCAAAATCGCAGACTTGATCATCCAGGCATTGCCAGAGGAACCCTAAGTGGCTAGGGGATGGCGCGTCGGGGAGTAGCGCAGTCTGGTAGCGCGCCTGCTTTGGGAGCAGGATGTCGCAGGTTCAAATCCTGTCTCCCCGACCATCTCCATCATCATCTTGCCAATCGTAAGATTGGACTGCGTCATCGACGTTTCCACGTCTTCCGCATGGCTGCTGGAGGCCTGCCGACGGGAAGAACTGAAAGATCCTGCCCTCGACAAGCGCATGCTTCGCCTAACAGTATTCAGTCAGTTAGCGCGCAAGCGTTCTGCGTCCGCTACCAAAGGCACCGCCGGTGACTGCATTGACAGTGGTCGTTCGCACGTTTCCAGGGCTGCTACGGGGCTCAATAGAAGATTGACTATTTTCCAGCCCCGCCGCTTCCCGACCCTGGCACTGAAATCCCAGGAGCGCACCACATTGCCCTTCTTGCTCCAGTCGCTGACGGTGCAATAGGCTTCAACCTGAAGGTCACGGCTATCAGGCATTCGATCCATGTACATGTTGTTCAAGTAATGGCGCCAGCATCCCTTGCCATGCTCCCGAACCAGATCGGGAAGCCGCGCGATTTCAGCGCGGCCGCAAAACGTACCGAACCTTGGCGCTTCCACACATCCGTCTTCGGGGAAAAGCTCGATCCACTCTTTGGTCATGTTACGATCCAGCGCATGACAAAAGCGGCTGAGCAGGTCTTGCACTTCCAGGCGGGTTTGCAGGTCTATTGCGGAAAATGATATGCCCATGCGTCTCTCCTGTCTTGCAGCTATCTTATAATCGCATGCGCGCGGGCGCAATTGTTATCGCTGAGAGCCTCCCGCATGCTCGCGGGCTTGAAATCGGGAGTGCTCGCTTCCTTATAGGAGGCTGGTGGTTATACATGTTGGAAGGGCGTTGATGCCACCGGGAGAGGACGTGCCATGACTTCCGATCGATCGCGCAAATGGATGTGGGGCGACGCTGTAGTGCTGCTCGACCAGATGCAGCGCCTCAACCATCAGGGATTTGCACCGGGGCGTGCGGCGGGAGGCGGAGCCAACTGGGAGCCGCCAGCCGACATGCTGGAAACCGATCATGAAGTGCTGGTGCTCGTTGCTCTGCCAGGGGTAGATGTTGAACAGACCGAAGCGATCATCGAGGACGGTATGCTGGTCGTGCGCGGCCGCAGAATATTGCCGGCGGAACTGCGGACTGCCCGGATCCATCGCCTCGAGCTTCCTCAAGGGCGGTTCGAGCGGCGGCTTCCGCTACCCGCCGGGCGCTATGACGCAGTCCATCGGTCGAGCGTCAATGGTTGCTTGCTGGTGACGCTGCACAAGGCGAGCAGGGGAGGAGCGCGGCGATGACCGACCTCTTCACCAGTGGCGGACAACCCGGCGCGCCTGCGGCGGGGGAAGACGCACAGGCTGCAATGGCGGCGCTGCCTTCCGACGCGATCATCGTGGTGCCGGTCCGCAATTTCGTCATGTTTCCCGATGTCGTGATGCCGTTGACGATCGGGCGCCCTGCTTCCGTGAACGCCGCGCAGGCAGCGGTGCGTCAGGGGTTGCCCGTCGGCGTGCTGACGCAGCGGGACTCTGAGGTGAACGACCCCGGCGCGCTCGACATGCACCGGATGGGTACCGTCGCTAATGTGCTTCGGTACATCACGGGACAGGACGAAACGCATCATCTGATCGTTCAGGGCGAGGCACGGTTTCGCGTCATCGAGTTCCTCAGCGGCTGGCCCTTCCTGGTTGCCCGGATCGAGCGTATCGCAGAACCCGCGGCCGATGGAGCTGCCATAGAAGCACGCTTGATTCATCTTCGCGGGCAGGCGCTGGAAACGGTGCAGATCCTTCCGCAGGCTCCACAGGGCCTGGCCGACGCTATCCGGAACATCGGCTCCGCGGCTGCCCTGGCCGATATGGTGGCCGCTTATCTGGACGTCACGACCGATGAGAAGCAGGAGATCCTAGAGACACTTTCGCTCGAACAGCGGATGGACCGCGTTTCCCAACTGCTCGCCCAGAGGCTGGAGGTCTTGAGGCTGTCCGCCGAGATCGGACGCGATGTGCAGGAGAAGCTTGGCAACCGCCAGCGAGAGGTGCTGCTTCGCGAACAAATGGCCGCCATTCAGCGCCAGCTTGGCGAAGACGAAGGCAACTCCGCTGAAATCGCAGAGCTTCGCGAAGCGATCGCGAAAGCGGCGATGCCGGAGGACGTCGAAAAGCAGGCGACGAAGGAGTTGCGGCGACTGGAGCGCATGCCTGAAGGCGCTGCCGAACATGGCATCATCCGGACATATCTCGACTGGCTGATCGAATTGCCTTGGGCGTTGCCGGAAGCGAAACCGATCGACATCGGAGAGGCCCGCGCCGTGCTGGACGCGGATCATTATGGCCTCGACAAGATCAAGCGGCGGATCGTCGAATATCTGGCTGTCCGCAAGCTGGCACCGGGCGGCAAGGCGCCGATCCTGTGCTTCGTCGGCCCTCCCGGAGTGGGCAAGACGTCGCTGGGGCAATCGATCGCAAGAGCCATGGGCCGCGCCTTCGTGCGAGTCAGTCTGGGCGGCGTCCATGATGAGGCGGAAATCCGCGGGCACAGGCGGACCTACGTCGGCGCCATGCCTGGCAACATCATCCAGGCGATCCGGAAGGTCGGCACGCGGGATTGCGTGATGATGCTGGACGAGATCGACAAGCTGGGCCGTGGTATTCAGGGCGACCCGTCAGCAGCGATGCTTGAGGTGCTCGACCCTGAGCAGAACGGGACGTTCCGCGACAATTACCTCGGCGTGCCCTTCGATCTCAGCCGCGTGGTGTTCATTGCCACTGCCAACATGCTGGACACGATACCGGGGCCGTTACGTGACCGCATGGAGATCATCTCGCTTGCGGGCTATACCGAGGAGGAGAAACTCCACATTGCCCGCAACTATCTGGTGCAGCGGCAGCTTGAGGCGAACGGCGTGACGGCCGGGCAAGTCGAGGTCGACGATGACGCACTGGGCGCGATCATTCGCCACTATACTCGGGAGGCGGGCGTCCGGAACCTGGAGCGGGAGATCGGCAAGACGATCCGAAGCGCCGCCGTCAGAATTGCCGAGGGCAGCGAAACGCATATTCGAGTGACCGAGGCGGAACTGGAGCCCGTGCTGGGCGGCAGGCTCTTCGAAAATGAGGTTGCGCAGCGCACCAGCGTGCCGGGCGTTTCGACGGGCCTGGCATGGACGCCGGTGGGCGGCGACATCCTGTTCATCGAGGCTACGAAAATGCCCGGCGCTGGAAGGCTCATCCTGACGGGGCAACTGGGCGACGTCATGAAGGAAAGCGCGCAGGCAGCGCTTAGTCTCGTGAAAAGTCGAGCGGAGAGCCTGGGCATTGACGCGGAGCCCTTCGAGAAAAGCGACATCCACGTGCATGTCCCTGCAGGCGCCACACCCAAGGACGGGCCGAGCGCCGGCGTTGCGATGTTCATGGCGCTGACATCTCTGCTGACCGGCAAGGCGGTGCGCAGCGATACCGCCATGATGGGGGAGATATCGCTCCGGGGATTGGTGCTGCCTGTCGGAGGTATCAAGGAGAAGGTCGTAGCGGCTGCGGGGGCCGGTATCACCCGCGTGATGCTGCCCGCGCGCAATCGCCGCGACTATGACGATATTCCGATCAACGCGCGTGAGAAACTGGAATTCATCTGGCTGGAGAAGGTCGAGGATGCGATCGAGAGCGGACTGAATCCCGTTGGGGAGGCTCAGCCAGAGGTCATATAGTCCCGCGTCAGCGGGAGGGCTTCGCGTCGGCGCGTGAGCTGAATCTGGAAGTTGAGATGCGCATCATGCTCGAAGGCGACGATCGCCCCTGCCAGATAGAATTGCCACATCCTGAAGAAACGCTCGTCATAGAGATCGACGATGGCCTGCCGCCCGGTGGTAGTTCGCGCATACCAGTGGCGCAACGTCCGGGCGTAGTGGAGACGCAGCACTTCGATGTCCGTGATCCATAATCGCGCGTCCTCGACTGCCGGAGCGATCTGGCTCAGCGCAGGAACATAGCCACCGGGGAAGATGTAGCGGGCAAGCCAGCGGTCGGTCGGGGCGGGGCCGTCCGCACGCCCGATCGTGTGCAGCAGCATGACGCCGTCCGGTTTGAGCAAGCGGCGGCAATGGTCGAAGAAGGTGCGGTAATGCGGCGGGCCGACATGCTCGAACATGCCCACGGACACGATCCGGTCGAACTGGCCGCTGACGGCCCTGTAATCGAGCAATTCGAACGTCAAGCGATCGGCAACGCCCGCTGTAGTTGCGCGCTCGCGCGCCACGCTCAATTGCTCCTGAGAGAGGGTGATGCCCAGCACATCGACGTCTGCGACCTTGTTGAGATACAAGGCCATCCCGCCCCAGCCGCACCCTATGTCGAGCACGCGCAGGCCAGGCCGCAGCGCCAGCTTTGCCGCAATATGCGCCTTCTTGGCGGCCTGCGCTTCCTCAAGACCGATGCCCGGATCGGGAAAATAGCCGCAGCTATATTGAAGGTCGTCGTCCAGGAACAACCGATAGAGCCGGTCGGACAGGTCATAATGATGCGCGACGTTGCGCCGCGACCGCCGTTGCCAGTTCCATGTATCGAGCCGCCCGAGATGCCGCCATGGGCGCCAATGTCTCAGGCGCACCGCGTCATCGTCATCCCAATGCGTGTTCAGCCCGATGAGGTCGAGGAAAGAGAGGATGTCGCCTCGCTCGACCACCATCCTCCCGTCCATATATGCTTCGCCAAGTTCGAGCGCGGGATTGAACGTGGCCCGGCGCGGCGTCGCCCTGTCGGTGAACCGGATGCAGACGGGCGCTACGGGGCTGGTCTGATCGCCAAAACGATACCTCCGGCCGCGGAAGTCGACGACCTCGAGCGCACCCTTTTGGATCAGAGTCTTCAGAAAGCGGCCGAAGAGTTGCATGGCGGGAGGCTATGGCAGTCCTGCCGGGGTTGCAAATCAAGCCTCCATATCGCCCTCAAGCTTCTGCCGGGATCGCGCTCAGGCGAGGACGCGCCGCGCAAACTCTTCGCCCAGGCGCACGCCTGTCGCGTCGACGGTGTGGCCAAGGCCGGGAATGCTGTGGTCGGTCACATCGAATCCAAGCCGATGAAGCTCGCGCTTCGCCTCCTGTAGAGCAGCGAAGGGCACCACAGGATCGTCCGTACCATGCACCAGCATGATCGGCGGCCGGCTACGGACCTTGCCCGCCAGACCCGCCGCGTCAGCGATCATGCCCGAATAGCCCAGGATGCCGGCAAGCGGACGCTCCCGGCAGGGGCCGACATGCAAAGCCATCATCGTCCCCTGGCTAAAGCCGATCAGCAGGACCTTGTCCTCCGATAGCCCATGTTCGGCGAGCTGCCGATCGATGAATGCGTCGAGCGCTGGAGCCGCACGCGCAGCGCCTGCGGCAAGTGCGGGCCGGGTGAAGGCCGACAACGCCCACCACTGATATCCGCCGCTGACGCCCGGACACCGCTCCGGCGCATTCGGCGCAATGAACAGCGCGTCCGGGAAAGCATGGCGCCAGTGCTGCGCGAGCGAAATGAGATCGGCGCCGTTCGATCCATAGCCATGCAATAGTATGATGATCTGACGAACTGCCCGCCCCGAAGCGGGTGAGATGCTGGGCCCATGGAGAGATGTCACTGACGTCATGGATACTCGCTATGGCATGATAATCGGCTGGAGCACAGCCAATGTAAGTGGAGATATGCCGGAAACCAAAGCGATCGGGCCATTTGAGAGGAACAAGGCGGCCGGCGACTTGTTCGTGCGCATACAAGCCGCATCACAGGAGACCGACATGGCCATTGCGCAAGGCCCGAACGACCCGGACGAAAAGCCGGAGGCAGCGGACGAAGAAGAAGAGATGGAAGAAGCACAGGAAGACGCTGCGCATGAGCGTGAAGAAGAGGGCGGCTATCAGTAAGCTTCGCCCTCTATGACGATCATCGCGAGCCAGTCGATCTCCGGCTTCCTTGCCGACCTGTCTTCTACGAGTTCATCGCCGGGATCCGGCGCGGCGGCTGCGGTGACGCTCTCGACGGCCGCCGCCTTGGCCCGCAAAGCCTTGGCGATAACGTTGAAACACGATCCTGAAAACCAACGGCTGGTTGAAGCAGACCGGCAATTGCTCGGGATCGTTGAAGCAGCCCTTGCAGGAGCGGATGAAGACTCCGCATTGTTTGCTGATTTGATAGCCATGCAACAGGCCGAACCGGTCCAGTCTGGTGACGTGGATCTACAGGCGCGGCGACTGGTGGAGCTGGCGGAGCGGCTCATCGGGTTGGGAGCGGAACTCACGGCCCTCGTCCGATCGGTTTCCGATGACGTGAGCGAGACCATGAAGAACGATGTCCTTGCGGCGCTGGCGTTATGCGAAAGCGCGACGCTGATCCTGCGAGCCAACGCCACAGAGAACGCGCGCCTCGTTGGCAACTCTGCTCATATCGGGTGAGCGCGGCAGGCAGTCGGAAACTTTCCCAGCGTGGCCCGTTCTTTCGGGCATGAGGTAAAGCCGGTTCATCAGGACAAAAGACATGCAATCACCTGACCCCAATAATCCTGCTCCGGGTGACGCCACGCAGCCGGGCCCCGCCGGAATAGGGGAAAACATCTGTCCGCGCTGCAATGGTTCCGGACAAGTCGAGGACGCCAAGTGCGAATATTGCGACGGCCATGGCAAGGTCATGGAGGGGATCGCCGGCGCTTAGTCCGCCACCAGAACCACTGGCGGATCCCCCGGCTGCCAGGGGTCCACCCGGAGCATGGCATTCCGGAACAAAGCGGATTGCAGATGACGATCCAGCCAGTGCTGCACCTGCGGCAACGGCAAGCCATCGAAGAAGCTGCGATCGGTTTCGGCAAATTGACGGACGAATGGCATGACAGCCATGTCGGCAAGCGACCGCTGTTCGCGCATCAGGTTACTGCCGGATTGCAGCCGTTCTTCCAGGCCGGCGAGGATCGTCGCACCGGCCTCACGGTGCTCCTTCGGATCACTCCCATGGCGCGACGGATATTTGTAGCGATCAAGGTGATGTTTGAAGGGGCCATCGTTGGTCGCGATGATCGTAGCGGCGTCACCCTGAAGCCAGCCTTCGGGGTCATTGCGGCGAAGCGCCCACTGCATGATGTCGATGCTCTCATCCAGAACCGCGCCGCTCGTTTGGACGAGCACAGGAACGGTCCCCTTCGGCGAAGCGGCGATCATCGCATCGGGCTTTTTGGAAAGCTTCACCTCGCGCAGTTCGCAGGGCGTGCCGCTCACCAGCAGGGCCATTCGTGCGCGCATCGCATAGGGGCATCTGCGGAAACTGTAGAGGACGGGGTATGGCATCGGCGGGGCGTGTGCGGGTCAACCCTCGCGCAGCTTCGCCGCCAGCGCCGCGATTTCCTCTGGTTCCAGCAGCCATGTTCTCGTCTTCCGTCCTTCGCGGGCGACCGGGTGCGTGAGGAGAACTCTGGCGGCCTGCTGATGCTGCGGCTTCAACGCTGCAAAGTGCCGGGCACATTCGCGGATGTTCGCGATCAACGGCGCCTTGCCATCAAGGTCGATGAGCGTTGCGGCTTGTTCCCAGGCTACTTCAGTCAAGTCTCATTCCTTCATTCGTCGCAACCGCTGGTACGGACGGATGCCCGCTGTTCGAGCGAATGGCAAGATCGCGGTGCTGCCTAACGCATATGCTGCATCATCTCATCGGGACCCATCTGCATGCCATGATTGAGATGCGCCATGATCCAGATCGAGCCGAGCACCACCAGCAACACGATCAGGACACCAAAAGCCAGGGCTATTACATTGTTGGTGTTGTCGGGGCCAGTCGTGATGTGGAGGAAGAAGACGAGGTGGACACCCATCTGGGCAACCGCCAGCACCACGATGGCCGTGGGCACTGCGGGTCTCCACACCAGATCGGTCCAGCCAACCCAGAACGAAGCTGCCGTCAGCAGCGTCGCCAATCCCAACCCCAGCAGATAGCCGCGAACGCCGCCCGCCGGTTCATGTGCATTGACATGCTCTTCGCCCGGGGCGCTGTCGTCGACATCCTGTTCTTCCCTGCTCATAGGCCGCTTCCCAGAAGATAGACGATGGAAAATACGCCGACCCAGATGATGTCCAGCGCGTGCCAGAAGAGATTGAAGCACAGCAGCCGCCGCCGGATGTTCGGCTTGAACCCCTTGACTGCGATCTGCGCCATCATGGTCCCCAGCCACAGCAGCCCGACGCCGACATGCAGGCCGTGCAGGCCCACCAGTGCGAAGAAGGAGGAAAGGAAAGCACTGCGTTGCGGACCGGCGCCTTGTTCGATCAGTTCGGCGAACTCCTGCACTTCGATGACCAGGAACGCGAAGCCCAGCAGGCCCGTGACCAGCAACCACAGCTGCGTGGCGCGCATGTCCTTTTTCTCTGCCGCGATGCTCCCGAGGCCGCAGGTGAAACTGGACAGGAGCAGCAGCATCGTTTCGATGGCGACTCGCCCCAGGCCGAAGATGTCACGGCCGCGGGGACCGCCTGCCGTCTCTCCCGCCAGCACTGCATAAGCAGCGAAGAACGCCGAGAACATGACGATGTCGGAAAGCAGATAGATCCAGAAGCCGTAGCTTACGATGACGCGCTTGGATGCGGGGCCACCTTCGCCATGACCCGTCGCCGCAGCGCCGTGACCGCCATGGCCGCGTCCCAACGCATAGGGGTCCCGCGGATTGTGGCTGGCGCTGAGTTCGGCGGGATGCGCGGGGCTGCTGCTCATGCAGGAGTCTCCCCGCGTTCGGCCAGCCAGCTCTGCCGCGCCGCGCGCCTTGCGCGGTCCACCCGCGCGACTTCCTCGGCAGGCACGTCGAATTCTTCCTCCTCGCGCCAGGCGAAGACGACGAACGTGGCGTAGGCTCCGATGAACCCGACCGCGGCCAGCCACCAGATATGCCAGATCAGCGCGAACCCGATCAGCGTTGCGAAGAAGGCGGTGATGATGCCGGTCGGGCTGTTGCGCGGCATCTCGATGGCTTCATATTCGGGTTCCGGGCCCAGCCGCTGTTCTTCGATGGCCCGCTGCTTGATGCCCCAATAGGCTTCTTCGCCATGAACCTGGGGCAGGACGGCAAAGTTGAAGAAGGGGGGCGGGGAGGAGGTTGACCATTCGAGGCTCCGGCCGTCCCACGGATCGCCGGTGACATCCTTCAGGCGTTCACGGTCCCTGATGCTGACCACGAGCTGCACGACCTGCGCGGCTACCCCCAGCATCATGAACCCTACGCCGACTAGCGCGACGTGCAGCCATGGCACCCATTCATCGACCTCGATATGCTGGAGCCGCCGCGTCATGCCATCCAGCCCCACGACATAAAGCGCGCCGAACGTCAGCACGAACCCGATGAGCGAGGGCCAGAAGGCGATATGGCCCCACTTCTCGTCCAATTGAAACCCGAACGCTTTGGGGAACCAGAAGGTGTATCCCGCGAACGCTCCGAACACGACGCCGCCGATGATGACATTGTGGAAGTGCGCCACCAGGAACATCGAATTGTGGAGCATGAAGTCGGCGGGCGGAACCGCCAGCAGCACGCCCGTCATGCCCCCGATGACGAAGGTGATCATGAAAGCGAGGGACCAGAGCATCGGCGTCGGGAAGCGGACGCGACCGCCATACATCGTGAACAGCCAGTTGTAGATCTTCACGCCTGTTCCGACCGCGATGACCGAAGTGGCGATGCCGAAGGCGGCGTTGACGTCCGCGCCTGCGCCCATGGTGAAGAAGTGATGCAGCCAGACGAGGAAGGAAACGACCACGATGAACAATGTCGCGGCCACCATCGATCGGTAGCCGAACAGCGGCTTGCCTGAAAAGGTCGAGAAAACCTCTGAGAATATGCCGAACGCGGGTAGGATCAGGATGTAGACTTCCGGATGGCCCCAGGCCCAGATGAGGTTCACGAACATCATCATGTTGCCGCCCGCTTCGTTGGTGAAGAAGTGGAAGCCCATGTAACGATCGAGCGTCAACATCGCGAGGGTCGCGGTGAGGATCGGGAAAGCGGCCACGATCAGCATGTTAGAACCCAGGGAGGTCCAACAGAACATCGGCATCCGCAGATAGGACATGCCCGGCGCGCGCATCTTGAGGATCGTCGTGACGAGGTTGATCCCTGACATCAACGTCCCCACGCCCGATATCTGGATCGCCCATAGATAATAATCCACGCCGACGCCCGGAGAGTATGTCGTCTCGCTGAGCGGCGCATAGGGCAACCAGCCGGTACGTGCGAACTCACCGATGACCAGGCTGACGTTGACTAGCAACGCGCCCGCCGCCGTCAGCCAGAAGCTGACCGAATTGAGGGTCGGAAAGGCCACGTCGCGGACGCCCAATTGCAGTGGCAGCACGAAATTCATCAACCCGATGACGAAGGGCATCGCTCCGAAGAATATCATGATCGTGCCGTGCGCGGAAAAGATCTGGTCGTAATGATCGGGATTGAGATAACCCTGCGCCCCGCCGACAGCCATGGACTGCTGTGTGCGCATCATGATGGCGTCGACAAATCCCCGGATCAGCATCAGCAGCGCCAGCATGATGTACATGATGCCGATCCGCTTGTGATCGACGCTGGTGATCCACTCATGCCACAGGTAGGGCCAATAGCGCTTGCTTGTCACCCAGCCGAGCACACCGAGCAGGCCGACGAGCACTATCGCCGCTGCGACGAGCGGAATGGGCTCGTCGAACGGGATCGCCGACCAGTCGAGTTTACCGAGCATCATTTCCTCTCCGGCGGATCATGCGACACATGTGGATCGCCGCCGCGGCCCTGTTCGGGCCCAGGCGCGGGCTTGAGCTTCTGCGTGACGATCGCCTCGAACAGTCGCGGCTGCACTGCTCCATAGGCACGAGCGGGCACGTCGAGGCTCTGCCGTGCGAGATCGGCATAGCCGCGTGAGTCCAGCACGGCGCCTTTCCCGCGTGTCCCGCTCACCCAGCCATTGAATTCGCCCACCGGCACCGAACGTACGCCGAAGTTCATGTCGGAGAAGCCGTCTCCACTGAAATGCGCCGACTGTCCGTACATGATCGCGGGCCGGTCGGCGCGCAGGTTCAACTCCGTCTCCATCCGGTTCATCGTATAGATCATCGACCCGAGGCGAGGGATGAAGAAGGTGTTCATTACGCTGCCCGAGGTCAGTCGGAAATGCACTGGCCGCCCCACTGGCAGTACCAACATGTTAACCGTCGCAATACCTTCGCGTGGGTAGATAAACAGCCATTTCCAGTCGAGCGACACGACCTGCACCTCCAGCGGAGGCATTGCCGAGGGAATCGGGCGGCGCGGATCGAGATCGTGGCTGCCGACCCAGATGACGCCGCCCAGGAACAGGATGACCAGGATCGGTATAGACCAGACGATCATCTCGATGCGGCCGGAATATACGAAATCGGGCCGATATTTTGCGCGCGGGTTCCCGGCTCTGAACCACCATGCAAAGGCGATGGTTGCGATGATCGTGGGGATGACGATCGCCAGCATGATCGTCAGGGCATTCAGCAGGATCGTGCGGTTGGCGGCCGTCACCGGACCTTCCGGCGCGAGGATACTGGCTGGCGAACAGCCCATCAACGCCAAGACCGATAGAGCAGCGCACGCAATTCTGCGTCTGGGGCGAGCCTGGACTTTGTACACCAATCGTCCTCCCGCACCGACTATTGGAGGTCGCCAGATGCAGGCACTTTATCCTATGTAAGCCCTGCAACCGCTTGGGGGAGCGGCGTCAAGGCCAATAGCATATTTTAAGGTCGAAGCTAAGAGAAACCGCGGAACGCCTTCCGAAGCATGTTCCGCCAAGAGTACAAAAAAGGGCGAGCCACATAGCGTGGCCCGCCCTTTTTCGTATTATGCGCCAGGCGCGAGATTACATCGCGTTAGCGGCGTTCTCGGCACTGTTCTCGACCGCATTTGCAGCGTTCTGCGTGTTGTCAGCGGCGTTTTCCATCGCGTTTGCAGCGTTTTCAACGACATTTTCGACAACTGCGTTCGAAGCGTTCGCGGTCTCGTTCTTCGGGGTCTCACCGCAAGCGGCGAGTGCCATCAGGCCGGCCGAAGCGAAAACAACAGCGATCTTCTTCATCTTGTATGGCTCCCATAGCATTGGCACGCGACAGGTTTTTATGCCCTTACGCGAGCGACCCGCTTTAGTGTCTGCTTGACACAAATCAACGGTTAATTGTCGTCGATGAAACGACTGAATCATGCGACGACACGTTCTCTACTACAGGAGTTTACTTTCCGCGCAAACTTTCTCGTGCGTTTGCGGCGATTGAGAGAGTGGTCGTCCATGCCGCCACATTCTGCGCAAGCTGCTCCGGATCGATCTTGTCCAGAGTGTCATCGGCCGTATGATGCAGGTCGAAATAGCGGGTGCCGTCCTGCTGGAGATCGATGACGGCAACGCCGCTATCGACCAATGGCTGGATATCCGCGCCGCCTTGCGCCGCCTGTTTGCTTGGCCCGACGCCAAGTGGCGCCAGCCCTGCCGTGATCCTGTCGGCAAGGGCAGCATGGCCATCGGGCAGCTTGAAGTCGACCCGCCACACGCGGTCTGCACCGAAGTCGGATTCCAGGGCCAGGACATGGGGATCGTTTCGATGCGCCGCAAAATAGGCCTTGCCGCCGAAAGCGCCGACTTCCTCGGCACCGGCCAATAACAGGCGGATCGTCCGGCGCGGGCGGCCGCTGCTCATGATCTGCTTTGCCGCAGCTGTCACTATGGCGCATCCCGCCGCGTCATCTATAGCGCCGGTGCCAAGATCCCAACTGTCGAGGTGGCACGCGGCGACGATGATGCCTGCATCGCTATCCGTGCCGGGAACTTCGGCAATGACATTGCCCGAAGTCTGCTCGCCGATGAAGCGCGGCGTGAGCACCATCGATACGCGCACCGCCTTGCCGCCCTTGGCCGAGGCCTTCTCCAGCATCCGGTGCAGGTTTTCCGCGTCCGGGACCGATAGCGCAGCGGCAGGGATCGGGGTCACTCCGGCAGCCCAGTTCTGTACTCCGGTATGCGGCGTGCGGTGGCTGTCGGTGCCGATCGAACGGATCAGGATCGCGGCAGCGCCTTTTTTTGCTGCTATGCTGGGGCCTTCCCGCCGGACCCCGCCGAAATAGCCGTAGCTCGACCCGTCCTGCGTCGCCTTCATGGCATGGTTCACGAACGCGATCTTGCCCTTCAGGCTGCCTTCCGGCGCGGCCTTGAGGGCGTCCAAGCTCGGGAAGTTGACGACTTCCGCTTCAAGGCCTGCGTGTCCAGTCGATCCGCTGTTCCCTAAAGCGGTAATGACGAGCGGCTGTGGGAAAGGAGCAATCACTTGCGCCGTCTCGATGCCGCGGACCCAGGTGGGCATCTGATAAGGCTCGATCCGCACATTGGCGAAGCCCAGCGCCTTCAATCGCTTCACGGCCCAATCGCGTCCTCGCGCTTCGAGAGGAGTCCCCGCCGGACGAGGGCCGACTTCGGTGGTGATATCCTCCACGAAATCCCAGGCGACCTTGTCTTTCAATTCGGCGTCTCGCAGCGCCGCGGGACCTGCCGGAGCAGCGATGGACGGGGCCGCCATGGACAAGGCGAGCGCGAGCGGGATCAGTCTGATTTTCTGCATGGTTGAAGGGTAGCGGCCATCTGCCTATTTGCCAATATCCACGCGCTCCGCTAACCGGGCGCCAAACCCAGACAATTTGATCCGACAAGCGAAGAGATTTCTCACATGGCCGTCCAGTATAGCTACGTCATGAAGGGCCTGACCAAGACCTTTCCGGGCGCGAACAAGCCCCTGTTCAATAATATCCACCTGCAATTCCTGCCGGGTACGAAGATCGCCATCATCGGCGTCAACGGCGCGGGTAAATCGACGCTGATGAAGGTCATGGCCGGGTACGACAAGGACTTCACTGGCGAGGCATGGGCGGCCGAGGGCCTGCGCGTAGGTTATCTGGCGCAGGAGCCGCAGCTCGACAACAGCAAGACCGTCAAGGAAAACGTCATGGACGGCGTACGCCCCGTCGCTGACATGATGGAGCGCTTCAACAAGATCAGCGAGATCATGGGCGATCCGCCGGAGGACGCCGACTTCGACGCGCTGATGGAGGAAATGGGCACGCTCCAGGAGAAGATCGACGCGGTTGACGGCTGGACGCTCGACAACCAGCTTGAGATCGCGATGGAAGCATTGCGCTGCCCGCCGGGCGACTGGGGCGTCGAAAGCCTCTCGGGCGGTGAAAAGCGCCGCATCGCGCTCTGCCGCCTGCTGCTCGAAAAGCCGGACATCCTGCTGCTCGACGAACCGACCAACCATCTCGACGCGGAGAGCGTGCAGTGGCTGGAACAACATCTTATCAACTACACCGGCAACGTCATTCTCGTCACCCATGACCGCTATTTCCTCGATAATGTCGTGGGCTGGGTGCTCGAACTCGATCGCGGGCGCGGCATTCCTTATGAGGGCAATTACTCCGCATGGCTGGATGCGAAGGCCAAGCGGATGGAACTGGAGGAGCGCGAGGACGCCGGACGCCAGAAGGCGATCAAGGAAGAGCTGGAGTGGATACGGCAATCTCCCAAGGCCCGCCAGACCAAGAGCAAGGCGCGTATCCGTGCGTTCGACGAATTGGTCGAGAAGCAGGAAAACCGCGCGCCCGGCAAGGCGCAGATCGTCATCCAGACTCCCAAGCGTCTCGGTGGCAAGGTGATCGAGGCACATGGCCTGACCAAATCCTATGGCGACAAGCTGCTGTTCGAAGGATTGGACTTCCTCCTGCCGCCCGGTGGCATCGTTGGTGTGATTGGACCGAACGGTGCGGGCAAGTCGACTTTGTTCAAGCTGATCACCGGGCAGGAACAACCTGACGACGGCGAAATCCAGGTCGGCGAGACCGTCCAGCTTGGCTATGTGGATCAGAGCCGTGACTCGCTGGACGCCAATCACAACGTCTGGGAGGAAATCTCCGGCGGCCATGACTTGATGACCATCGGCAAGCACGAGATCCAGACGCGGGCCTATGTGGGCGCCTTCAACTTCAAGGGACCGGACCAGCAGAAGAAGGTCGGGCAGCTTTCAGGCGGTGAACGCAACCGCGTCCACCTCGCCAAGATGCTGAAGGAGGGGGGCAACGTCCTCCTGCTCGACGAACCGACCAACGATCTGGATGTCGAGACCCTGCGCGCGCTGGAAGATGCGCTGGAGAACTTCGCAGGCTGCGCCGTGGTGATCAGCCATGACCGCTTCTTCCTCGACCGTCTCGCCACGCACATTCTGGCGTTCGAGGGCGATAGCCATGTCGAATGGTTCGAAGGCAACTTCGAAGCTTATGAGGAAGACAAGCGCCGCCGTCTGGGCGATGCCGCCGATCGCCCGACGCGTCTGGCCTATAAAAAACTGACTCGGTAACGGCGGAATGCAGCTTGCTCTGTGCTCCTGCGAAAGCAGGAGACCAGGGCGGGACGCGCAGGCTTAGCTGCCTACTTCCGACTAGCCATGCCCCCGAAGGTGACGATGCTTTCGGCTCCGCTGGCGCTTATCGCGGAGACGCCGATGAAGGTGTCGTCGACGATCACGTCCTTCAACAGCGTTTCGGTTGCTTGCCTGACGATGCGGCTGTCGGTCCAGTCCTGCGCATCCGCCCTACGCCATTGGACCCGGTACGCCGCCGCGCCCGGCACGGCGTCCCAGCTTACCTTGGTGTCGGAGGATAAAGCGCCGTCCAGGCTAACGGTGGCCGGTGCGGCCGGCGCGCTCGCGAGTTCCCGCAGGACGGCGACGTTCAGCGCTGTCACCTTGGCCAGATAGGGGAAATCCATTGCGGCTACCGTATCGCCATATTCGCGGCCGCTTTCGGCGCGGAGGTCCTGATGCTGCCGATCGTAGTTCTCGACCCCAACGGAAAAGCGGACGGCGGGATAGCCCGCCTGCAACAAAGGTGTGTGGTCTCCCCCACGCCCGAAGCGGTCGGGGCGGCGCACCGCGAATACATCCAGTCCTATGGCAGGATTGCCCTCGGCGATAGCGTCGATCTTTTTGGCGAGCGACCGCGAAGGGCTGTCGTCTTCCCCGCCGATCCCGCGCCGCGTCAGCGCCGCCTTGATGTCCTCTGCCGAGCGCGTGCCTTCCGAGAACACCCTTACGCGGCCATCTACGATGCTGCCATTCTGCCCCAGCGTGTTGCCGACGATGTCATTGTTCAGCATCGCCCGGACCTGCCATCCGCGCGTCCTGGCTGTCGCCGAGAGTAGCTGTCCGCCCCAAAGACCCTGCTCCTCGCCGGACAGCAGCGCGTAAACGATGGTCCCATCGAACTTCTCGCCCGCCAGCACGCGGGCGGCTTCGATCACCAAAGCGGATCCGGAGCCATTGTCGTTTGCGCCCGGCGCGTCGCTGGTGGCGTCCATGACGTCACTCACGCGGCTGTCGATGTGCCCGGCGACGATGACGACATGCTTGGGATCACCCGTGCCCCGTTGAATCGCGAGCACGTCGACCACCTCGACCCCGTCCGGCGCACGCGGGCCGCTGAAGCGGTCGGCCACTGTTTCGATCATGAGGCATCCGCCGCAGCTCTTTGAAATTCGCGAGAATTCCGCAGCGCTCCATTGTCGCGCTGCGCCGATGCCGCGCTTCGGATCGGTAGCGGATGACAGCGTATGCCGGGTGCCAAAGCCGACGAGCTTCTCCACCGTCGCCTTCAATCTCGCCGGATCGGGCGCCTTCTGGGCGAGGACAGGGGTGTGAATAAGAGCCAGGGCCGTGGCTGTGATGAGGTGGCGCATCGTCATGAAGCAGTTGTGCAACGCTGCACCTGGCTTGGCAATGCCTGCAAGTTCTTCAATCGGCTGTAGAAAGGAACCAGTGTTGATCGGCCTGAAGCCCGATCGCCGTCAGCCGCCCGCTCATATAGGCGCCTGTATCGATGCCGATGCGATTGGAATGCTCATCTACTGCCGGTGTAATCGTGTGCCCGTGGATGACGACCTTGCCGAACGCCTCGCTGCTTTTGAGAAAATCGGCGCGTATCCATCTGAGATCATGTGGTTCTTGTCCATTCAGGGGCACGCCGGGGCGGATGCCCGCATGCACGAAGATATAATCGCCGATCTCCACCATGTCGGAAAACGCGTCGAGGAAATCCACATGCGCTCGGGGTATGTTGGCCAGCATCCAGCTGGTCAGATGCTCAGCTTTCATTGCGGCATAGTCGGCTTGGCTCAAGCCGTAGCTGTGCAATGTTTCCTGCCCGCCGATGCGGCAGAAGAAGCGCGTGGCGGCAACCTCGCCCCGGGCGGCGCGGATGAATATTTCCTCGTGATTGCCTTTAAGGAAATGCACCGCGCTGGACTGGGAGAGTTGCATCGCGAGTTCCACCACCTTTCGCGATTGAGGCCCTCTGTCGACAAGATCCCCAAGCAAGATCAATTCAGTAGGGCAGGGTATTGAGTCAGCATCATCATTGTCGATCCGTCGCAGCAGGTCGATCAGCAGGTCCGCGCGGCCATGAATGTCGCCAATGGCGTAGACGCGCTTGTTTTCGCCGATACTCGCAGGGCGCGTTTCGGGAGCCTCTTCGGCAGGCGCGGAGGCGGGTTCGACGGACCTACGAAACAAGCGCAGCATAGCGCTTGGCTAACTCAAAGCTTGGGGAGCGTCACGCCCTTTTGTCCCATATATTTGCCTGCGCGATCGGCATAGCTCGTCTCGCACGGTTCATTGCCCTCCAGGAACAGGAACTGGCATGCGCCTTCATTGGCGTAGATCTTGGCGGGCAGGGGAGTCGTGTTGGAAAACTCCAGCGTCACATGCCCCTCCCAACCGGGTTCGAGCGGTGTCACGTTCACGATGATGCCGCAACGCGCATAAGTGGACTTGCCGAGGCAGATCACCAGAACGTCGCGCGGCACCCGGAAATATTCGACCGTCCGGGCCAGCGCAAAGCTGTTCGGCGGGATCACGCACACGTCGGTCTTGCGATCGACGAAGCTGTTTGCCGCGAAATCCTTCGGATCGACGATGGCGCTGTCGACATTGGTGAAGATCTTGAAATCATCGGCAAGCCGGGCGTCGTAGCCGTAGGAGGAGAGGCCATAGCTGATGCAGCCGTCGCGCCGCTGGCTCTCCACGAACGGCTCGATCATGCCGTTTTCCGTGGCCTGACGCCGGATCCACTTGTCGGATAATATGCTCATCGATCGTCCTTCTCTGGGCCGATGCCAAGGTCCGCCGGACCGAAGGCGTGGGGTAGCAGATCGACCACCCGATGTTCCTGCATGGTGTCACCGGCCGGCGCAACGCAATAGATGGCGAGTTCCCGTCCCGCCATCTGCTCGACTTCGTTCATCACCTGACGGCATCGCCCGCAGGGTGTGACGATCGCGGGCCCTGCCAGGGCGTCGATCGCCCCCCCGCAGACTGCAATCGCGGCGACGTCACGCATCCGCCCCTGCGCATTGACCGTAGCGAGCGCCACCGTCTCTGCGCACAGCGACAGGCCATAGCTGGCATTCTCGAAATTGCTGCCCGTCACGATGCTGCCGTCGGTCAACGCAACCGCAGCGCCCACCGCGAATCGGCTATAAGGCGCATGGGCATGGGCCATCGCTCCGCGAGCGGCTGCGATCAATGCGGCTCTATCGACGGGGGGGAATGGAGGGCTGCTGGTCATGGTGCTACGACGTCCCATTCCACCGGGGCATCGATGCCGTCAAGATGCCGCATATCGGACGCTGTCCACATCACCCACGGGCGCCCTGCATAGTCCGGGGCGACGAAGTTCCCCTCCAGCCAAAGGGTCCGATAGATGCCGCTGCCGATCCGGTAGCGCTCCTCGAAGCTTTTGGAGAGGCGGACCACAGCCTGCTGGCCGGCGTGCGTTTCTATCAAGTTCAGGAACGTGTTGAGCTGCGAAAGCACTGCATCGCGGCCGGGGCGACGGCCGCAATTGGGCGTGAAATCGAGGCGGACGACAGGCGGCAGTGCGGCGTTGTCGCGCGGCACAGTCGCTACGAAGAGCGTCGCCTGATCCACTGCCCTGTCGCAGAGGTTGAACATATGTATGGCGCCATAGCGCAGCCCGGCATCGCGCGCGCCGGCCCAGTTCGCGCTGAAAGCCTTGTCACGCCGGCCCGCGCCCGCTGTAGCCAAGATATAGGCGAAGTCGGCGTGGCGGGCGCGAAGGGTGCGCCAGTCGAGCGGCCCGTTGGCTTCGCTGACCGAGATACCCTGCATGGGATATTCGTCGCGGGATGGCGCCCACCGGATCGCATATAGCCAGCCGCCGCCGATTAACGCCAGTATCAGCACCACGATAACGGCGAGTCGACCAAGCGTGCCGCGATAGGTGCGGCTGTGTTTTTGACGTAACAACAATAATTTATCCCTTGATGTGCAGAACGCACAATAAGGTGAAGAGCCGTCGGGCCGTATCGAAATCGACGTCGATCTTGCCGTCCAGCCGTTCCTTCAGGATCTCCGCAGCATCGTTGTGGATGCCTCGCCGGGCCATATCGATCGTTTCGATCGTCTGCGGTGTCGCGGCCCGGATCGCCTGGTAATAGCTGTCGCAGATCGCGAAATACTCGCGGATCGGGCGGCGGAACCGCGCAAGACCCAAGATGATCGTCTCCAGCGGCGTACCGTCTTCGCGGCCTATGTCGATCACCAGACGGCCTTCCTCGACTCCCAGACGTACCTTGTACGGCCCGGCATAGCCGTCCGCATGCTGGCGTTGGGGCGCGAAATGATTTTCTTCGAGCAGGTCGAAGATCGCGATGCGCCGTTCCTGCTCCACATCGGCGTTGCGCCAGATGATCGTTCGCTGGTCCAGCTCGATATCTATGATGCGGGAGTCTGCCATGTCGGATTGCTGTCACTGCGGCGGGCGGTGAGCAAATGCAAGGGACAAGCAGCGCCCCACATCTTATCCACAGCTTGCCCACAAGCCGTCCACAGCGCCCTGCCGCATCGCTCTTGCCCCGGTCGCCGAACAGGAGGATGATGGCGGCATGGTCGAGCCTATGATGAAAGTGGTCTCCGGCGGAGAAACGCCGGTTCAGGAACTGCCGCGCAATGTCGAGGCGGAAGCGGCGCTGCTTGGCGCGCTGATGATCGACAACCGCATTGCCGAAGACGTTCAGATGAAGCTGCGCGCCGAGCATTTCTTCGAGCCGCTGCATGGCCGGATCTACGATGCGATCATGCGGCTGCTTGAAAAGAACATGGTCGCGAATCCGGTGACGCTGAAGCCGATGGTCGAGCAGGACCCGGCGCTGAAGGAGCTTGGCGGCGCGGCCTATCTGGCGCAGCTGACGGGGAACGGGGCGGCGCTGATCGGTGCGCGTGACTTCGCGACGCAGATCTATGATCTTGCGCTCCTGCGAGAGCTTGTCGGAGTCGGCCGGGAACTCGTTGAAAATGCTCTGGATACCAGCGAGGACGTAGATCCGCGTGCGCAGATCGAGGCGGCGGAAGTCGCGCTCTACAAGGTGTCCGAAGGGGAAGGGGAAACCGGCTCGGTCAAGAGCTTCCTGACGGCCAGCACGCTTGCCGTGAAGCAGGCCGAGCGGGCACTGAACAGCGGCGGCCATCTGTCGGGGATCACCACGGGTTTGAGTTCATTGAACGAGAAAATCGGCGGCCTGCATAATTCCGACTTGATGATCCTGGCGGGCCGTCCGGGCATGGGCAAGACGTCGCTCGCCACCAACATCGCCTACAACGCGGCGTCGCGCTGGGTGCGGGACGATGCCGAGGGAATCGATCCGGCCAAGAACATGGGCGCCAAGACGGCGTTCTTCTCCCTCGAAATGTCTGCCGATCAGTTGGCGACCCGCGTGCTTGCCGAGCAATCGGGCATCAGCGGCGAAGCGCTGCGCATGGGCAAGATCAGCCATGCGGACTTCCAGAACCTCTCCCGCGCCGCACGCGAGTTGCAGGACCTGCCGCTGTTTATCGACGACACTCCCGGCCTTACCATTGCCGCGTTGCGCACCCGCGCTCGCCGTTTGAAGCGGCGGCATGACATCGGCTTCATCGTCATCGACTATCTCCAGTTGCTGCAAGGTACGGGCAAGGGCGGCGACAATCGCGTGCAGGAAATTTCTGAAATATCCCGTGGTTTGAAGACCTTGGCCAAGGAACTTCATGTGCCTGTGCTGGCACTGTCGCAGCTGAGCCGTGCCGTCGAGCAGCGCGAGGACAAGCGGCCACAGCTCTCCGACCTTCGCGAATCCGGCTCGATCGAGCAGGATGCCGACATGGTATGGTTCGTGTTCCGCGAGGATTATTATGTCTCCGCCAAGCAACCGCGCGACGTGGAGAGCGAAGAACATCGGGTCTGGGCCGAGGAGATGGAAAAGGTCTACGGCCTTGCCGAATTGATCGTGGCCAAGCAACGTCACGGCTCCACCGGCCGCATCCGCATGAAGTTCGATGCCAAGATCACCAAGTTCAGCGACCTTGCCGAGGACAGCTATGGCGCGATCGCCTATGAATAAGAGGCTATGGCTTCTCTCGCTTGCGATGATGCTGGCGCCGGCCGCATCGCCGGCGGCCTTGTCGCCGACGCTCGCCAGCAGCAGCGCGCCATCTCTGAAGGCTGGCCAGTTCCTGTGGGACGACAGCGACGGCGGGACGGACCCGCTGGCCATCATGGTCAGCATCGATCGGCAGCATCTATATGTCTATCGGGGCGAGCGGCTGATCGGACTGTCCACTGTCTCCACCGGGAAACCGGGCAAGAACACGCCCATGGGTGAGTTCCGCATCCTGCAGAAGAACGTCTTCCACCGCTCGAACCTCTACAGCAATGCGCCCATGCCCTATATGCAGCGGTTGACGTGGACCGGCATTGCCATTCACGGCGGCCAACTGCCCGGCTATCCGGCCTCGCACGGTTGCATCAGGGTGCCGCTGGCGTTCGCAAAGAAGCTGTTTGCCGCGACGGACATGGGTGACATCGTAAGTGTGTCCGATGGCCAGAGCGGCCCGTTCCTGCGCGTGGAAGTCGATTATGCGGCGCTGCCTGGCGATGGCCGCCCCACATGGACCGACAACAGGGGGCGGGACGTCCAACTTGCTTCGGCCGCGCCCTCCGAGGGATCGGTTAAGAGTGCCCCTGCGCCCACCCCTGAGGCCGTCGTTCCGGAAGATCCCAAGCCCGTGCGCTTGGCGCTCGATACCAGAGCCCTGAGCACGCCCGATACAGTAGCGTCGGCTGCGGCGCCTGCAGACCCATCAAAGCCGCACTGGCTGGTGCCCTTCTATAACGATCCGCCAAGCAGCAGCCGTTAGCCAGCGGCGCGGTGGAGCGTTGCAGTCGTCTCGAAAAGCGCGCGGGTTGATGGATCGGTGTTTGCCAGCAAGGCGCTGATCCTGTCGCGTAGAGCCGTCTCGCCGGAACCGTCGTCAAACGCCATTGCCCATCGGCCGAACTGGCGTTCTTCCAGCATGCGCTCGTTCAGTAAGACGATGCCGTTATGTCTCGTGTCCTTGCTAATCCGGTCGAATAGCGCGCGCACCGTCTGCTGCTCTCCTTCGATGGCTTGAAGGAAGCGTTTGGTATTGAAAAGCAGCGCTCCCGTCACATTCAGGCGACGATTGTTGATCCGCGCCTTGGCAAGCAGGAGGTTGCAATCGTCGAGCGTCATGACGACGCGGGCGCTGCTGATATACGTCAGCTGGAATAGTTCAGGCACAGGGCTGCTCCCTTCGGTAGGTGCAGCCGAGATACCCTGGAAAAGTTAATGCAGCGCTAGGTCCTTGGAAAAACTACCCTAACTTGCATCAACTCCCAACAATTAGAATGCAGGCAGGTTCGCGGGATCTTCCGGATCGACGGCCGGAATGGGCGAGTGAATGCCGCATTCCACCTTGTCCCATCCACGCCAACGGCCAGCGCGCGGATCTTCGCCCGGCAATACCTTGGACGTGCAGGGTTCGCAGCCTACTGACAGATAGCCCTGTGCCTCCAGCGGATGACGCGGCAGATCGTTTGCCTCGAAATAGGCTTCCAGCTCGTCCTTGGTCCAGTCGCCCAGCGGGTTGAGCTTCATCTGGCCGTCTTCGACCTGGAAACGGGGGATATTCTGCCGGGTCGCGGCCTGAAAAGCCTTGCGTCCGGAGATCCAGGCGTCCAGCCCGCGCTTGGCGCGCGCCAGCGGCTCGACCTTGCGGATGGCGCAGCAGCCATCGGGATCGTAGGACCAGCGCAGGCCGGTCTCATCCTTCTTGGCCAGCACGTCTGGATCGGGAACCACGGTGTCGCTGTGGCGAATGCCGAAGCGCGCCACCAGTTCGTCGCGATAGGCCAGCGTTTCGGGAAACATCTTCAGCGTATCGACGAAGATCACCGGAACCTCCGGATCGGCCTGCGCCACCAGATGCAGCAGCACGGCACTTTCCGTTCCGAAGGAGGAGACGGTCGCGATCCGCCCTAGCGTCTTTTCGGTAAACAGCGTCCGCAGCATCGTCAGCGTGTCGACGCCCGCGAATCGCGCGTTCAGAGCATCGGCATCGGCCTGCGTAAACACTGGGCGAGCGTCAATTATGTCTATCTTGCGTGCGGCCTCACCCATTTGCTGTCTCCGGGTGGCGCTTGGCCCAGACGGGCGTTCGGCCATCGATGGTTTTTTGATATACGTCGTCATAGCGGGCGAGCGTCGCATCCACGACGGCCTGATCGAAAGGATGATCGGGCTGAAAGCTGTCGAAACCGCAACGGCGCATCGCGACAAGCTGATCCACAAGCACGTCGCCTACAGCGCGCAATTCGCCGGTATAGCCTGCTTCCCGCAGGATACGCGCCGCCGAGTAGCCGCGCCCGTCGCCAAACGCCGGGAAGTTCACTTCCACGAGCGAAAGGCGGTCCAGCATCGGCAGCAATTCGCGTGCGTCTTCGCCCGGCTCGACGCGGACCGCGGTTGCGTTCGTCTGGCCCGCAATGGCTTCGAGCGTGACGGTCGGCTCCTGCGCGGGTTCGTCATCGCGAAATGACAGAAAATCAACCATATAGCGCGTCCTTGAAAGGCTTCATGCCAAGCCGGCGATAGGTGTCGAGGAAGCGTTCGCCCTCGATCCGCTCACGTACATAGATGTCCGTGACCTTCTCGATGGCATCGACAACGCCGTCTTCATCGAAGCCCGGCCCCGTTATGCTGCCAAGGCTCGCATCTTCCGCGCCGGACCCGCCGAGCAGCAACTGGAAGTTCTCCTTGCCGCGCCTGTCGACGCCCAGAATGCCGATATGCCCGGCATGATGGTGCCCGCAGGCGTTGATGCAGCCGGAAATCTTGAGCTTCAGTTCGCCCAGATCCCGCTGCCGGGCCGGATCGGCGAAGCGCTCGGCGATCTTCTGCGCGACCGGTATGGAACGCGCATTGGCAAGGCTGCAATAATCGAGACCGGGGCAAGCGATGATGTCGCTGATCAGGTCCAGATTGGCTTCGGCAAGGCCCACGTTGTCCAGCGCCTGCCAGACGGTGTGCAGGTCCGCCTTCTTCACATAGGGCAGCACGATATTCTGCGCATGGGTGACGCGCAGTTCGTCCAGCGAGTAGCGCTCGGCCAAATCGGCGATCAGATCGATCTGTGCGGAAGATGCGTCGCCGGGTATGCCGCCAGTGGGCTTGAGGCTGATGTTGACGATCGCGTAGCCCGCCTGCTTGTGCGACTTGACGTTCTGGTCGACCCAAAGCGCGAACGCTGGATCGGAACGGTCGATCTCTTCGGAGAGGCCGGTTTCGTAGGCCGGATCGGCGAAGTAGCTGCGGATGCGGTCAAGTTCGGCCTTCGGTGGATCGAGCGCGAGTTGCTTGATCGCGGCGAACTCTTCCTCGACCTGGCGGCGATATTCGTCCGCGCCCAGAGCATGGATCAGGATCTTGACCCGCGCCTTGTACTTGTTGTCGCGGCGGCCATAGCGATTATAGACGCGCAGGCACGCCTCGACATAAGAGATCAAGTCATCTTCGGCTACGAAGTCCTTGATTTCAGGCGCGACCATCGGAGTACGGCCCATGCCGCCGCCCGCGAATATACGCGCGCCGACCACGTCATCGCGCTTCACGAGTTCGATGCCGATATCGTGCAGGCGCATCGCGGCGCGATCTTCCTGCGTGGCGATCACGCAGATCTTGAACTTGCGCGGCAGGTACGTGAACTCGGGATGGAAGCTCGACCACTGGCGCAGCAGTTCGGCCCAGGGGCGCGGATCGGCGACCTCCTCGGCTGCGACCCCGGCATACTGATCGGACGAAATATTGCGGATGCAGTTGCCGCTGGTCTGGATGGCATGCATCTCGACCGTCGCCAGTTCGGCAAGGATGTCCGGCGCGTCTTCCAGCTTGATCCAGTTATACTGGATGTTCTGCCGGGTGGTGAAGTGCCCGTAATCGCGGTCGTACTTGCGCGCGATATGCGCCAGCATCCGCATCTGCCTGGCGCTCAGCGTGCCATAGGGCACAGCCACGCGCAGCATGTAGGCGTGCAATTGCAGATAAAGGCCATTCATCAGCCGTATTGGCTTGAACTGGTCCTCGGTCAGAGCGCCCGCCAGACGGCGCTTGGTCTGGTCGCGGAATTCCTCGACACGCGCCTCGACGATGGACTGGTCATATTGGTCGTAACGATACATGTCAGATCACCCACTGGCCGACATCTGGGTCGGCGGGTTTCAACGTTAGGTCGGGACGCACCGTAGGCCCAAGTGCCCGGATGCGATCCTTGATGTGAGCGGGGCGGGGGCCTTCGTCCGTCAGCGTGGCGTCGATGACATAGGCGCCGACAACATGCCGGGCCGCTTCCTCGCGCCGGGCGAGGTCGTCGCCTTGCTCGCCGACATCCACCGCATCCGCGACGCGCCGCGACCAGCCATCGCCGGCCCACCAGATGACATCGCCTGTCGGCAAGTCGTTGCCGGTCAGTATCTTCACGAAAAGCTCTCCACTTGGGCAGCGAACGCCGCCAGCCTGTCCTGCGCATTGCCGTGCAGGACGACGTCGCCCACTACAATCAGCGCGGGGCTCTGTACATGCTCGCGTCCAATCATTCCGCCCAAATCGGCAAGAATGGTGCGGATTGCGCGGCTGTCTCTGCGCGTGCCCTTCTCCAGCACCGCAACGGGAGTAGAGGGGGAGACGCCATCGGCCATCAGCTTGTCTGCAATGTCATTGGCTGTCGCTACGCCCATGTAGATCACCAGCGTTCGCCCAACACCTGCCAGCCCCGACCAATCCTGATCGGCAAGGCCCTTGCACTGGCCCGCAACGAAAGTGACGGCGCTGGACGCATCGCGATGCGTGAGCGGCATTTGCGCCTGCGCTGCGCAGCCGATTGCGGCGCTGATGCCCGGCACGACCTCAACGGGTACGCCGGCCGCGCGGCATTCTTCCGCTTCCTCCCCGCCGCGTCCGAAGATAAAGGGATCGCCGCCCTTCAGCCGGATCACGTCGCGCCCCGAAAGAGCCTCGCGGATCAGCAGGGCATTGATCTCATCCTGCGGCACCGAATGACGGCTACGGCTCTTGGCTACCGACACAAGGCGCGCATCGGGCCGCGCCATCGCCAGGATGGCATCATCCACCAACCCGTCATGCACGATCAACTCCGCCGCGCCGATCAGCCGCGCCGCCCGCAAAGTCAGCAGATCCGGGTCGCCCGGGCCTGCACCTACGAGATAGACTGTTCCGCATTCGACGGGAAAAATGGCAGGGTTCTTGAACACAGCCTCTTTATGGTGATGCTGCTTCGCCAATCCAAATCAGATTGGCTATCGATGGCATAAGCAAATGTTGAACAGTCAGATGGCGCTCGGCGCAGGCTTCGATATGTCTACGGACGCTTTACGTCGGGAAAGTTGCTGGCCAATCTTTATCATGGGCTGCTCGATCAAGTGGAAGGTCAGCGTTGACGCCAATATCCCTATGCCGAGCACCAACAGAGCATATTGCAGGAACACGACCTCGGGCGGTCCGGGCAAAAGCTCAACCACGCCTCTTGTGAAATGAATGACAGCGAAATGAACCAGATAGAGGCTGAAACTGATTTTCCCCAGATAACTCAGACCTGCGCCCTCGAAGATCCGGCTGCCGGAAACAGCAGCAAAGAAAACAATCCCGGCCAAATGTAGGATGTTGTGACACCGTTTCGTAAGATGCCGATGTCGCAAATCCCCACGAGGAAAAGGACTAACGCAGAAACCCATAAGCCTGCCGTTGCTGTTCTGGGATCCAATCGATCGACCCGGCTATCCCTCAACAAAAAGAATAAAGTAATTCCGAGCAGAAAAGCCGGCAGGCTCGTGATAAACCCGAAGTGGGAAAAGGGCGCGGCCACATCACCCAAAAACCTGGCCCCCGCAAAAGACACGATAGTTGCTACACCTAATGCGATCAGCGATCGATTGAGGGTCGTTAGGCAAGCAAGTATGAGTGGAAACGTCGCGTAGAACAGAGCTTCCGCAGCAATGCTCCAACCGCCGGGAACGACACTATTGATGCTGGAAAAAGTAAAGCCGTGCAGGAACGTCAGCGTGAGGCCGACATCAATCAAGGTGAATTTGCCATGCTCACCTGTCGCTTCGGCAAGCAAAGAGTAACCGACAATGGCAAGATAGAACATGGGCGCTATACGAAAAAAGCGCCGAACGTAAAAACTCCTGGGATCGAACGCCTTATAACGATAGGCGAAGGAAAGTGTCAGCGCACTCACAATGAAGAAGAGTTGTACACCGCGAAATCCATGAGCAGTAAAACGCGCAGCCCAGGGCGATAAACCATGCACCATCTGACCAACGTGAATCATCACGACGCCAATGATTGCCATTCCACGTAAGCCATCTAGATACGCGACGCGCTGCATCTTTGTTACCCCCCGGTATTCCAAAGTTTACGAGCGGTGCATGAATATTCTTCCCGTTACAACATCTATCTTCGAGCAGGAGCGGGCTTCAGTCCCCCATCGCCGCCACGTCGACTTCCTTGAGGCCCACACCCATCGTCGCGCGCGGCTGTTCGGATTCCGACGATACCACCGGATAGGCGCAGTAATCCGCGGCATAGTAGGCACTGGCGCGGTGATTGCCCGACAGGCCGACGCCCCCGAAAGGCGCGGCCGACGAAGCGCCGTTGGTCGGGCGGTTCCAGTTGACGATGCCCGCCCGCACATTCGCCCAGAATTGCTCGTATTGCTCGGGCGACCCTCCGATCAGGGATGCGGACAGGCCGTAGCGCGTGTTGTTGGCTTCGGCGATGGCGCTCTCGAAATCAGGAACCCGGATCACCTGCAACAGCGGCCCGAACAGTTCGATGTCCGGCCGCTCCCGCATGTCCGTAACATCAATGATGGCCGGCGAGACGAACGGCAGATCCTGATGCGGACGCACCATATGCTTGATCGGCCGCCCCCCGTTGCTCATCAGGATCAGGAAACTGTCGGTAAGTCCGTCCGCCGCCTCATTATCGATGACCGGCCCCATATAAGGCTGCGGGTCGGAGTGGGGGTGATCGACGATCATGCGGTCGGCCAGCTTCTTCACTTCCTTCAGCAGCGGACCGGCCAGACTATCGCGCACGATCAGCCGCTTCGCGGCAGTGCAGCGCTGCCCGGCGGAGAGGAAAGCCGATTGGGCGACGAGCACGGCGGCGCTCGGGATATCGGGCGTGTCCCACACGATGATCGGATTGTTGCCGCCCATCTCCAGCGCGAGGATTTTGTCAGGCTGTCCGGCAAAGGCCTTGTTGATGGCGATGCCGGTTGAGGCCGATCCCGTGAACAGGATTCCGCTGACATCGGAATGCGCGGTCAGCGCCCTGCCTTCGTCCGGGCCGCCGACGATCAGCCGGACCAGATCCTCGGGCACGCCGGCCTGATGATAGAGGTCGACCAGCATCGCGCCGACCGCCGGGGTCTTCTCGGACGGCTTGAAGACCACGGCATTGCCAGCGATCAAGGCCGGAACGATGTGGCCGTTGGGCAGATGCGCGGGGAAATTATACGGCCCCAGCACCGCCATGACGCCATGCGGTTTGTGCCGTACGGCCTGCTTCATGCCCATCGCGCCGTCCAGCCGCTTCATGCCGGTACGCTCGGAATAGGCGGCGATGGATATGTCCACCTTGCCGATCACCGCCGCGACTTCCGTCCGAGCATCCCACAGGGGCTTGCCCGTCTCGCGCGCGATCAGGTCAGTCAGCGCGTCTTCCTTGGCACGCACGGCATTGGCGAAGCGCCGCATCGTTTCGATCCGGATGGCGAGCGGCTTTGCGGCCCACAATGGCCAGGCTTCACGCGCACGCGCCACTTCGGCGGCGACATCGCTCAGCGGCTGCTCCCACAGCAGGGCGCCGGTTGCAGGTTCGATGGAAATCAGGGTCGAGGACATCGTGATGATATGGCCCAGATGCAGCGAGGGTTAAAGGGGTGCGAAACCGATGAGGCACCGAGGCTGAACCAATTCGGAACGCGTCGTGGACAGGTACGATGCCATTCCCTCCCCAGATGCAAAACCCGCATCCATTTCGCGGCTTGCGGGCGCTCCCGCATCGGGCGATATGGAGCGCGGCACGGAGGGATCGACATTGGCTGCATTTCGCGACGCTTACTGGTGGTCCAATGACGGCCTGAGACTGCATTACCGCGACTATACAGGCGATGACGAAACACGGCCGCCGCTCCTGTGCCTGCCCGGCCTGACGCGCAATGCCCGCGATTTTGAACCGCTTGCTGAGCGGCTGGCGGGCAATTGGCGGCTGATCTGTCCCGATCTGCGTGGGCGAGCCGAAAGCGCCTATGCCAAAGACCCGATGACCTATGTGCCGCTTACGTATCTGCAGGATCTGGAAAGGCTGCTCACCGATCTTGCGCTGACGCGGTTCGTGGTGGTCGGCACGTCGCTTGGCGGCATCATCGGAATGCTGATGGCGGCGACTCGGCCGGACCGGCTTGCGGGCGCAGTGCTGAACGATGTCGGACCGCTGATCGAGGAGGCCGCCCTCGCGCGCATTCGCGGCTATGTCGGCACGGGCAGCACGCATCCGACCTGGGTCCACGCCGCACGGGCGCTGGCGGAGAACAATGCCGACATCTATCCCGACTATACGCTGGAGGACTGGCTGGGCATGGCCAAGCGCCTCTATCGCCTGAACAGCGGCGGGCGTGTCGTGCTCGATTACGACATGCGCATCGCCGAGCCGTTGCGCGTGCCGGGCGGCGAGGCGGGCGTCGACCTGTGGCCCTCGCTGGCGGGCTTCCGCAATGCGCCGACCCTGATCCTGCGCGGGGAGCTTTCCGATCTTCTGAGCGTCGCGACGGCCGACCGGATGGTTCGGGAGATCGGCGCTACGGCGACGCTGGTCACGGTGCCACGAGTAGGCCATGCTCCCACGCTTGCCGAGCCGGAAGCGGCGGGGGCGATCGACCGACTGCTGGAGCGCATCCTGGCCGATGGATGACCGGCCGCGCCTGCTGCACCTCCACAGCAGTTTCGACCTCGGCGGAAAGGAAGCCCGCGCCGTCCAGTTGATGAACCATTGGGGCGACCGTGTGTCCCATGCGGTGGTAAGTGGCGTCACCGGCGCGATGAGCGCGCGGAACGCCATCGATTCAGGACTCTCGGTGGATTTCCCGGAGGCGCCGCCCTTGCAGGGCCGCCCCGGCCTCTCGAGATTTCGTGCTCTGGCGCGGTATATGCAGGGCTTCGACCTTGTGCTCACCTATAATTGGGGCGCGGTGGACGCCGTGATGGCGCACAGGCTGTTTGGACGCTTCATGAGGCTGCCGCCGCTGATCCATCATGAAGACGGCTTCAGCACCGACGAAGCCGACGGCCTGAAGCGAAATCGCAACCTTTATCGTCGTGTAGGGCTTGCCCGTGCCAACGCGCTGGTCGTGCCGTCGAAGGTTCTGGAACGGATTGCGCTGGAGCAATGGCGTCAGCCCCCCAGCCGCGTTCAGCTCATCCCCAATGGCATCGATGTAAGCCGCTATCTTGCGCCGCCGGACCCCGGCGCGCTGCCCGGTTTCACGCCGGCGCCCGGCAAAGTCGTGGTCGGCACGCTTGCCGGCCTGCGCACGGTCAAGAACATCCCCCGGCTGATCCGCGCCGTCGCGCCGCATCGGGATCGCGTGCAACTCGTGATCGTAGGCGAGGGGCCGGAGCGTGCGGCCATCGAAGGGGAAGCCGTTGCTCAGGGTCTGGACGATATCCACTTCGCGGGCTTTCAGCGGAACCCGTGGCGCTTCATCGGGACGTTCGACATCTTCGCCCTGTCGTCGGACAGCGAGCAGTTTCCGATCTCCCTCGTCGAAGCGATGGCCGCAGGGCTGCCTGTGGTTTCGACAGACGTGGGCGACGTGGCCGCCATGGTGTCGCCGGAAAACCTGCCGTTCATCACTTCGGACGAGTCCCGATATTCGGCCGCCCTCGACTGCCTCGCATCCGACTTGGAGTTGCGCCATATGCTCGGTGCCACGAACCGCGCCCGGGCGCAGGCGCTCTACGGCCAGGACGCGATGTTCGACGCTTATGCGCGCCTCTACGGCATGGCTCTGGCAAGGCCCGGCGTTTTGCGCTAGGGCGCGCCAGATTTTCCGGTCCTCGTGCGCAAAAACTTGGTATAGTAGCCAATATTGCAGTTGGGGCTGCCGGTACTATTTTGGCCCGAAAGTTGGGAGAGTATATTGTTCAAGGGTTTGAAACCCATCGTCTATGGCGGCCGCGAAGTGTGGCCGCTGGTCGAAGGCGGCAAGGGCGTTGCGGTGTCCAACCACATGAGTTCGGGCGCATGGGCGGCTGCGGGCGGAATCGGCACCGTGTCGGCCGTGAACGCGGACAGCTATGATGCGACCGGCAAGATCATCCCCCAGATCTATCACGCCAAGACCCGGCGCGAACGCCACGAGGAACTGATCGCCTACGCCATCGAAGGCGCGGTCGAGCAAGTGAAGCGCGCCTATGAAATTTCCGGCGGCAAGGGCGCGATCAACATCAACGTGTTGTGGGAAATGGGCGGCGCCCAGCGCATCCTGCATGGCGTGCTGGAGCGGACGCGCGGCATGGTCGCAGGCGTCACCTGCGGCGCGGGCATGCCCTACAAGCTCAGCGAAATCGCGGCGTCATATAACGTCAGCTATCTGCCTATCGTGTCCTCGGGCCGCGCTTTCCGCGCCTTGTGGAAACGCGCCTACAGCAAGGCGGCGGAGTTCCTGTCCGCTGTCGTCTACGAAGATCCCTGGCTCGCAGGCGGCCACAACGGCCTCTCTAATGCCGAAGATCCCCGCAAACCCGAGGACCCCTTTCCACGCGTGAAGGCCCTGCGCGACACGATGCGCGAAGGCGGCATTTCGGACGACGTGCCGATCGTCATGGCGGGCGGCGTCTGGCATCTGCGCGACTGGAACGACTGGATCGACAATCCCGAGCTTGGCAATATCGCGTTCCAGTTCGGCACTCGTCCGCTGCTGACGCAGGAAAGCCCGATCCCGCAGGAGTGGAAGGACCGCCTGCCGTTGCTGGAGGAAGGCGACATCCTGCTGCATCGCTTTTCACCCACCGGCTTCTATTCGTCGGCGGTCCGCAATCCGTTCCTGCGCCATCTGGAATCGCGTTCGGAACGGCAGATCGCTTTCAGCCTGGAGCAGGCGGGGGACCACACGCATCAACTCGATGTCGGCGTGAAGGGCAAGAATTTCTGGGTCACGCGCAACGACTTGCTCCGCGCCCGCCAGTGGTTTGGCGAAGGCTTCACCAGCGCCTTGAAGACGCCGGACAACACGCTTGTCTTCGTGACCGAAGACGAGAAGGGCATCATCCGCAAGGATCAGGCGGACTGCATGGGTTGCCTGTCGCAATGCGCCTTCTCAAGCTGGATGGACAGCGACACCAACTCTACCGGGCGTCTCGCCGATCCGCGCAGCTTTTGCATTCAAAAGACGCTGCAGGACATCGCCCATGGCGGTCCCATTGACCAAAACCTGATGTTCGCGGGACATGGCGCCTATCGTTTCGGCAAGGATCCGTTCTATTCCAATGGCTTCGTGCCCACGGTGAAGCAGCTGGTCGACCGCATCCTGACGGGTGAATAGGGCGGTGGCGGATATTCCCGGCTTGGCCGTGCTGCATTACGACACTCCTGATTTTCAGGTGGTGAAGGGCGGCACCTTCGTGCTCTGCGCGATCAGCGGAGAACGGATTCCGCTCGATCGACTGACCTACTGGAGCGCTGAATTTCAGGAAGCCTATCGCGGCGCAGTGGAAGCGACGCAGGGCTTCCTGCGCAAGCGCGGGGTCTAAACCCAGCCTTCCAGCACCTGGTCCGGCGGGCGGTGCCCGTCCACCCAGGTACGGATATTGGCGATCACCTTGGCCCCGGTAGCATCGCGGCCTTCGATGGTGGCCGATCCCACATGCGGCAGCAGCACTACATTGGACAACGCCAGCAGCCGAGGATCGACTGCCGGCTCATGCGCATAGACGTCGAGGCCCGCACCTGCGATCCGCCCCGCCGCGAGCGCGTCCACCAGTGCTGCCTCGTCAGTGATTTCCGCTCGCGAGGTATTGATGAAATAAGCGGATGGCTCGATCAGGCCGATCCGGCGCGCGTCGATCATGCCACGGCTATCGGCATTCAGCGGACAGTTCACCGAAATGATGTCGCTGGTCTCCAGCAGCATGTCGAGTTCGGGATGCCACATCGCACCCGTCTCCCGCTCGACGGCCTCGGGCAGCCTGTGACGATTGTGATAGGATATCGACAGGCCGAACGCGGATGCCCGCCGCGCCACGGCCTGCCCGATCCGGCCCATGCCGATGATCCCCAGGCGCTTGCCGCCGATGCGATGCCCCAGCATCGCTGAAGGACTCCAGCCCGACCATTCGCCGGAGCGCACCAGCTTTTCGCCTTCCGCCAGACGGCGCGGCACCGAGAGGATCAGCGCCATCGTCATGTCGGCCGTGTCTTCGGTGAGCACGCCCGGCGTATTGGTGACGATGATCCCCCTGGCTCGCGCCGCGCGCAAGTCGATATGGTCGACACCACTGCCGAAGCTGGCGATCAACTGCAGCCGGTCGGAAGCAAGCGCGATCAGGTCCGGTTCCAGATGATCGGTCACGGTGGGCACCAGCACGTCGCACCGAGTCATGGCCTCGGCCAGTTCTTCGCGCGTCATCGGCACATCATTCGACCGCAACCGCGTATCGAACAGTTCGCTCATCCGGCTCTCCACGGATGCAGGCAGACGCCGGGTCACGATGACGGTGGGTTTTGCCGGACGAGGTCTTTTGGCCATCCCTTGCCGCTATGCCCGGCGCGGACGGAGGTCAAGCGGATATGGCGGACGCTGCACAGCATGGTTGAACCTTGGGGCGCGGAGTGGCAATCAGGCGGCACGAACGGAATATGTCGAGGACGCCGATAATGCTGCGAGGAAAATGGGCGCACGACTTTTTGATTGCGGCGTTGGCCGTTGCGGTGATGCAGGTCGGCCCAGCCGTTGCCAGTCCGCGCAAGGCAGTACCCTACTGGGCTTCGATCTCCGAACCGGAAGCGCGGATGCGGGTCGGCCCGAACCTGGATTATCCGAGCAACTGGATCTACCGCCGCCGCGACTTGCCGGTGAAGGTGGTGCAAGTGCTGGGCAACTGGCGCAAGATCGAGGATAGTGCGGGAACGCAGGGCTGGATGCACGTACGCCTGTTGAGCGACGCGCCGACTGCGATCGTGATGGGCGGTGTCACGGAGATGCGCGGGAAGCCCAGCGATGAGGCCAGGCTGCTCTATCGCGTGGAACCAGGAGTAGTCGGCCGCATTTCGGACTGTGGATCGGGATGGTGCGCGCTGAATGTCGGCGGACGCAAAGGCTTCATTCGCGCAAGCAGCCTCTGGGGCGCCGTGCAATAGGGGAGGCCCGCGTCGTTGCGCTTCCCTCCACCTCAGACTGAGAGATATGTCTTTGAGTTTCAAGGCTGTACCGCATCTCCTCTTCGCATTTCTCGTGCTTTTCGCTCCCCATGTTTCAGCCCGCGAAAGGACCGCTCCCGGCATTGTCCGCGTCAGGCTGGTGACATCGAGCGGCCCCATCGTGTTGGCGCTGGATTCGCGGAGAGCGCCGCGTACTACGGCTAACTTCATGGCCTATGTGGATGACGGACGGTTCGACGGCACGACCTTCTACCGCGCAGCGCGGCGCAAGGCCCTGCCGGGCCGCGGGCTCATCCAGGCTGGCATTCGAACCAATGCGCGGCGCAGCCTGCCGCCGGTCGCCCACGAACCGACCAGCGTCACCGGCATCCGTCATCTGGACGGGACAGTCTCCATGGCGCGCGGGGGCGAGCCGGGCACGGCGATGGGCAACTTCTTCATTACCATCGGCCCCATCGCCAGCATGGATGCGCGCGGCGAATATCCCGGCTATGCCGCGTTCGGCCACGTCGCGTCCGGCATGGACGTCGTGCGCAAGATACTGGCCGAGCCGACGGGCGGCGGCGAAGGCCCGATGCGCGGACAGATGATCCTGAAGCCCATAACGATCATCCGCGCCGAACGACTGGATGGCCGCCCCAGGCCCACCGGCGGGCCAAAGCCCTGGCTGATCGAAATACCCTTGAGCAAGAAGCCGCGCTAGGCCGTCATGCTGAGCGCCACGGCTTCGGCGACCTTGATCCCGTCCACTGCCGCCGAGAGAATGCCGCCCGCATAGCCTGCGCCTTCGCCTGCGGGGTAGAGGCCGGCCGTATTGAGGCTCTGGAGATCCTTGCCCCGCGTGATGCGAATGGGCGAGGAGGTGCGAGTCTCCACGCCCGTCATCATCGCGTCGGGATGCGCGTAGCCGGGGATTTGCCGACCGAACACCGGCAACGCTTCCCGCATCGCCTCGATCACGAAGTCGGGGAGGCATTGCGCAAGATCGGTCAACGTCACGCCCGGCTTGTAGGAGGGCACCACCTCGCCAAGCGTCGTTGAAGGGCGGCCCGCAAGGAAGTCGCCAAGCTTCTGTCCCGGCGCGGCATAGCTGGACCCGCCCGCGACGAAAGCGAGCGACTCCCAGTGCTGCTGCAGCGCAATCCCCGCCAGCGGCCCTTGCGGATAGTCCCGCGCCGGATCGATGCCCACGACCAGCCCGGAGTTGGCGTTGAACTCCTGCCGCGAATATTGGCTCATCCCGTTCGTCGCCACGCGCCCGACTTCCGACGTGGCCGCCACCACGCGCCCGCCCGGACACATGCAGAAGCTGTAGACTGTCCGTCCATTCGCGCAGTGATGCGACAGGCTGTAGGCCGCGGCGCCCAGATCGGGATGCCCTGCACAGGCGCCGAACCGCGCCTTGTCGATCCAGGATTGCGGATGCTCGATTCGGACGCCGAGGGAGAACGGCTTGGGCTCGATGAACACGCCCCGCTCGTGCAGCATGTGGAAGGTATCGCGCGCGCTATGCCCCACCGCCAGCACGACATGGTCGGCTTCCAGATAATCGCCGGTGTGAAGCTGAAGGCCCCGAACCCGGCGCGTACCGTCCGGCTGGACGTCCGTATCGATGTCCTCGACCCGGTTGCCGAACCGATATTCGCCGCCCAGGCTTTCGATCGTCGCGCGGATGCTCTCGACCATCGTCACGAGGCGGAAGGTGCCGATATGCGGATGCGCTTCGGTCAGGATTTCCGGCGGTGCGCCCGCCTTCACGAACTCGGTCAGCACCTTGCGGCCCAGGAAACGCGGATCCTTGATCTGGCTGTACAGCTTGCCGTCCGAGAATGTGCCCGCGCCGCCTTCCCCGAACTGCACGTTGGATTCCGGATCGAGCACGCCGCGCCGCCATAGCCCCCAGGTGTCCTTGGTCCGTTCCCGCACCACCTTGCCACGATCGACGATGATCGGGCGGAACCCCATCTGCGCCAGGATCAGCCCGGCGAACAGCCCGCAAGGCCCGGTGCCGATGACGACCGGGCGCGGTCGGCCGGGCGGGGGCGAGGCGCCGGTCACGAAGCGGTATGTGGTATCGGGCGTCAGCCGCACATGGCCGTCGCTCGCGCACTTGGCCAGCACCGCAGCCTCATCCGCCACCGTCACATCGACCGAATAGACCATCAGGATCGCCGACTTGCGTCGCGCGTCATTGGCGCGTCGCGCGATGCTGTAGTCCAGCAGGTCCTCAGCCGCGATGTCCAGCCGCGCCAATATGGCCTGGCGCAGTGCCTCGGGCGGATGATCCAGCGGGAGCTTCAATTCGGTGACGCGCAACATGGCGTCGCTTTAGCGGGGATGCCTGCGCCGCGCCAGCGGCGGTGCAGCAGGATGCGCACAAGAAAAGGGCGGCCCCGCGGGACCGCCCTCTCATGTTCGTACGTCCATGAAGGACGCGCGACGCGATCTGAATTACTTCAGTTCGACGGTCGCACCGGCTTCTTCGAGCTGCTTCTTGACCTTCTCGGCCTCGTCCTTGCTCACGCCTTCCTTGATCGCCTTGGGAGCCGACTCAACCAGCGTCTTCGCTTCGGTCAGGCCGAGACCGGTGAGGGCGCGGACTTCCTTGATGACGTTGATCTTCTTGCCGCCATCGTTGACGAGAACGACGTCGAATTCGGTCTGCTCTTCAACAGCCGGGCCAGCAGCGGCAGCAGCCGGGCCAGCAACGGCAACAGCAGCGGCAGCCGAAACGCCCCACTTTTCTTCCAGAGCCTTCGACAGGTCGGCGGCTTCGAGAACGGTCAGGGCCGAAAGCTGATCGACCAGTGCATTGATGTCTGCCATGTTACTTCACATTACCTTTCTGGGCGGAGGCTTGAGGCCCCCTTAAACTAGAGTATTTTCGAACGATCGGAGGGGAGATCCGCTTACGCGGCATCCTTCTCCGCATAGGCGTTGAAGACGCGCGCCAACTGCGAAGCCGGGGTCTGGATGACCGTTGCGAGCTTGGTTGCCGGAGCTTGGATAAGCCCGATAATCTTCGCGCGCAGTTCGTCCAGGGACGGCATCGATGCGAGGGCTTTGACACCTTCCGCATCGAGCAGCATGCTGCCCATCGCACCGCCAACGATCTCAAGCTTGTCGTTGGTCTTGGCGAATTCGATCGCTATCTTTGCAGCAGCGACCGGATCGGCCGAGGTGGCCAGCGCAACCGGACCAGTCAGCAGATCGCTGAGTTGTTCGTATTGCGTGTCCTTCAGCGCGATCCTGGCGAGGCGGTTCTTCGTAACCTTGAAGGACGCACCGGCGTCACGCATTTTCTGCCGCAGGTCCGTCGACTGAGCGACGGTCATACCGAGGTTGCGTGTGACCACGACAACGCCGATTTCGGCAAAAGTAGCGTGCAGCGTGGTGACGACCTCGGATTTTTGATTACGATCCATGCCATTCTCCACTTCAAATCTCCCGGACTATCCGGAAGACGGCAAAACCCGCATGACGACGCGAACGCCGAAAGACGGGGCATTAGTCCGAAGGGGAGAGGTCGCCGGCCCGTATCGTTCGTTTGAAGGAACATGGGCAGACCCGGTGTGCACAAAGCACCCGGCAAAGAACTTTTCCCCGTCTAGGCTGGACATTAAGAGAGGCAAATTCCCCTCACCAACTGTCTCGGACGGACGCATCCCGAAAGATGCGGTGGCGGGCCGATAGCGGAAACCGGGGGGGATGTCACGGGGTTTTTGAGGATGCGGGAACCACCGCCAGTCGACATTCCCCCTGTCCTACAGCGCTTCGCCCGCGCTACACTCCCCGTTCGAGCCTTTAGCGTGCCGCCCTGTCAGCAGTCCGTCCGGCGTGCAATTCCTCAGGGGGCTTCGGCTGGCCTGAACTTATGTGGTGGAGAGGAGATGATGATGCACCAAGCCAGCAACTTTAGTCCGAGCACGGTCGTCGCTCTTAAGCCGCTGCCCGAACTGTCCAGCCAACCCCCGCACACCGAAAGGACCCCAGGTGGGGGGTGACGTAGTGTCACCTTTGTCACCTTCCGGCCCAACACGCGCTTCTCGGCGGCGTATGGCGCCAGCTATCCGACGCGCTCCGCGGACCATTGCGCGATGCCCTTGCGCGCGTCCTGCACGAAGCGCGAACGGCGCACGCCTTCAAGGAACAGGTTGCCGACGATCTTGCCGACGATGCCGACGGGCCGCTTGAACTGAATCAGCAGGACGATGCGCGTCTCGTCGGTCTCGTTCAGCACTTCATGATCGTAGCAATCGTCGAAGATCAACGCCTTGCCCTCGGTCCAGTGTACCCATTGATCGACCACGCGCATCCGGCACTTCTCCTTCTCGCGCGGCACCTGGATGCCCAAGTGACAGGTCAGGAACGCCTTGGTCACGCCGGTGTGCGGCGGAATGTGCGTGCCGGGCACCAGCACGGAGAAGAAGGCGGAATTGAGGCCGGGAATACGCTCGATGATCTCCGTGGTCTTCGGACATTTGGCGCAGTTCGCGTCGTCGCGATACCGATAGCCGATCAGGAAGAACGAGCGCCACCGGCCCGCGGGGGCGATGCGGCGGTGATCGGGGGAAATGGTGGCGAGCGGCGGCACCTTCTCCAGATCCTGCAAGGCAGCGGCCGCCTCCGTCCGGATCGTATCCCAGTGCGACTCCAGTTCCTTAACCCACGGGAACTGGGCGGTGTCGTAGACCGGCGGGTCGCCGAGCTTTGCAGAATTGGCGATCCAGCGGTTCGTCTTGGGCTGCATCCACTTGCCGAAGCGCATGATGAGGGGCTTCTTCGGCACCAGCTTCGAGCTTGGAGCAAGCGTTGCATCCATTGCATCGGGAATGGCAAGACCTGCACGCGGCGCATTCTTGTTGGGAAGACGATGGGAGTCAGTCACACGGAATCCATGTAGCGGGATTGATGTACGTTGACGCCGTTAACGGCTGCGGGCCGATTTCGCCACTGTATAACGGCGAGTAAGTGGCAGGCATCTCTGTGGCGGCTGATTTCTGTTGAAGTTGAGCGGAACAGAAGATGTAATAAAGTGTAACCTCACCAATCCGGGGTTGAAGCGCCATAAGCCTTCATCCAGACAACGATCGCCTTTCTCCATCAAGTAGACAATGACATTGCGCCAGCGAACAGACCGGTCGACATTCGGCCAACTTGCCTTCATGGCTTCAGCCTCCGCCTTGGTCCTCTCCGCTTGCAGTGGCGGGGAAGACGGTAGGGAAAAGCGAACGCCCCCGGTTCCGCAAGTCGGCTTCGTCGTAGTCCGCCATGCCAACGTTCCGCTGAACGTCGAACTCACCGGCCGGGTGGCGGCATTCCAGATGTCCGAAGTTCGTCCGCAGGTGAGTGGGATCATCCGGCGGCGGTTCTTCACCGAAGGCTCTCTCGTGCGTGCCGGACAGACCCTATACGAGATCGACCCGCGTCTCTATCGCGCTGCCGCCAACGAAGCGCAGGCGAACCTCGCCAGTGCCCAGGCCAATGCGGAGGCGACGCGGGTTCGGGCGGAGCGCTACCGCCCGCTGGCAGAGGCAGAGGCCGTCAGCAAGCAGGACTATACCGACGCCGCCGCACAGGCGCGACAGGCGAGTGCGGCGGTCGCGCAGGGCCGCGCCCAGTTGGAGACCGCCCGTATCAACTTGCGCTTCACCAGCGTTCCCGCTCCGATCTCCGGGCGGATCGGGCGATCGCTGTTCACCGAAGGGGCGCTCGTCACGAGCAATCAGGCCGATCCGTTGACGGTTATCCAGCGGCTCGATCCCATCTTCGTGGACATTCAGCAATCGAGCGCCGACCTGCTCGCCCTTCGACGGTCGCTGGCAGGGCAGGGGGCGGTGCCGTCCACGGCTTCGGTCAAGCTGATCCTTGAAGACGGCAGCGAATATGCGCAGACGGGCACGGTGCAGTTTTCCGAAGTCATGGTGAACGCCAGTACCGGCACCGTCACCCTGCGCGCCCGCTTCGCCAATCCGCAGGGGCTGCTGCTGCCCGGCATGTTCGTGCGGGCACGCTTTGCCCAGTCGATCAACACCAACGCCATACTCGTTCCGCAACCCGCGCTCAGCCGTACGACGAGGGGCGCGGCGAGTGTCTTTGTGGTAGGGCCAGGCAACAAGGCGGTTCAGCGCTCCGTGACGGCCGAGAGGACGCAGGGCCCGAACTGGGTGGTCACTCAAGGCCTCAAGCCCGGAGAGAAAGTCATCATCCAGGGCCTCGCCAACGTGAAGCCGAACGCCCCCATCCGGCCTGTGCCCGCCAGCAGCCCCCAGCGTGTCGCTCCGCCGCCGCAAGGCGCTCCTGCGGGACAACAGGGCAAGGGCGGCTGACCGGCAGATGTCGAGGATCTTCATCGAGCGGCCCATCTTTGCATGGGTGATCGCCATCATCGTCATGTTGCTCGGCACCGGCGCGATCTTCGCTCTGCCGATTGCGCAATATCCCGACGTGGCGCCGCCGCAGGTCAATGTCCGCGCGACCTATCCCGGCGCATCCGCTGAGACGATCCAGAACAGCGTCACGCAGATCATCGAACAGCAGCTGACCGGCATCGACGGCCTGCTCTATTTCAGTTCCTCGTCGAGTTCGCGTGGCCAGGTGACGATCAGCTGCACCTTCACCAAAGGCACAGACCCCGACATCGCTCAGGTGCAGGTGCAGAACCAGGTGCAGCAGGCGCTGTCCCGCCTGCCGCAGCAAGTGCAACAGCAGGGATTGCGCGTAACGAAGTCGAACCCCGATTTTCTGCTGATCGTGGGGGTCTATGACGAGACGAACCGCAGCACCAATCAGGACGTTTCCGATTTTCTGGTGTCGAATTTTCAGGACACCCTCGCCCGCGTCCCGGGGGTCGGCGAAACCAACGTCTTCGGCGCGCAATATGCGATGCGGATATGGCTCGATCCGGACAAGCTGGCGAGCTTTTCGCTGGTCCCGGCCGATGTCCTCACTGCGATCCAGAACCAGAACACGGAAGTCGCCGCGGGCGAGATCGGGGGTCAGCCTCAGCCAATGACACAGATGCTGAATGCGACCGTCACCGCGCAGTCACGTTTGCAGACGCCCGATCAGTTCCGCGCGATCATACTGAAGAACGATCCCAGCGGCGGTGCGGTGCGGCTGTCGGACGTTGCGCGCATAGAGCTGGGTGCGGAAAACTACGCGACGGTCAGTCGCATGAATGCCCATCCCGGCGCGGGTATGTCGATTTCGGTGTCGCCGGGTGCGGACGCACTGAGCACGGCGGAGCTCGTCAAGGCGCAGGTCCAGAAGTTGTCCGGGAGCTTTCCTGATGGATACAAGGTAGCCTATGCCAACGACACGACCGCCTTCATCAAGCTGTCCATCGAGGAAGTCGTCAAGACCCTGGTCGAGGCGATCATCCTGGTCGTGATCGTCATGTTCGTGTTCCTGCAAAGCTGGCGCGCGACGCTCATTCCCACCCTCGCCGTGCCCGTGGTGCTGCTCGGCACGTTCGCCATCTTCTACGTGGCAGGCTTCTCCATCAACACGATGACGCTGTTCGGGCTGGTGCTCGCCATCGGCCTGCTGGTCGACGACGCCATCGTCGTGGTGGAGAATGTCGAGCGGGTGATGAAAGAAAATCCGGGCATGAGTCCCAAGGAAGCAACCATCGAGTCCATGGACGAGATTCAGGTCGCCTTGGTCGCCATCGCCATCGTGCTCTCGGCCGTGTTCCTGCCAATGGCGTTCTTCGGTGGCTCCACCGGCGTGATCTACAAGCAGTTCTCTCTTACCATCGTTTCGGCCATGGTTCTTTCCGCACTCGTTGCGCTGATCCTGAGCCCCGCGCTTACCGCCACCTTGTTGAAGCAGCATACGGCAGAAGATCGCCAGAAGGTCGGCTGGTTCACGCGCCGCTTCCCACGCGCATCAGGGTTCGTCGGCCAGGCGCGCGACAAGTTCAATCGCGGTTTCGAGCGAGGTACAGATCGCTACGTTCATAGCATAGCCCGCGTGATCGACCGCAAATGGCTGTTCCTAGCCATATACGCCATCGTGGTCGCTTTGCTGGTCCTGCTTTTCGTCCGCCTGCCGACCAGCTTTCTTCCCACCGAAGATCAAGGGGCGGCCATCATCCAGTTCCAGTTGCCGGCCGGAGCAACCCAGGGCCGCACAACGCAGGTGCAGCGTCAGGTTGAAACCTACTTCTTCGAAAACGAACGGAGCAACGTGAAAGCGCTGTTTACCGTAGCGGGCGGCGGGGGCGGGGGTGCGAGTGGCCAGAACACAGGCCAGGGCTTCGTCAACTTCACGGATTGGGCAGACCGTCCCGGCAAAGAGAACACAGCCGGTGAAATCGTGAAGCGCGCCTCTGCGGCGTTCGCCAATATCCGTGACGCCCGCGTGTTCGCGCTCGTCCCCCCGGCAATTCGCGGCCTTGGCCAGTCCAATGGCTTCAACATGCAGTTCCAGAACGCGAGCGGGATGTCGCGTGAAGCGTTCGCCGCTGCGCGGGAGAAACTCCTGGCCGAAGCAAGCAGGGACCCTCTGCTCACCGGGGTTCGCCTTACCGAGCTTCCCGACGTGGCAACGTTGAAAGTGGACATCGATCAGGCGAAGCTCGCGGCGTTGGGCCTGTCGCAGGCGGACGTCAACAGCACGCTTTCGACGGCGTGGGGCGGGCGTTACGTCAATGACTTCGTGGATCGCGGACGCGTAAAGCGGGTCTATGTGCAAGGCGACGCGCCTTACCGGGATGCGCCTTCCGATCTGGACCGCTGGTTCGTGCGCACCTCCGATGGGCAAATGGCGCCGTTCTCCTCCTTCGCCCGGACATCCTGGTCCACGGCACCGACGACATTATCCCGGTTCCAGGGCATACCTTCCTACGAATTCCAGGGGCAGGCGGCAGAAGGCACCAGTTCCGGCGCGGCGATGGATCGGATGGCGGAACTGGCGTCCAAGATTCCCGGTACGACCGTCGCGTGGTCCGGCCTCTCCTTTCAGGAAAGGCTGTCATCGGGACAGGCGCCGCTGCTGTACGGCCTGTCGCTGCTGGTCGTCTTCCTGTGTCTCGCTGCCCTGTATGAAAGCTGGACCATCCCCATTGCCGTCCTGCTCGTCGTCCCACTTGGCTTGGTCGGGGCAGTGTTTGCCGTGACCCTGCGCGGGCTGGAAAATGACGTGTATCTGCAGATCGGCCTGCTGACGACGATGGGCCTTGCTGCAAAGAACGCCATTCTGGTGATCGAATTTGCCGAACGAGCGGAGAAACAGGGCAAGCGCGTGATCGACGCCGCGCTGGAGGCGGCACGGCTGCGCCTTCGTCCGATCCTGATGACCAGCCTCGCTTTCATCTTCGGCGTGCTTCCCCTCGCCATTTCCACAGGGGCGGGCGCGAACAGCCGCATCGCCATCGGCACGGCGGTGATAGGCGGGATGCTGACCGCGACGGTGCTCGCGATCTTCTATATTCCGCTGTTCTTCGTGCTCGTTCGCCGCACGGCCCGCGATGCCTTCAAGAAGTGGCGCAGGCAGGGCGACAGCCCGGATGGCAGGGGCGCGATCGCATGAAGCGCTTTCTCCTGATCCTCGCCAGCGCGACCGCCGGTTGCACCATGGCCCCGAAATATGTGCGGCCGGAGGCTCCCGTGCCGCCGTCATGGCCAGTGGGCGACGCCTATCTGAAGCAGGCAGAAGCGGCGCTTCCGATCCTGTCATACCGGGATGTGTTCGCCGATACCCGCTTGCAGCAGATCGTAGAGCAGGCGCTGGCGAACAATCGCGACTTGCGGATAGCCGCCGCCAATATCGCCTCGGCCCGCGCCCAGTACCGCATCAATCGCGCCGATATTTTCCCGCAGGTCGGCGCGAGCGGCAGCTACACTTACGCCGACAATGGGGGAAATGGAGGCAACGGCACATTCTCCACATCCAACAGCCGCTACACGGCGGACGTCGGAACGACTGCGTTCGAGCTGGACTTGTTCGGGCGTCTCCGTTCGCTTTCGGACGCGGCGCTCCAGCGCTATTTCGCCACCGAAGCCGCGGCGCGCGCCACGCGTCTCACGCTGATCGGGGACATCGCCGATGCCTGGTTGACCTATGCCGCCGACCAGAGCCTGCTTCGCATTGCCCAGGATACCGCCGTCAGCGCCGAACGCAGTGTCCGCCTGACGCGCCTACGCCTGGAAGGCGGCATCGCCCCACGAACCGACCTCCGGCAGGCCGAGCAGATCTTGACTACCGCGCAATCCGATTTGGCCGAGCAGCGGACGGCACTGGCGCAGGACATGAATGCTCTTCAACTTCTGGTCGGCGCGCCCGTGGACTCGGCACTGCTTCCTGCCTCGATCGAAGAGGTGGCGAAGACCATTCGGGAGCTTCCCGCAGGACTGGACTCCGGCATTCTCTTGCGCAGGCCGGATGTGGTGCAGGCCGAATATGAACTGCGCGCCGCCACTGCGGAGATAGGCGCTGCCCGTGCCGCACTGTTCCCGCGCATTTCCCTGACGGGTTTGGCGGGGTTCGCAAGCACCGCCTTGTCCTCGCTGTTCACTGGCGGCGCGTTCAACTACTCGGCCGGCGCGGATGTCAGCTATTCGATCTTCAATGCAGGGGGCTTGCGAGCGGGCGTAGCGCAGAGCCGCGCGCAACGCGAGGCTGCACTGGCCACCTATGAACGGGCGATCCAGGCTGCCTTCCGCGATGTCTCCGATGGCCTGGCCCGCCGCGGCACCATCGCCGAACAGTTGCGCGCCGATCGCGCAGCGACGGAGGCTGCCCGCGATACCTACAACCTCACCGAGGCGCGGTATCGCGGCGGGATCGAACCGTTTCTCACCAGCCTGGATGCGCAGCGCTCGCTCTATGCGGCGCAGCGTCGGTATGTCGCCACGCAGCTTGTCGGGGCTAGCAATCTGGTGACACTTTACCGGGCGCTCGGCGGCGACGCTCTCGCGGCACAGGACGGCACTGATCGATCCACAAGCCCGCGCGACTAATCATTGTGCGGCTCGATGTGCCGTATCAGGACAGCTTGGGGCGCTGTGGGCGTTAACCTTCCTTTAAGCATGACGGGCTCCCGCGCTGCTTTATACTTTCAGGAAATCCGATGACGTTCATCTGAAGGCCAAGGACTGATACGCATGAAGATCTTGATGGCATTAGCCGCAGCGCCTCTGCTTCTCACCTCCGCGGTATCGGCCGAGGCGTCCCAGCCGCGCGAGCAGGCGAAATGCTTCAAGAACAAGCGCGGGGAGCGCTTCTGCCAGGCGCCCTCGACATACAAAATTCGTGCTGCCCAAACGTCGACGCCGCGGGTGCGCAGGGTGCCTCCACCAGTGTTCCAACCGTCAAGCCCGATCTACCGGCCCGCAGCCTATCGCAGCACGCGGCAGGTCTGCCGATATGAAGATCACTACGCCTATTCGTCACGCCACGGCTATGGCTATGGGCGATACAATGTCGAGCCCCGGATCGTCAGCGTGGACGACGAACTGCGCAAGCGCGACATGCCGGTCTGCTTAAGGGGGCAGTACCCCTACGAGCGCTGACGCTAGAGGGGCGTCTAGCCTTTCAAGGATGCCGCCGCGCGCGCCAGTTCCTCGATCCGGCGCGCATCCACCGGACCTTTAGGCACCAGCCAGCTTCCTCCGACGCACTTCACTGCCGGTTCGGCCAGCCAATTGCCCGCGGTCTCGAACTTTATGCCTCCGGTAGGACAGAAGTGCGCCGTGTGGAACGGAGCGGCCAGCGCCTTCAATGCAGGCAGCCCGCCAGAGGTTTCCGCCGGAAAGAACTTGAAGCGGGACAGGCCCATGTCCATGCCCCGCATGATGTCGGCAGCCGTGGCGGTGCCGGGCAGGAATGCGACGCCGCTTGCAATCGCAGCCTTGCCAAGCGGCTCCGTCAGTCCGGGGCTGACGATGAACTGAGCGCCCGCCTCCAGCGCCTGATCGAGTTGCGACGGGTTCAGCACCGTGCCTGCACCGACGACAGCACCCGGCACCTTCGCCATCTCGCGCATCACGTCCAGAGCCACGGGCGTCCGCATCGTCACTTCCAGGGCGCGCAGACCGCCCTTCACCAGCGCTTCGGCAATCGGCGCGGCGTCTTCGATGCGATCGATGACGAGCACCGGAATTACGGGGGCGAGTTCCATCACCTGATCGACGGTCAATGCCATTTCAATTATTCTCCTCGGCCGGGCGGGCCTGTGCTGGAAGGAAGGCGGCGGCCGCCCCATAAAGTCCGATCTCGTCATGCACGGCAAGGCGCACGGCGGTCTGCGCCATCAGGCTCTGAAAGCGCCCTTTCGCCTTGAACCGGTCGTGGAAGCCGCTTTCGAGCAAGACTGCCTTCATCCGCTGCGTCAGTCCGCCGGCCAGGACGACGCAGCCCGGCCCATGTGCCAGCGCCAGATCGCCAGCCACCGAGCCGTAGCTCAGGCAGAAACGGTCGAGGGCATCTCGCGCAAAACGGTTGCTGCCGTCGAGCGCGGACTGCCAAAGCTCGGAATCCTCCATCAACTCTACACGAGCATGGGATATCGTCGCCATCGCCTTGTAGAGATTGTTGAGGCCGGGGCCCGACACGATCCGCTCGGTCGAGACGCGCAGAAATTTGTCGCGCAAATAATCGACGATGCGGCTTTCCATCGCATCCAGTGGCGCGAAATCGATATGGCCGCCTTCGGTCGCGATGACGTGGGGCAGGCCATCGTCGAACGAAATCAGCGCGACGCCAAGTCCGGTTCCCGGCCCGAGCACCGTCACCGACCCGCGATTGGGAAAGGGCACGTCGGGGCCGAAGAGCAGTTCGAGATTGTCGGTAGGCAGCTTCGCGACGGCATGCGCCACAGCCTCGAAATCATTGACGAGGCGCAGTCGGTCGAGCCCTAGCTCCTCGTCCAGCCGATCGGGACGAATGACCCAGCTGCTGTTGGTGAGCTTGATGACATCCCGTCCGATTGCGGTCGCGAAGGCAATCGAGGCGGCGCGGGGCAGCGGTTCCACCTCGTCCTGCGCGAATGCACCCCAGCAGGCCTGAAGGCTGGGATAATCCGCAACCTTATATTTGCGCACTTTGCCCAGCGTCGGCACGCCGCGGGGTGTAAGTGTCGCACGGGCGAAGCGGGCGTTGGTCCCGCCGATGTCGGCTGCAATGATCTCCGTCATGGCGCTCAGATTTCCGCTTCCATGGCGGCAAGGATAGGCGAGGCACCTGCCTCGGCAAGGTCACTATGCTCCCGGAACAGGGCGAACAGCTCGCGTCCGGTGTCATAAGGCGGAGGCGGTGGAACGGGCGCTTCTCGCGCCTGCCATTCCGCCGCGTCAACCAACGCTTCGACTATGCCGGTTTGCGCGCAGACACGGACGATGTCGCCATCGCGCAGCTTGCCGATAGGACCGCCGCCCAGTGCCTCGGGCGACAGGTGGATGGCGGCAGGCACCTTGCCCGACGCGCCGGACATGCGCCCGTCGGTCAGTAGAGCAACCCTGAAGCCTCGATCCTGCAAAACGCCCAGCGCGGGCGTCAGCTTGTGAAGCTCAGGCATGCCGTTCGCCTTCGGACCCTGGAAGCGCACGACAACCACCACGTCACGCTCCAGTTCGCCCGCCTTGAAGGCGCGGAGCACATCGTCCTGTGTGTGGAAGACGCGCGCGGGCGCTTCGATGGTCCAGCGATCCGGATCGACGGCGCTCGTCTTGATGATGCAGCGGCCAAGATTGCCCGCCAACAACCGCATGCCGCCATCGGGGCTGAACGGATCGGAAACCGGGCGCAGCATCGTTGGGTCGCGCGATTCCGCCGGTGCATCATGCCAAACCAGCGCGTCATTCTCCAGCGCTGGCTCCTTGCCATAGTCAGTCAGGTCCTTTCGAGCGACGGTGCGGATGTCACGATGCAGCAGGCCGTTGTCCAGCAGCTGCGTGATGATCCACGCCATGCCGCCCGCCGCCTGGAAGTTGTTCACGTCGCCGGGGCCATTGGGATACACCCGTGCCAGCAAAGGGATGACCTCCGACAATTCCGCGAAATCGGTCCAGTCGATGCTGATCCCCGCCGCCCGCGCGATGGCGGGCAAGTGGATCGCGTGATTGGTCGATCCGCCCGTAGCCAGCAGTCCGATGATAGCGTTTACGATGGCTTTTTCGTCCACACATTCGCCCAAAGGCCGGTAATCGTCACCATCCCAGCCAATGCTCGCCACGCGATGCGTCGCGGCCCGCGTCAACTCGCCGCGCAGCTTGGTGCCGGGGTTGACGAAGGCGGCATTGGGCATGTGCAACCCCATGATCTCCATCATCATCTGGTTGCTGTTCGCGGTGCCATAGAAGGTGCAGGTGCCCGCGCCGTGATAACTCGCCGATTCCGCTTCCAGTAGTTCCGCCTTGCCAACCTTGCCCTCGGCATAAAGCTGGCGGATGCGGACCTTCTCCTTGTTGGCGAGACCCGATGGCATGGGGCCGCCCGGCACCAGAATGGTCGGCAGATGCCCGAACCGCAAAGCACCGATCAGCAGGCCCGGCACGATCTTGTCGCAAATGCCCAGCAGCAGCACGCCCTCGAACATCGCGTGGCTCAGAGACACGGCGGTCGCCAGCGCAATGGTGTCGCGGCTGAACAGCGACAGGTCCATGCCCGCCTGTCCCTGCGTCACACCGTCGCACATGGCCGGTACGCCGCCTGCGACCTGTGCCGTCGCGCCGACTTCACGCGCCGCGATCTTGATCGCTTCGGGATAGCGGCCGTAGGGCTGGTGCGCTGACAGCATGTCATTGTAGGAGGTGACGATCCCGATGTTCACCGCTGCGCCCGATCGGATGACAGGCTTGTCCTCATCCGAAGCGGCAAAGCCGTGCGCCAGATTGCCGCACGAAAGCTGATCGCGGTTCGTGCCCGCATCCCGCCCGCGCAGGATCAGCTCGAGATACTTCTGTCGGCGCGGCGCGCTACGTTTGATGATGCGTTCCGTGACGGCGGCGATCGTGGGGTGCAGATCAGTCATGCCAGCTAGCTCCATCGCGTTCGATCAACGCAATGGCCGAAGATGGTCCCCAGTTCCCCGAAGCATAAGGAACGGCCTTGATTCCTGCGTCTTTCCAGCCACCGATGATCGAGTCGATCCACACCCATTGCGCTTCGACTTCGTCGCGCCGGACGAACAGCGTCGGATCGCCCTCCAGCAAATCGAGCAGCAACCGCTCATAGGCGATGCGCCGCCGCTGTCCCTCAAAGGCGTGCGCCAGTGAAACGTCGAGACCAACTTCCTGCAGCTTCACACCGCCGCGATCCAGCCCCGGTTCCTTGGCCATGATCAACAGCCTGATGTTTTCTTCCGGCTGCAACCGGATGATCAGCGTGTTCGGTTCCAGCCCGGAACCATGCCCAAGCTTGCCGAAGATGCTGTGCGATACCGGCTTGAACTGGATCATGATTTCCGACTGGCGGGCGGGCATGCGCTTGCCGGTACGGAGGTAAAAGGGAACGCCCGTCCAGCGCCAGTTGTCGATGTGCGCCTTCAAAGCCACGAAGGTTTCCGTGTCCGAAGGCTTGCCAAGTTCGTCGGCATAGCCAGTCACGATCTGACCTGCCACGGCGCCCGGCGTATATTGCCCGCGCACGCTGCAAAGCTTCACAAGCTCCGCATCCATCGGCCGGAGCGAGCGTAGCACCTTCACCTTCTCGTCGCGCACTGCCGTGGAATCGAGGCGGGCAGGGGGCTCCATCGCGATGATCGACAGGATCTGCAGCATGTGGTTCTGCACCATATCGCGCAGCGCTCCGACGCCATCATAATAAGAGACGCGGCCCTCGAGGCCCACAGTCTCTCCCACGGTGATCTGGACATGATCAATGGCCGTCGCGTTCCACAACGGTTCAAAAAGCATGTTGCCGAACCGTAGTGCCATCAGGTTCTGAACAGTCTCCTTGCCCAGATAATGGTCGACGCGGAAGATGGACTGCTCGTCGAACAGCGCGCCTATCGCGTCGTTCACGTCGCGCGAGGATGCCAGATCCTTGCCGATGGGCTTTTCCATGGCGATCCGCGTCTTCGGACCCACCAGTCCTGCTTCGGCAAGGCCCTGCGCGGTCGGCGCAAATAGCGATGGTGGCGTTGAAAGATAGATCGAAATTCCACGATCCAGCCGATCGTTCACACGCTCGGCCAGAGTGGCAAATTGCTCGGCATTCCCCGCTTCGACGGGGCAATAGATGATGATGTCGAATAGCCGCCTGGCGATATCAACGTCATAGCGCTCCGCAGGCAGGAACTTCCGCAGAGCCGCTTCGACATCCTCGTGAAACGCGGCATCGTCCAGCGCGGTGCGGCCGGACGCCACTACCAGGAAGTCTTCGGGCAGAAGGCCGTCGCTCAGCAGGTTATAGAGGGAGGGGAACAGCATCCGGCGGGCAAGATCGCCGGTCGCGCCGAACAGGATGAGTGTGGCAGATGGCTCAGTCAAAATAGCTCCATTGCTGGCAAAAGAGGAGGGATCTGCACGACCGCTCTTTCGTATAGCGTCGAACACGGAGCGGGCAAGTGCGGCCTTATGCAACCCTGCTGCCTAGGCCGCTCCAACTTCTTTACCGACCCTATGGAAATTGCATTTCGACTCCCTTATAGACCCCGAACCATCGATCGAATCCCTCCTGAAGTGATGATCGTCCACGCGGGCGTGGTGAAACTGGTAGACGCGCCGGACTCAAAATCCGGTTCCGAAAGGAGTGTCGGTTCGATTCCGACCGCCCGCACCATTACTGATCTCCGAATGGCAAGCAGTTCCGACTGACCTAGCGTTCATCGGCGGAGACGTGAGGATCGCGTGCCGACATGTCGGCATCGGGGTCCCGTCCATGCAACCGGTCGACCTGGCGCATCACTGGCGTGACCGTCAGTCCGTGCATCAGGATGGAGAACAGGACGACCACACCCAGCACCGCCCAAAGGCGCTCGCCACTACTCACATCGATGTGGTTAAGGCCGTAAGCGAGGTAGTAGAACGACCCGACGCCGCGTATGCCAAAGAACGCCAGCGTCAGCTTTTCACTCATATCGGCTTTGAAGCCCAGCAGCCCGATCAGCCCCGCCGCAGGCCGGATGACAAGCAGGATCACGGCGGCCGCGCAAGCTTCGATCCATCCAAGCGGCGCCAGCAGTCCGCTGACTAACGCTCCGCCGAACAGGATCAACCCGACCATCATGGCTATCCGCTCGATCTGTTCGGTGAAGTCGTGCATCTCTCGTTGGAAGTCATGGCTTCGATGGGCATGGCGGATTGCAAGCGCGGCCACGAACACCCCCAGAAACCCGTAGCACTGAGCCATCTCGCAAACACCATAGGAGATCAGCGTCGCCGCGATCGCGATGACGCCGTCGCCTGTCTGGGCAAGCTTGCTTTCTGCCGGAATGTGGAAGGTGACCCATCCGAACACTTGCCCGATGATCCAGCCGACCACGACTGCCGCACCGATCTCCCAAAGTACGTTGTGGAGTATCCATTCCCTGGCCCAAGGCGCGCCCGTGGCAGCAGACGCCGCTAGGGCCAACGCAAGGTTCACGAACGGAAAGGCCAGGCCGTCGTTCAGCCCAGCCTCGGAGGTGAGGCCGAACCGCACCTCGTCTTCTTCTCCAGTTTTGGGCGGCCCAACCTGCACGTCCGCTGCGAGTACGGGATCAGTCGGGGCGAGCGCGCCGGCCAGCAGCACCGCGATCGGCAGGGGCAGTCCAAGCATCCACACCCCCAATAACGTGATTGCTACGATGGTCAGCAGCATCGTGGGGCCGAGAAGCCGCCAGGTTACCGCCCAACGCCGCCAACTGAAGACGCGATCCAGCTTCAACCCTGCACCCATGAGGGCGATAAGGACGACAAATTCGGTGAAGCGCTCGACAAATAGTGGATAGCGCATTGGCAGGGGCTTGATCGGGATTGGAGCGAACTGGAACAGGAGCGCGCCGATCGCGATACAAACGATCGGAAGGGACAACGGCAATCGCCTGAGCACCAGCGGCAACCAGGCGACTAATGCGATCAAAAGCCCTGAGCCAGTTAGTATCAATATGTACGGATCAGGGGGCCAAGCGGCATTTGACATTGGTGCACAACGATCCAGCCGCACTAGTGTTCATTATGCGATGTTGGATTGCAATTGCCTCCAAGCGTCCATCTTACAGAACGCTTGATCGAAATTTTTAAGCTATTTTAATAACATAGATTTACGTCCGCCGCCGCAGCATCAAGCGGGGGCTTATCGCATGGCATTGTCGACACGGTATTCGTTGTTTCTTTTCCTTTTATCATCCGTCGGGTTGGCCGCCGCCGTACAGGCGGCCCCGGTTACGTCCGGCGCATCGCGCAATATCAATCTTGGAACGTCGCCGTTGATGGGCGTAAACCTTTCCGGATGCGAATTCGCAAGCGATGGCGCACTGTGTCCGTCTCCGGCAACGGTGAACACCTATATCGATAAGGGATTCCGCGCCATTCGTCTGCCGTTTCGCGGCACGCAGGCCAGTAATCCCGTTGTCGTCTCTAAAATGAAAGCCGCGGTCGATGCCGCCATCAAGCGCGGCGTCTATGTCATTCTGGACCGGCATGACTATGGCAACACCTTCGATCCAAAGGAGGCGGGCTGGTGGGGGTCCTTCATCAAGAACTTCCCCAACACGACCTACGTAATGATCGACACCATGAACGAGCCTCGCAAGGGGGCGTCGTATCAAGCCGATCCTTCGACCCGTAGATCCTACGCCACCGAAGTGAATGCCGGGATCTCTGCGTTCCGCAAGGCGGGATACAAGCACAAACTGCTGATCGAATGGCGCGGTTCTTCGGGCATGGTGCGCTTCGACAAACGGGAAGCCAGCAATGTGGCCTGCGAAAGCCCCGCATGTTCGTTCGATCGGGCTGGGGGTTTGAAGGACCCTCTGGGCCTGACCATGGTGTCCGGGCATCGCTACCCTGACTCCGATGGGTCGGGAACCAGTCCGGTCTGCGTTCCCAACACCACCGGAACCAAGCTGATCTGGAATACCGACCTTGCAGCTAAGGCGCGGGGTCTGAAGGTGTGGGTCGGCGAATTTGCCTTCGGGAACCACATCAAGGTCGATCCAATTTGCGACGCACTGGGTAAGGACGCACTCAAGCGCATGCGCTCTCTGCCCGAAACCTATGTCGGCGTTACATGGTGGGGCGGCGGAAATGGTTGGAAGGAAGATTATCTATACAAGATCGAGCCCCGGAAGGGCACCTTTGGTACGGCCGCGCCAAGCGCGTACCTAACTACGATAACTGGCCGCTGATTCACGCTCCTGCCAGCAGCCGCTGGCGGGCTTTTCCGAGAAGACCTTATGTCACACATTCGGCACGGGCGTCCCTTTCGTCCGGAGCACCTGATCGGCCTTGGTCTCGCGCTTCTGGGCGCGTGTTCCCAGACGCCGGAGAAGAAGGCGGAACAGCTTGTGGTCATCGCCGACCCTCAGGGCGCCAAATTCACTGCTCAATCAGTCTTGTCCGCGACGCCATCGCCCTCGGACTTCGCCGGCACGGCATTGGCGACCAACGCGGATTTAGCGCTGCCGCCCGCCGATGACCTACAGCAGGAAACGCTGCAGGCAGTCGCTCGCGACGCAGATCCTTATCGCGTCGCGGACTCTATCCTTTCGGAAGACGCGGACAGATTGACCGCAGGTAGTTAGAAAAGCGTTCGTCGCGGGAAACTGGCGGACTGGCGCACGGCGCTGTTGACGTGGAGGCCGTGTCTCCACAAGCCGCGCTCATCCTTGCCATCCGAAAGATCGTCACCAGTTCATGAAATTACCCCGGTTCTTCTCCTCCTCCGCATATGACATGGCAATCGATCTGGGGACGGTGAACACGGTCATCTACGTTCGGGACAGGGGGATCGTGCTCAATGAGCCTTCGGTGATAGCGATCGAAACGTTGAACGGCATCCGTCGGGTCAAGGTGGTGGGCAACGAGGCGAAGCTGATGATGGGCAAGACGCCCGCCAATATTCAGGCAATACGGCCTCTGCGCGATGGTGTGATCGCGGACATCGACGTCGCCGAGCAGATGATCAAGCATTTCGTGGACAAGGCATTGGGCGGCGCGTCTCGGCTCGGGCGGCGGCACGAAGTCGTGATCTGCGTGCCCTCGGGATCGACGATGGTAGAGCGCCGCGCATTGCGGGATGCGGCATCGAACGCCGGAGCTTTTCGGGTACAGTTGATCGAAGAGCCGATGGCCGCGGCGATCGGTGCAGGCTTGCCGGTCACCGAGCCTCGCGGCGCAATGGTCGTGGACATCGGCGGCGGCACGACGGAAGTGGCCGTGCTGTCGCTGCGGGGCATCGCCTATAGCAACTCGGTTCGAGTGGGGGGCGACAAGCTGGACGACGCGATATCTTCCCACGTACGCCGCACGCATAACCTGATGATCGGCGAGGCAACCGCCGAACGCGTCAAGCACCGTATCGGTGCCGCCGTTCCGCCGGACGGGGAGGGGCGACTGATCACGGTAAAAGGGCGTGATCTTGTGAACGGCCGCCCCGCAGAAATCACGATCAGCGAGGCGGAAATCGCCGATGCCCTGGCTGAGCCCGTCGGGCAGATCAAAAGCGCAGTGATGGCTGCGCTCGAGCAAACCGCGCCGGAACTCTCCTCCGACATCATCGACGAAGGCATAACCCTGACGGGCGGCGGCGCTTTGCTAGGGCGGATCGACGAGGCGCTATCCGAAACCACGGGCCTGCCGGTTAAGATAGCGGACGACGCCCTGATGTGCGTCGCGATGGGCGCGGGCCGCGCGTTGGAAGACGCGGCTTATGAGGGCGTACTGGCGGTGGCCTGAGCAGCCGGGCGGTTTGCAGATGAGGTTTACGTTGACGACCCTTGCGCCATTGTGGCAATCGGCTCCGTACGCTGGCCGAACGCCTCAGCGGGTGTAGCTCAATGGCAGAGCAGAAGCTTCCCATGCTTACGACGAGGGTTCGATTCCCTTCACCCGCTCCAGTGACGAGCGCCAGCGATGGTCCGGCTCAACCATTACCCTTGTTCAGCGGTTTAGCGAACCGATAGCTGGTTTGTTCAAACCCGGTGGTCCGGAAAAAGCCATGTGCATTCCTGATCTCGATATCGCTCATCGCTTCGATGGCGTTGCAGCCGGTCTTCGCCAGCGCCGCTTCCACAGTCTCCAGTAACTTCCGGCCCACGCCGCGTCGTCGAGATGCCTCTTGTACCAGGAGCACTGTGATGCGGCCGATCAAACCCTGCTGGAGCGTCAGGATCGTCGACCACGCCGCCACCCCGATCACTCCACCCTGATCCGCGACGATCATGCCGTTCTGTGAGCCTTTGAAGGGCGCGATGCGGCGCTTCAGTTCCTTATCGCCACCGTTCACCCGATTAAGACCGGCTAGCAATTTCGCAATGGCCGCCGCGTCATTCGCCTTCGCTGCCCTGATACGGAGTGGCGGAGGAGCCTTGCTCTTTTCCGGAATTTTTGTTTCTGAAGGCGCGGTCTTTGGTTTCACTGCGGAGCCAGAGCGAGCCTCTTGTTGAGGCGCCCGCTTGGCCGCCGGCTTCACGTCAGTCGTTGGCGGCGCGCTGTTCTTCTTGGCTTCCGTGGTCTTGGCGGACGTGCGCCATGTGTCGGCGATGCCGGAGCGCAGATAGCGCTCAATATCCTCGGCGTCGGCGGTCAGGCCATCTGCGCCGAACCCGAAAAGCTGCTTGCCCTGAGGGTCCGTCAGCCCGAACTTGCCGTAATCACCACTGCCCGGCGTGCGCTTGCGTGACTTGACCAGCCGAAGTCCGCGATTGCGCGCGACTTCGCGGAGTTCTTCTTCGCCGGGTGGAGCGGTAGCCATCTCTGCCAAACGCACAAGTTCCACAAAGTATCGAAGCATGAATCCATCATTTCCAACTGGTGGCTTCAGCCGGTTAGAGGCATTACGGGCACATGCTGGTTTTCCTCGACTTTGAAGCGTCCTCACTCGGCAAGAAAAGCTACCCCATCGAAGTCGCCTGGGTGTTCCAGGATGGACGTTCCGAAGAGTATCTCATTCGCCCTGCGCCTGACTGGACCGAATGGGATGCCGAGGCGGAGGCAATCCATCACATCCCGCACGCGCTGCTGCTGACTGACGGCATCCCGCATGATGTGGTCGCCCGACGCATGGTGGAGGTACTGGCAGAGCACGACCTTCTGGCAAGTGCGCCGTCATGGGACGGAAAGTGGCTCAGCACGCTCCTTCGCGCGGCGGGCTTGCCCCGGCACAGCCTGCGCCTGCGGGACAGTGATGACGCACATTATGAATGTGCCGCCACTATTCTGAGGCCCTTCGTGGCGGCCGAGCAACTGGATGCCAGCGTTCGCAACCTGCTTGCCCTGACCGAAGTCCGGTCCGCGGAACAGCCGCCAGCCCATAGGGCCCTTCCGGACGCTCTGGAGGAGCGGGAACGGTGGCTTGCCGTTGGCGAGGCCGCGAGAGCTTTCGTGCGCCATGGAACAAAAGGCGGTTAACGGAGTCTCACCTGTTGGACTGGTGGTGCGCTCGCTCGCTCCTCCGGCAAGGGGGGTCTGCTTACAATCATGCAATCTGGCGTTTCGGTGTTAAAGCTATGGGCGGCGGTGGCCTCCATGGGGCTCGTGTCTATTGCCAGCGCCCAGACCACAGATACTCAGGCTCCGTCGCCTCCCGAAACCATCATAGACGATCAGAGCTTCGACGCGCAGTTGCCGCCGCTTGGCGACGACATGAACGCGCCGCTTCCGAGCATCGACAGCTTCCTTGATGGCCCTGCTGCCACGCCAAAGGCGCCCGCGGTTCTGCCGGACGCGGCCGAGCCGAAGATCGACGCAGAACTCGCCCAACCCCTGACACCGTTAAATTCCGTCGATGTGACGCCAGTCGAAGTCGGGAAAGCCACGGACGCCCCGGCACCCACCGCAGTCCGCTACAGCGTCACTGTGGAAGGCCTTGAGGATGTCGGGCTCGAAGACCGCTTCAACGAGCTTTCCGCACTGCAGGATGGGAAAGGCCGTGCCGATACCGCGGCGATGGTGCAGGCGCGCGCGCGTGAAGACGAAGCGCTGGCTATCCGGCTGCTGCATTCCGAGGGATATTACGATGCGACGGCGCTTTCCTCGCTTGACCGTGCGCCGGGAGAGACTGGCGGACTTAACGCAGTCGTTACCGTAACGCCGGGCAAGCAGTACAAACTGGGAGAGATCATCGTGTCGGCCGCGGCGACCACGCCGCCCGATCTGATCCGCAGCAATCTGCCGCTGAAGGCAGGCGATCCGATCGTTTCCGAACGCGTCGAGGCGGCGGAAGCCAATGTCGCGCTGGAGTTGCCGCGCAATGGCTATCCCTTCGCGGAGATGGGACAGCGGGACATCGTCCTGGACGGCGCAGCCCTGACCGGAGACTATACGCTGCCTGTCGAAACGGGGCCGCGCAGCCGTTTCCGTGGCATCACCACCAGCGGAAAACAGGCATTTGGCGCCGATCACATTCAGGTGCTTGCCCGTTTCGACCGCGGCGATCTTTACGACAGCCGAGAAGTGGACGACCTCCGCCGCGCCTTGACCGCGACCAGCCTGTTCTCCAGCGTTTCGGTCGAGCCGGTACGGACTGGAGAGATGGCGCCGGACGGAGCGGAATATGTCGACATGCAAGTCGAACAGGAGGCAGGCCCGGCGCGTACTCTGGCGGGCGACGCTGGCTATGGCACGGGGCAGGGGTTCCGCGCGGAAGCGACATGGACTCACCGCAACCTGTTCCCGCCGGAAGGGGCGCTAATCCTGAACGCCATCGGCGGTACGCAGGAGCAAGCTGTGGGCGCGGCATTCCGGCGCTCCAATGCCGGACGCCGGGACCGCACCGTGCAGGCGTCGATTTCCGTCAACCATCAGGACTATGCCGCTTACGAGGCGTTCACCGCCACGCTGGCGGGCAGCATCTCGCGCGTTTCCACGCCCATCTTCCAGAAGCGCTGGACCTGGTCCTATGGCTTCGAAGTGCTCGCCTCGAACGAAAGGACGCTCGATCTCGCGACTGGTGACAGCTCTCGCCTGACATACTTCATCGGAGCGTTGCCGGGCCAGTTGGGCTATGACCTTTCCGACGATCTGCTCAACCCGACGCGCGGCGTACGGGCAACGATCCGGGTGTCTCCGGAAGCATCGCTGCAGGGCAATGTATCGCCCTATGTACGGGCAAACTTCGACTTGTCGGGCTATTATCCCGTGTCGGACAGTCTGGTCATCGCGGCGCGCACGCGGCTTGGAACCATCAGCGGGACGAGCCTCGCCAATGTTGCACCCTCGCGCCGGATCTACGCAGGCGGCGGCGGGTCGGTCCGGGGCTTCGGCTTCCAGGAGCTTGGCCCCAAGGACGCCGATAACGACCCGATCGGCGGCCGCTCGGTCAACGAGTTTGCGGTCGAGGCCCGCTATCGCTTCGGCAATTTTGGAATCGTGCCATTCCTCGACGCGGGGCAGGTCTACAACGGGTCGATCCCCAAATTCTCCGACATCCGCTTCGGCGCCGGCATCGGCGGACGATTCTACACCAACTTCGGCCCCTTCCGCGCCGACATCGCCATGCCGCTCAACCGGCAACCGGGAGAGTCCAAGTTCGCCGTCTATATCGGCATAGGGCAGGCGTTCTGATGGCCGAGGATATTCCAACAGCCCCAGCCAGGGCCAGGCGCCCCCTATGGCAGCGCATAAGCTTTTTGGCCATCAGTTTCATAGTCGGCTTGGCCGTTCTCGTCGGCGCGCTGCTGATCGGCCTGAACACCTCTCCGGGCAAACGCTTCCTCGTCAAGCAGATCGCCGCTCTCCAGCTCGAATCCGGCATGCACATCGACGTGGGCCGCATCGAAGGCTCCATCTATGGAGAGATGGTGATCCGCGATCTCGCCTTGCGCGATCCCAAGGGCGTCTTTGCGACCAGTCCAGAGGTCCGCGTCGATTGGTCTCCCTTCCAGTATATCCGCAACCACATTCAGGTCCGCTCGGTAACATCGCCGCTGATCCGCATCGCGCGAGCGCCCCAATTCAACCAGACGCCGACCGACCCGAATGCGCCTTGGCTTCCCGATCTCGACATCGACATCAACCGGCTGAAGATCGACCGTCTGGAGCTTGCTCCGCCAGTGACTGGCGCACGGCGGATCGTGGCGATCTCGGGCGCTGCTCACATTGCCGACGGTCGCGCGCAGATCAATGCCGATGCGCGAGCCGATAGCGGCGATCGCCTCCGTGCGTCTGTCGATGCTGTTCCGGACAGCAATCGTCTATCGATGCAAGGCCGTCTGGATGCGCCTGCAAAGGGCATCGTCGCCGCGATGACCGGCATCGCCCAACCGCTCACCATGACGCTGGACGGCACGGGTAGCTGGCAGGCGTGGAATGGCAAGCTGATCGCCACGTCTCCTAAAGGCAATCTGATCGACGTTACGCTCGCCGCGCGCGACGGCACTTTCACCGCGAGAGGCCCGCTGCGTCCCGGTCTGGTCATGGACGGTCCGGTGGCACGATTGACTTCGCCCGCGCTGGCGCTCGACATGGCCGCTGCACTTGCGGAACGACGCGTGAATCTGCGCGCCAGCCTGCGATCCACTGCAGTCGCCGCGACCGCTAACGGCCTGATAGATCTCGCGCAAAGCCGCTTCGGTGCATTGAAGATCAACGCGCAGCTGTTGACGCCCGGAGCCATCATGGAAAAGGTGCGCGGCCGCGACGTTCGCGCTGCGATCATACTGGATGGCGCTTTCGCCACGCCATTCATCGACTATGACCTTACTGCTGCACAGCTTGCTTTCGACGCCACCGGGATCGAGGGTCTCCGCGCAACCGGCCGCGCGGTGATCGACTCTGATCGCATCCGCATTCCCGTCACGGCCCGGGCGCGGCGTGTGACTGGCCTGAACGCAGCGGCGGGCGGCCTTCTTCAGAACCTGCGCCTCAAGGGCGACTTCGCCTATGCTTCGGGTAAGCTGATCAGCGACAATCTGAAGATCGATAGCGACAGGGTCGATGCGACGGCGATCGTGCTCGCCGATCTCTCCAACGCCATTTATCGCGGCGCTCTGAAAGGACGAGTCAACGACTACCGCGTGGACGGCGTGGGCATCGTCAATCTGACCACCGACGTGAAGATCGTTCCCGGCGCGAAGGGCGGCTTTGGTCTGTCGGGGCGGTTCGGCGTGCGCACGGCGAAGCTGGACAATGCGAGTGTCCGCGACTTCCTCGGCGGCAATGCGCTCGTCACCGGGCGGATCGGAATGACGCCGGAAGGCAGCTTCACTCTAGCGAACCTGAAGGGGGCTGCTCCCAACTTCACGATCCTGTCCGGATCGGGCCGATACGCTACCAATGGCGCGGTGTCCTTCGACGGTAGAGCTACGTCCCGCCAATATGGGCCGCTCGCTTTGTCGGTTCGCGGCACGCTGGACCGCCCCCAGGCAGTGCTCCGCGCGGCACGACCCAATGTAGGCGTGCAACTTAGCAATGTCGTCGCAAAACTCAACGGTGAAGCCGCTGGCTACAGGCTGGAGGCAACGGGTGGGTCGCCCTATGGCCCATTCTTTGCCAATGTGCTTATCCGCACCGCGCGCGGGCCGCTCATTATCGACATCTCCCGCGCCCGCTTTGCCGGAGTGGATTTCAAAGGCACACTGCGCCAGAACGCCGGAGGACCTTTCGCCGGGCGGCTCACCATGAACGGCTCAGGCATTGCCGGAGCCGTGCAACTAGCCAATGCCGGTGGCGTGCAGGGCGTCGATGTCGATGCTACGGCCACGAACGCCAAAGTTCCGGGCGACTATAACATCGTTATCGGCCGAGCGATCGTCGATGCCTCCATCCTGCTGTACGACACACCGCAGATAGTGGCCGACGTTCAGCTGGCGAACACGACCTACGGAGAATATGTGATCCGGCAAGCACGCGGCAAGGTGAACTACCGTGGCGGGCGGGGTACGGCCCAGCTCGTGGCGAACGGGACCAGCGGCGTACCGTTCAATGTCGCGATGAATGCGGCATTGCGTCCCAACCTGTATGCGGTGGCTTTGAAAGGGCGGGCGGATCGCGTCGATTTCCGCTTGGCCAAACCAGCGATCATCCGTGCCGATCGCACTGGCTATCGTCTGGAACCGACGTCCCTCGTCCTGCCGCAGGGCGCCATCAACCTTGCCGGGCATATCGGCGGGCAGACGTCGCTGCAGGCGCGCTTCAAGGATTTCGATCTCGCCATCGCCAACATCTTCATGCCGGGTATCGGCGTAGGGGGTACGGCGACTGGAACGCTCGACTTCGCGCAAAGCGGCAACGCGTTTCCCACTGCCACGACCCGTCTGGCGATCGCCAACTTCACGCGCTCCAGCCTGTCCGCGGTTTCCGAGCCTGTGGCCATCAACATGGAAGGCAGGCTGCAGAACGGCGGCGGCGACCTCCGCGCGCTGGTCCGCAGAAATGGTACGTCGATCGGCCGCGCAGTCGTCACCCTACGCGGCGCGAGCGGTGGCAGCTGGACCAACCAACTGATGCAGGGATCGCTGGGCGGCGGCATCCGCTACAATGGTCCTGCAGATGTGCTATTCTCCTTCGCCGGGCAGGCCGATCAGCAATTGACCGGCGGCATCGCGCTCGCCGCCGACTTTAGCGGCAGGGCAAACGACCCCCGGTTCAACGGACTGGTTCGGGCCAATGCGCTCACCTATGAGAATGAGACGTTCGGAACACGCGTCACCAACATGCAGTTCGACGGCCGCTTTACGCGTGACCAGCTGGAGATACGCCGCTTCAATGGTCGCGCGGGCGATGGCACCGTGCAGGCAAGCGGGCGCGTCAGTCTGTCCGCTGCCAACGGTTTCCCGATGGACATACGCGTGGCGCTGGACCACGCGCGGCTTGCCCGGAGCGATGCTCTTGGGACGGTCGTGACGGGTAATCTCGCCGTCACGAATTCGCCTGCGGCCGGGGCATTGGTTTCCGGCGACTTGAGCCTTCCCGAACTGCGCTATCAGATCATTCGGCAGGGCGGGGCGGAAATCCGGGAGTTGACTGGCGTGCGGCGCAAGGGCGAGGCGCTGCGTCCCATCAATGCAGTAGAACCTGGCAACGCGCCGCCCAGCCTCTTCAAGCTCAATATCCGTGTGCGGGCGGACAACCAGATATTCGTCACCGGGATGGGACTGGAGTCCGAGTGGAAGACCGACCTGCGGATCACCGGCACTACTGCCGCGCCCCGCATCGTAGGGCAGCTGGACGTGATCCGCGGCACCTACAGCTTCTCGGGGCGGCGCTTCGAACTGACGAAGGGCAACATCCGGTTCGGCGGAAGCGACCTGTACAATCCCTCCATCGTGATTTCCGCCAGCACTACGGTAGAAGGTGTGAACGCGATACTGAATGTCACCGGCACCGCCCAACGGCCCGAGATCGCCTTCACCTCGACTCCCAGCCTGCCGCAGGATGAGGTGCTCTCCCGCATCTTGTTCGGCAGCAACGTCTCTAACCTGTCCGCGACGCAGGCCATTCAGTTGGCGGCTGCCCTGAACAGCCTTCGCGGCAGCGGTGGAGGTCTCAATCCGCTCGGCAAGCTGCAGGGCGCTTCGGGTATAGACCGCCTGCGCATTCTGGGCGCTGACAAGTCGAACGGTCGGGGGACCGCCCTGGCCGCCGGACAATATCTCACGAACAACGTGTATGTTGAGATCATCACCGATGCGCGGGGCTTTACGGCGACCCAGTTGGAGGTTGCCTTGTCAAAGGCGCTGAGCGTCCTTTCTCAGACGGGCGGAGCGACGGGTACATCCGTTAACGTGCGATATTCCAAAGATTACTAAGAAACCGGAACAACCCGGCGGATGCGGCATTAGCCAATGTGGGCATCAACAGGGAAATACACGATGAATTTCATGATTAGAATAGCAGCCGCGACTGCAGGTACGCGTGTCGCGGCAGCGGCAGGCAAATACGGAATAATCGGCACGGTGGCAGGACTGCTGGTGACTAGCGCGGTATTGCGCTGGCCCGGCAAAGCCTTTCTGCTTGGCGCGGGCTTTGCGGCTCGCAAGCTTTGGCTCGAGCAGAACAAGCCCGTCGCTCTTCTCGAGCATCGGCCGGCCTCCCGCGACACCGTAGCCCTGGAACAGCCGCTGCAGAGCCTGGCCTGAAGTGGCGCAACACATGGGGGACGGAAGCGAGGCGAGCACGCCGGGCCAACTACCTGGTCATGCGTGGAAAGCAGTGCTCGGCCGTGTGTGGGCGAACAGCGGCAAGCATAATTTGGGGCTGATGTCTGCCGGAGTGGCGTTCTACGCGTTCCTGTCTTTTGTCCCCTTATTGGGCGCGCTGATCATGAGCTATGGGTTGCTCGCCGATCCTGCCGTGGTCGCGCAGCATATGCGCACGATCATCGAACTTGTTCCCAGAGACGCCGCGAAGCTCATCTATGAACAGCTGATCAATCTGACGACGGCAGCGGCGAGCAAGAAGGGGTTGGGACTGGTAGCTGCCCTTCTGGTCGCCATCTATGGCGCCACTCGCGCGTCGGGGGCGATAATCACGGCGCTCAATGTGATCTATGAAGAAGAGGATCGCCGCGGGATCGTAAGGGGCACCGTGACGGCCGCGCTACTGATAGTTGGCGCCATCATCATCGGCATCGTTGGCGTTCTGGCTGCCACGATGCTGAGCTATGCTCAAACCTTCCTTTCCGGAGCAGGGCCGTTAGGCGTCGCATTGATCAAGATCGTGACATGGCTTGCGGCAGGATTCCTCTGTTGCGTCACCATTGCCGGCATGTATCGTTTCGCGCCGGATCGCAATGATGCACGTTGGAGTTGGCTTAGCCTCGGATCGGTTATCGCGACGGTGCTGTGGCTTGGCGCGACATTGGGGTTCGGGGCCTATGCCTCGCGCTTTGGCGACTATAATGCCACCTACGGATCGCTGGGCGCGGTGGTCGTGCTCCTCATGTGGCTTTACGTGTCGGCCTACGCGATCCTGCTAGGCGGTCTCATCAACGCAGAAGCGGAGCGCCAGACTGCACGGGATACGACCGTCGGACCCGAGCGCCCGATGGGAACGCGCGGAGCGGTAATGGCGGATACCACTGCCGCGCCTCCCCAGGGATAGGGCTAAATATGTGCCTTGGGCACATTCACGCGGCGGAACCGTGCTTCGATCAGACTGAACACTCCGAATAGAGCCAGACCAACGGCCACTATCCCAAGCATCCAGGCACCATGTTCCTGCGCCTGGAGTTCTCGCAAAGCCCGACCCAATCCGCCAGCTTCCTCTGCATTGTTATTGCGTGCCGCCGAAATCACGAACCATCCCACCATGGCAAATATCACCGCGCGTGCGGCGTAACCCAAACGGCCGATCCAGTGCACATATCTGGGAGCTGGTACGTCGATGGACAGGTCATCGAACTTTGCAGAATAGGCCTTGAAGGCTTGCGCGCCGGCTACGACGATCAACAACACTCCGGCAGCGATCAGCAAAGCCTCGCCGCCGGGCTGCTCCAGGAGCCAGGCCGACCAGCTTTGTGCGCTCTCATCACCCGGCGCGCCTGTAGTTGCGGGAGACTCGCGCAATGCCAGCTTGGCAGCGAGGACCATCAGGACGAGATGCGTGATACCGCTGATGGCGTAGCCCGCCCGCTCGAAACGGCCCCGCGTCGATTTGCTGCGCCCTTCGGGATCGACCGCCGCCTGCATCAGCCGCCAAAAGGCATAGCCGGCGAAACCCAGGGCGCACAAAGCCAGCAGGACCTTGCCAAACGGAGCATCGACCAGTGTCGCCATGGCCCCCTGATTGTCGCTTGGGCGGCTTCCCTGCCGTGCGGCGTCCAACGCGAACCAGCCCACCAGCAAATATACCAGCCCCCGGGCGGCGAAACCCAATCGCGCCAAAAGGGTCATGCGGTCATTATAGGTCATTCGGGCACCTCCAGCTGTTTCTAGGTAATGTCTGGTGCACCCCGACGTTCCCAAGCAACCTTCGGCTAAATTGAACGGGTGATGCCTCAACACGAAACTCAGACCATCTAGTTACGCTGAATCAATGATTTACCATCTTTAAACTTCCCCCTGTCATTCTGCTCAAACCAGCGAGCGGAAAGTCAGTATCAGTGAAGAACTTGGTGAAAATGTCGACGAGTTACTTGAGCATCCTGGCCCTGTCCGCATGTGGAGGCGGTGGCGCACAACCAGCGCCGACCTCGCAGGTGCCGGCCAGCAGCGGCGCGACGCCCGTCACCATCACGCAGCCGCAACCTGCGCCTATGCCGCCGCCCGTTCCCAATCCCATGCCGTCTTCATCGACAAAGGAAGAAGTCGTTCAGGCTACGTCGGGGCCTGAAGGATGGAAGCCCATGAACCTCATCTCTCTTACTTTCCGCCAGCAGAATACCGGCGCATCCTGGAGCTATGCCGAACAGCAGGGCGGCATTCGCCGCTATGAGTTGCGGGGAGGCGATGGCCTGCCTGTAAATACCCCCGGAGCCACGGAGCGCTCCGAATCCTATGACACCTACAAAATGCTGACGGGCAAGACCTATCAGATCGCCTTCAAGTTCCTTGTGGAGCCCGGTGAAACCAACAAGGCGGCCTGGCTGCTGCTGACGCAGCTCGGCGCGGTTCTCGATCCGGGCGAAGCAGAACATAGTCCATCTTTTGCACTGGAGCTGGCGGGAGACCGCCTGCGTGTCGTGACGCGCGATTCCAGCCCCGCATTATCTACACCGAGCGACATCCGCTACGTCCGTCACTTCGATGACAGCCAGCCGCTTACGCGGGGCCAGTGGTATGATATGAAGGTACAGATCGTCCTTGGCCCCTTCGGAAATGGCAGGCTCAAGGTGTGGCGCGATGACAAGGTGCTGGTGGACTTCACTGGCGCCCTGGGCTTCAACGACCTTGTCGGCCCCTATCTGAAACAAGGCGTCTATCGTAGCCCCACGGCCCAGACCTTCGCTGCGCAGTTCAAGGACATTCAGTTTGGATCGGTAGACTGAGGCGCCATCGACTTCCTAAGTGTCCTCTATTCGATTAACGCGCCAAGAGCCCTTTGTTGGCTTTCATATTTGCAGGAAGCCGCAGCGTGATACCAAGGTTGTTAGTCGATACCGCCGACATACCCGGCAGCGCGCCGGGGGATGGCGGCCAGCTCAAGCTGTTTCGACGGGGAGAAGAATTCTCCATCATGTTGGGTGGCAACGAGTTGATGAACAGCCGTCTCAGCGGATCGGAAGAGGCGTTGGCCGCGTTTGCTTGCGAGCGGCTGGGGAACGCTTCTGGCGTGCATATGCTCATTGGCGGACTGGGGATGGGCTTCACCCTGCGTGCCGCGCTGGATCTGCTTCCCACCGATGCCAAGGTGAGCGTCGCCGAGCTTGTGCCTGCTGTGATTGCCTGGGCTCGTGGGCCCATGGCTCAGATCTTTGGCAACAGCCTGACGGACCCTCGTACCAACATCAGGGAAGGCGATGTCGGTGCAATCATCAAAGAGAGCCCCGGCCGCTATGACGCGATCCTGCTGGACGTAGACAATGGTCCGGACGGCCTCACGCGGGCAAGCAATGATTGGCTCTATAGCGCAGGCGGTCTCGACTCCGCGCGACGTGCGCTTCGTCGGGGCGGCGTAATGTTGATCTGGTCCGCCGGGCCAAGCGTCGCCTTCACGCGGCGGCTGACGGATGCGGGCTTTCGCGTTGAAGAGAAAGTTGTCCGCGCCGCTCGTAGCGGCAAGGGTGCAAGGCACGTCATCTGGGTGGCGCAGCGTCCGGACCTTTGACTGCTAGACATGGTGGGAGCGCCTTGCGGTCCTGAGCGAGGTGCCCTACCTCCGCGACCATGATAAGGAACAGCGTGAGCGAGACTTTCGTTACTGGAGCCGCAGAAAGCGCAGGGTTCGACCCCCGCAGGCTGAACCGGCTCGCCGCCTTCCTCGATCAGCAACTGGTTTCAGGTAAGCTGCCCCACGCGCAGCTATTGCTATCCCGCGACGAACAGCCGGTCGCTTTTTGCACGCTTGGCCACGCGCGAGAAGACGGGACGCCGCTGCAGGAGGACGCGCTGTTCCGGATCGCGTCGATGACCAAGCCGATTACGTCAGTGGCTTTCATGATGCTGGTGGAGGATGGCCTCGTTGGACTGGATACCCCAGTCCATCGAATATTGCCTGAGTTCCGTGATCTGGCGGTACGCACTGGAGGGGGGGAGGACGGAGAGCCCTTCTCCACGCGGCCCACGGAAGCGCCGATGCGTATGATCGATCTCCTTCGGCATAGCTCGGGCCTAACCTACAGCTTTCAGCAGCAGAGCCCTATCGATGCAGCCTATGCCGCGCAGAAGCTGGATGTCTTTCATCAGGCGCGGACGTCCGATGAGTATATTGCTGCGCTTGCCGCCTTGCCGCTGGAGTTTTCGCCTGGAGCAGGATGGAATTACTCCGTCTCAACCGATGTCCTGGGGATTGTGGTTGAACGTCTATCCGGACTCTCTCTTGCCGATTTTTTCGCGGAACGGATCTTCTCGCCGCTGGCGATGACCGATACGTTTTTCGAAGTGCCTCCCGATCATCAGCCGCGGCTGACCGATGCCTGGCAGGCGGACAATAGCGGAACTCGAACCTTGTACGACCGCGGCCAGAACAGCCGGTGGCGACTGCCGCCGCGCTCTTATTCCGGCGGCGGCGGGCTCGTTTCATCGACGCAGGATTATCACCGTTTCTGCCGCATGCTTCTTCGTGGAGGCGAGCTGGACGGAACGAGGCTGCTGTCACCAAAAATGGTTGCGCTCATGACCGCGAACCATCTGCCCGGCGGGGGCGACCTTGCCGGAATTTCCCGATCGATGTTCAGCGAAAGCCAGAATGCCGGTATCGGTTTCGGCCTTGGCTTTGCTGTCACATGTGATCCGGTAGCGGCCATGTTGCCGGGTTCGATCGGCGAATATTATTGGGGTGGAATGTTGTCGACGTTCTTCTTCGTCGATCCGGTGGAGAGGATCGTCGCGATCTTCATGACGCAGGTGATGCCTTCCACTGCGATCTCGGTGCGCCGGGAGCTGAAAACCCTGATCTATGCCGCGCTGACCGAAAGCCGCGCCTGATCCGTATAGGGAACCAAGAAAGGCTTGGCGCGCTGGGGGCTGCTGTGCAATCCTGACGATAATAAAAGGAGAGGATGCAGCTTCGTTTCGTCTCAGGGGATTTCCCGCATCATGAATATCGTAACACCCGCATCCAGTCTCCCGAAACCTGCGCCTCGCCAGTCCGATCCTTCCGTGCTTGCGCAGGAGATCGTCGAGCGGCTGACCTACCGGCTCGGCAAGGACGCAACGGCGGCGCAGCCGCACGACTGGCTGCACGCAGTCATCCTGTCGATCCGGGATCGCGTGATAGACGCCTGGATCGCCTCTACCCACAAGACCTATGAAGAGCGGGGCCGGAGAGTATATTATCTGTCCCTCGAGTTTCTTATCGGTCGGCTGATGCGGGACGCGGTTTCCAACATGGAACTGCTGGATGAGATGCAGCAGGCGCTCGCGTCGATAAATGTCGACATTGACGTGATCGCCGAACTGGAACCTGATGCGGCGCTGGGGAATGGCGGTCTTGGACGGCTGGCGGCGTGTTTCATGGAGAGCATGGCGACGGTCGATGTTCCCGCCTATGGCTATGGCATTCGCTATGTGAACGGCATGTTCCGTCAGGAGATATCGGATGGCTGGCAGGTCGAGCTTCCGGAGACCTGGCTCACGCATGGCAACCCGTGGGAGTTCGAGCGCCGTGAAGCCAGCTATGAAGTCGGCTTTGGCGGTCTGGTCGATCCTGCCGAAGGGAATGAAACCACGCCCCACCAGATGGTCTGGAAACCGGCCGAGCGCGTGATCGCGACTGCCTTCGACACGCCCATCGCAGGTTGGCGGGGAAAGCGCGTCAACACGCTCAGGTTGTGGACGGCTCAGCCGATCGACCCGATACTGCTCGATCGCTTCAATGCAGGCGATCATGTCGGTGCGCTTCAGGAAAGCAACCGCGCCGAAGCCCTCACGCGCGTGCTTTATCCCGCCGACAGCTCGCCGGCCGGTCAGGAGCTACGGCTGCGGCAGGAGTATTTCTTCTCCGCCGCCTCGCTTCAGGACATCGTACGGCGCCATATTCAGTATTTCGAAGATATCAGGACGCTGCCGGACAAAGCCGCGATCCAGCTCAACGACACGCATCCTGCCGTGTCCGTCGCGGAACTGATGCGACTCCTGCTCGATGTGCACGGCCTCGATTTCGACGAAGCCTGGGACATCACCCGGCGCACCTTCAGCTACACCAACCACACGCTTCTGCCAGAAGCTCTGGAAAGCTGGCCGGTCCCATTGTTCGAGCGCCTGCTGCCCCGGCACATGCAGATCGTCTATGCCGTTAACAGCCGCCTGCTTGCCGAAGCACGGCGCGCGGGTGGTTTCGACGATGCAGCGATCGGCACGATCTCGCTGATCGATGAAGGCGGGGAGCGCCGCGTGCGGATGGGCAACCTGGCCTTCGCCGGATCGCATAGCATCAATGGCGTATCGGCGCTGCACACGGACCTGATGAAGCAGACGGTGTTCGCAGACTTCCACCGCCTCTACCCGAGCCGTATCAACAACAAGACCAATGGCGTCACATTCCGCCGCTGGCTGATGCAATGCAATCCCGGCCTGTTCGGATTGATCCGCGAGGCGATCGGCGACCGCTTCATGGACGATGCCGAGGCGCTCCGCGATCTTGAAGCCTTCGCTCATGACAGCGCGTTTCAGGACAAGTTCATGGCCGTGAAGCGCGCCAACAAGGAGCGGCTGAGCCAAGTTCTGCGCGAGCGAGTCAATGCGCGCATCGATCCCTCGGCACTGTTCGACATTCATATCAAGCGCATCCATGAGTATAAGCGGCAGTTGCTCAACATCATCGAAGCGGTGTCGCTCTACGACCAGATCCGCTCGCATCCCGAGCGCAACTGGGTGCCGCGCGTCAAACTGTTCGGCGGCAAGGCTGCGCCCAGCTACCACAATGCAAAGCTCATCATTAAGCTGGCCAATGACGTGGCCCGTGTCGTCAATCACGACCCGGCGGTGCAGGGGCTGCTGAAGATCCAGTTCGTGCCCAATTACAATGTCTCGATGGCGGAGATCATGATTCCCGCCGCCGACCTGTCCGAACAGATATCGACCGCGGGCATGGAAGCGTCCGGCACCGGGAACATGAAGTTCGCCGTCAACGGGGCCCTGACCATTGGGACACTAGACGGCGCGAACGTGGAAATGCGGGATCATGTGGGTGAGGAGAACATCCTGATCTTCGGTCTTACCGCTGAAGAAGTGAACGAGAAACGCGCCAACGGCTATGACCCGCGCTCCATCATCGATGGGAGCAGCGAACTTTCTCAGGCGCTGAACGCCATTCGTTCGGGCGTGTTTTCCCCGAGCGACCGGGATCGGTACGCCGACCTGATCGGTGGCATCTGCGATCACGACTGGTTCATGGTCGCTGCCGATTTCGACAGCTATGCGGCTGCACAACGGCGCGCCGACGCGCTGTGGAACGATAAGGCCGCCTGGGCGTCCAAAGCTATATACAATGTGGCGCGCATGGGCTGGTTCTCATCAGACCGGACTATCCGTGAATATGCGAAGGACATCTGGAAGGTGCTGGCGTGAACGGGAGGTGTTGACACCGGAGCGGATCGAAGCGCTCGTTATGGGCCGCGAAAGCGACCCCTTCTCCATCTTGGGCGTGCATCCGGCAGCCAGGGATTTCATTGCCCGGTGCTTTCTGCCGGATGCGGTGGAAGTGAGTGCGTCGACTCTCGACGGTAATCCGGCGGGCACGCTGCAACGTATCCACGAGGCAGGCATCTTTGAAGGGAAGGTCGCGATCAGGCAGCGGCAGGTGCTGCGGTATCGCGCCCGCTATCCTGATGGCGCTACTCACGAAGTCATCGATCCATATAGCTTTGGCCCCGTCTTGGGTCCTCTCGACGATTATTTCCTCGCCGAGGGATCGCACCTGCGCCTGTTCGACAAGCTAGGCGCGCATGTCATGACGCACGAAGGCGTGGCAGGAACGCATTTCGCGGTCTGGGCGCCGAATGCGAGCCGGGTCTCGGTCGTCGGGGACTTCAACGCCTGGGATGGCCGCCGCCACGCGATGCGCCTGCGCGCCGACAGCGGCACCTGGGAGATTTTCCTGCCAGATGTAGGTCCGGGCCATGCTTACAAATATGAGATAGTCAGCGCGAATGGCGTTGTCCTGCCTCTAAAGGCTGATCCCTTCGCTTTTCGATCTGAACTGCGTCCGGCGACCGCCTCGATCATTGCGGATACCCCCGCGCATATATGGGGCGACGCGGAACATCGCGAGTATTGGAGAACCGCCGATCCGCGCCGCCAGCCCATTTCGATCTATGAGGTCCACGCCGGGTCCTGGCAGCGGGATGAGTTCGGGCAATTCCTGCATTGGGATGCGCTTGCCGACCGCCTGATCCCTTATGTGGTCGACCTTGGCTTTACCCATATCGAGTTCATGCCGATCAGCGAGCATCCCTATGATCCAAGCTGGGGGTACCAGACGACAGGGCTATACGCGCCATCGGCCCGCTTCGGCGACCCCGACGGGTTTGCGCGATTTGTCGACGGCGCCCATCGCGCAGGGATCGGGGTCATACTCGATTGGGTGCCGGCGCATTTCCCGACTGACGCGCACGGCCTTGCAGAATTCGACGGTACTGCGCTGTACGAGCATGCAGATCCGCGAAAGGGTTTCCATCCCGACTGGAACACGGCCATCTACAACTTCGGCAGGCGGGAAGTTGCCGCCTTCCTGACGAACAACGCCTTGTTCTGGACCGAGCGCTACCATGTCGATGGCCTGCGGGTAGATGCCGTGGCGTCGATGCTTTACCTCGATTACTCCCGCAAAGCAGGCGAGTGGATCCCCAATGCCGATGGCGGGCGGGAAAACTGGGAGGCCGTCGAGTTCCTTCAGGGCATGAACCGTGCGGTGTACGGAACTGGCTCGGGCGCGGTGACCATGGCGGAGGAATCGACCAGTTGGCCCAAGGTTTCCCAGCCGGTGCACGAAGGCGGCCTGGGTTTCGGGTTCAAATGGAACATGGGCTTCATGCATGACACATTGCGCTATCTGCAGCTCGACGCCGTGCATCGGCAGCATCACCATGACGACATCACCTTTGGCCTGCTCTATGCCTTCACGGAGAATTACGTCCTGCCTTTGAGCCATGACGAGGTCGTCCATGGCAAGGGATCGCTGCTCAACAAAATGTCCGGCGATTATTGGCAGAAATTCGCCACCCTGCGCGCCTATTTCGCGATGATGTGGGGCTATCCCGGCAAGAAGCTGCTATTCATGGGGCAGGAATTCGCCCAGCGCGCCGAGTGGAACGAGGCGCGGGCGCTGGACTGGCATCTGCTGGATCACACGCCGCACCGTGCCGTTCAATCTCTCGTTCGTGACCTGAACTGGCTCTACCGGGGGAAGCCCGCACTTCATGCACGCGACTGTGAAGGGGAGGGGTTCCAGTGGCTGCTCGTCAATGCCGCTGAGGATTCCGTATTTGCCTGGCTTCGTTTGGCTCCGGGTGAAAAGCCGATTGTGGTCATCAGCCATTTTACCCCGCTCCTGCGGCATGGTTACGGAACGCGTCTTCCTTTTGGGGGGCGGTGGCGCGAGATACTGAATACCGACGCCAGCGACTATAATGGGAGCGGAGCAGGCAACTGGGGCGTTGTAGAAGCGGCGCAGGACGGCTGGGCGCATCTTACCCTGCCGCCGCTCGCCACGATAATGCTGGAAGCGGAATAAGGGCAGGAGAGACTGATGGACCGGAGAACGCATCCCATTGCCCGCGACGCCATGGCCTATGTGCTTGCCGGGGGACGTGGCAGCCGTCTGGGTGAATTGACGGATATCCGGGCAAAACCTGCGGTCCACTTCGGCGGCAAGACGCGGATTATCGATTTCGCGCTCTCCAATGCCCTGAACAGCGGCATCCGGCGGATCGGCGTCGCCACGCAGTACAAGGCGCACTCGCTGATCCGGCACCTGCAGCGCGGCTGGAACTTCTTCCGCACCGAACGCAACGAAAGCTTCGACATTTTGCCGGCCAGCCAGCGCGTATCCGAAAGCCAATGGTACGAAGGTACTGCCGACGCGGTGTTTCAGAACCTCGACATTATCGAAGCTTATGCACCTGAATATATGGTGATCCTGGCTGGCGATCATATCTATAAGATGGATTACGAGCTGATGCTTCAGCAGCACGTCGACAGCGGCGCGGACGTCACGGTCGGCTGCCTCGAAGTGCCGCGGATGGAGGCAGTCGGCTTCGGCGTGATGGCAGTCGACGAAAACGACTGGATCACTGACTTCGTGGAGAAGCCTGCGGTTCCTCCCTGCATTCCCGGTCAGCCCGATCGCGCACTGGCATCGATGGGTATCTATGTGTTTCGCACCAAGGTTCTCGCTGAGCAATTGCGCCGCGACGCCGATACGCCGGACAGCAAGCGCGACTTTGGCGGAGACATCGTTCCTTACATGGTGAAGCACGGCAAGGCCGTGGCGCATCGTTTCGCCAGCAGCTGTGTTCGGGCGGAGAGTGAAGTCGAGGCCTATTGGCGCGATGTCGGGACCATCGATGCGTACTGGCAGGCGAATATCGACCTGACGGACGTGGTCCCTCCGCTGGACATCTACGATACGAGCTGGCCGCTGTGGACCTATGCGGAAGTCACTGCTCCGGCAAAATTCGTCCATGACGAGGAAGGGCGAAGGGGGTCCGCGACATCATCGCTGGTGGCCGGGGGCTGCATCGTCTCTGGATCGGCGCTGCACAGGAGCCTGCTGTTCACAGGCGTTCGAACCCATAGCTTCTCCTCGATAACGGAGAGCATCATCTTGCCCAATTGCGAGATCGGGCGGGGCGCGCAACTGCATAAGTGCGTACTCGATTCCGGCGTGCGAATTCCATCGGGCCTTGTTGTTGGCGAACATCCTGAGCAGGACGCAAAGTGGTTCCGGCGGACCGATAACGGAATATGCCTTATTACCCAGTCCATGATCGAACGGCTACCGGATAGACTGACCGCATGAAAGTCCTGGGGGTAGCGTCGGAGGTCCAGCCTTTAATCAAGACCGGGGGACTTGCCGACGTGGTTGGCGCTTTGCCCCCAGCTTTATTGGCAGAGGGCGTGGCCGTCAGGACGCTCGTGCCGGGTTATCCCTCAGTCATGGCGAAACTAGGGAAAGCGAAGAAGCTCCATCGTTATCCTGCTTTGTTCGGAGAGGCCGCAACGCTTCTGTCGGCCAAGGTGGGTTCGCTGGAGCTGATCATTCTCAACTGCCCCGCTTTCTTTACCCGCAAAGGCGGGCCCTATGATGACGCCTCGGGCACGGGTTGGGCCGATAACTGGCGTCGCTTCGCGGCGCTTTCACGCGCAGGAGCGGATATTGCTGCAGGGCTGTTGAAGGGCTGGCGGCCCGATGTGGTGCATGCGCATGATTGGCAGGCGGCCATGACGCTCGCCTACATGCGATTTGGCGCTGCGAGTACGGTGCCGAAAGTCATCACAGTGCACAACCTCGCGTTTCAGGGCCGGTTCGACGCCGATGTTTTTGCCGCATTGGACCTGCCACCCAAAGCATGGGGCGTCGACGGCGTGGAATATTATGGCGGCATCGGCTTCCTGAAGGCCGGGCTTGTCTCTGCCGACGCCATTACGACGGTCAGCCCCACTTACGCCGGGGAAATCCTGATGCCCGCAGATGGAATGGGGCTGGATGGCTTGCTGCGCGGGCGGGCAGACCATCTTCATGGCATCTTGAACGGGATCGACGTCGCGGAATGGAATCCGGCGTCAGATTCACTGCTGGCCAAGCCGTTTTCCCATCGCTCCCTGTCTTCGCGGACGACCAACCGGCGCATGGTCGAACGCAGCTTCGCGCTGGATGTGGACAAGAGCCCGCTATTCATCGTCGTCAGCCGCCTGACATGGCAAAAGGGTATGGATCTGCTGGTCGATGCCCTCGACCATCTTGTCGCCCTGGGAGCCAAGATCGCAATTCTGGGCTCGGGCGATCAGCCTTTGGAAGGCGGTTTTCTTGCGGGCGCTGACCGGCATCATGGCCGCGTGGGCGTCCGGATTGGCTATGACGAGCCGTTGTCTCACATGATGCAGGGCGGGGGCGATGCGATCCTGATACCCTCCCGGTTCGAGCCATGCGGGCTCACGCAGCTATATGGGCTCCGCTATGGCTGCGTGCCTGTCGTGGCGCGGGTGGGCGGCTTGGCGGATACTGTGATCGACGCCAACGAAGCCGCTTTGGCGGCAGGCGTGGCGACAGGTATCCAGTTCACGCCACCCGATGTCGCCAGCTTGCGCCGGGCCATCGAGCGGGCAGTTGCGCTCCATGGCGATGCTCCGCAATGGGCTGCGATGCAGCGCGCAGGAATGAAAGCGGATTTCTCCTGGGGTAGGAGCGCCGCGCGTTATGCGGCGCTCTACCGTTCGCTGGTACGATGACGCCCGCCGATCTTCCGGCACTTGGTCCTCAACTCCGAGTTGGCGGAACCGATTTCGCGATATGGTCGGCGGCTGAGACAATGTGGCTCTGCGTCTTCGAAGAAGGCAGGGAAGTTAAGCGACTGCCGATGGTGCAGCAGGGCGGCATTTTCTCGCTCTTTGCGCCGGGCTTGGGTGAAGGCGCGCGATATGGCTTTCGCGCCGACCGCCCCTATGATCCTGATGCGGGCCTCTGGTTCGATCCGGATAAGCTTCTGCTTGACCCTTATGCAACGCGAATCGATCGTGCCTATGCTTATGACCCCCTGCTGGCGGCGCGCAGGGGGCAAGGCGTGGATACTGCGGCACTGGTTCCCAAGGCGGTGGTTGAGGCGCCACAGGCGTGCATCCCGGCTGCACCCCCTCTATTCCGGCCGGGCGGGCTGATATACGAGCTTCAGGTCCGATCCTTCACGATGTTGCACCCTCAAGTACCCGAGGATCAGCGCGGGACATTGCGCGCACTCACGCATCCCGCCGTCATCGACCATCTGAAGCGGTTGCATGTGGGCGCGGTCGAGTTGATGCCGATCAATGCGTGGATAGATGAACGGCACCTGCCGCCGCTGGGTCTGACGAACGCGTGGGGATATAATCCGGTCAGCTATTTCGCGCTCGACCCGCGTCTGGCGCCGGGCGGCATCTCGGATCTACGTGCGGCGACTGCGGCTTTGCGCGATGCAGGGATCGGCGTGATCCTCGACATGGTCTACAACCATAATGGCGAAAGCGATGCGTTCGGAAGCACCTTGTCCTTCAGGGGCCTGGATGCCCGGACCTACTTCCGGCATGGCCCCGACGGACAACTAATCAATGATACCGGGACAGGGAACAGCGTAGACTGCAATCATCCCGTTTGTCGGCGGCTGATCTGCGATTCCATGCGCTATTTCGTCGAGCATGCCGGCGTTGATGGCTTTCGCTTCGATCTAGCTCCAGCGCTGGGAAGAGAGCCCACGGGCTTCTCGCCCAACGCGCCGCTCCTGCGCGAGATTGCGGACGATCCGATCCTTCGCGACCGGATCATGATCGCCGAGCCCTGGGATATCGGGCCGGGTGGATATCAGCTTGGCCAATTTGGCAATGATTGGCTGGAATGGAACGATCGATATCGCGACGACGTACGGCGGTTCTGGCGCGGTGATCCGCATATGCTCGGCGCGCTGGCTACGCGCATCTCCGGATCGAGTGACATTTTCAGGGGTCAGAAGAGCCGCAGCGTGAACTTTCTGGCCGCCCATGATGGCTTCAGTCTGGCAGACGTCACCGCATATTCGGAGCGGCACAACGAGGCGAACGGCGAACACAATCGCGACGGCCACGGCGAAAACTTCAGCTGGAACTGCGGCACCGAGGGCGAGGCGTCCGACCCGCAGGTGCTGGAGCGACGCTGCACGGACATCAAGGCGATGCTTTCCACATTGTTCGTGTCCCGCGGCACCATCATGCTGACGGCAGGCGACGAATTCGGCCGCACGCAGCGAGGCAACAACAACGCCTACGCTCAGGATAATCCGGTCACATGGATCGACTGGGAAGGTCGCGATCGTGATATCGAGCAACACAGCATGGTGCTCTCCGCCATTCGGACAACCTATGCCGCGTTGATCGACACATCCCTGCTTAGCGACGATCAGGTTTCGTGGCTTAGCCCTGGCGGCCAGCCGATGACGGTCGAAGAATGGGAAGCCTCTACCGCCGACGCGCTGGCTTTCCGTCTTTCGCCCGATGGCCCCACGGTCTGCATCAATCGCAGCTATGCCACTGTCGAGTTCCAGACAGCGGAGCGCTCCATCGCAGTGAAAGCGCGCAGCGTCGAAATCGCGATCTGACTAACTGCGCTGCTTCAACCCTCGTCTTGCGAACGCCATCAAGCCAAGACCGACGGCGGCGCCAACCCACGCTGCACCCGGCAGCTTTTGCGCTGCAACCGCGGCGCTGGTCTTTCGCAGCCACATGCGTTGCGTGCCGGTCACTCGGCTGTCCGCGCGATAGGCGTACAGATTGTCACGCATTGCGGGATCGCCGGGGTCTCCGGGCTTCTGCTGCATCCTCGTACCGATGGCTTCCATGACCTTGTCCGTCAAGCGCGGCGCGATTTGCCCGATCAGCGACGAAGCCACGCCACCTCCACCTATATACATGACGCGTCTGGGTGTTTCGCACGCGAACAGGATGGCGTCCGCAATTATGGAAGGATGATATAGCGGCTGTGGAATTCGCGGCGGCTGGTCCATGTAGTTCCGGGCATGCTCTGGGTAAGGCGTACCGCATCCGCCGGGCTTGACCAGCGTCACCGATATGTTCGCGCCCTCGCGCTCCAGCTCCATTCTCAAGGTGTCGGTAAGTGCCTGAACCGCATGTTTCGTGGCTGAATAAGGCCCCTGCTGAACTATCGTCCGGTCTCCCAGGATCGATCCGATGTTTATGATCGCTCCACTCGGCCTGGATCTGAGGTGCTCCGCAGCGATCAGGCAACCATGCAACGTACCGAAGTAGTTGACGTCGAACGTCTGACGGTGGTCGGGCAGGGGCACCTGGTCCAGTCTGCCATACAGGCCGACGGCGGCATTGTTCACCCAGCTATCGAAGCCGCCGAACTCCTCTATGGCCTTCTCGGCTATGCGACTGACATCTTCCGGATCGGAAACGTCCGCGACGACGCTGGCCACGCGGCCGCCTTTTGCGGAAAGATCGCGTTCTATCGTGATAAGCGCCTCGGGATTGCGGGCAGCTATGACAAGGGAAGCGCCACGCCGAACGGCTTCCTGGGCAGTCGCCAACCCGTTTCCGCTGGTCGCGCCTGTAATCACGATCACCTGCTCGTGCAGGGGCTTAAGCTTAGGCCGCATTGTCTTACCCTCTCAGGGCAATTCAGCGCCCATTCCAATAACTGCCGTGCGTGGGATGGGTTCAATTCCGCTCTTTAGCAAGACGACGGATTGCACCCCTGTATTTTGATCTTGCACTGCAACAATATTGATGTCAGCTTGGCGATGCTCGCACAAGGATGTGCAGCTTCATAAGCGATGTCATTCAACGAAGAGTGACATCGCGTCAGTCTTGATGGAAGTCAGACTGCAAGGCAACGACGCCGCCCGAGTCCATTCCGATGAATGGCGTTCGAGGCGGTTTTTTTGCGTCCGATCAAGAAGGTAAAATGGCCATCGGGGAGGCTTATACCAGCAGTTGCAGTGCACCCGTAGCCGATCCCCCAGGGCTCTCGCCCTCGGCAACGGATCTAATCATTTCATAGTCAATCATAGGGGGCTAGAAAATGCGTTACAGGCGAACCATCATCTTCGGCGCGTCGATCGCCGGGGTCACAATAACACAGCCCGCGCTTGCCGATCCCTTCAAACTGAAGCCGATAGTGGAAACGCGGCTTCGATATGAAGGTGTGGATCAGCTTGGCCTGGCCAGGGATGCCGATGCGGTTACGTTGCGTATGCGCAGCGGCGTCGAAGCGATCGCCGGCGACTTCTCGATACTCGTCGAGGGGGAAGGTACGTTGGCGCTATCAGGAAAATACAATAGTGGAGTGAATGGCAAGGCCGCCTACCCGATCGTCGCGGACCCAGAGACCATTGAGCTAAACAGAGTCCAGCTACAATTCAGGGGCTTAGCCAAGACCCTGATGACAGTAGGCAGGCAACGCATCAACCTGGACGACCAGCGCTTCGTCGGCTCCGTGAACTGGCGTCAGAACGAACAGACCTTTGACGCTGCCCGAGTGGAGTGGACAGGGATCAAGGACGTCAAAGCGGACGTCACTTACGCCTGGAGTCAGCGCACCATTTGGGGGATCGACGGCTCAGGTGCGCGCCAACAGGCAGTGAGTGGCGACAACATCCTGGCGAACCTTTCATGGAAGCTGAAAACCGGAACACTTACCGGCTTTGCGTACGTCGTGGATCAGGACGAGGCGGCGATCACCTATCTCGGACGGCCGTTCAGCATGTCCAGCAAGACATTCGGCGGGCGTGCGGCATTCGCTATTCCCATCTCGCACGCGGTCAAGCTGAACCTGCTGGCAAGCTACGCCCGCCAGTCGGACTATCATCGCAGCCAGATCGACTACGCAGCGGATTACTGGCTTGGCGAAATCGGGCTCGCAACCAAGGGCTGGACGCTGACCGGCGGATACGAAGTGCTAGGTGCAACCGGATCGGCTCGCAATCTCGTGACCAATGCGCAGGTCAGCGCCAGCGTTCAGACGCCGCTCGCGACCCTGCACAAATTCAATGGCTGGGCCGACAAGTTCCTGGTGACACCGCCCAACGGCCTGCGCGACGCCTATGCCAGCCTGGGCTACGTTGTTCCGAAGCTGGGTGGAACGGGACCGCTAAGTTTGCTGGTGACTTATCATCGCTTCGACAGCGACCCATTATCGATCGACTATGGCAGCGAATGGAATGCGCAGGCGTCGTTGAAGCTGAACAAGAAGCTGACTGCTCTGGTCAAATACGCGGATTATGATGCCGACGCCTTTGCAACGGATACCCGAAAAATGTGGGTCCAGCTCGACTATGGGCTTTAACAGGTCGCGGAAAAAGGCTCTTCACCTGACCGTGTTGGCATGATTCAATGCCCTAAGCGAGATTTGAGGGGA
>NZ_JARYGI010000129.1:0-669 GCF_033795625.1 Sphingobium sp. | reverse complement strand
ACTTGAAATCCGTCATCGCTCCATCCGTTCAATCTCCGCCAAGCATGCTCAAGCTTCACGATTTTTGCAACAGAGCCCGGCAGGACACCCTACGCGTCGCGGAGCGTTTGGAAGCCGAGCTTGGCACCGAGCGACGCTGTTTCATCGAAGGCTGCGAGGCGGACTGGACCGATGGTCCGCTGCCAGGACCGCCTGTCACTGTCGGGATCGATGGAGGCTATGTACGATCATGGTACGATCGGCCGAACAATTTCGAGGTGATCGTGGGTAAGTCCGTCGTCGATCCGGGCGAGGATGGCGAAATTAGCGAGCCAACGCGCCGGTTCGGCTTCGTGGTCGGACATGACGACAGGCCGCGTCGTCGCCTTCATGAATTGCTGCTGGAGCAAGGCGTCGGGATGGACCGTGAGATCACCTTCATGTCCGATGGTGGCAGGAACGTCCGCAATCTTCAATGGGACATGCGGCCGAACGCCGAGCATGTCCTCGACTATTTCCACATCGCCATGCGGGTGACGGTCATGCAGCAGATCGCGCGCGGATTGCCGCCCCCATCCGAGACGGATAAAGACGTGGCCGTCGCCACTCTCGAGCGAGTTCGGGACTTCCTCTGGCACGGCAACTGGCGCCGTGCTCTCGACCTAATCGGCGACGTCGAGACCAGAATGC
>NZ_JARYGI010000128.1:0-676 GCF_033795625.1 Sphingobium sp. | reverse complement strand
TATCCGAACCTCGATCTGCGCACCTTTCTCACCGCTGGCGATCATGAGATCTGGCTGCGCGTCGCGGTCGCGGAGGGCGGCGAAGGCTTCGCGCAGGTCCATGTCGATGTCGACAACAGCTGCAAGACGCTGGAGCAGGTCGTCGACGGTTGCGGGGCGATCGCCGCCGATCCGCAATGCAAGCTCGACAGCGAGCTGGTTGATGGTGTCCAAACCTGGATCAACGGGGTCGCGACCGGGCTGCGGCCCCTCCCCCAGACCCGCGTCTTGGGCGGGCCGAGCTGCCCGACACAACTCACACGCGACTTCTACCTGAAGGATCGCACCTATCGCTGTGCTGTCGATGACATCGCGAAGCCCGACACAAGCCGCGGCGCCTATGTCATCGACCATTCGACCGAGACGCTGCTGGCCGACCGGACGCGCCAGAGCGACGGAAGCTATGCGACATCGACGCGTGCCTTCAGCCTTCCCGACCGGGGGTCGGTCGCGGCCTGCGAGCCCGTTTGCAAGACCCGCGCGCCCAAGGCCAATAGCGAGGCAGCGCCCGATGGCGTCGTGGGCGCAAAACAGAATGTGCCGGTCGGCTACGACACCTTCTTCCACGCCTGCACTGCAGACAATCAATGCCCGGCAGATCCCGGCGAGGAAGTCGTCTCCGCCTGCGGATGCCTCG
>NZ_JARYGI010000127.1:0-685 GCF_033795625.1 Sphingobium sp. | reverse complement strand
TTTCGCAGCAGCCGCCTGATCGGCGCAGAGCGACAGCCTACCTCTGACTGCCGCCAATCTTTGCAACAGAGCCCGACCGATCCTGTCGGCGACGGGACTGAGAAGGAACGCGCCGATCGTCAGGCCGAGCAGCCCGACACCGAAAATGGGGCCAAAAGCGGCCTTGTCGAGCTTCCATGCTTCGGCGATTGTCGGCGCGACATAGGCTATCGCCTGCGTGTCAAAGCCGTCGAGGCTTGCGATAAGTGCACATAGCGCAGCGATCCTGAACTGATAGGGACCAAAGCATGCGGCATCGATCGCGGAGGCCGATCCGGCCTCCGCTGTTAGAACTGCCATAACTACCCTCCTCGGATTAGCGGTCTTAGCGCCGCCTTCTGGGCTGATGAAAAATCAGTCGGCGGCTTTTGGGCCGATGGTGACTTCGGTGGGTTCGAGACCCTCGATCGTGACGGTCACCACGTCGCCCTCGACCACAGCTCCAACGCCAGCGGGCGTGCCAGTGTAGATGAGATCGCCCGGCTCGATACGATAGAGCGTGCTGAGGAACGCGATGACGTCGGCGACGGGCCAGATCAGTTCGGTCAGATCCGCATCCTGCTTCACTTCACCGTTCACGGTGAGGCGGATTGCCCCCTTGTCGAGATGACCCACCTCGGACACGGGGTGGATGAGGCCCAGTGGC
>NZ_JARYGI010000126.1:0-687 GCF_033795625.1 Sphingobium sp. | reverse complement strand
AAGCTGAGCTGGTTCATGTCGATTCTGCCTCGTCGGCTGCCTCGGCCACAACCGCCTCGATCGAGGTACAGCGATAGGGCGCGCACGCGGCGATCGTCGCTTTCGACGGGCGCGGCTTTGAGTAAGCACCCCCATCCATCCATGAAGCGGTCTTGGTCACACCATCCGCTTCGGCAAGGGCCACCATCACGTCGTGCGGCATGACATACCAATCACCGGCGATCGGGAACGCCACCCATATGTCACGGTCAAGGTACTTGCGGTCAATCGTCCAGCGGCCTTTGAGCTGCACCTTGCGAACAAGGCCGTCGCTCTCGCGGTAAAGGATAAAATCAACCCCGCCGTCATAGACGGGCAGGAAGGCATTGAAGCCCTGATCCAGCGCGAGGCTCACGACCGTGTTGCGGTTAATGACCTCGCGGACCTGGCTGCGATAGCGGCTCATTCCGTAGGTGGATTGGGTTGCAGTCGGCGCGCGACCTCAGCTTCGTACTCGCCTCCCGCCTCTTCAAGTTTGTCGATCACCGATGCCCAACCGGGGCCGGGAAACTTAGAGGCGTTACGCCGCGTCTGCGCGACCAGCTCACCCCATAGGCGGTGCGCTTCCGACGGCTCTGTTGCAAAAATCGTGAAGCTTGAGCATGCTTGGCGGAGATTGAACGGATGGAGCGATGACGGATTTCAAGT
>NZ_JARYGI010000125.1:0-700 GCF_033795625.1 Sphingobium sp. | reverse complement strand
CCAACCTCTGCTCCGAAATCACCCTACCGACCGGCCGTGATCATAAGAACCGACACCGCTCGGCCGTCTGCTGCCTCACGTCGCTGAACCTCATCCACTGGGATGAAATTGCTGACAACGACGTCATCTTTGAGGACGTGTTCCGCTTTCTTGACAATGTGCTGACCGATTTCATCCTGCGCGCTCCTCAAGAAATGCGGCAGGCAATCTATTCAGCCTGGCGCGAACGCTCGGTCGGCCTTGGCGTCATGGGCTTCCACAGCTTCCTCCAGAAGCGCGACATTGCCTGGGAATCGGCGCCGGCCAAGGTCTGGAACATGCGCATCTTTCGGACCATCCGGAAGCAGGCCGACCGCTGCTCGCGGCTGCTCGCGCACCAGCGTGGCGCTTGTCCCGATGCGATTGACGGCGGCGAGTTGGAGCGGTTCTGTTGCAAGATCGCCGTTGCTCCGACCGCTTCGATCTCGATCATTGCCGGTGGCGCCTCTGCTGGGATCGAGCCCATTCCTGCCAACGTCTACAATCATAAGACGCTGTCTGGAAACCATGAGATCCGCAACCCGGATCTGGTTCGCAAGCTACGCGAATTCAACATGGATCGGGAAGATGTGTGGGCATCGATCGTAGCGAACGGCGGTTCGGTCCAGCATTTGTCGGATCTTCCGATCGACGTGCGGGACACCTACAAAACTGCGTGGGA
>NZ_JARYGI010000124.1:0-705 GCF_033795625.1 Sphingobium sp. | reverse complement strand
ACGGTCTCCGACGTAGCCGCCGCCACCGGTTGCCAGACGCTCAGCAGCCGAGTGAAGCCGGGTCAGGCCTATCGGATCGGCGCGGGCGGATGGCAGACGAAAGGCGCTGGACCCATAGCCTTGCCGCCCTATTGCGCCACGGCGGGCTGACGGGATCGCTACCATCGGGCGATCCTTTTCAATGGCTCTACCTGACCGTCCTACAATGGTTGACTATCCCGCATCCCCTTTCTAAACGGGCCGCGCCTTGACGGGTGCAGCCGCAGGCTTCATGGCCTTCTTCCACGCAATAGCGGACGGAGGGAGGCCGCGATGACCGAGGACGCACCCGGGGAAGACCCGGTGGGGGAAGATGCGCGCATCACGTCGCTCGAAGAGCGGATCGTGCGCGCCGAACGCACCGAAAAGGTCAGGGTCGGTGCGAGCACGCAAGCGGCGGACGATGGGTCCCGCCTCGGCAATCGTGTTCTGGCCGAACTGATCGGCGGTCTTGTCGGCGGTGCGCTGGTGGGTTGGGTCCTCGACCGCCTGTTCGGCACGTCGCCCTGGCTTCTGCTCGTCTTTCTCGGTCTCGGCATCGTGGCGGCGTTCAGGAACATCATCAGGCTTTCGACGAAGCGTCCCGGCGAATAGGGGCGCTTTTGTCATAGGTCGGCGGCAATGGGTTGCAGGGGTAAACGTGGCAGAATCCGGCAAAATCGATCC
>NZ_JARYGI010000123.1:0-726 GCF_033795625.1 Sphingobium sp. | reverse complement strand
TCATGCCGCATCATCGTAAACGCAACAACGATGCCCCTGCCCGCCGTGACCAACCAATGCATCTGTTTCCCGAGCCAGACCCGCCACCAAAGATCGACCGCCGCAAACTGGGTGGCTCAAAGCTCAAGCGTGGTCCCAGGCTCAGTGATGAGGCGTTGCGCGAACGCGGCACGCTCAGCTTCCTGCAGAGGATATGACCGGGCCCACTGCTGACGCAGCGGGTCCACAGCGCACCACTTAAATGTCAGCGCATCAGCAGGGGCTGCGCTGCGCTGTTTCGATGGCTCCACGCAGCCCCTGCTGTCCCTACCCTGTGACATTTCTAAATGGCAGAGATTGTGACTTCTCTACATGGCAGGAACAAATTTTGTAGCAGCAACGTTCAAATGTCACAGTCGCGCAAAGTAGAGATGTCTCACTTGAGCTTGGGCGGTGTTCATGGTCTTCCCACGGGAGGACCAGAGTATGACGATGGTGGCGATGAGCCACGGCGAGCTATCGCGGTTTGATACGTTGATGCGCATTGAGCGCGGCGAGCTTCGGGTCGAGGACGCCGCCGCGCTGCTCGGATTGAAGCGGCGCCAGGTATTTCGCTTGCTGGAGCGATTGCGATCCGAAGGCGCCTCGGGTGTTGTATCGCGCAAGCGTGGCCGGCCAAGCAACTGGCGGCACAGCAACGCCTTGCGCGAGCGGATCATCGCGATCGCTATCATGATTTCGGTCCGA
>NZ_JARYGI010000122.1:0-727 GCF_033795625.1 Sphingobium sp. | reverse complement strand
TGATCTTCGGACTTCGCCTCGACGAAGCGCATTTCGGGGCGCTGAGCTGCAATCACGATAGCCTCGGCGTCGGCCGCATCATTCTTCTGACGCTTTACAAACGGCTTGACGTAGTGCGGCGCGATCAACTTCACTTCGTGTCCCAGTTTGATCATCTCGCGGGCCCAGTGGTGAGCACTCCCACATGCCTCCATCACGACCATCGCAGGAGGCTGTTCCGCCATAAACCTCGCAAAGCTTTGTCGTGAAAGCTTCTTTCGAAACTTTGGCTGCCCCGTCATCGACGCGGCATGCAACTGGAAAACCGATTTTGCCAAATCTACTCCGATCATCGTATCCTTCGTCATGGTTGCCGTCCTTTCCGCTCAGTGGTCCTCAACACCACTATTCTGGCACATCGCGATGCCGTCTGGGGAGGGCGGCAACCACGCCATCTAGCGGTGTGCCGCGCGGGAGGGCAGCTTTGATCTTTGCCAACTCGGCTGCAAGGCCCCCTTTTTAAATCCTCCATCGCATATTCATTCTGCGCATGGTGGCGCGGGCGCGCAGTCAGTTTGACATAGCCCAGCCTCTTCAACTCTCGCCCCACGGTCGTCTCGGTCAAGGATACTCCAAACTCATCATGAAGCCACCGCGCCAGGTCGATCAGCCGCCAGCGGACAACCCCATGGATAGCCGGGATCGGTCCGCTTTCAACGATCTCCGCAAGAGCCTGGCGATGGGCTTC
>NZ_JARYGI010000121.1:0-737 GCF_033795625.1 Sphingobium sp. | reverse complement strand
ACAGACTGGGAAGTCTGTGAGAGATTTCATCCTCTGATCTGGGCGCGACGGCGGGCTTGAACACCCTCGACCGCGGCGCTCGATTTGACACGCGGGAATGGTCCGGCCACGTGCGGCGGGACCGCGAGATCTGATCGATCTTCGGGCCGCCGCGCGGGCGCGCCCAACCATCATTGACCGGGAGGCGCAAACAGCCGGCGAGCAGTCGCGGGTTGGTTCGCCGACATGCCTATGATAGTCCGCAGGGGCGCTGCAAAGCGGCAGCGCCGGGACTGGTAATCCCGTCGAGAACGGCAACTCGGTGTGGTCTCACGCCGGGGTGCCTGCGCATATGTCCAGGTGCCCCGGCACTAAAAGCGTAGGCGCATGTCTCGACGTGTTACCAGCCCCGGCTCCCGCGCCCAGCGCGCGGGAGTTCGTTGGACGGGGCGCTCCGACGCGACCGCTGGGATCAGGTGCGCCCGGGCAATCGAAATGGACGATCTCGAGACGGACCCGACGCTCCAGAAGGCGATGGCGCTCGCGCTGATGCGGCAGGCGCTGGAGTGGCTGGAAGCGGCGGACGAGGACAGGGCTGCCGCGCACCTCCGCGACGCCGTGGATGCAGTGCTGGAGCGGGCTCCGCGGATGGATCGTGCGGCCGCATCCTGACGCGGGTGAGAGGCCTGGCTTTCGGAGCCGCTGAGGGCGCGCCAGCGAGCTGGCGCGCCCCGCCTGGCGACCGGTTCTGGGTGGAG
>NZ_JARYGI010000120.1:0-741 GCF_033795625.1 Sphingobium sp. | reverse complement strand
ATCCTTGCCGCGCGCGACCGCGCCTTCGAGGCGATCCATGCTGGCCTGGCCCTGGTCGGCAGCGGATTGCCTTCCACTGTCCTGAGCGAGCGCGGCGGACGCCACGCCCAGCAGCACGGCCAGAGAGGCGCTACGGATTGACCGCTTTGAGATACGCATCGATGCGCTCCCCCATGTCGATTTGGATGTCGGATTGGGTGCGGGCTTCGATGTCAGCATAATATTCGGAGAGATCCATCTTGCTGAAATCGAGCGCCTGGAACTCCTCGGGCGTGAACCCACGGCACATCGGCTTCTTGGCCGTGCCCCAGAGGTCGCCGTTGAAGGCCTTGAGCTGGGGACGGCCCTGCTCCTGGATGATGCGGCCAAGCTTGGTGTTGAAGCAGCAATGGCCACGGGCCTTCTGCAGGCAGATCCCAAGGAAGCTCGAGGTGCAGTAGCTGCCGATCTCGTGGCACATGCCCGACGAGCGCAGCATCGCCGTCTCCATGTCCTGCTGGTCGCAACCCGCGAACAGGAACTCCATCATGAAGTTGATCGCGAGACTGACTGCGATCGAAGTTGGGTCGAGGCCGATGATCAGAGCATTGGCGCCCGAACTTGCCGCCTGGCTTGCCGTCGCGCCTGCCTTGAACGCCGTGTAGGCCGCCTTCATGCCCGTGAACACGCCCTTGGCGACCGCGATCTTGGTGCCGATCGACGAGATGGACGAACCCATCCCGTCCTTGACGATCTTGCCCT
>NZ_JARYGI010000011.1:0-104413 GCF_033795625.1 Sphingobium sp. | reverse complement strand
GGCCGCCACGAGGTCGGCCCGACATTGGAAATCTAGCGCCGGCACATCAAGCTCCCCATCCTCTCAGGAACATTCGAATCTTGAGCCCCTTATCGCACCAGGCGAGAGGTAAAACTTGGCTTTTTACCCCTAACTTCCCTTGCAATGAGGCGCAGAACTCCGAATATCCGCATTTTAGGGGAAAATCATGCCTGCCGAACTCGACGCCATGGACCGCAAAATCCTCACCCTCATGCAAAAAGACGCAAGCCTCACCGTCGCTCAAATCGCTGAGTCCGTGGGATTGTCTCAGTCACCATGCTGGCGACGCATACAGCGCATGCGCAAAGAAGGCATAATCCTGGGTCAGGTTACTCTTCTCGATCGGCAGAGCGTAGGACTGAATGCGCAAATTTTTGCCCAGGTGCGACTCAATGGAAAGGGCCGGGAGAATATCGAAGAATTTTCCCGGGCCATCCAGGGCTTTGACGAGGTACTCGATTGCTACGTGACCTTGGGCGCCACGGACTTCATCCTGCGCATCGTTGCCAGCGACATCAATGCCTATGAACGTTTCTTCTTTGACAAGCTGAGCCGGGTTCCAGGCATCCAGGAAATCAACTCCATGGTCGCCCTGTCGGAAATAAAATCCACCACCGCCCTGCCATTATGACCATCTACCACGCGCAAGAACAGACAGGCGGTCGCGCCGCCATTTCGCACCTCACTGATATTGAGTAGCTTTTACACAGCTTCTGGTGCCGTTTATCTCTGGTTTTCAAGACATACGGGCGGCGGCTGCTTTTGGCCGCTTGCTAGCAAACGGGCGAGCACCGCTGGTATATACTTGTCTCAGAAGAGTTTACCGTCACGATATACTACTCATGACATAAAGCGATGGTGGGCCCGGCAGGAATCGAACCCGCAACCTAGCCGTTATGAGCGGCCAGCTCTAACCGTTGAGCTACAGGCCCACACTTCGATTGTCGTTAGCCGAGGGTCACGCAACTTTGCAACCCAAAGCTGCACGTGCGGGCACGGCATCGAGAAATTCGTCAAGTGACGCGGGCAAAACCGAGCGCTTGGCAAGATGCTCCAGGATCTGCCCCCACCAGCGGTAGAAGCCTTCGAGATCGGCGGCATCCCGAACATAGGGCGTATGGCCGGGCTCCAACGTAGGCGAATGGAAGCTGAAGTTGAGGACCCGCACGCCATCTTCGATAAGAGCGTCGATAGCACAGATGGCGTCGCCCGCGCTCACCCCCTCCGGAGTCAGCGGCACGCGGCTCAGCAATCCTGCACGCGACAGGCCGCCCGTCAGCAATTCGATTCCCTCCGCAGCGCGAAAAAGTTGCGGCCCGATGCCACGCAGACGCCCGACGAAAACGGTTGAAAGCGGCAGTTCCACAAGCTTTCGCTCGGGACCAGCCCAATAAGGGTCGACCGGCAAGCCATAAAATGCTGGCCCTTGTTGTGCCGAATAGTCGAAAAGGCTTCGCACTGAGCTATCGAGCCTGAACCCGGCCTGCTCCAGCAGCCGGGCGCTATTGGGGCCGACGCCATATCGACCAGCCCGATAGGCCGCAGGTCGTTTCCCGAACGCCGCCTCGAAGCGTGCGCAAAGCGCCTCAAGCTTCGCTTTCTCGACAGCTTCCGGCAAAAAGCCGACATAGCTGTTCGGCACGCTGACTTGCTCGACATGAGGCGGATTGACCCAGGGATGGAGATGCGCGCCCACATCTGCGGTGCCTTCATCCATCCATTGCGCCAGAGCGCTAGAGGCGGCCAGATCGTCTATGACAGGATAATCGGCGACATAGACTGGTTTTACACCGGCTTGCGAGAACCACTTTTGCCCTCGCGTCATCGCTGCGACGGACGTCACCTTATGTCCCGTGCGACTGAATGGCGCGCTCCAGTCGAACTCCTCTTCGGTATCCACGAACAGGGTGAAGCGCGTTCCAAATGCCGGGTCCAGCGCTATCCGGTCTTCGTTCAACGGCGGCCGTAACAGGCCACCGTCATGGGCAGAGTTGGGAAGCGGGACCGTCATCCCTCCTCCTTAACGGCAAAATAGTTGCCGTATCGTTGTCAGCTGGGGCCAGTCTCGCGAACGGCTTCGGCCGCCGCGGGCAGATGCAGCCTGAACCGCTCCGCCTCCACTTCCAGCCCCCCACCACCCGTGGCCGCCAGACTGCGGATAAGCCGCAGTGAGAATCCCAAGCCCAACAGAGGCGCATCGGGCCAACTCTGGTCGTCGGCGGCAAAGCCGGGATCGAGCAGTTCGGCTTCGCTCATGCCTTTGAGGGAATGGGGGCGGTCCATTGCGAGCACGATCCGTCCCCCGTCACCGGCGGGCTGGAACCAGCAGGCCCCGGTCATGACTTCGCCCGGTGGCGAGACGGACAACAGCATCCGCAGGAGATGCTGGATCATCCGTTCGCCCTGTACGGGATCGACACGCACCGCGGGAAGGTCGCGCGCCACGGTGACATCGATTCGCCGCTTCTCCTCGCAAGAGGCGAAGTGCGCTGCAATCCTGGCAATCAGCAACGCGACGTCTACTGACTCGGGCGCCCCGCCCTTTTCGTCGCGTGCGACACGGGCGGCGAAATCCAGATCGTCGAAGGCCGTCAAAAGATGCCGGGAATCGGCGACGATCTGTCCGGCCATCTCCCGATATTCGGCAGGTGCCGGACCGAAAAGCTGCTGCTCGATAATTTCGGCAAAACCAAGGATCGCGTTGAGTGGCGTCCGCAGCTCATGGACAAGTTGCCTGACCGCATCTCCTGACAGACCCGCAAGCGGTGAACTATCCTCAAGCCCGGCGAGAGCGGGAACTTCGTGCAGGTGGGGACGCCGCGCCTGTCCGCGATATCCCTGAAACCGACCGGACTGCGCATCGAAATACGGTATCGCCGACAGCCGCCACTCGCCCGCAAGCTCCCCGCCTGCAATCGTAAACCGGCCATTCTCAAAGCCGCTTCGCTTCGTGAAAGCCCCCGAGACATTAGCGTCCGGCCCACTACCTCCGGCCAGTGCAGGCAACCCGATGCAAAGACCGATCAGCGCCGTCCGCGGACCCTTATCTATCCACACCACCGTACCCGTGGCGTCAGTTTCAAAAGCGAATGCCCGAACAGGTTCGAGAGGGTCTGGAGGCGTATCGGCTGGCTTCGCTTTATGGCTACTGGTAAACTGTTCGATCCGGTCGACCAAGGCGCGGATCTGGCTCTTGTCCTCCGCGTCTTGCTTACGCTCCGGTGCATCGCGGTAGATGCCTTTGAGGGACGGTTCGACTGCGACCGCCTCGACTGCCATGTCGGGCGTCAGCAGCATGGCATCCTCGCCAGAGCCGCCGAGCACCAGATCGGTTTTCCCAAAAGCCTCCAGCGCTCGCCGCGTCTGTGGCCCGATGTCACGCCGCCCGCGCAACACACCGCGCGCAGTTGGTCCCAGAGCCGAAAGCAGCCTGGGCCAGACATCGTCGGGCAGGCGCGCCCGCGCCATGGCTGCGGCACAGATGGCCGGCCGATCCAGAGCGAAGAACCGCACCAGTGTCGGCGATGAAAGGCGGCCGCCCAGTTCGACGACCGAAGCGATCCGCTGAGTCTCGCTCACGGCTGATCGCAATTGTTCCATGCGCGCCAGCAGTGTCTCACGATCCTGGTCGGGAAGTATATTCCGATCAACGCGATCCGTTTGCGCAACCAGATCGACACATTGCCGCCAAAGCGTGACGGCGCCGCTGCCTTGTCCATCTGCCGCCAGGACGGTCTGCATCAGGTCGTTGAAACGCACGGTGCTCCTTAACGGCCAGTGCCGTTCCAATGATCGTTACACATGGTTAGGCGTCCTCGGCCTAAAGGAAAAGAGTGTGATCTTCTTTCACGGCGCGGCGTAGCATAGTGGGACAATTGCATTGCTCTGAAATATAATTATTATACTCGGCACTAACCGGAAAGGAACTTAGCGGCTAATGGCTGGCGTTAATATCGACACGATCGACATGCAAATTCTTGCCGAATTGCAAGAAGATGGACGGATGACGAATGTCGACCTCGCGCGCCGGGTCGGCCTGACGGCGCCTCCATGCCTGCGCAGAGTGCGCGCACTTGAGGACAATGGGGCGATCAAATCGTACCATGCGGTGATCGATCCGGCGACATTGGGCTTTACCATCACGGTTTTCGCGATGGTCAGCCTCAAGAGTCAGGCCGAAGCGGATCTCAAAGCCTTCGAAGATCATGTCGCCGCTCTGCCGGAAGTACGGGAGTGCCATATGCTGAACGGTGAGATTGACTTCATTCTCAAGGTTGTGGCGCGCGATCTTCAAAGCTTTCAGCAATTCCTGACGTCGAAATTGACCCCCGCTCCTAACGTTGTGAGTGTCAAAACATCGCTAACGATCCGCACGTCGAAGAATGTACCGGGCGTTCCGCTGCGTAGCGCCGCCTGACGCGTCCAGCATCGACCTTGACGCAACGAAAAAGGGCGCTGGAGTTGCTCCAGCGCCCTTTTCACGTCGTAGCCTGAAAAAAGCCTCAGCCTTCGCTGCGGTTGTCCCGGCGCTCGGCGATACGCGCACGCTTGCCGGTGCGGCCGCGCAGATAGTAAAGCTTCGCGCGACGCACGACGCCCTTCCGGACCACGGTGATCGAATCGATGTTGGGCGAATAGAGCGGGAAGACGCGCTCGACGCCCTCGCCAAAGCTCATCTTGCGCACGGTGAAGTTGCTGCCCATGCCCTTGTTCGAACGCGCGATGCACACGCCTTCATAGTTCTGCACACGGCTGCGTTCGCCTTCGACAACCTTCACGCCGACGCGCAGGGTGTCACCGGGGCGGAAGTCCGGAATATCCTTGGCGAGAGCCGCGATGTTCTCGGCCTCGATCTGCTGCAGGAGGTTCATTCCCTCTTTTCCTTCGTCTGTCGTTGCGCGCCAGAGGGCGACTGGTCCCGAACGTCGTTGTGACGTTCCCAAAGGTCCGGTCGCCGTAACCGTGTATGATCTTCGGACATGGCTTGCCGCCACGCCGCGATCTTCGCATGATCCCCCGATCGCAACACTTCAGGGATCGTGCGCCCTTCCCAGATATTGGGACGGGTATAGTGCGGATATTCGAGAAGGCCGCTTTCGAAGCTCTCGTCATCCCCACTGGAAGCCGCGCCCATTACACCGGGAAGCAGTCGAACGCAAGCATCGAGCAGGACGATCGCCGCCGTCTCTCCGCCCGACAGAATATAGTCGCCGATCGACACCGGGCGGATGGGCCGCGCCTCGAACAGGCGCTCGTCCATCCCCTCAAACCGGCCGCACAGAATGGTGACGCCCGGACCCGTGGCGACTTCGCGGACAAGCGCCTGCGTCAGCGGTTCCCCACGGGGCGTCATTGCGATGACCGGGGCATCAGGTTGCCGTTCCAGCGCATGATCGACCGCCCGCGCCAGCACATCCGCGCGCATGACCATTCCCGCCCCGCCCCCTGCCGGCGTATCGTCGACCGACTTATGCTTGTCCGTTGCGAAATCGCGGATCTGAATGGCGTCGCAGGACCATCTCCCCTCGGTCAGCGCCCTCCCCGCAAGCGAAGTTCCGAGCGGTCCCGGAAACATCTCCGGGTAGAGCGTCAGCACTTGCGCCGCAAAAGTCACGCCTTGCGCGCCCTCTGCCGCAGCCAAGCGCCCGCCATCCCGCCCAGCAGGCATGCTGCTCCTGCGGCAAGCATACCGATGCCGGTCGCCAGCAACAGACCTGCAAAGGGCCGCTCCGGGTGCAGCAATGCGGGCACCAGCACCAGCAATGGCGTCACTGTGACGATGACGATCCCCGACGCGATCTTGAGGGTGCGAGACCATCGCACGACGAACAACCGCCATCCTGCCGCCACGAGCGCCAGAAGATAGGCATAAGGAAGAATGGAAGTAAGCGTACTCATATTGTCCAGTTCTCGACCTTCAGGCCAGCGATGTCGGCAAAATCGGCTTCGTTGTTGGTCACGAGGGGAAGTCCGACAGATAAAGCGTGTGCGGCGATAAGCCGGTCATAGCTCCCGCGCCTGAATGACAGTTCCGAATAGCGTTCGGCCGCAGAAGCATCGAATGGCAACACCTCGATGATACGGAACAATGCAGTGGCTTGAAGAACTGTGTTGCTCCGCCTCGCTCCCAACATCGTCTCGGCGTAGGCCACCGCAGACACTGCCAACTCACCGGGTTCGAATGTCTCCACTCGCTCCCTCAGCGTATCGGACGAACCCGCCAGCAAATATATGCAGATATTGGAGTCGAGCAGAAAGAGAGGATCAGGCACCTTTCAGCAGCTTTCCTTCCCAATCCAGTTCACGATCTTCAAACTGCCGTTCTTCTCGCGCGAACGGTTTAAAACCAGGAGCGGAGCCATAGATCCCGGCGAGGTCTATCTTCTTCGGCTTTTCGTCGACCGGCATGGCAATGTAGCGCCCGCGCTCCTCTCGCACTTTCATCTCAGTGCCTTCCTTAAGCCCGAGCCCCTTCGGCAAGCGAAGCGCGAGTGAATTGCCTGATTTGAAAACCTTTGCGCGATATTCCTGTGACATTCTCGCCTCCGTATATACGCAATGTATATACTAAACGATGAATAGAGCGTCAATGACAGCCTTGTCTTCACCGATGTCCACAGCCTTGATTGGCACCATGAACCGCTTGGTGTCGGGCCGCTCGATCTCCAGGATATCACCTGCGCCAAAATTCTCGACGGCCACGATCTTCCCAAGATCTTCGCCTTCGCTGGACACGCAAGGCAAGTCGATCAGGTCGACATGGTAGTACTCCCCCTCCGCCAGCGGCGGCAGGGCGGATCGCGCAACGGTGAGAGCCGTGCCGCGCAATGCTTCGGCAGCCGTGCGGTCGCCGATCTCGGCAAAGCGCGCGACGGCGCCATTGGGACCGGGGCGGATCGTCTTCAACGTCAGCACCCGGTCGCCAATCGCGAAGCTCTTATAGTGCTTGAGGCTTTCCACCCCTTGCGCAAACAGCTTCAGGCGCACCTCGCCCGTCACGCCATGCGCGCCAATAACTGCGGCAAGAGTGACGGGACGATCGTGCAAGGCTTAGCCTTCCGCGTTTTCTTCAGGCGCAGCTTCAGCGGCAGGCGCTTCTTCAGCCGGTGCTTCGACGGGAGCCTTTGCAGCTTCCTCAGCGGCCTTCTTCGCCTCTTCGGCTTCGGCCAGCTTGGTTGCGCGTTCTTCGGCGCGCTCGGTGGCCTTCTCGCCCGGCTTCGCCTTGTTCGGGTTGCTGCGAGCCGCGCGCTCCTTCACGCCAGCCGCATCGAGGAAGCGCGCAACGCGATCGCTGGGCTGTGCGCCGACCGAGATCCAGTGCTTCGCGCGCTCTGCGTCCAGAACGACGCGCTTCTCGTCATCCTTGGCGAGCAGCGGGTTGTAGCTGCCGATGCGCTCGATGAACTTGCCGTCGCGGGCCGAGCGGCTGTCGGTCACGACGATCTTGTAATAGGGGCGCTTCTTGGAGCCGCCGCGCGACAGACGAATTGCAGTTGCCATAAAATTCTACCTTACCTTTCTTGTATTCTAATCAATATGTTGAACTTATTTCTTCATGAACTTGTCGAAGCCGGGAGGCAGCTTTGGCATCTCGCCACCGCCGGGCAGGCCGGGCATGCCGCCCCCCATCCCGCCGCCACCAGCGCCGCCGAGCAAGCCGCCCATGCCACCGCCGGCGAACATCTTGCCGAGCCCCTTCAATCCGCCCATCTTGCGGATCTTCTTCATCGCCGTTTCCATTTCCTGATGCATTTTCAGGACGCGGTTCACCTCCTGCACCGTGGTGCCCGAGCCTTTAGCAATACGGATCTTGCGCTTGGCGTTGATCAGCGCGGGCCGTGAGCGCTCCTTGGGCGTCATCGACGTGAGGATCGCATCCATATGCACCAGCGTCTTGTCGCTCGCACCGCTCTGCGCCATCGCCATCTGCGCTTTCTTGAGGCCGGGGATCATGCCTGCCAGCGCGCCGAGCCCCCCCATCCGCCGCATCTGCCCAAGCTGCGCGCGCAGGTCGTCCAGATCGAACTGACCCTTGGCCATCTTCTTGGCGAGCTTGTCGGCTTCGTCCGCATCGATGCTCTCGGCCGCGCGCTCCACGAGACTGACGACATCGCCCATGCCGAGGATGCGGCTGGCGACACGGCCCGGATGGAAGACTTCGATGGCGTCCAGCTTCTCGCCGACGCCCGCGAACTTGATCGGCTGACCCGTGACAGCGCGCATCGAAAGCGCCGCACCGCCACGCGCATCGCCATCCATCCGCGTCAGCACGACACCGGTCAGCGGCACTTGCTGCGTGAAGTTGGTCGCGACGTTCACGGCATCCTGACCCGTCAGCGAGTCCACCACCAGCAGGATTTCATGCGGCGTAGCGATATCCGCCACGGCCCTCATCTCGTCCATCAGCGCCTGATCGACATGCAGACGCCCTGCGGTGTCGAGCATCACCACATCGAAGCCCTGCAGCTTCGCCGACTGCAAAGCGCGCCGCGCAATATCGACAGGCTGCTGACCCGGAACGATCGGCAGCGTCGCCACGCCGCACTGCTCGCCCAACACCGCAAGCTGTTCCTGCGCCGCCGGACGTTGCACGTCGAGCGAGGCCATCATGACCTTCTTGCGGTCTTTTTCCTTGAGCCGTTTGGCGATCTTCGCTGTGGTCGTGGTCTTGCCCGAGCCTTGCAGACCGACCATCATGATGACGGCAGGCGGCGTCACGTCGATCATCAGGTCGACCGTGTCGGACCCGAGCATCGCGGTGAGCGCGTCGCTGACGATCTTGACGACCTGCTGCCCCGGCGTGACCGAGCGCAGAACGTTCTGGCCGACCGCCTCTTCCGTCACCTTGTCCACGAAATCACGGACGACCGGCAGCGCGACATCGGCCTCCAGCAGCGCGATCCGCACTTCGCGCATGGCGCCGCGCACGTCCGATTCGGTCAGTGCGCCGCGGCCCTTGAGCTTGTCGAATACGCCGCCAAGGCGATCACTCAGTGAATCGAACATGCCTAACCTCACATCGGGAGAAAGCCCCGAAAACTCTCATTATCCCAAACGACAAATACGCCGGTGGGCGAAACCTCGCCAACCAGCGTTATCCTTTATGGCCGTTCGATAAACGAACATCCGGCTCACTCGGATATGTCAGGGTATCGGCGGAAAAGCCCCCCGATGTTGCAGCGCCTTTAGCCCAACGCCCCGTGCGTTGCAAGGCAACAGGAGAGCCTCCACATCGCGTGCCAGTTTACCCCTTCTCAATGCTTTTGGCGCAAAAATCGGGTGGAAGAGACTGGACACATCATGACAACGCCTAAACCGCTGCATCAGGAGCGGGATTCATCGCAGGATAATACGCGTCAGGACTTGGTAGCGGGCGCGATCCTGTTTGCCGCCGCCTTGCTGTTCGTCGCCAATGGCAGCACTGCAATGGGTCAGGTCATCCAGACGCTGAACGGCCTTGGCGCAGGCGTTGAACAGGTGCTGACGATCGCGGTCCTGCTGAACGCAGCGCTTATCCTGTTCGGCTACCGCCGTTACCGCGACCTTCAGGAAGAAGTCTCTCACCGCGCGGAAGCTGAAGAGCGAGCCCGCTTGCTCGCTTATATCGACCCGCTCACCAGCTTCTACAATCGCCGCTCGCTGCAGGAGCGCGGCGCTGCAATGATCAGCGAGGCCCATGGCAAGGGGAAGGCCGTCGCGGTCATGCTGCTCGACCTCGATCATTTCAAGACGGTCAACGACATATACGGACATGAAGCGGGCGACCTCGTGCTCAAGGTGGCGGCGCAACGCATCTCGGCGATCCTGCCATCGGACGCCCTGGCCGCACGGCTGGGCGGCGATGAGTTCGCCTGCGCGTGCGTCATCGATCGCGATGATGCCGACCATGTCGAGAGGATCGCCGAGGATATCGTCGCGGCGCTCCTGCATCCGATAGCGCATGGCAACAACGAACTCGTGGTCAGCACGTCGCTTGGTATCGTTCGCTCGGATAGCGATGGGGATCAGATGGATGTCCTGATACGTCGCGCAGACATCGCCATGTACGCGGCAAAGAATGCCGGGCGGAACCGGATGGCGTGGTTCGCGCCGATCATGGAAGAGGAACTGCAGCGCCGAAGCGCCATAGAAGCGGGCATGCGCGGCGGCATCGCGGCGGGAGAATTCGTTCCCTATTACGAACCGCTAGTCGACCTCGCATCCGGAGAGTTGCTGGGTTTTGAAATGCTGGCGCGATGGGAAAGCCCGCTGCTCGGCCTCGTGGCGCCGGACCACTTCATTCCGATCGCTGAAGAAAGCGGCATGATCGGGGAACTTTCCTTCACGATCATGCGCCGCGCGTTCACGGACGCGCGCACATGGGACCCTTCCCTCACGCTTTCCGTCAATATCTCGCCATCGCAATTGCGCGATCCATGGCTCAGCCAGAAGATCCTTAAGCTGCTGATCGAGACAGGCTATCCGGCCAGTCGGTTGGAGATCGAGATCACCGAAAGCTGCCTCTTCGAAAATCTCGAACTCGCCAAGACCATCGTCCAGAGCCTCAAGAACCAAGGCATCCGCGTGGCGTTGGACGATTTCGGCACTGGCTACAGTTCGCTGGCGCATCTGCGCGCCCTCCCTTTCGACCGCATCAAGATCGACCGCAGTTTCGTGTCGTCCATGGGCGACAGCAGCGAAAGCGCCGCCATCGTAAACGCCATCGCCCGGCTCGGCGAAAGCCTCGGCCTCCCGGTCACGGCGGAAGGCGTCGAGACACTGGCGATAGAAACGCAGCTCCGCGGACTCGGCCTCGCCAAGGGTCAGGGCTGGCATTTCGGCAAGCCCATGACCATCGAACAGACGCGCCGTTTGCTGGCGGATCGAAACATGCTCCCCTCCGGCGAGATCGCGAAGCAGGGCGGTAAACATCTGGACCAGTCCCCTAGCCGCTTCGCCAGCTAGGCCCTGCCTGCGTGCGCCATGGACAGGGCGATGGCGGACCACTACATCGCGAGCCATGAACGGTCGCTTTTCCAAGATGCATGGCCTCGGCAACGACTTTGTCGTCATCGACGCGCGCTCGGCATCCATCGAGATGCCGAGCGCCCGCGCCCGCGCCATTGCGGACCGACACACCGGAATCGGCTGCGACCAGCTCATCCTGATCGAGCCTTCCACAAGCGCTGACGTAAAGATGCGCATCTTCAACGCCGATGGCAGTGAAGTGGAGGCATGCGGCAATGCCACGCGTTGCGTGCCGCTGTTCCTCGGTATGGACGCGCGGATCGAGACAAAGGGCGGACTGCTGAAGGCCAGCCTCACGGACAGCGGCGCCACCGTCGACATGGGAGCCCCCCGCTTCGACTGGGACGCGATTCCGCTCGCCTATGCCATGGACACGCGCGAGATGCCGGTCGGCTGGGAGCATCTGACGTCGCCCGCCGCCGTCAACGTAGGCAATCCCCATGTGGTCTTTTTCCAGCCCGGCATCGACATGGAGGAAGCCGCGCGCCTGGGTGCGATAATCGAAGTCGATCCTCTGTTTCCTGCTCGGGTTAACGTGAACTTCGCCGAGGTCGAGAAATCCAATCGCATTCGCCTGATCGTGTGGGAGCGCGGTGCCGGCCTCACACGCGCCTGTGGTACCGGAGCGTGCGCCACGGCCGTCGCGGCCATCCGGCGCGGTCTTGCCAAAGGGCCTGTCACTGTGGCGCTTCCGGGCGGCGAATTGATCATCGACTGGCAGCCGGGCGGCAATATCCTGATGACTGGCCCCGCCGCGCATGTGTTCGACGGAGAAGCCGACTGGAGCCGCTTTTGAGCCGAGCCGGACCTCAACTCGTCACGCTCGGCTGCCGCCTCAACATTGCCGAGAGCGAGACGATGCGGCAGTTGGCTGGCGCGCAGGACGACCTCGTCATCGTCAACAGTTGCGCTGTAACCGCCGAGGCCGTGCGCCAAACCCGGCAGGCGATCCGCCGCGCCCGCCGCGACCGGCCCGACGCGCGGATAATAGTCACAGGCTGCGCGGCCCAGACCGAGCCTGCGATGTTCGCTGCCATGCCGGAGGTGGATCGCGTCGTCGGCAACGCCCATAAGTTCGACGCGCTGGCGTTCGAGCCCGACGGCGAACGCATCCATGTGTCGGACATAGAAGCCCTGCGCGAAACCGCCCCGCACATGGTCAGCGGATTTGCCGACCGGGTGCGCGGGTTCATCGAAGTGCAGAATGGCTGCGATCACCGCTGCACCTTCTGCATCATCCCCTACGGGCGCGGCAACAGCCGGTCGGTTCCGGCGGGGGCGGTCATCGACAAGGTGAAGGCGCTGGTGGACAGCGGCTACCACGAAATCGTGCTCACCGGCGTGGACGTCACAAGCTATGGCCCCGACCTCCCCGGCGCTCCCAGCCTTGGCCTCCTCGTAGAGCGCATCCTGACGCAAGTGCCCGCCCTTCCCCGCCTCCGCCTTTCTTCATTGGACAGTGTCGAGATCGACGACCGGCTGCTCGATCTGATCACCAGCGAACCGCGTGTCATGCCGCACCTACATCTCTCCTTGCAGGCAGGCGACGACATGATCCTCAAACGCATGAAGCGCCGCCACAGCCGCTCTCAGGCCGTCGAAGCGGTAGAACGGATCAAGACGCGCCGTCCTGAAATCGCCATAGGCGCGGACATCATCGCAGGCTTTCCAACGGAAACGGACGCAATGTTCGCCAACAGCCTCGCGCTGGTCGAGGATTGCCAGATCGTCCACGGCCATATCTTTCCCTATTCCCCCCGCAACGGCACACCCGCCGCCCGCATGCCACAGGTCAATTCGGCCACCATCAAGGTTCGCGCCGCACACCTCCGCGCAGCTTGCGCCGCGCAGCGCGAGACATGGCTGAGCAGCCTCATCGGCACTCGCCAGAATGTTCTGGTGGAGCGTAGTGGCCTTGCCGGACATGCCGAAAACTTCGCGCCCATTGCGCTAAAAACTCCGGCCGAACCGGGCGCAATCATCAGCGTTACTATCGCAGCGCTTGAGAATGGCCGCCTGATCGCCCAAGAGGCTTCGCATGACAGAGACTAGCTGGCGCGACCGCCTATTTGGCGGCCTGAAGCGCACTTCCGACCGCCTTGGCGACAATCTCACCGGGCTCTTCACGCGGGCAGCGCTCGATGAGCAGACACTGGACGAGATCGAGGAAGCGCTGATCATTTCCGACCTTGGCCCCGCCATGGCGGGCCGCATCCGCGGGCGCCTCTCCGAAGGTCGGTTCAACAAGGAACTCACCGAGGAATATCTGCGCGAGATCATCGCCGAGGAAATCGAGAAGACGCTGGCCCCCGTCGCCAAGCCGCTGGAGATCGAAGCCTTTCCCCGGCCGCAGGTGATCCTCGTCATCGGCGTGAATGGATCGGGCAAGACCACCACCATCGCCAAGCTCGCCAACCTGTTTCTGGAGCAGGATTACGGCGTGATGCTGGCCGCGGGAGACACCTTCCGCGCCGCCGCCATCGGCCAGCTCAAGGTGTGGGCGGATCGCCTCGGCATTCCCATCGTCTCGGGCAAGGAAGGCGGCGATGCGGCGGGAATCGTGTTCGAGGCCGTCAAGCAGGCGACCGAGACCGGCATCGACGTGCTGATCGTGGACACAGCCGGACGCTTGCAGAACAAGCGCGAATTGATGGACGAACTGGCGAAGATTCGCCGCGTCCTTGGTCGCATCAATCCCGCGTCGCCTCATGACGTGCTACTGGTCCTCGACGCCACCACCGGGCAGAACGCCTTGAGCCAAATCGAGGTGTTTCAGGACATTGCCGCTGTCACCGGGCTCGTCATGACGAAGCTGGACGGCACCGCGCGCGGCGGCGTTCTTGTCGCTGCTGCCGAGAAATACCGCCTCCCCATCCATGCCATCGGCGTGGGTGAGAAGATCGAGGACCTGCGCCCCTTCGATCCCGGCGACATGGCCCGCGCTATCGCTGGAACAGCTTATGCCCGATAACGTCGCCAAACCCGCCCAAACCAATCATAGCGGCACGCTTAGCCTGCTGCTCGATTTCGGGCCGCTGCTCGCCTTCTTCCTTGGATACAAGTTCGCGGGCGTGATCGTCGGCACCGGCATCTTCATGGCGGCCATTGCCGTTGCCGTCATCGTCTCGAAGGTGAAGCTCGGCAAGGTATCGCCGATGTTGTGGCTTTCTGCGATCCTCGTCCTGTTCTTCGGATCGCTAACAATCTATTTCCATGACCAGAGCTTCATTCAGATCAAGCCGACGATCATCTACAGCTTCTTCGCGCTGATGCTCTTCGCGGGCCTCGCGCGTGGCAAGCCCCTGCTCAAATATCTGCTGCAGGCGGCCTATGACGGCCTCTCCGAAGATGGCTGGCGCAAACTGTCGCGCAACTGGGCCTTCTTCTTCGTCTTCATGGCGCTGCTGAATGAAGTGCTCCGCTATTTCCTCAGCTTCGACGCTTGGCTGTCCGTAAAGGTGTGGGGAGTCACGCTCATCTCCTTCGTATTCGCCGCCGCCAATATTCCGATGCTCATGCGGCACGGCCTGTCGATCGGCGAGAAGCTGGACAGCGACGAGGTTGGCGAGACCACGCCCCCACAGGGCTGAAACGAAAAGGACACCGCTATCGGAATGGCGGTGCCCTTCGACTAATCTTGGCTCAGCGCCGGATTACCACTGCTGGTTGGCGCGCTCGGCACCCTGTCCGTCGAGGTTCTGCGCGACGAAGTCCCAATTCACGGCGTCCTTCAGCAGCGCCTCGGCATAGTTGGGCCGCGCATTGCGGTAATCGACATAATAGGCATGTTCCCACACATCGAGGATGAACAGCGGCGTATCGCCATGCGCGACGGGGCAGTCGGCGTCATGATAGGAGGTCACGGCCAGCTTGCCGTCCTTCAGGATCAGCGCAGCCCAGCCGCTTGCGAAATGGCCGACGGCCTCCGCCTTCAGCTTCTCCAGCAGCGCATCCACCGAACCGAACGCCTCGTTGATGAGGTTCAGCAGCTCGCCGGTCGGCTCCTTCTTTTCCGGGCTGAGGCTCAGCCAGTAGAAATTGTGGTTCCAGATCTGACCGACCTGGTTGAACAGGCCCTTGGGGCCGCTCGCCGCCGTCTGGTTGATCAACTCCACCAGCGACTTGCCCTGCAAAGCCGGGTCCGCATTCACCAGTTCGTTCGCCTTGGTCACATAGGCATTATGGTGCTTGCCGTGGTGATAGTCGAAGGTCTCCGCGGAAATCAGTTCGCCAAAGGCATCTTTGGGATAGGGAAGCGGGGGAAGTTCGAAAGCCATGGGATTCTCCTAGGAAATCTGGAAACCAGTTCACACGGCCAGAGCGGCGCCAGGAAGTAGGTCACAGTCCTAATCGTTATCCGCCCGGCATATTTCAAGCCAAATAGAGCTTTGCGAATCGTTCTCACTCCAAGCCCGGCCGGAGATCACGCCTCGGCAGACGCCGTTACGCCGAGCAACCCGTGTTTCTTCAGACAGTGCCGCAACTGGTCATAGCTAAGCCCCAGCCCCTTGGCCGTGGCGCGCTGATTGAAACGGTGGCGGGAAAGCGCGCTTCGCAGGATCGCCACCTCATGCGCCTCCAATGCGGCCCTTAGATCGGTAATTTCCTCGAACGCCGCCATCGGGGGCAGCGGGGCAGCAGGAGCCGGCGCTTGGGGCGACTTCACGGCCGAAGGACGCGCAACATTCGGCATCGGCACCGGACGCCAAGGCGATCCAAACGGATCGAAGACAATGCGATCTATCGCGCGGGTCGGTTCCAGCCAGCGATAGACTGCGCGCTCCACCACGTTGCGCAGTTCGCGCACATTCCCCGGCCACCGATAGGCCTCCAGTTCCACCATGGCCTCTTTCGCAAAGCCCGGCCACTGCGGCCAGCCGATCTCCGCCGCCATGCGCCGTCCGAAATAATCCGTCAGCACGCGCACATCGCCTTCGCGCGCCCGCAACGGCGGCAAGGTTATCACTTCGAACGAGAGCCGATCCAGCAAGTCGGCCCTGAATCGCCCTTCCTCGGCGGCCAGCGGTAGATCCTCATTGGTCGCCGCGACGATCCGGACATCCACGCGCACCGGGCGGGACGCTCCAATGCGCGTGACTTCGCCATATTCGACCACGCGGAGCAACCGCTCCTGCGCTGCCATGGATAACGTGCCCAATTCGTCGAGAAAGAGCGTACCGCCATCGGCCTCTTCGAACCGGCCTGCCCGTGTGCGCGTAGCGCCAGTGAACGCCCCGGCTTCATGGCCGAACAACTCCGCTTCGATCAGCGTCTCGGGCAACGCCGCGCAGTTCATGATGATCAGTGCCTCGCCCCATCGCGGCGAAAGGCGGTGCAGCCGCTCCGCGATCAGTTCCTTGCCTGTACCGCGCTCGCCGATCACCAGGACCGGCCGATTGAGTTCGGCCGCCCGCTCAGCCTGCTCCACCGCATCCAGAAATGCGAAGGACTGTCCTATGAATTGGGTGGTTTGATCCATGTGCCAAACTATGGGGAAAATTCCCAATGTTTCGCAAGTGAATTGTGCCCGCTTCTATGCCAAGACGCGGCAAATCGGCTAAAAACCGCCATTCCCGAAAACTGGCACGCCTTCTGCAAAGATATGGGCAATCCACCAAACAAACTGGTGGAACCACATGAAGGCCAATTTAGGGAGACATCCAATGTTCGACATCAAGAAGATCAGCCAGCATATCTCGGTCGCCATCTGCGCCGTCCTGTTCGGGTCCACCATGGTCCTGAGCGCCGTCGGCCCCGCCCGCGCCAATGAGACCGGCACGACGGAACGCAGCCTTGCCTCCGATCAGACCCCCGGAGCCGTCCGCTACCTCGCGTAAAACGGCTCACCTGCCGGGGCGGCCGCAGCCCCCAAGCACCGCCCCGGCATCACCCAAGAGCAGTCACCAGGAGTATATCAAATGGGTATTTTTTCCCGAACCCGCGACATCATCGCCGCAAACGTCACTGACTTGCTCGACAAGGCCGAAGATCCGGCAAAGATGATCCGCATGATCATCATGGAAATGCAGGAAACCCTGGTCGAGGTCCGCGCCTCCGCAGCGCGTACGATCGCCGACCAGAAGGAAATGCGTCGCCACATCAGCAAGCTGGAAGGCTTGCAGGAAAGCTGGACCGAAAAGGCGCAACTCGCCCTGTCCAAAGGCCGCGAGGACCTCGCCAAGGCCGCTCTGGTCGAGAAGCAGAAGGCTGCCGACATGGCCGCACAGCTGAAGTCGGAGATCGTGGTCCTGGACGATGCGCTCAGCGCGTCGGAAGAAGACATCGCCAAGCTTCAGGCGAAGCTTCGCGAAGCCCGTGCCCGCCAAACCAGCCTCGCCACTCGCATGGAAAGCGCGGAGAACCGCCTGAAGGTCCGCGAAATGTATGCCGGTGAAAAGGTGCAGGACGCGTTCGCCCGCTTCGACATACTCGAACAGCGCGTCGATTTCGCCGAAGGCCGCGCCGATGCGATGAACCTGGGCGGCACCCCGCCGACGCTGGAAGAGGAAATCGCCGCGCTGAAGTCCAACGAAAAGGTCGAAGCCGAGCTTGCCGCCATGAAGGCTGCGCAGCAGGGCAACTCCGGCCCGACGGAAGGCTGACCCGATGGAAGACATTCTCGTCCCCATCGTCGTCGTCGGCATCCTCTTTCTTGGGCTGCCGTGGGTGATCTTCCACTACATCACCAAGTGGAAGACATCCGCGACGCTCACCAACGAAGATGAAGCGATGCTCGATCAGATGCACGAAACCGCCCGTCGGCTGGACGAGCGCCTTTCCACCATCGAGCGGATCATCGCCGCCGACAATCCCGATTTCCGTCCTTCGCGGCCTGCGGCCAGCGACGACTACAGCTTTGAACGGAGAAACTGACATGACCGCGCGTCGCACGAAATTCTACCTCGACAAGCAGAATGCCAAATGGAGCGGCGTGTGCGCCGGTATCGCCGACTATACGGGCATAGAGGTCATCTGGGTCCGCGTCGGCGCGGTGCTGATCACGCTTATGGGCGCTTTCCCCTGGACCCTGATCGCCTATGGCATCGCGGTCTGGCTGGCCGACAAGAAGCCAGCCGGTCTCTATCAGGACAAGGAAGACGCCAAGTTCTGGCAGGGCGTGCGCAGCAATCCTGCCCGCAGCACTCGCGATGTCCGCTCCAAGTTCCGCGATATCGATCGTCGCCTGGCCGACATCGAAGTCTACTACACCAGCCGCAACACGCGACTGGCCGACGAGATCGAGAGCCTGCGCTGAGGCCAAACACGGTCCGTTCGTCGAATTCACCCTGACGCTGATCGAAAAACAACGCAGCGGCCGGGTGAATTTAGAAAGCTTCGGCAGATCGGCGCGGACAACTCCGCCACCGCAAGGGAAGGACTAAAGAGATGATTGCAAGCTGGATCTGGGTTTTGATCCCTCTCGCGGCCATCGGCTTCAAAGGGTTTCGCAGTTGGCTCAGCCTGAAAGAACGGCAACTGGAAATCCAGTCGCAGGAAACCGCCGAGAAGACAGCGCAATATGCCGCCCATACCGAGCGGCTGGAGCAGCGTGTCCGGGTTCTGGAGCGGATCATCACCGACAAGGGCGTTGAACTCTCCGACGAGATAGAGCGACTGCGCGACGCACCGCTCAACTGAACAGCAATGACATCCGGCACCGCTCCTGCACGAGCAGCCGGATCACCGGGAAGGGAGAAGCAAGATGCAGGACCCCATATTCTATCTGACGATGGCAGCGGCCAGCCTGTCCGCCATCACCATACTCGCCATGACGGCACTGCGCGGCTGGAATGGCTGGCTGGACCTCAAACGCACCGAATTGATGCGCCCCAGTGACGACGCCGCCACGGCATCCGCCGGTAGCCGTATCGAAGTCGCGGACCTGAAGGAGCGCATCCGCAAACTGGAAGCCATCGCAGCAGGCGTAGACCTCTAAGCCAACTTTTCTGCGGCGCGGCTTTCCCCTCCGCCATTATCGCCTATATCGGCGGCCATGACACAGCCCGCTTCGCTACCCGACATCCTCGAAGAATATGAATTTCTCGACGCGGACGACCGCTATCGTCTGCTTATCGATCTGGGCAAGCAGCTTGAGGACATGCCCGCCCCCCTCAAGACCGACGCGACGCTGGTGCGTGGATGTTCTGCCGCCGTATGGGTCTATCCCATAGCGCGCGATGATGGCACCCTCCACTTCCTGGCTGACAGCAACGCCGCGATCACCAAGGGTATCATCGCTCTCGTCCTCACCACTGTGCAGGACCGGCCAGCGGCAGAGATAGCGCAAACCGACATAGCGGATGCCCTCGCCCCGTTCGATCTCAGCCGCCAGTTGAGTTCCAACCGGACTCAGGGCATCCCGAACATGATATCGCTGATCAGGGAAACCGCAGGCCGCTACAGCGAGGCCGAGCAATAAGGGAGCAGCACATGGCACATACCGGCGGATGTCTTTGCGGTGCAGTGAAGATCACGATCGACGCGGAGCCGATGGCCGCGCGCATGTGCTGGTGTCGCCTGTGTCAATATCTGGGTGGCGGCAGCGCGACGGTGAACGTCTGTTTCCCGTCCGACGCCGTAACCACCACCGGCGAAGTGCGCTGGCACCAGAGCATCGCGGACAGCGGCAACACCATGCAGCGCGGCTTCTGCCCGACCTGCGGCACCCCCCTCTTCAGCCTGGCGGAAAGCCGTCCGCACCTGACCTTCATCCGTGCAGGCGCCCTCGATGATCCGAACATCCAGCCGCCGCAGGCCGTCATCTGGACCTCGCAGGCGCCGGAGTGGGCCCATCATGATCCAGAACTTGCGCACCACCCGCAGCAGATTCCGCCAGTAGCCTGACATAATCTGCTTGCGCGCAATACGCGCATGTGATCCTCTCCGCTCAAATGCCTCGCAAAGAAGGCTTCCGGATGAGGATTCTGCCGATGCGCCTTCCCTTGATCGCCCTGTGCCTTTTGTGCTCTGCCCCAGCTTTCGCTCAGGAACGGGCGGATAGCTGGCAAACGACAGACGCCGCAGTCCACGCAACCGCCGCGGGCATTTCTGTTCCGCAGCAGGCAGGCGGGCTCGCGCTCGTAAAAACGGGCGAAATCTCGGGCGAAGGCGCCGACATCTACGCGCAATATGTCTCGGCGGACAATGTGGTTCAGGCGACCATCTTCGTCTACAGGCCCGGCTTCGCGGATACGGCCGTCGCAGCGCTGGCAACGGAACGCACCCTTATCGAGAGGTTCGGCCCTGCGACGCGGCGCGACGTTCAGCAGGTCACGTCGGCGGGCGGTCATGACGGCGTGGCGCTACGGACACTCTATTCCGGCGCGGCAGACGGCGAACTGGTCCTCGCGGCCGGTTTTGTGCGATCGGGCGACTGGATCGTAAAGCTTCGCGTTACTGCTCCGGCCGACCGCAAGGCGGATGTTGAAGCAGGAATCGATGCGTTGCTGCGCGGCCTCAGCTTCGACAATCCGGCAGCACTTCAGCGTGCAAGCCTCGCCACCTGGAAGGACTGCACCGCCAGTGCGTCTACGGCGTCCGCGGCGGCGAGCGCCTCCTTCCCCCGCAACGGAGCCGATGCGCTTTGCCGCGCCGGCGTCGTCAAAGTGGCGGATGCGACGTTCGACATGATTCAGCCCGCAGTCCCTAACGCCAGCGGCTCCGTCCTGATTCCCACAGATGATGCGGGGGGACTGCTCCGCTTCGACCGCATGGCTGAAGGCGGTTTTCGGATGACACGCTTCGGCCCTGGCGCTGTGAAGAGCATCACGCGCCTGGCGAAGCTCCCCGACGCTGAGGGGATTGCGGCCATAATCAGCGGCGGCGACCAAGTGGCCGTGGCGGGAGCGGACCGCCGGAGAAAAGGTACGACGGCGCTCCGTTAACGGTACAGCCGCGCGGACTTTCCATCGCCGGCATCCTTCTTTAGAACCACCCCATGTTTCTGTCCTTCCTCGATGAGTTGCGGGTTGCCGGAATCCCGGCAGGCGTCAAAGAACACCTCGTCCTGCTCGATGCCTTGCAGCGCGACGTTATCGCCCGTCGCCCGGAGGAGTTCTATTATCTCGCCCGCGCTACCTTCGTGAAAGACGAAGGGCTGTTCGATCGCTTCGATCAGGTGTTCTCCCGCGTCTTCAAGGGGCTGGAAGGCGGCTATGGCACCGGCCAGGCGGAAATCCCGGAGGAATGGCTCCGCGCGATAGCCGAAAAATATCTGAGCCCGGAGGAAATGGAAAAGATCAAGTCACTGGGCGACTGGGACGAGATCATGGAGACGCTGAAGAAGCGGCTTGAGGAGCAACAGGGGCGTCACCAGGGTGGCAACAAATGGATCGGCACCGGCGGCACTTCCCCTTATGGCAATGGCGGCTACAATCCCGAAGGCGTGCGCATCGGCGGCGAGAGCAAGCACAAGCGCGCTCTGAAAGTGTGGGAGCAGCGCGAGTTCCGCAATCTCGACAGCACCAAGGAACTGGGCACCCGAAACATCAAGGTCGCGCTCCGCCGCCTGCGCCGCTTCGCGCGCGAGGGTGCGGCGGACGAACTGGACCTCGACGCAACCATCCGCGGCACGGCGCGGCAGGGCTGGCTCGATATCCGGATGCGGGCGGAACGCCGCAATGCCGTCAAGCTGCTGCTGTTCCTGGACGTGGGCGGATCGATGGACCCGTTCATCAAGCTGGTGGAGGAACTTTTCTCCGCCGCCACCGCCGAATTCAAGAATCTCGAATTCTTCTACTTCCACAACTGCCTCTACGAAGGCGTGTGGAAGGATAATCGCCGCCGCTTTGCAGAGCGCACGCCGACATGGGACATCCTCCACAAGTACGGCCATGATTATAAGGTGGTTTTTGTCGGCGACGCAGCAATGAGCCCCTATGAGATCACGCATCCTGGCGGCAGCGTCGAGCATTTCAACGAAGAAGCCGGGGCCAGTTGGCTGCAACGCGTCGCCAACACCTATCCGGCGACCGTCTGGATCAATCCCAGTACGGAGCAGCATTGGGATTACAGCCAGTCCACCAGGATCATCCGCCAGTTACTGAGCGACCGGATGTATCCGCTGACACTGGCCGGCCTCGACGAGGCGATGCGGGAATTGACGCGCAAGCGCTGATACAAATTGCGACATAAAAAACAGCGCACTGACACATACTGGCGACGAACCCTTCGTAGAACTGTGATCATTGTTCACCGGCCAATGAAGGAGTACCACAATGGCTAGCATGAAGACCTTGATCGCCGCTCTCGTCGCCACCGCAGCGGTTGCAACACCAATGGCAGCCAGCGCCGCGCCCTGGCAGAGCATCAACCAGCGTCAGGCCAATCTGGAGCGCCGTATCGATCAGGGCATCCGCAATGGCGCCCTCAACCGCAAAGAGGCACAGCGTCTGCGTGGCGAGTTCCGCGAGATTTCAAGGCTTGAGGCGAACTACCGCCGCTCGAACGGCCTTTCAGCCCGCGAGCGCACCGATCTTGATCGCCGGTTCGATGCGCTGAGCCGCCGGATCAACATCCAGAAGCATGATCGCCAGCATCGCCACTAAAAAAAAGGGAGGGGCCGGGTAACGCCGGCCCTTCGCCATCAATCCACCTCGAACAACTCCCCGCCAGTCATCGGTTCCGCCACGCCCGTCGTTCCCGGAAAGCTGATCGGCAATCCCATGATGCTGCGCACGGCCATATAGGCAAAGCCCTCCGCTTCGACGCTGTCGCCATTCCATCCAAGCACATCCACCGACTTCACCTCTATGCCGGTGACGTCGCGCAGCATCCGCATCAGCGTCGCATTATGCCGCCCACCCCCCGCGACATACATCGCAGTCGGTCGCGCTGGCAGTTGCCGCAACGCCAGTTCTACCGAATGGGCAGTGAACGCCGTCAGCGTCGCCGCACCATCTGCCAGCGACAATCCCCGCACCGGCTGAAGCGTGAAGTCCTCCCGGTCGATGCTTTTGGGAGGCGGCATCTCGAAGAAGGGATGATCCAGCATCCCGGTAAGCACGCTTTCATCCACATGCCCCGCCGCCGCAACTGCGCCGCCTTCATCGAAGGCTGCCCCGCCCTCCATCTGCATCCAGTTGTCGATGAGGCCGCTTGCCATCCCAGTGTCGAACGCCACCAGCGACTCGTCACGCCCGATGTAAGTGATGTTCGCCACACCGCCGAGATTGAGCACCACCACGGGCTTCGGCAATGCCGCAGCCAGCGCCCGGTGATAGACCGGCAGCAAAGGCGCACCCTGCCCGCCCGCCTCGACATCGGCAGTACGCAAATCCGCGACCACCGGAATTCCGAACGCCCCCGCCAGCGCGTCTGCGTCGCCAATCTGCCATGTCCAGCCCAGGTCCGGCTTATGTGCTACCGTGTGCCCATGAAAACCGATGACGTCGACATCCTGCGCCTGCCACCCGCTGCGCCCCAGCAGATCCGCCACAGCCTCGACATGCGCCTGCGTCATCTCCGTTTCCACTGAGTCGATCAACGGCTCGAACTCCGGCTCGTCCATTGCCATCGCCCGCGCACACGCCTCGGCCAGCCGCACCCGGAATCCCTCGTCATAGGCTGTGCCATGGAAGGCCAGCCGCTCCACCAACCGCTCGCCATCCGTGCGGATCAGCGCCGCATCTATCCCGTCGCGCGACGTGCCCGACATCAATCCGATCGCAACCCTGCTACCCAAGCGCCAATCTCCATGCTAAGCGCGCCGCGCTATGAGCCCATACACATCCGATCTCCTCCGCTTACTCGACACACGCGGCTACATCCACCAGCTAACTGACGCGGCTGGCCTGGATTCGCTCGCAAATAAGGAGATCGTGCCGGGCTATATCGGTTTCGATCCGACTGCGCCCTCGCTCCATGTCGGCAGCCTCGTCCAGATCATGATGCTTCGCCGCCTGCAACAGGCCGGGCATAAGCCGATCGTGCTGATGGGTGGCGGCACCGGCAAGATCGGCGATCCGAGCTTCAAGGACGAAGCGCGCAAGCTGATGACGACCGAAACCATCGCGTCCAATGTCGCCAGCATAAAGCGCGTGTTCGAGAAGTTCCTGACCTTCGGCGATGGGCCCAGCGACGCGGTGATGGTCGACAATGCCGACTGGCTCGACAAGCTGGAGTATATCCCGTTCCTGCGCGACATCGGCCAGCATTTTTCGGTCAACAGGATGCTGAGCTTTGATTCGGTGAAGACCCGGCTGGACCGCGAACAGTCGCTTTCCTTCCTCGAATTCAACTACATGATCCTGCAGGCGTATGACTTCCTCGAATTGTCCCGCCGTTCGGCGTGCCGGTTGCAGATGGGCGGATCGGACCAGTGGGGGAATATCGTCAACGGCATCGAACTATCGCGCCGCGTCGATGGCACGCAGGTCTATGGCCTGACGACGCCGCTGATCACTACGGCCGACGGCGGCAAGATGGGCAAGACGATGAACGGCGCGGTATGGCTCAACGCCGATGCCTTGCCCGCCTATGACTACTGGCAGTTCTGGCGCAACACGCAGGATGCCGATGTCGGCCGTTTCCTTCGCCTGTTCACCGATCTGCCACTGGATGAAATCGCCCGGCTGGAAAAGCTGGAAGGCGCGGAAATCAACGACGCCAAGAAGATCCTGGCCGACGCCGCCACGGCCATGGCGCACGGCGCAGACGCAGCGACCGCGGCTGCGGAAACCGCACGAAAAACCTTCGAGGAAGGCACGACCGACGCAAACCTGCCGACCGTCAGCCTCATCGCAGGTGCGTTGAACGTGGTGCAGGCGAATGTCGCGCTCGGATTTGCCACATCCAACAAGGAAGCCCGCCGAAAGATAACCGAAGGCGCGATACGCGTGAACGGAACTGTCGTCACCGATCCGTCTCACCCGCTGCATCCCGGTGACAAAGTCAGCTTCGGCAGCAAGAAGCATGGCCTTGTTGCCGCCTGATACAACTTTTGGATAATTTCCGAGCAATTATAAAAAGATAGTATAGCTTCGTTAACCAGCACCATTCACTCAGTGTCAGCACCAGCCAGCATATCAACATGGCAGGGCACTGAAAAAGGGATGTCAAGTGACGAAGCCACTACAGGCACTGAAAGCCGCTTCCCCCGCAACGTTGCGGCGCGCCGAGCGCGATCTTGTCGACTTCGGGACCCGTGCTGCCAGCCGGTCGGGCATGCATGATGTCCACATCGTCAACGTGTCTCGACTGGGCCTGATGGGGCGTGTCGCTTCCTCCGTTGCGGCAGGCGACAAGCTTCTGTTCGAACTGCCTCACGTCCGCCGTATCGAGGCGGTTGTGCGATGGGTGGAAGATGGCAGGATCGGCGTGGAATTCGCCCGCCCTATCGAACCGGATCACTATAGCGCGATGCTCGCCTACATGCCCGCGCGGCAGACCAACTGGTAAACGCGGCCCTCAATATTCAGCGCGTTCCTCTTCAAGGAATGCGCTGACATCCGCGAGATCGACATCCTTGGCCAGGAAAGTCTGACCGATCCCGCGCGCCAGCAGGAACGGCAGCTTTCCACCAGCCATCTTCTTGTCATGAAGCATATGCGCAACCAGTTCCGAAGCCGAACCGCGCACATGGGCCGTTGCAAGATCATGCGGCAGGCCCACCGCTTGCAGATGCGCTGACACCCGTGCGGCATCCTCAGCCGTGCACAACCCCTGCCGCGCCGAAAAGCGAAACGCCAGCGCCATGCCCGCGGCCACGCCTTCGCCATGCAGCAGCGTGTCGGAAAAGCCGGTATCGGCTTCCAGCGCATGACCGAAAGTGTGCCCGAGGTTCAACAACGCACGCCGCCCGCTCGTCTCACGCTCGTCATCCGCGACAATAGCGGCCTTCGCCCGCACGCTCTTTTCGATGGCATAGGCCCGCGCCGTGCGATCTCCCGCGATCAGCGCAGGACCGTTCGTCTCACACCATTCGAAGAAGGCAGGATCGTCGATCAATCCATATTTCACTACTTCCGCATAACCTGCCGCGACCTCCCGCGCAGGCAAAGTCTCCAGCGTTGAAGGATCGATCAGCACGAACGCAGGCTGATGAAACGCGCCCACCAGATTCTTGCCCGCAGCGCTGTTGATCGCCGTCTTGCCGCCAACGGAGCTATCGACCTGTGCGAGCAAGGTCGTCGGCACCTGCACGAAATGGCAACCGCGCTTCAGGATCGATGCCGCGAATCCCACGAGATCGCCGATCACCCCGCCACCCAGCGCAACAATATGATCGCTGCGTTCGACTTCCAGCGCCAGCAGCCGGTCCAGCAACGCTTCAAGGAACGTCCAACTCTTGGTGCCTTCGCCCGAAGGCAGGACGATCGGCTCTATCGAAACGCCGTCCGCCGCAAGGCCACTCTCCAGCCGCCCGAGTTGCGCCGCCGCCACATCGTCATCCGTCACGACAACCAGCCGCCCGCCCCGCGCGAACCGCGCCAGATGTGCAGCGGCTTCATCCAAAGCGCCCTCGGCAATCACGATGTCATAGCTGCGCGCGCCAAGGGTCACGGGAACGGTCGTCATGCGTGCAGGGCCTTTACGATGGTATCCACGGTCGCTTCATGAGGCGCAGCGACGCTGCGCACATGGATCGGCGCGAGCGCGTATACGGGATTGCGGATGGCCGAAAGCTCGAACAGCACGTCGCGGGCGTTGCGCCCTTTCAGCAGAGGCCGTCCCTCGCGCCGCGATACCCGGTCCACGAGAACGTCGATGTCCGCGTCCAGCCAGATCGCCGTCGCGCACTCCAGGATGAGGGCGCGCGTTTCCTCCTGTATGAACGCGCCGCCGCCTGTAGCGATCACCTTGGGGACGCCATCGATGAGGCGCGCGATCACGCGGCGCTCTCCATCGCGGAAATGCGCCTCGCCATAGCGCTCGAAAATCTCGGTGATCGTCATGCCCGCCGCTTCCTCGATGGCTTCGTCCGCATCGACGAAGGGAAGCCCCATGCGCGCAGCCAGCCGCTTGCCCACGGTCGACTTGCCGACGCCCATCAATCCCACGAGGACGATCGGGCGCTGCTTTGCCGAAGCCTTGCCGCCCTCCGTCGGCGCGGGTGTGGATTTGCTGTTTCGCTGCATGGCGAGCGGGGCTATACAGCCAGCCGTCCGGAAGGGCAAAAGCCGATTTCGAGGCGAAACGACAATCGCTGGCAGCCATTTTGCTGGTAAACGGGCATCCAGTCGCCCTAAGAAAGTGTCATGAAGATCAAACGCCAGAACAGCAGTTTCGAAAGCCGCCCGCGTCGGCGCAGCAACTTGCCCCTGATACCCATCGTCCTGCTGATCCTGCTCATTGGCCTGATCTGGCTGATGTGGACGCGCGGTGGCGAACAGCCGCAGTCGCGCGTGGAAAAGGCCATTCCCGCCGAAAAACTGGGTAAATAGGCTTGCCCTTGCCGCGTCGTCGCATCCTTCTGATCGCAGGTCTGCTGGCAGGCGGCGCCGGTCTGGCGCTAACCGTGCCGGTGCTCGATGCTGGCTTCGCGCAGGAAGCACCCGAATCGCTGCTTCCGCCCGGCTTTGGCGACGCGCCACCGCCTGAGCAGCCGCGCCCCGGCACGCCGCAGGCACCCACTTCGACGCCGGCACCTGGGCAGCCGGCGATGATTCAGCCCATACCCAGCCTTGCGCTGACCTTGCCGGACAACGCCTCGAACGCTGCGGACGAAGTCGCGCTGACCGAAGAGGAACTGGCGGCGCAGGCGGCCAAGTACGACTTGCCGGAAAACGCACACCGCTCCCTCGATCGCATCGGGCCGCTGACACCCGAAACGCGTGGCTTGGCTCCCAATGCTTTCGGACGCCAGTCCGGCCAGTTCCTCGCCATCCTGATGAAGCAGGCCCACGCGCCGTTCGCTTCGCGCTGGGCATCAATCCTGCTGCGCCGCGCGCTCCTGTCCGCGACGGATACGCCCGGCGACATCGACGGCGCGGATTTCATCGCAGAGCGCGCATGGCTGCTGCTGCGCATGGGCGAAGCGGATGCCGCGCGGATGCTGGTGCAAAGCGTCGATCCGGATCGTTTCACGCCCCGCCTCTATGCCGTGGCGATGCAGACCTATCTGGCCACAGCCGATCCGGCTGGCCTCTGCCCGCTCTCCGCAGGCGCGCTGAAGACGAGCGACGAACCGGGCTGGCAACTTTCAAAGGCCATCTGCGCGTCCTTCTCCGGCGATCAGGGTTCGGCGAGCGGCGCGCTCAATCAGGCGCAGCGGCGGGGAACAGCGCGCGGCATCGACTATCGCCTTGCCGAGAAGGTCGTCGGCGCAGGCTTCAACGCGCGCCGCTCTGTGAAGATCGAATGGGAAGGCGTCGACAGCCTAACTGCCTGGCGCTTCGGCCTCGCGACGGCCACCAACGTCCCCATTCCAGCGGCGCTGTGGAGCACCACTGGAGCCCACGTCCGCGCATGGGAAGCCCGCGCGCCTACTCTCTCCGCCTTCCGCCGTTGGGATGGCGCGAATGTCGCAGCGCGGCTCGGCGTGTTCTCCAATACCGCGCTGGTCGATTATTATGGCGACGTCGCATCGGACCCCGACATCACGGATACGATCCGCGACCGTGTCGAGGCCCTTCGCACCGCCTTTACCGGCGGATCGGCCAATGCCCGCATTGATGCAATGCGAACCGTATGGCGGACCGAGAATAACGGCGTCGATTATGCCGGGCTCATAGCCGTAGCCCGCGCCGCCGCCGCTCTGCCGCTGGTTGGTGCATCGGGCGAAGACGTCGCGCACCTGATCGCCGCCATGCTGAGCGCCGGTTACGACCGCAGCGCCGCGCGATGGGCTGGCACTCTCGGGCAACTGGACGGCGATGGGGCGGAAGATGCCTGGGCGTTGTTGGCGCTCGGCGCACCCACTCCTGCAGTGGACATCAGCAGCGATCGCGTATCGTCCTATATGCAGGCAGCCGGACCCGAGAAGGGCCGGATGCTGCTGGCCGGTCTCGCCGGGCTTAACCGGTTCTCCGCCGCCGACACTGCCTCGCTGGCATCGGATGCGGGGTTGGTGCTGGCGCCGCGCAGTCGCTGGGCGCGCGCGATCAGCGCTGCCGCGCAACGCGGCGAGACCGGCACCGTGGCGCTGCTCGCAGGGATGGGCATGCAGGTTCCGGACTGGAAACTGGTCCCGCCTGCCCATCTCTACCACATAGTCGCGGCACTGCATCGCGTGGGGCTCGATCCGGAAGCGCGGATGATCGCGGCCGAGGCCATAGCACGGCTTTAACGGGTGTCCGCCGACGCCCCTCTGATCGACCGCTTCCTTGAGATGATGGCCGCCGAACGCGGCGCGGCTCGCAACACCCTGATCGCCTATCGCACCGATCTTCTGGCCGCATCGGAGGCTATAGGCGGGCTGGAAACAGCGGATAATGCACGCTTGGGAACCCTCGCCGCGCTCTGGTCGCAGCTTTCCGGCTCGACAGTCGCCCGCAAGGCATCCGCCCTGCGCGGCTTCTATGCCTTTCTGCAAGAGGAAGGGTTTCGCCCCGACAACCCCGCCACGGCCCTGCCCCGCCCGGCATTGCAGCGGTCCTTACCCAAGATATTGAGCGGCGCGGACATCGATCGCATCTTCGCTGTCATCGAAGAAAGGCTCACCGCCGCCAATCCCTCGCCCCAGGACCTGCGCCTCTCCGCGATGATCGAACTGCTCTACGGCTCCGGCCTGCGCGCAACCGAATTGGTGTCCCTGCCCCGCCGCGCCCTTGCGACTGACCGCCCGTTCCTGATCCTGCGCGGCAAGGGCGGACGGGAGCGGATGGTGCCGATTTCCGACCGCGCACGCGCCGCCGTCGCCAACTGGTCCGCACTCGTTCCCAGTGACGCTTTGTGGCTGTTCCCGTCGGGCAAGAGCCATTTGAGCCGCATCCGCCTCTACCAGATGGTGAAGGACCTCGCCGCCGCGTCCGGCATCGCGCCGGAGCGTGTCAGCCCGCACGTGCTGCGCCACGCCTTTGCGACGCACCTGCTGGAAGGCGGCGCGGACCTGCGTGCCCTGCAGACGATGCTCGGTCATGCCGACATCGGCACCACGCAAATCTACACGCATGTCGAAAGCGCCCGCTTGGTGGCGCTGGTCAACAGCCGTCATCCCCTCGTTGACCTGAAGCCGCGCTCGTCCTAACGCCAGCGCCATGGTCAGTTTCCTCGATTTCGAAAAGCCCATCGCCGCTCTGGAAGCGCGCATTTCCGAACTGCGCGAAACCGCGCGTGAAGGCGATCTCTCCATTGACAGCGAGATCGACAAGCTGCAGCAGCGCGCCAACAAGATGCTGGGCGACACCTATGCGCGGCTGACGCCCTGGCAGAAGACGCAGGTGGCGCGGCACCCGGACCGCCCGCATTTCAAACATTATGTGGCCGGCATATTCGACGAGTTCATTCCCTTGGCGGGCGATCGCGCCTTCGGCGACGATCAGGCGATACTTGGCGGCTTTGCCCGGCTCGACGGCAAGCGCGTGATGGTGATCGGCCACGAAAAGGGCGACGACACGGCCAGCCGCCTGAAGCATAATTTCGGCATGGGAAAGCCGGAGGGGTATCGCAAGGCAATCCGCCTCATGCAACTGGCGGACCGTTTCGGCCTGCCGGTAGTGACGCTGGTAGACACCTCGGGCGCCTTCCCCGGCGTGCAGGCCGAAGAACGCGGGCAGGCGGAAGCCATCGCCCGCTCGACGGAGCAGTGCCTCGCCTTGGGCGTCCCCATGGTCGCAGCCGTTGTCGGCGAAGGCGGATCGGGCGGAGCGGTCGCACTGGCCGCCGCCAACCGTGTGCTGATGTTCGAGCATGCCGTATATTCGGTGATCTCACCCGAAGGCTGCGCCTCGATTCTGTGGCGCACCGCCGACAAGGCGAGCGACGCGGCTACCGCGATGCAGGTGACGGCCCAGCACCTCCACGCGCTGAAGGTTATCGACGCCATCATACCGGAACCCAAGGGCGGCGCGCATCGCGTTCCTGCGGAGGCGATCGCCTCGCTCAAGGCTGCCCTGATCACCCAACTCGATGAATTATCGGGCCTGGATGCAGTCGCTTTGCGAGCCAATCGCGCAGACAAGTTCCTGGCAATGGGAACCTGAACCCCTCTCTCCGCTTTTCCTGATGACGGCTCCGGCCTATGCTGGCTGGATGACAAAAAGGGGACGAGGGTGCGTAAAGGATTGAAGGCGGCGGGATACGGAACGGTCTTGGTCGGCGCGCTATTGGCTTTACCCGCCGCGACCGGCCAGCAAAGGGCGGTCTCCACTGCCTCCTCGATCAGCGCGCAGGATAAGGCCGAGGGCGCAAAGGCTCATCCACAATTGCTCCAGGAATTCGGCGGCCCTTATGCAGGGCCACAAGCCGCCTACGTGACGACGGTAGGGCGCAGGATAGCCGTGCAATCAGGCCTGTCGAATGCGCAGGGCGACTTCACGATCACCTTGCTCAACTCTCCGGTAAACAATGCTTTCGCCATACCCGGCGGCTATGTCTATGTAACGCGCCAGTTGATGGCCTTGATGAACGACGAAGCCGAATTGGCTGGCGTCCTCGGCCATGAGGTGGGTCATGTCGCTGCGCGGCACGGCCAGCGCCGCCAGAAAGCCGCAACCCGCAACGCCATTGGCGGAACCCTGCTTCAGGTGCTTGCCGGCGCGGTGCTCGGCGATTCGGGGCTCGGCAATATTCTGCAACAGGGGATCGGCACCGCCAGCCAGGCGCTGACGCTCAAATTCTCGCGGAGTCAGGAGTATGAAGCCGACGACCTCGGCGTGCGCTATCTGGCCAATGCAGGCTATGATCCGCGTGCCTTGTCCTCGACACTGGCATCGCTAGCCGCGCAAAATGCCCTTGATCAGCGGCAGATTGGCAGCAGCCGCACGGTTCCCGAATGGGCAAGCACGCATCCAGATCCTGCCGCGCGCGTGAGCCGCGCGCTACAGCGCGCCAACGCAACGGGCGCGCGGAGCACCTTGCGCAATCGCGATGCATTCCTGGCCGCGCTGAACGGGACGCTGTATGGCGACGACCCGCAACAGGGCGTGATCGTGGGCCAGAAGTTCAGCCACCCTGGACTGAAACTCTCTTTCACGATCCCCTCAGGCTATACGATGGAGAACGGCACGTCGGCCGTGAGCATAACCGGAGCCAATGGCCAGGCGCGATTTTCCGGCGGCAGCTACAATGGCGATATGACAGCCTATATCGGCCAGGTTTTCAGCGACCTCGCAAAGAACGCCTCGATCAACCCGGACGCGATCCGGCGCACGACGATCAACGGCATACCAGCGAGCTACGCCAGCGCCCGCGCCAACGCGCAGTCCGGGCCGGTCGATGTCACTGTCTTCGCCTATGAATTCGCACCGAAGACCGCCTATCACTTCATCTTGATAACGCCAGCAGGACGAGGCACGGCACCATTTGATCCCATGCTCACCTCCCTGCAGCGGCTAAGCGCGCAGGAGATTGCCGCCATCAAGCCGCGGCGTATAAATGTCGTGACTGTCAAAGCAGGCGACACGGTGGCGTCGCTTTCCGCGCGGATGGCCTATCCCGACTATCGGGAAGATCGATTCCGCGTGATTAACGCCTTGCCATCAGGCGGAACCGTGCGTGTCGGTCAGAAGGTGAAGATTGTTACGTTCTGAGCAGAAGTTAAGTAGAAAAGGGCGGCAGGTTACCTGCCGCCCTCTCGATACCACGCCAAGAAGGCAAAAGTATCATTAGATTACTTGTTCATGTTATTTGCGACCTTGTAGAAGGTATTGGTCAGATTACCGCCAAGGCTCGACATTGCGGTGATCGCGGCAACGGCGATCAGAGCAGCGATCAGGCCGTATTCGATAGCCGTCGCGCCCTTGTTGTCCTTGATCATCTTACGAATATGCATCATGTCCGTCTTCCCTTCGTCGTGCTGGCAGTTGAGTCAAGCCTCTGCCGTGATATTCAACCGCTCTCGCAGTTCAGTAAGCGGGTAAGGCCTGTTTAGGTGAGGTAGGTTTCTAAACTTTTAACGCCACGCATCTATTTGTCAGATATCTATAGTTAATGCTTGCTTACTTCGTTGGCGACATTGCCCCACATGTTGTTCGTCTTGGTGGCAACTTCTTTAAGCGCCGCCAGCATCGCCAGAACGATCATCGCGCAAATCAGGCCATATTCCACGGCCGTTGCGCCGCGTTGCGAAGCCATCAGGGCCGAACTCATGAATTTCCGGACAATGTCCCGCACAGTCGCTCCGCCTCTTGCCGCCGCCACGCGGAGGTGTAAGGCATTCGCCGTTAATAGATTGTTATGATGGCCAGCGAAAAACCTCTTTCAGCCTCTCTCCTGCACGTCGTCGCGGTGGCCCTTGTGGATGCCGACGGCCGCGTTCTGTTGCAGGAGCGGCCACCCGGCGGGTCCCTCCCCGGCCTCTGGGAGTTTCCGGGCGGAAAGATCGAACCGGGCGAAACACCAGAGGCCGCGCTCGTGCGTGAGCTGGAGGAGGAACTCGCAATATCGACGCACGCGAGTTGCCTCGCCCCGGCGGCATTCGCCAGCGAAGCGCTGGGCGACCGTCACCTCGTCATGCTGCTTTACGTTTGCCGCAAATGGTCGGGCATTCCCCAGGCGCGCCATGCAACCGCGTTGCAGTGGCTCCGCCCCGCTCAAATGTACGCTGTTCCCATGCCCAAAGCCGATCTGCCCCTGATCGGATTGCTCGACGCGCTGCTTTAATCCTTCTTCGGCCTGAGGGCAGCGGCCAGCGAAACCGTCGCGCTCCCTCGCCGCGCCGGAGCAGGCTGGCTGGCGTCGGGCTTCCACCCCGAAAGGTACGCAATCGCAAATCGCTCGGGCGTTTTCCCGTCAGGCTCCGCTGCCTGCGCGAACAGTTCAGCAGCCTTGCCCAGCACGGATCGCCTCAGAACAGGCGCACGGGACAGCAGCATGTTCGATGCCGCCATTCCCCTCAAGTCGTCCAGCAGCTGAAACAGCGACCGATATCGCACCGTCAATGTTTCGCCGTCCGCCACCGGCATGGCGAAACCCACCCGGCTCAGGAGATCACCCGCCGAGCGCACATCGATCTGCGGATGGATATGCTGCCCCACCCGGTCGCCCTCAGCCGCCATCAGCGAGGCGCGCAGTACCGGCAAGGAGCCTGCGCCAAAGAACGACGCGAGCAGAAGCCCGTCGGGCCGCAATATCCTGCGCATCAGCAAGAGCGCGCCGGGCAAATCATTGACGCTGTCCAGCGTTCCGCACGCCACCACCAGATCGAAGCTCTCGTCGGCGAAGGGCAAGGCGTCCTCATCCGCCTGCACGCCGCCGCATGCTGCCGCCGCATTGGCATAGCCGGGATCGGTGCATATCACTCGCTTGCCAAGCGCCCGCAACCTCGCAGCCAGATGGTCGTCCGAGCATCCAATGACGAGCACATCGGCCAGATCCCGCTTCACGTCCGCCAGCCGGTCGATCAACTCGTCAGCCATATGGCGATACAGGAAATCATGCGCCGCGAAGTTCGCCGCCGCGCGGTCCCGCCGCATGGCGCGCACAGGCCGGTCGAAGATTTCAGGGGCTTGCGGCGCAGTGGACATGATAGAAGTACCGATCGATAGAAACGCGACGCCTTGTGCTCCGCCGCTGCTCGGGGAACAAGAGGGGATGCAGGTTCTTACACGCCCCCTCGCCCGATTGATGCGTCCGGTTGTCGATTACGCGCTGCCTCCACGGTGCCCCGGTTGCGGCGTGATCGTCGAGGACGACCATCGCTTCTGCCTGTCATGCTGGAGCGGAATGCAGTTCCTGGGGAACCCCTGCTGCGATCGATGCGGCATCCCTTTTCCCTACGACATGGGCGAGGGAGCACTGTGCGGCGCATGCATCGCCGAGCCGCCCGGTGTCGACCGGGCCCGCGCCGTGCTGGCTTATGGCGATGTCGCTCGCTCCGTCGCCCTGAAGCTCAAATATGGCCGCCGCATCGGCCTTGCCAAGCTGATCGCGCAGCAGATGGTGCGTCATGTGCCTACGGAGAACCGACAGGATATGCTGATAATAGCTGTGCCGCTGCATCGCTGGCGGCTGTGGTGGCGCGGTTTCAATCAGTCCGCCGTGATCGCGGACCATCTGTCCAACCTCACGGGCGTTCCGGCGGACAAAGAGCTGTTGCTGCGCACGCGACGTACGCCGCCGTTGCGGGGAATGGGGCCCAAGGCACGGCACAAGATGCTACGAGGCGCGTTCGAGCTTGCGAAACCAGCCCCTGCACGACTGAAAGGCCGGACCGTCATCCTGATCGACGACATCCATACGAGCGGCGCTACTGCAAATAGCTGCGCCGCTACATTGCGGAAAGGCGGGGCGCGGTCCGTTCATCTCCTGTGCTGGGCGCGTGTACTACCCGATGCCGAACCACTCACCGATTGACAAAGCACGGCCTACTCACAATCTGGAGCCAAAGGAGCACGATTTTTCATGGCGCACGTCGAGATCTACACGAAGGCTTTTTGCGGATACTGCGCGCGTGCAAAAACGCTGCTTGGCCAGAAAGGCGTTGCATTCGAGGAGTTCGACATCACAATGGGCGGCGAGAAGCGAGCCGAAATGCTCAAGCGCTCCAATGGCGGCTCCACCGTTCCGCAAATCTTCATCGACGGCACGCATGTTGGCGGAAGCGACGATCTTGCCCGCCTCAATCGCGAAGGCAAGCTGGACGCCTTGCTGGGTCTATAGGGCTGTGCGCGCCGCAATATTCCAGATGACGAGCGGGATAGACCCTGCCGAAAACGCGCAGGCCATCGCGGGCGCGATCCACCGCGCCGGCGCCGATGGGGCGGACATCCTGTTCACGCCCGAAATGGCCGGTTATCTGGACAGAGACCGAACACGTGCAGCCGAGCGCATCACGGATGAAGCCGGCAATATCGTGCTGTCTCAGGTCCGCGAAGCCGCAGCCAAGGCAGGCATCTGGATACATCTGGGTTCACTCGCCTGCGCGGACGATCGCGCAGATGGCCGGTGGAGCAATCGCTCCTTCATGATCGACGACCAGGGCGCCGTCCGCGCGCGGTACGACAAGATACACTTGTTCGACGTCGACCTTGCAAGCGGAGGAAGCTGGCGGGAATCATCGGTCTATGCCCCCGGTGAGCGGGTTGTCGCGGTCGACACGCCATGGGCAAGAATGGGGCTCTCGGTCTGCTACGACCTGCGCTTCCCCGACCTGTATCGCGCGCTCACCAATGCCGGTGCGACGGTCCTGCTCATTCCTGCGGCATTCACCGTTCCCACCGGAGAGGCGCACTGGCACGTCCTGTTAAGGGCGCGGGCGATCGAAGCAGGCGCTTTCGTGATCGCCTGCGCGCAGACCGGCCAACATGCCGACGGGCGCGTGACCTATGGCCACAGCCTTGTCATCGATCCCTGGGGCGAGATCATCTGCGACATGGGCAGCGATCCCGGCGTGCAGATCGTGGACCTTTCGCTGGACAAGATCGGCGATGTGCGGTCCAGAGTACCAGCCATCGCAAACCGCCGCCCCATAAATGAAGCTGTAATATTCTCATGATTGTCTACGATCTGAAATGCGCACGTCACGGCCATCCTTTCGAGGCCTGGTTCGGCTCGTCAGCAGATTATGAGGATCAGCGCAGCCGCGGCCTGCTGAGCTGCCCAACCTGCGGCGATGTCGATATCGAGAAGGCCTTGATGGCTCCGGCCATTCCGACGAAGGGGAACCGCAAGGCCGAGCCTTCGTCACAGCAGATCGTCATGGCTCAGGGCCCGCAGGCAGTCGAGGCGACGAAAGCCCGTGCAGTCCTGGAACAACTGGCGAAGGCACAGAGCGAGGCGCTGAAAGACTCCGAATGGGTCGGGCGGCAATTCGCCGACGTGGCCCGCGCCATGCACTACGGCGAGCGCGATCATTCGGCCGTGCATGGCGAAGTTGCGCCCGATGAAGCCCGCGCGTTGGTGGAAGAAGGCGTGCCGGTAGCACCCCTCCCCTTCCCGGTCGTTCCCCCCGCGAAGCAGAACTGACCGCAAAGCCGCGTTGACCCGAGGCCGCCCCCGACATAGATGCGTAAGCGGAGCACCCGTAGCTCAGCAGGATAGAGCATCAGATTCCTAATCTGAGGGCCATGGGTTCGAATCCCGTCGGGTGCACCATTTTCAGATTTGATGCGTCGGTTCACAAGCTGTCGAGAAAAATCCCGACGGTCCAAAATGCGTCTGGGCCTTGCGCTATCCCCAAGCGCCCCGTTCGTCCTGCCGCAAGCAGTTCGATGGTGCGGAACCTAAATGGCATTCTGGATATCTTTGGCCTAGACCGCTCCGGCGCGTCTCCCGCGTCGGCGACGTGACACGGGAAGGCGTATGTCGGATCACGGTCAGGACGAACAAGGGAGATAAAGATGCGGGTTGCCCGGCCGCCGTTACGTCATGTCTCGATTGCCGCCGCGCTTCTGCTTGCCAGTTGCGCAAAGTCGCCGCCTCCGACTTTCCCACCCCCGCAAGTGATCCCCACGGTCATGCCCATGCCTCCGATGGGCGCGGCGGAGAACCTGGATCTGCCGGATGTCGATGCGCAGGGCCAATACATCACGCCCAACCGGAACATGACGGGGCAGCAGGCGCTATGGCATGTCCGGATGGCGCTGAACGTCGCGGCGCTCAGTTGCCGCGACGCGGGCGACATCATGGGGATCGAGTATAACCGCATGCTGCGCATCCACGCGCTGCCGCTGGCGCAGGCAAATTCCGTGGCCGACGCCACCTATGCGTCGAGATACGGCGTCGACGCCACCACCATGCGCGACAAGATATACACGGTTGTATACAACTATTTTGCCCTGCCCCCTGCGCAAAAAGCCTTCTGCCCTGCGGCCCGCCAGGTCGTGACCACGATCAACGGCCTGACGCCGGACGCGCTGCTCGCCTACACCCCGCAAGCGCTGCAAATACTGGAAAAGCCATTTCAGGATTTCTGGGCGGCCTACGCCGATTATCTGCGGCGGCTGGAAGAATGGCGCCGGCGTTTCGGCACGCCCTCGGTGCAGGTCTTGCCCTGCCCTGCAAACGATCCGGTATGTTCCGGTCAGGCTCCGCCGCCTCCCGTAGCGCCGGGTGGCTTCACCGGCACGCCTCCGCCCCTGATTCCCGGCATATCTCAGGCTCGCCCACCCGATATCACGCCGCCGAACTAGATCGGGATTCCCTTAAAGACCGGTGGCCTCTCACTCCGGCTCTGAACTTAGAAATTCGCGCAGTTCGCTGACGAACGCATCGAAACGGTCGTGCTGCACCCAGTGACCGGCACCCTCGAAACTGGTTACACGCGCATGCTTGAAAGCCGCCGCGCGGCCGTTCTCGACGGGATGTTTCGCCCAGCTATCCGCGCCATGCACAAGCCAGACCGGGCAGTCGATGGCATTCCACAGCGCCCGCAGTTCTTCATCGCTGATGTCGACGGGCGAACGCGACCGCATATAGTTATCGTACTTCCAGCTATAGCTGCCGTCTTCATTGCGGCTAACGCCATGCACCGTCAGATGTCGGGCCTGCTCTTCCGACAAATGCTTGTTCTCGGCCACCATTCTGGCCAGCGCATGCTCCACGGTCTCGTACCGGCGTGCAGACCGGCCGCTTAAAGTGCGCCGCTGTTCGATGAAGGAGCGCCAGCGATCCGCCACGGGCTGAACATCGTCTTGATCGGAAAGGCCGATGCCCTCGATCACCGCCAGATGGTGAACGCGCTCGGGGTACAATCCTGCATATCTCAGCGAGATCGCTCCACCCAGCGAGTGCGCGACGATCGCCACCGGCCCATCTGTCAGTTGATGGATCAGTTGCGCGAGGTCGGAGACGAAAAACGGCGCAGTATAAGCACCATCCGGAGACCAGGCGCTATCCCCATGTCCGCGCAAGTCAGGCGCCACCACATGCCAGTCGTGACGCAGGGCACGAGCCACCCAGTCCCAGCTGCGCGCATGATCCATGCCGCCGTGGACCAGGATCAAAAGCGGCGCTTCCTTATTGCCCCAGTCCGCATAACTGAGCTTCAGCCGCTGGGAAATGAAGCTGTGCGAGGTTGGACCGATGTCATCGACAGCCATGATCAAGTCCCCCCGCAAACGAAACAAGGCACGCCTCTAATACGGAGTCGCCGCCGCCGTCTACCGAAGCGTACAGGGCCGGGGCCGGGAAACGCGCTATGGCTCTCCATAATCTTTCGTTTGAAACCGCCGCCTGTCATGTCAGGCCGCCATCTCCGCCACGACCTGCAAACGATGACAACAAGCGGGATTCTCCTGAGCCTTTTTGCGTGCTAACGAACGTGCCGATGAATGGCGATCTGACTGACTCCCGATACTGGCCGGGCTGGCGCATGCTACTCGCACTTGGCGGAGCGATGCTGCTCCCGGTGCTGATTTATGCCCTGGTCACCATTGGCATCCAGTACCGCCAGGACCGCTATGCTACCGAGGCGGCAACGCTGGATCGTGCTTCCGCCATCACCGAACGAGTCGATGCACGGCTCAACGCGGTAGCGTTCACGATCCGCGCGCTTGCCACCATCCGCTCCATCCGGGAAAGACGGTGGGATGAGGCGCGGGCTCGCTCGGCCGAGATTTCCGCACTGGACCCGGACTGGCGCGGCGTCACGCTTATCGAGCTTGAGACGGGCAAGCGGCTCTTCGATTTTCACACGGCGGACCGCACGTCGGTAGGACTTGAATCGTCAGCGGCGAGGCGCATCGCATCGGCTAGCCGAGGCCAGCCGACGTTCAGCAGCATCGTCGACAATCCGTCGGGCGACGAGATCCACGCCTATCTGGGCATCGGCGCGGGAGAGGCCCCGACCTATCTGCTCGACGTCACGCTCGACCCGCGCATGATCCAGCGCATCCTGCTTGCCACAGCGCCAGAGAACGGCGTCAGCGCCGTCGTGGATCGCAACGGCTTGTTCATCGCACGTACCAAGGCATGGCCTGCACGACTTGGCACCCCTGCCACGACCTATCTGCGAGACGCGATCGCAACCGGCACGAAGGGCTTGTACAAGGGTGTCACGTGGGAAGGTCTGGAAAGTTACTCCGCCTTCGCTACCTCGCCGGACACCGGATGGTCCAGCCATGTGGCCGTGTCCTCGACGCTCATCGACAAGTCCAACTATACCGGCCGCCTCGCCCTGATTGCGGCCGGGTTCGCCTGCCTCCTGCTGGCGTCGTTGCTCATCATCCTGTTGCTGCGCCTGATTGCCGACAGACGCAGCGCCGACCTTCGCCAGCAACAGTCGGAACGCCTCGAGACCGTCGGAAAGCTGACCGGCGGCGTGGCCCATGACTTCAACAACATGCTCGCCATCGTGATCGGCAGCCTCGACCTCGCCCTGCGCAAGCTCGCCAAGGGTGACGCCGACATCGTCCGGTATCTGGATAACGCAATGGAAGGCGCGAACCGGGCCGCGGACCTTACCCGCCGTTTGCTCGCCTTCTCCAGACGCCAGCCGCTTGCCCCGGTCATCGTCGACATAAACGCGCTGATCATTGCCATGCGCGAGCTGCTGCAGCGCACGCTGGCGGCCGATATCCGCATCGTCACGCAGCTCGCAACGGACCTGTGGCCTGCCTCCGTCGACCCTGGGCAACTCGAAAACGCGCTCGTCAACCTTGCGATCAACGCGCGCGACGCGATGCCCGATGGCGGAACGCTCACCATCACGACCCGGAATTTAGCAAGGCGCAGCCGGGATGGTGGCAGCGACATGGTGGAGATCGCGGTCACGGACACCGGCACCGGAATGTCGCCCGAAGTAGCGGCGCGCGCCTTCGAACCATTCTACACCACGAAGGAAGTCGGACGGGGAACGGGCCTTGGCCTGTCGCAGATCCACGGTTTCGTGACGCAGTCGGGAGGCACCGCCACGCTGCACTCGACGCCGGGAGAAGGCACGACCGTCAGGCTGCTGCTGCCGCGCCATCATCAATCCGAACAAGAGGCAACCGCCCATACCATCAAGCAGGACCAGACAGCGCCGTCCGGCCGTCGCGAGGAAATCATCCTGGTCGTGGAAGACGAGGAACTGGTGCGCCGTACCAATGTGGAGGCGCTACGTAGCCTGGGCTACACCGTACGCCATGCCGCCAACGCCGACGAAGCCCTGGCCGTTCTGGACAAGCAGCCGGGCGTCAAGCTGCTACTCAGCGACATAGTGATGCCCGGCATGAACGGCCGCGACCTGGCCGACCGCGTTGCACAGCGCTTCCCTGGGATGCGGATCGTGCTCGTCACGGGTTTCGAGCGGGACAAGGTGTCTCCGGACGAAGAACGCATCCTTCGCAAGCCCTTTGGCGTGGGCGAACTGGCGAGGCGCGTCAGGAGCGAACTGGATCTGGCGGCCTAGCGTTCCACATCATCCGGGTTCAAACCGGCGCCGCGGCTTCAGAGCAGATAGCGGAAGAGGACATAGACCCCGACATAGCCGAGGCAGAGCGCCACAGGCCCCGCGATCCGGGAAAGCCTCCGGATACGCAATTCAACCGGATCGACATCTATCTGGAAAGCGCTGCTGCTTTCCCCATCCTTCTTCGTCGACCAGAAAACGTGTTTCATGCAATCCTCAGCATGGCGGAGCGTGAGATAAGGTACGGCCGGATGTGAGGCTAAATGTGCGAAAAAGCAACATATATTGCGATAACGCCCTCGCAATCGGGCATTATCTACAAATCGTCCGATTTAGTGATGTAGGTACAAATGCTTAGATGATTATATAATCCAGATCGGATACAATTTTCACACATGGAGTCCGCGACCTTACTGCCTAGATTGGCGGCACCCATTTTCGAATTCACAACAGAAAGGAACAGCGGCTTTCATTTCTCAAGATGCCGCTTCATGGAAATGCAGGATATCGAGCAGGAAAAAGCGCGGCAGCTGATTGGCCGCATCGTCAGCTCCACCGGGCTTTCCGTAACGGAGATCGCCCGCAAGGCGGGGCTTTCGCCCTCCACGCTTACGCGCATCTATCCGGAGCCTACGGTAAACTACACGCTGTCCACTCGGACGCTGGCAAAGATCCGCGCGGCCTTTCCCATGAACGACAATGACGATGTGTCCAGCCGCGTGTCGGAAACGCGGCAGGCATTCATCGCGCAGCCACCGCCCAGCATTCCCGTCTATGCGCTCGGCGCGCTGGAGGACGCCTCGGTCAGCGCGCAATTATCGGTGCCGGCCGACTTCGAACTGTACAGCGCCAACCTTCAGGACGCCAAGCTCCAGCAGGTTCCGCAGTTCGCCCAGCTCGACAAGGACAGGTTCGTCGCCGCCTACATGCCGGGCGACGCGATGGAGCCGCGGTTCCGCGCCGGGGAAATGGTCCTCATCGACAAGATCAGGCCCGCGGCCATTGGCGGCGATGTCTTCGTCGGCCTGAACGGCGGCGATGGTTCCTCAGTCGTGACGGTCGCCAAGCTGGTCGAGCGCGACCGCAACCAGATCACCCTCTTGCAGCACCGCTACAAGACCGAGATCAACATCCACCGCAGCCGTGTCGATACCATCTTCCCCATCGTCGCGCTGTTCGAGGATCGTTTTTAGGACGCGATAAATTCACGTCTCGCTTCACCCCCGTTCGTGCTGAGTAGAGACTGAGCTTGTCGAAGGCTCATGTCGAAGCATCAAGCGCAGTGCCTGATCCTTCGATACGCCATTTCGACTTCGCTCAATGGCTACTCAGGACGAACGGGTGGGTGTGAAACCGCAAGCCCGACCCCGCCTTCACCCACCCATCAACCCTTAGCCGCAGGCTCCACCACCCGGATGCTGAGTTCGCGCAACTGCTTCAGCGACACATTGTTCGGCGCGCCCATCATCAGGTCCTCCGCCTTCTGGTTCATCGGGAACAGCACGACCTCGCGGATGTTCGGCTCGTCCGCCAGCAGCATCACCATGCGGTCGACGCCCGGCGCGGAGCCGCCATGCGGCGGTGCGCCGAACTTGAACGCGTTCAGCATCCCCGAGAAGTTCTTCTCCACGTCCTCGGCCGAATAGCCGGCGATCTCGAACGCCTTGTACATGATGTCGGGACGATGGTTCCGGATCGCGCCGGACGACAGCTCGACGCCATTGCAAACGATGTCGTACTGCCACGCGAGGATGTCGAGCGGGTCCATCGTCTCCAGCGCTTCCATCTCGCCCTGCGGCATGGAGAAGGGATTGTGGCTGAAATCGACTTTCTTGTTGTCCTCGTCATATTCGAACATCGGGAAATCGACAATCCAGCAGAATTTGAACACGTCCTGCTCGATCAGGCCCAGCAGTTCGCCGGTCCGCGTCCGCGCCGCACCCGCCAGCTTCGCCGCCTGCAATTCCTTGCCCGCCGCGAAGAACACGCCGTCATTCGGACCCAGCCCCAGCGCCGCGATCAGCTTGGCGGCCGCTTCCTCACCATGGTTCTTGGCGATGGGGCCGCCCGGCACGCCATCCTTGATGTTGATATAGCCAAGCCCAGCATGGCCCTCGCCCCGCGCCCACACATTCATGTCGTCGAAAAACTTGCGGCTGCCCGCCCCCGCGCCGGGAGCCGGAATGGCGCGGATCACGCCGCCGCCTTCCACGATCCCCGCGAATATGCCGAAGCCTGAGCCGACGAAATGCTCGGTCACGTCCGTGATCTCGATGGGATTGCGCAGGTCCGGCTTGTCGCTGCCATATTTCAGCATGGACTCGCGATAGGCGATGCGCGGGAATGGGTAGGGCGTCACCGCCTTGCCCTCCGCGAATTCCTCGAACACGCCATGCAGCACGGGTTCGATGGCGTTGAACACATCGTCCTGCGTCACGAAGCTCATCTCGAAATCGAGCTGGTAGAACTCGCCTGGAGAGCGATCCGCCCGCGCATCCTCGTCGCGGAAACACGGCGCGATCTGGAAATAGCGGTCGAACCCGGCCACCATCAGCAACTGCTTGAACATCTGCGGCGCCTGCGGCAGCGCATAGAACTTGCCCGGATGGACGCGGCTTGGCACCAGGAAGTCGCGCGCGCCTTCGGGTGACGAAGCCGTCAGGATCGGCGTCTGGAACTCGGTGAAGCCCTGCCCAATCATCCGGTTGCGGAGCGACGCGATCACCGAGGACCGCAGCATGATGTTCCTGTGCAGCCGCTCGCGCCGCAGGTCGAGGAAGCGATAGCGCAGGCGGATGTCCTCCGGATACTCCTGCTCCCCCGCCACCGGCATCGGCAGTTCATGCGCGGAGGATTGCACCGTCACCTTGTCCGCGACGATCTCGATGGCCCCGGTCGCAAGGTTCGGATTGGTCGCCTCCGGCCCACGCGACACCACTTCGCCGTCGATCGTCACCACGGACTCGACCCGCAGGCCTTCCAGCACCCGCAAGGCTTCGCTGTCCGCCTTCGCGACGATCTGCGTCAGCCCATAATGATCGCGCAAGTCGACGAACAGCACGCCGCCATGGTCGCGCTTGCGATGCACCCAGCCGGACAGGCGGACATTCGCGCCGACATCGCTCTCACGGAGGGCGGCGCAGTTGTGGGTGCGGTAAACGTGCATGGCTTTGGTTCTTCCAACGTTTTACGGATATGACAAACCCGTGGATCGGGGCTATGGCCGATATGTCGAAACCGACGAGCCCGCCAGGGAGCGGGCCAGCCCATAATAAGATCGAACACCATATGCAAATTCATCCGCTGATCAGCGACAGCAAGACCCTCGCCGAATTCTGCCAGCGCATCGCCAAATCCCCCTATATCGCCGTCGATACAGAGTTCATGCGGGAGAACAGTTACTGGCCCGACCTCTGCCTGCTGCAAGTCGCGGACGACAAGGAAGCGGCGGCGATCGACCCCAAGGCGCCCGGCCTCGACATGAAGCCGCTGCTCGACCTGATGGTCGACAACCATGATGTGCTGAAGGTCTTTCATGCGGGGGGCCAGGACCTCGAAATCATCTACAACCTGACCGGCAAGACGCCCTACCCGATGTTCGATACGCAGATCGCTGCCATGGCGCTCGGCCTTGGCGAGCAGATCGGCTATGGCAATCTGGTCGACGCGTGGCTCGGCATCACCCTCGACAAGGGCGCGCGTTTCACCGACTGGGCGCGCCGTCCGCTAGACAAGCGGCAGATCGACTACGCCATCGGCGACGTCACCTACCTCATCCAGATTTTCCCGATGATGCTGGCGGACCTCAAGAAAACCGGGCGCGGCGGCTGGCTCGATCAGGAAATGGAGCGCATCAGCGACCCCTCCAACTATGTGAACGAGCCCGAGGAAGCCTGGAAACGCGTCCGTATCGCCAGCCGCAAGGCCGACGTGCTCGGCCGCTTGAAGGCGCTCGCCGCATGGCGGGAGATCGAGGCGCAGGACAAGAACCTGCCCCGCGGCCGCATCGTCAAGGACGAGACGCTCGCCGACATCGCTTCCCACCCGCCGCGGAGCCAGGACGATCTGGTGAAGGTCCGCGGCCTTTCGGCGGGCTGGAAGAACAACGACATCGGCGCGCGGATGATCCAGGCGCTCGGCAACGCCAAGCCGCTCGACCGCGACGAAATGCCCGAGCGCGACCCGAAGAAGCCGGGTCTGGGCAAAGACGGCGCGCTGGTCGCCGACCTGCTCAAGCTGCTGCTGAAGATCCGCTCGCGCGAGATCAATGTCGCCGCCCGGCTCCTCGCCCGCACCGACGATCTCGACGCACTGGCGGCGGGCGAGCGCGAGGGCCTTTCGATCCTGGAAGGCTGGCGCTACGAACAATTCGGCCGCGACGCCGTGGATCTGGTGGAGGGCCGCATGGCCTTCGCCGTCAAGAACGGCCGCCTCCGCATGACCCGCACCGCCGCCCTGCCCGAAGCCGCGCCCGAAATCGCGACGGAGAACTGATCGATGCGCACCTTCCTCGCGGCCCTGACGCTGCTCCCGCTGGCCGCCTGCGCGACGCCCGGCATTCCGGTCGCAGGCGGCGGGGAGTGCCGCAATGACGGCCTCGACCGCTTCGTCGGCCAGAAAGCCACGGCGGAAACCGGCGCAGAACTGCTGAAGATATCCAGCGCCAGCACGCTCCGCTGGGGCGCGCCGGGCATGGCAATGACGATGGACTTCCGCGCGGACCGCCTGACCGTCAGCTATGACGCGGCGATGCTGATAACCTCCGCCCGCTGCGGCTGAGGGCTCCGCAAGCCGTTGCGCACGCGACTAAGCATCTGCCTCAGAAAAAAGCGCTACCGCACCGAACAGGACGCGCTGACGGCACGGCACGCCCCTCTCCTCCGGCCCTATCGCTGCGACCGATGCCAGCAATTTCACCTGACCAGCCGAACCAAGGGCAAACGGATACCGCGACCGGGAGAATGAGCGGGTGGCGGAGAGCTGTCATTACCCGTCACCCCTGAACACCGCCAACTGCGCCTCGAACGCACGCTTGAAAGCTGGCCGCGCCTCTCCCCGCGCGACATAGGCGGAAAGATTCGCGAACGCCTCCAGCAAGCCGGCCCCCTTCAGCCGGCGCAACACCGCTATCATCAGCAGATCGCCCGCGCTGAAAGCCCCGTCCAGCCACTCGGCGTCGCCCAGCCTACGCGACAATTGCTCCAGCCGGGTCCGCACCCGATCGTCGAGCATCGGCAGCCGCTCCGCGTACCAGCTCCTGTCGCGCTCCACGATGGTCGCCATGCTCCGCTCGACGATCGGTGGCTCTACCGTGCCGAGCGCGGCGAACATCCACGTCACCGCCCGCGCGCGCGCATCCGCTTCGGTCGGCAGCAGGCCCAGATGGCGCTCCGCAATGTGGAACACGATCGCACCCGACTCGAACAGGACAAGATCGCCTTCCTCAAAGGTCGGGATCTGTCCGAAGGGCTGCCGCTCAAGATGCGCGGGCTCCTTCATCGCATCGAACGAGACGAGGCGAACCGCATAAGGCTCGCCCACTTCTTCCAGCGCCCAGCGCACCGGCATGTCGCGCGCCAGCCCCCTGCCCCGGTCGGGCGATTGTGCAAAGGCCGTGATGGTGATGGTCATCGCATCGGTTCCGTGGTCCTAGCTTCGGGCAGTCACAGGATGCCCCGCAACGCACGCATCTGGCAATGATGAACCGACATTCTCCTGTCCTACAACCCGCCGCAGCCGCTACATCCATGTGTGCGCCCAGAGCGAGGGGCCCCTGACTGCACTATGGCACGGGCGATCAAGCGCGGCACCAGGACATTGGCGAGCGTAACGAATGGAGGACGGCAATGCGACATTCATCACTACCTGCGCGCCTGTTTTCGCAGGAGCCCAAACCTTGCCGAACGCCTCCTCGGCACCGCGGATCATCCTGCACGCCAACACCCGAAAACGCCCCAACCGGGGGGTGACGTAGTGTCACCTTTGTCACCTTCCGAGCCAAGAAAAGCTCTCAGCGCCTCGGCCGTTACGCCTCGACTTCCATCCGGTGCTTCAGCCCGAGCGCCTGAGCGAGGTTCCGCAGGCGACGCTCAACGGCCTCGCCATACAGGTTCGCATGGGGCTCGGCGAGCACCAGCGTCAGCGTCGCGCCATCCGCGTCCAGCCGCCCACCCTGCAACGGCCCCTCGACGCCGCCCGACAGCCGCTGCCCCAACCGGATCGCCATGCCCCACAAAGCCGCACGCCGCAGCGCCTCCGCCCCAGCGAGCCGCGTCAGTTCCTCGGGCACCTGCAAGCCGCCGCCGAAGTTGCTGTGCAGCGCCTGCGCCAGCATCGCCCGCCCCTCGACATCGATGCCGACCCAGTTGCCATGCAGCGCGATCTCCACACCCCGCTCCGACCGGAAGTCGGGGTTCGCGCGCCAGCCCACGTCCGCCAGCAGGCACGCCGCCCGCCTGATCCGCCGCCACTTCGCGCCATCCTCAAGGAACAGCGGCGCGATCCAGTTCTCGATGACGTCGCCATGCCCGGCAAAGCGTCCCTGCGCCTCGCCTTCCGCCTCTACCGCCGCCAGCAACGGATCTTCCTGCCGCACATCCCTGGGCAAAGCCTCGAACAGCAATCCCTCGCGCAGGCCATAGGCCGAGACGATCAACCGGCTGCTCTGCAACTGCCGCACCATCACTGACAGCAGCGCCGCCGCCCCCGGCAGCGTGGGGATGCGGCTGCCGGTGATCGCGGGCACGGCCTTCAGCGTCTCGCGGTGCATCTGGCTCGTCACGCGCACCAGATGCGCGGCCCTCGCCGCGGGCATTTCGTAGTGGTGGATCACCGGCAGCGCGAAGTGATTGAGGTGCATGTCCAGCCGCGCCAGCGACCGCCACGAGCCGCCCACCAGATAGAAAGGCAGGCCCGGCTCCACGCCGTCCCAGCCCGCCTTCTTAAGCAGCTTGGCAACATGCCGATCCAGTGCGCCACGCCCCTTGGCGCGCACCTCCGGAAGCCGCAGCACGCCGAGGGGCAGCGACGTGATCTCATGCACCTCGCCATCGCGGATGCGCACCAGCTCAAGGCTCCCGCCGCCCAGATCGCCGACGATGCCGTTCGCCTCGGGGATCGCCGACAGCACGCCATATCCCGAAGCGGCACCCTCCTGCGCGCCTGAAAGCAGCTCGACCTCCAGACCGACTGCCGCTGCCCGACGCAGCAACTCCGGTCCATTACTCGCATCCCGCACCGCTGCCGTGGCGACGCAGCGCAGCTTCGCCACGCCCATCTCCCCGCACAAATGCTTGTACCGGGCGAGCGCGGCCAATGTCCGCTTCATCGCCCCTGCCTCGATCGCGCCGGTCTTGCTCAGCGACGCGCCGAGGCCCGCCATGACCTTCTCGTTGAACAGGATGAAGGGAATGCGCTGCGGACCGTCATAGACGACCAGACGCACGCTGTTCGATCCGATGTCGATAATCGCCGAACGCGACGCGACCGCCGCCCCGGCAGCATCGCGAGTGGCTGCCGATCGCAGCAACGTAAGCATGGATGCCATGGATCAGCTACGCCGCCGCAGGCTGAGCGTCGGCACCGCATCGCTGCTCTGCATCGACGCGCCACGCCCGGAGAGCGACGGGTTGGTCATGAAGTAGCGATGCAGGTTGAACGGCCGCTCGCCGGGCTCCAGCCGATGGTAACGCCCCTCGCTGTCCAGTTCCCAGCTCTGCTCATTGTCGATCAGGTTCGCGACCATCACCTGATCGAGGATCTGGTCATGCACCGTCTCATTGTCGACCGGCAGCATATATTCGACGCGCCGATCGAAGTTACGCGGCATCCAGTCCGCCGAGCTGATGAACACCCGCGCCTCGTTATTGGGCAGCGGCTTGCCGTTCCCGAACACCGTGATGCGGCTATGCTCCAGAAAGCGGCCGACGACCGACTTCACGCGGATATTCTCCGACAGCCCCGGAACGCCCGGGCGCAGGCAGCAGATACCCCGCACCACCAGTTCGATATGCACGCCTGCATTGCTGGCGGCATACAGCTTCTCGATGATAGCGGGATCGACCAGCGAGTTCATCTTCGCCCAGATCGTGCCGGGCCGCCCCTCCCGCACATGCGCGACTTCCGCCTCGATCAGTTGGCACAGGCGGTCGCGCAGATCGCGCGGCGACATGATGAGCTTTTCCAGATGCTGCGGCTCGACATAGCCGGTGATGTAATTGAACAGCGACGCGGCATCGCGCCCCAATCGCGGATCGGCCGTGAAGAAGCTGAGATCAGTATAGATCCGCGCCGTAACCGGGTGATAATTGCCAGTGCCGAAATGGCAGTAGGTGCGGAACTGCTCGCCCTCACGCCGCACCACCATCGAAATCTTGGCGTGCGTCTTCCAGTCGATGAAGCCGTAGACGACCTGCACCCCCGCCCGCTCCAGCGCGCTTGCCCAGAGAAGGTTCTGCTCTTCGTCGAACCGGGCTTTCAGCTCGACTACCGCCGTCACCGACTTGCCCGCCTCGGCCGCATCGATCAGCGCGCGGATGACGGCGGACTGCTTGCCGGCGCGATAGAGCGTCTGCTTGATCGCCACCACGTCGGGATCGCCCGCCGCCTGCTTGAGGAAGGCGACCACCACGTCGAAGCTCTCATAAGGGTGGTGAACGACGATGTCCTTCGCCCGGATCGCCGCGAAACAATCGCCGCCATATTCGCGAATACGCTCGGGGAAGCGCGGCGCATAAGGCTCGAACTTGAGGTCGGGACGGTCTTCGTCGACGATGCCGGACAAGTCGCCGATGCCCACGAACCCGTCGATCTCGGCAATGATCGACTCGTGTCCCTGCAGCATGTCCTGCAACATATCCTCGACCGCTGCGGGAATGCCCTGCTCCACTTCCAGCCGGATCACGCGACCGCGACGCCGCCGCTTGATGGCGCTGCGGAAGTAGCGGACCAGATCCTCCGCCTCTTCCTCGATTTCGATGTCGCTGTCCCGGATGATACGGAACACGCCGCTGTCCTTGACCTTGTAGCCGGGGAACAGCTTGTCGCAGAAACGGCGGATCACTGCCTCCAGCGCCATATAGCGCGCCGGCTCGCCCGGAACGCGCACGAACCGGGCCAATGTCGCCGGGATCATCACGAGTTCGCGAATCGGCTGCTTGTCGGACAGGCGCACCAGATCGAAGACGATCGACAGGCCCTGATTGGGAATGAACGGGAAGGGATGCGCCGGGTCCAGAGCCTGCGGCGTCAATATAGGGAAGATCTGCGTCAGGAAATGGTTGGCGAGCCATTCGTCCGCCTTGGTGCCCATGCTGCCGTCGCTGCCGATGACCTCGATACCGACTTCGGCCAGTTCCTGGTTCAGCTTGTGCCAGACGCGCTGCTGCGCCGACATCAACCTGTCCGTTTCCTGCGCAATCGCGCCCAGCTGCTGCGCGGGCGTCAGCCCATCGGCAGAGCGCAGATCGACATCCTGCAGCTGTTGCCCCTTAAGGCCCGCCACTCGGACGGAAAAGAACTCATCGAGATTGGCGCCGGAAATCGACAGGAACCGCAGCCGCTCCAGCAAGGGATGCGCCGGGTTCATCGCTTCTTCCAGCACCCGCTGATTGAAGCTCAACCAGCTCAATTCGCGGTTGAAGTAGCGCTGCGGCGCTGGCGCCAGGCTTGTGGACAGATCGGCTTCGGCCACAAGGACTTCCTTTTGCGTTGCTGCAGGTTGCGGGCTCACGGTTCCGGATCGGCCCAGATTATAGGCAGAAATCCAGCATTTTGGAGAGCCTCTTTTGCGAATGGCACTGAAATCTTTCGCCCGCGTGACAATGCTGCGCTCTGCAGACAGCCGAGCACCTCGGCCACCGCGCCATAGCTCCGCTCGATCCGACGATACAGCCACTCCGGCACATCCGAAGCCCACAGCGCCCCACCTTCGACCAGTCCGCGTTCGATCAGCGCCTGAACCAGCGAGTCGTCCGGCTCTTCGATGCGAACATGCGGAACGGCGAGAAGCCGGGAGCGAAAGTCGGGAAGTGCCACCGTCCAGTCCTTCGGCGACGCCTGCGCGATCAGCAGCAGTGGCCGCCGCTCCAGCTGCGCGCGATTCCAGGCATGAAAGAGAAGCTCTTCCCCCACCCCTTCGGCGTCGTCGATGACGGTCCCACCTGACAGTTTCGCAAACTGGCGTCCCAGCGTGGACCGGCCGGATCGCGGCGGACCCGACAAGACGCTCACCTGCATCGGCCAGTCTCGCCATCCCTCAAGGTGCCTGACGGCCAGCTGATTGGCTTCACTGACGATAAAGCTGTCGCTGGCCGCGGCGCTATGGCCGCTCCAGTCGAAAGGCAGGCTGATCTGGCTCATGGCGCGGGTGCCGCAGTCGCTCCCCTGCGGCTGATCCGCAACGTGTTGCCCGCTGTGGTGACGGTATAGCCCCGGCCCTGCAGGGCGGTACGCAGAGCATCGACCGTGCCCAGATACGTCACGGACATGACGGAGGTTCCGCCAAGCGCAAGGCTGTTGGTGGCCGCGGACTGCACGCCAGGGATACCGCGCAAGGCCGCCTCGCTCTGGCTTACCGAAGCGACGTTGGGCGTGTCATATTGAACCTGGAAGGAGCCTACGCCGGGCACTGCCGGAGGCACGTCGAACGCGTCGACTGCGGCCTCGCTTCCATTCTCGATCGCAAGCGCATCTTCATCGACCGGCTCCTCGATGATCAGCGATGGATCGGGCCGCAATGTGCCTTCCAGCAGGGCCTGCGTGTAAAGGCCGTCCATGCGCTGGATCGCCTGATCGATCATCTGCGGTATCGCCGCTTCATTGGAAGCCCGAAGCGAAAAGCTGCCGATCAGTGCATTGTCCGGCCCATAGCGGGCGGTAAAGTGCCCGAGTGCAGGCCCACCGGGCCACTGCCGCTCGATACGCGCGATCGGAATCACCACGTCGGCCGCACCATATTGGTCGAGCAGCACGCGCCACCAGTTACGGCTCCGGCGGCCCGTCTGCGCCGCATTGAGCAGCAGCGGGTCTGCCGCCGTTCCTGCGACACGGACATAATCGATCGCGCTGTCCCCAGTACGAAAGCGCGCCCAGCCCTTCTGCCACTCATTGATAGTCTCATAAGACGTCGCCGTGCCGCCCTGCCACAGGATTGGGATCACCAGCAGCGGCGGCGAATGCATGGTCCGGCCCTGCACGCCCAGAATCTGCCCGGCCCTCGCGCGGTCGAACAGCACGCCCAGCGTCGCTATGTAGCGGGTAGGCCCCGCCTGTTCGGATTGCACCTCGATACCCGAGACGATGGCCTCAAGCTGCGAATCGGAGAGCGTGGGAACCCCCGTGCCGCCATTGGTGCGAGTCCAAAGCATCTTCCACGCCAGTCGCTGCGCCTGCCGCCAGCCTGCATAGCGCGCCGCATCGGCATTGGCTGCGGCAACATCGACCTTGACGCTGCTGACCTCGAAATCGCCGCCGCTCGCGATCGGCGGAACGCCCCGCTCGCCTTCGATCTGCGCCACGAGGATGGCCGCCGCCAGCCCCAGCAGCAGCACGATCACGAAATGAATGGGACGAATTTGGGGCAATGTCAGGGTCACGGCGTCCTTTTGGCGGCATTTGCCTGCGAAGCCAAGAGCCAAGTCCCTTGATAAAATCGGTGAGATCACTAGGCGCTGATGCCCATGAGCGACGACACATCCTATAGCTACGCCAAAGCAGGCGTCGATATTGCCGCGGGCAATGCCCTGGTGCGCGCGATCGCGCCGCTTGCGAAAGCGACCCGCCGCCCCGGAGCGGACGCTGAACTGGGCGGCTTCGGCGGCTTCTTCGACTTGAAGGCCGCTGGCTACAGCGATCCGTTGCTGGTCGCGGCCAATGACGGCGTGGGCACCAAGCTGAAGCTTGCCATCGATCACGACCGCCATGATGGCGTCGGGATCGACCTTGTCGCCATGTGCGCCAACGACCTCATCGTGCAGGGCGCGGAACCGCTGTTCTTCCTCGATTACTACGCCACCGGGAAGCTGGAGAGCGGCGTTGCGGAACGCGTCATCGCGGGCATAGCGGAAGGGTGCCGCATCGCCGGCTGCGCACTGATCGGCGGCGAGACCGCCGAGATGCCGGGCATGTATGCGCCGGGCGACTATGACCTCGCGGGCTTTTGTGTCGGGGCGGTCGAGCGGTCGCAGGCGCTGACGGGATCGCGGGTTGCGCCGGGCAATGTGCTGCTCGGGCTCGCGTCTTCCGGCGTGCATTCCAATGGCTTCTCGCTCGTCCGCCGCCTTGCTGCCGACAAAGGCTGGAAGCTCGACCGCCCGGCGCTGTTCGACAATGAGGTGATACTGATCGACGCGCTGATGGCGCCGACACGCATCTATGTGAAATCGCTGCTGCCGCTGGTGCGCTCGGGAAAGATCAATGCACTCGCCCATATCACTGGCGGCGGGCTGCTCGAAAACATTCCGCGCGTGTTGCCGGAAGGCAGTCATGCCGTGGTCGATGCGGATTCGTGGGCGCAATCGCGGCTGATGGCATTCCTCCAGGCGCAAGGGAATATTGAGCCCGAGGAAATGGCGCGTACCTTCAACTGCGGCATCGGCATGGTGCTCGCGGTGGATGAAGCCCAGGCAGACGCCGTCAAAGCGGAGCTCGAAGCAGAGAGCGAAACGGTACACCGGATCGGCCATATCGAGGCTGGCGAGAAGGGCTGTACCGTGCGCGGGGCAGTGGAGACGTGGAGCGCCAAGGCCGACTGGGTCGCGACGCACAAGGGCTGATCGCCTGCAAAGGGCGAGTGGGGGCACATGACCAAGGCCAAAGTTGCCATCCTGATATCCGGGCGCGGCTCCAACATGATGGCGCTGCTCTATGCCTCGCGTTTGCCGGACAGTCCCTATGAGGTCGTGCTGGTGGCGTCGAATGATCCCGATGCGCCGGGGCTTGCTCTGGCAGCAGCGGAAGGCGTCTCCACATTCGGGCATAGCCACAAAGGACTGGACCGGGCATCCTTCGATGCCATCATGGACGACCAGCTACGCGCCGCCCAAGCCGAGTATGTCGCGCTCGCAGGCTATATGCGCATCCTGTCGGCGGGGTTCGTGGCGCGATGGGAAGGCCGGATGCTCAACATCCATCCTTCGCTTCTACCCAGGTATAAGGGGCTCGACACGCACGCTCGCGCCATTGCCGCGGGTGACAGCCATGGAGGCTGCTCCGTCCATCTGGTGACGGCGGAATTGGATGATGGCCCTGTCCTCGGTCAGATACCCGTGACGATCACCCCCGGTGAAACAGCCGACAGCCTGGCCACCCGAATCATGTTCGCGGAGCATCAACTTTACCCCAAGGTTCTTGCCGAATTTGTCGGCAGGGAGCGCAATCCCGACTGGCTGTTGGGCAAGGTGCGCGAACTGGCGCTCGCGCTTCCGGATGCCGAAGAGAAGGCCTCGCATGGAAGCCCCGGTTTCTTCGTCACAGGCGGTAAGTTCTTCGCCTATTTTACTGCCAATCATCATCAGGACGGCACCATTGGGCTGTTGGTCAAGGCCAGCGGGGCGGAGGAGCAGGCGATGCTGATCGACCGTGATCCGGACCTCTATTACCGGCCCGCCTATCTCGGGCCGTTCAACTGGATCGGCATACGGCTCGACCAGGGCAACAACGACTGGGAGCATCTGGCCGAGTGGCTGAGCAAGAGCTGGCGACTCTCCGCGCCGAAGCGGCTGACGAAGATGCTGGATATAGCCGACGAGTTTTAGTCGAGTGGCCGCACCATGACCTTGTCGTGGAACAGCTGTCTGCCCACGACGAATTCGCGCTCGCCAATGATCTCGAACCCGGCTTTGCGATAGAAGGCAATGGCGCGGTGGTTCTCACCATAAACGCCAAGCAGCATCCTGCGCTTGCCCATCGCCTGCGCCGCCGCCGTGGCGACCTCCACCATGCGCCGGGCAAGGCCGCCGCCATGATAGCGCGAGAAGATGTAGATGCGCTTCAACTCGATGTCGCCCGGCTCTGCTTGCGGCAAGTCGGACGTGGTGAGCACCTGATAGCCCACCGGCGCGTCAGTCACTGGCAGTTCGGCAAGCCAGCACCGCGTCTCAGCGGTATCGGCGAGAAGCTTCTGATAATAAGCGACGCCGTGCGGCCCCTGTGCATGAGCCAGCAGATTCGCGGCATCGATGCTGTCACCAAAGGTCTCAAGAAACGTCGCGCCGCCGATCAGCGAGAGCATCGCTGCGTCGGCGGCGTTACAGGCCCTTATGCGGGGCGCGGTGTCAGTTGCGTCCAGCAAATTCAGCCGACGATTTCTTCCGGCTTGAAGAAATAAGCGATTTCAGTCGCGGCATTTTCTTCGCTGTCGGAGCCATGGACGGAATTGGCTTCGATCGATTCGGCCAGTTCCTTGCGGATCGTGCCGGGCTCGGCATTTTCCGGGTTGGTTGCGCCCATGATGTCGCGGTTGCGCTTCACGGCGTCTTCGCCTTCCAGGACCTGCACGACCACGGGGCCGGAGATCATGAAGGTCACGAGATCGTTGAAAAAGGGGCGTTCGCTATGGACGGCGTAGAAGCCCTCCGCCTGCTCCTTGGTCATCTGGATACGCTTGGAGGCGACGACGCGCAAGCCCGCTTCTTCCAGCATTTTGGTGACGGCGCCCGTCAGGTTGCGGCGCGTAGCGTCCGGCTTGATGATCGAGAAAGTACGGGTCGCGGCCATGGCGATGAAACTCCGAGAAATGCGGGAATGATAAGGTCGGCGCCCTTTAGCGGCGCAGAGCCGCCCCTGCAAGTTTGTTGATTCGAGCCAGTGAAATCAGGGTCCCTGCATCCACTTGCCGCCTTCCTGTCGCCAGAAACGCGGTTCGACATCGGGCTTGTCACGCAGCGCACGCCAGCTTTGCCGTGCGCCGTCGATGGTGAGATGGTCGAAGAAATAGAAGGCGCGGTCGAACGTCAGCGCCTCGTCCCGCCAAGTACCATCCGCGAGCGCGACAAACCGAGCATCATTGGCTGGCTTGCATTCGCCGGAAAGCAGGATCGGCTGTATCGCATCGTTCCCGACGCCAGCGAAGTCATGCGCCAGGAAACTCGCAGGATCCGTACTCCACAAGCCCTGCGAGATAGCTTCCCGCTGATCCATTTGCGCCGCAACCACCAGCAAGCGGCCGCCATTGGCGAGCACTTTTGCCGCGATGGCCGGGAGCACCCTGTCCACCGGATCGCGGCTGAGCTGGTAGAAGTCGACTTGCATCAGCCCTCGAACTTGTCCGCGACCAATCGGTCGAGCAGCCGCACGCCATAGCCGGTCGCGCCCTTGTCCCAAACCGGGCCAGGCTTGTCCGCCCAGACCATTCCGGCGATATCCAGATGCGCCCATTTCACGCCTTCGTCCACGAAGCGCTTGATGAACTGCGCCGCGGTGATCGATCCGGCAAAGCGGGGACCGATGTTCTTCATGTCGGCAATCGGGCTGTCGATCATCTTGTTATAGGCGTCGGACATCGGGAAGCGCCACAGCGTCTCGCCTGCCGCTTCACCAGCGGCGCTCAGGTCCGCCGCCAGCCCATCATCGTTCGCGAAAAGCCCGCCATGCTGATCGCCCAGCGCCACCATCATCGCGCCGGTCAGCGTTGCAAGGTCGACGATGATCTCTGGAGCGAAGGTCTTCTGCGTCCAGGTGATCACGTCGCACAACACCAGCCGACCCTCGGCATCGGTGTTCAGGACTTCGATGGTCTGCCCCGACATGGACGTCACGATATCGCCAGGACGCTGTGCATTGCCATCCGGCATGTTCTCGACAAGGCCACAGATGCCAACGACATGCGCCTTGGCTTTGCGTCCCGCCAGCGCCTTCATCGCACCCGCGACGGCGCCCGCACCGCCCATATCCCACTTCATGTCTTCCATGCCCGCGCCTGGCTTTAGCGAAATGCCGCCGGAGTCGAAGGTCACGCCTTTGCCGACGAACGCGACAGGTTTCGCCTGTGCGCCATTGGTTCCGTCCCAGCGCATCGCGATGATCCGCGGCTTGCGCGGAGAGCCCTGCGCAACGCCGAGCAGCGCACCCATGCCGAGTTCCGCCATCTGCGCTTCGTCCAGCACCGTGATTTCGACGCCGAGTTCGGTAAGGTGCTGGCACCGCTCCACGAAGCTCTCAGGGTACAGGATGTTCGCAGGCTCCGACACGAGTTCACGAGTGAACGCCACGCCATCGGCGACCGCGGCGAGCCGCTGCCATTCAGCGTTGCCTTCTCTGCTGACAACGGTGACGGCGTTCAGCGTCGGCTTGGCCTTTTCCGACTGGCGCGTGCGATAGCGATCGATCCGCCAGCCCCGCAGGCGCGCACCAAATGCCAGCCGCGCCGCCGAAATGCCGCTCGCGCCGAGAGGAAATTCCACAGCGGCATGAACGGCGCCCGAAGTCGAGAGCCGCGCGGTCAGCGCCCCGCCCGCTTTCTCCAGATCGCTTTCGCTTCCGTTGCCAGTGCCTAGCAGCACGACCCGAAGGACCGCACCCGCTTCATCCACAAAGCTTTCGAACGTCGTGCCAGCATCTCCGCTGAACCGCGCTGCCCGCGCGCCATCCACCAGCGTCCGGGACGCCGCGACGGGCAAAGTAGTCAAGCCGTCCTTGGGAATGGCGAACACCAGCGTGTCGGCGGCTGAAGGGCGAGACGGGCTGATCGCAATGTCCATAGGGATAAATCTTTCGAAGCGAACTAAGGAAGCCGGAAGCCGGCAAAAAGACAGTCCCCCTCGGGGGATTGCCTGCACAGATAGTGCGCATGATCGTCTCTGGCAAAGCGCTTCAACCAAAAATTCGGCGCTGCCGACACAGCGAAGGCGATTGCGGCGGACGCGAAGCAATGCAATAGGCTGCACTGCAGCGCCCCGGAAAGTCCGTTCTATATCGTATGAAAAGCCGTAATCGCCCTTTCGGTCCGCTGTTCGCGATGCACAGCCTGTCTTGGGCCCTCGCAATTCCGGCTGCTATCGTTCCGTTCTCCAGCGCAGTCGCGCAGACGCTCAACACCCCCGCCGCCCCTTTGGCGAGCGCCGATACTCCGACTCCGGCGAGCGATGAGGAGATCGCATTTTCGGCAGATCAGCTGGAATACAACTCGAACAGCGATGTCGTCACCGCCACGGGTAACGTCCAGATGGTTCGTGAAGGCAATCGCCTGCGCGCGGATGGCGTTACCTGGGAACGCAAGACCGGCAAGGTAGTCGCCAATGGCAGTGTTTCGATCACTGACCCTGAAGGAAACATCGCCTATGGTGACCGCGTCGATGTCACCGATACGCTGAAGGACGGTCTGGTCGATAACCTTCTGCTTGTTCTGGAAAGCGGCGGGCGGTTGGCTGCGGTCAAGGCATCGCGGGTTAACGGCGTCTACCGGCTGGATCGCGCCGCTTATACCGGTTGCTCGGTTCAAGACAGCGACGGCTGTCCCAAGGAACCAAGCTGGCAGATCAAGGCCGTCAGGGTCGTCTATGATCCCAATCGGGAGCGCGTGACGTACAAGAATGCGAAGATCGAGTTGTTCGGCCTGCCGCTTCTCCCTCTGCCGGGCTTTTCACACCCTGTCGGCGAAGGCGGAGGCAATGGCCTGCTGGTACCCGACCTTCGATATGATCGCGTGAACGGCCTTGAAGCCTCGCTGCCCTATTACATCCGGATTGCGCCGAACCGCGATTTGACGATCACGCCGCGGATATTCTCAGATGCCTTGCCGATGGTGGGCGCCAACTATCGTGCGCTGCTGGATAAGGGCGCTTATCAGATCACCGGCTACGCTACCTACGGCTCGCGCCTTCCTGCGTCGAACGTCAGCCCGACAGTCGATTCGCAAAAGGATTTGCGCGGCTATTTCGATGCGACTGGCCGGTTTCAGTTGACCCCGGAATGGAACGTGAACGGGTCGATCCGCGTCGCCAGCGATCGTACTTTCCTGCGACGCTACGACATCAGCCGCGACGACCGACTGCGCTCTACTCTGCAGGCCGAGCGTGTCGGGGAGAAAAGCTACTTCTCGCTTTCAGGCTGGGCGACGCAAACGCTCCGCGCGAATGATGATCAGGGGCAGGTGCCGATCGCGCTGCCCATTATCGACTATCGTCTTCGCCTGGCCGATCCCGTTCTTGGCGGTCGGATACAGTTGCAGGCCAACAGCCTAGCCATCACGCGCACGGACGGGCAGGACACGCAAAGAGCCTTTGCTGGCGCCGAGTGGAACCTGCGCAAGCTGACGGGCCTTGGTCAGGAAGTCACGTTTACCGGATATCTCCGCGGCGACGTCTATCACAGCGACGAGAACGCTTTGACGCAGACCGTCAGCTACAGGGGCGACTCCGGCTGGCAGGCGCGAGGCATCGCCGCAGCGGCCGTGGATGTCCGCTGGCCATTCATTGGAGAGGCTTTTGGCGGAACGCAGCGCATCACGCCGCGCGTTCAGATCGTCGCAGCGCCACGCCTCGCCAATCTTTCCGTCCCGAACGAAGACGCCCGCGCCGTCGATCTGGAAGACAGCAACCTGTTCGCTCTGAACCGCTTTTCGGGATACGACCGGTTCGAGGATTCGACGCGAATCACTTACGGCCTGGAATATCAACTCAACCGCAGCAAACTGTCGGTGAGCACCGTCATCGGGCAGAGCTATCGCCTTGATAAGCGCCCGATCCTTCTGCCGGATGGCACGGGGTTGTCGGAGAGAGTGTCCGATATCGTAGGGCGCACGACCGTTAAATTCACCGACTTCGTCAGCTTCACGCATCGTTACCGGCTGGACAAGGACAGCCTTGCAGTACGTCGCAACGAAGTCGACGCCACGGTCGGGACGCGCAAGACCTACGCGACGGTCGGCTATCTGCGATTGAACCGCAATGCTTCAGCGGCGCTTGAGGATCTGCAGGATCGACAGGAAATCCGCGTCGGCGGGCGGGTGCAGCTCACGCGGTTCTGGTCTGCGTTTGGCTCGACGGTCATCGATTTGACCGGCACGCGCGAGGACCCCATTTCCGCTGCGGACGGCTATCAGCCGGTACGGCATCGTATCGGCGTCGCCTATGCCGATGACTGCCTGGAGTTTGGCGTCACGTGGCGACGGGATTATCGTTCCACCGGCGATGCGCGTGAAGGGAACACTTTCCTGCTGCGGCTGGCTTTTCGCAATCTTGGCATATAAGGGATGAAGTGGATTTCGCCCGATCGGTGCTGCCCGGCCGCTGCATCTACTTGCTCAGGTCGTGTTAAGACGCATCATGCCATCGGAATCTTCGCCGGCATCTGCGGGTAAGAATGGAGAGTATGGTTCGCCGATGATACGTCCCGAGTTTGCCGCGCGCCGGCCCCGATCTTCCGCTCTGCGGGCCTCCGTTCTTGCCTTGGCTTTGGCGTCGGTCGGCGCATCATCTTTCGCGCAATCCGTGCCCGACGAAGGCAGTGCGCCCACGTCGACTCTGGACCTGCCGAAGGACATGACGATCTTCGGCAAGAGCGATCCTAACGTCCGCAAGGCGACGGCAGTCATCAACGGCGCGATCATCACTGGCACCGACATCGACCAGCGACTGGCTCTCATCATCACCGCCAATGGCGGCAAGGTGGCCGAAGAGGAAAAGGAACGCCTGCGCGTCCAGGTTCTGCGCAATCTGATCGACGAGACCCTGCAGATCCAGGAAGCCGCCGCCAACGACATCAAGGTGGACCGCGCCGAGATCGAACAAAGCTATGAGCGGGTTGCGGCGAACTTCCGCAAGAGCCCGAAGGATTTCGACGCCTATTTGCGCGAACAGGGCAGTTCTTCGGCCAGCATCAAGCGCCAGATCGAAGGCGAACTCGCGTGGAGCCGCCTGCTCCGCCGCAACGTACAGCCGTTCGTGAACGTCGGCGAGGACGAGGTGAAGTCGGTAGTGGATCGCCTGAACGCGGCAAAAGGCACGGACGAATTCCGGATCGGCGAAATCTACTTGTCCGCGACGCCGGAAAATGCCGAACAGATTACGGCCAACGCGCGCAACATCATCGATCAGATTCGCAAGGGCGGGTCGTTCGCCGCCTATGCGCGCCAGTTTTCGGAAGCGTCGACTGCGGCTGTCGGCGGCGACCTCGGCTGGGTACGGCCGGTTCAGTTGCCGGACGAACTCGCAAAGGCAGCGCAGGAAATGAGCGTCGGACAGATCGCCGGGCCGATCCCGGTTCCCGGCGGCATGTCGCTGCTGTACGTGATGGACAAGCGCAAGGTGCTGACCGCCGATCCGCGTGACGCTCTGCTCAGCCTCAAGCAGTTGTCGATTGCCTTCCCGAAGGGCACGACCAAGGAACAGGCTTCGGCCCGCGCGGCGGCTTTCGCTGCGGCGACGAAGTCGGTGCAGGGTTGCGGCGCGGCGAACGATGTCGGCACGAAGCTCGGCGCGGACGTGGTGGACAACGACAACGTCAAGGTACGCGACCTTCCTGCCCCTCTGCAGGAAATGCTGCTCGGCTTGCAGATCGGTCAGGCGACGCCGCCTTTCGGTTCGGTCGATGACGGCGTTCGCGTGCTGGTCCTGTGCGGTCGCGATGATGCCGCTGCTGCCGGAGAGCCATCCTATGAGCAGATCCAGGCGCAGATGGAAGAAGAGCGCGTCAACAAGCGCGCGCGCATCTACCTGCGCGATCTTCGCCGCGACGCGGTGATCGATTATAACTGATGGCTGAGGGTCAGGCGATGTCCTCCCCATCGTCAGTTCCATTCGCAATCTCGCTCGGCGATCCGGCTGGCGTGGGGCCGGAGGTCGTTGCAAAGGCGTGGACCATGCGGGAGGCGCGTGCGCTTCCCTGCTTCTTCGCCGTGGGCGATCCGGCTTCGATTGCTGCGGTGTGGAATGGCCCGTTGCGCGAGATCGCCGACCCTGAGGATGCACTAAAGGCTTTCCCCGATGCTCTTCCGTGCCTGCGCGTCACGGATGCGGGGCCCGTCACCCCCGGCGAGGCGAGCGTGGATGGCGCGCGCGCTGCGCTTCAGGCTCTGGAAGCCGTCGTGGGTCTCGCGCGATCGGGCTCCGCCGCCGGTATCGTCACGGCGCCCGTGGGAAAGACGCAGTTGTATGGCGTCGGGTTCTCGCATCCCGGCCAGACGGAGTTCATCGCCGAGCGGTGCGGCGTCTCGGCCGAAAACGCGGTGATGATGCTGGCTGGCCCTTCGCTGCGAGTCGTGCCGATCACCATCCATCTGCCGCTCGCCGATGTACCCGCAGCGCTGACGATCGACCTGATCCGCGCAAGGACGATCGCGACGGCCAGGGGCCTGCAGCGTAACTTCGGCATTGCCAAGCCGCGGCTGGTGATGACCGGCCTCAATCCTCACGCGGGCGAGCAAGGCGCGCTGGGACGCGAGGAAATCGACATCATCGCGCCTGCCATTGCCTCTCTTCGCGCCGAGGGCATAGACGTGACCGGTCCTCATGCCGCCGACGCGCTGTTCCATGCCCGCGCCCGCAAGACGTACGATGCGTGCCTGTGCATGTATCACGATCAGGCGCTGATCCCCGTCAAGACGCTGCATTTCGACGATGGCGTCAATATGACGCTGGGCCTGCCGATCATCCGCACGTCGCCCGATCACGGCACGGCCTTCGGCATCGCGGGCACCAATTCGGCCAATCCCGGCGCGATGATCGCTGCGATCCGGATGGCGGGGGACGCCGCGCTGCATCGCCGCAATCGCGACGCCGCTTCAGCCTGCGACTGATGTCTTATCCCAAACTGCCGCCGCTGCGGGAAGTGATCGCCGCGCACGGGTTGCAGGCGAGCAAGGCGCTGGGGCAGAACTTCCTGCTGGATGAGCAGTTGCTCGACCGGATCGCCGCCATACCCGGCAAGCTGGAGGGCGCGACCGCCTATGAAGTCGGACCGGGCCCCGGCGGGCTTACGCGTGCGTTGCTTCGGGCGGGAGCCCGCGTGGTGGCGGTCGAGCGGGACCGGCGGTGCCTGCCTGCTCTGGCCGAACTGGATGCGGCCTTCCCCGGACAGCTTACGGTCGTCGAGGGCGACGCGATGGCGATGGACGCCCGTGAACTGGCGGGCGAAGGGGCGCATATCGTCGCCAATCTCCCTTATAATGTCGGCACCGCACTGCTGGTCGGCTGGCTGTCGGCGGCGTGGCGGCCGTGGTGGGCCTCGCTGACGCTGATGTTCCAGCATGAAGTCGCCGAGCGGATCGTCGCGCAGCCCGATAGCGATCATTATGGCCGCCTTGCCGTGCTCAGCCAGTGGCGGTCCGCGCCCCGGATCGCGATGAAGGTCCACCGCAGCGCCTTCACCCCGCCGCCCAAGGTGATGTCGGCGGTGGTGCATATCGAGCCTGCCGATCAGCCCGAAGGCGTCGCGTTCAAACAATTGGAGCGCCTGACCGCCGCGGCTTTCGGTCAGCGGCGCAAGATGCTGCGGCAGAGCCTGAAGGGGCTTCCCGGAGGGCTGGCTGCGCTGGAAGCGGTCGGGATCGATGCGCAGCGGCGGGCGGAGACGCTCTCGGTCGCGGAGTTCGTGGCGGTCGCGCGCGTGCTCAGCGGGTGAAGTAAATCCTACGGCTTTCGGGTGTTTGGGGCTCGGAAGGTGACAAAGGTGACACTACGTCACCCCCCAGTCGGCTCCTTTTCGGCTGTTGGACCGGGTCCGCATTCTTGCTCCGATTGCGGCGAATGACGACGACCAGCTGTGCATATTGCCCTGACTTGCCGCTGCGAATGACCAAGGGAGATGTGCATGATGTCATTATCCTTGCGCCTTTCCGATACACGATCGCTCGCATGATCCGAAGCCAGCCTGATTTCTAGGCTCGGGATGTGTGTGCAGCCTCGAGGCGCTGCGGCCCGTTGTTCCTTGCCATGGTCGCCAGCGCGTCGCGGAAGCTGCGGGGCGTTCGGCTGTCCGACCGATCTGTCGCTGTCGGGCCGGGGCTGGCGGGGAATGCGTCCGGGGCTTCTTGCAGGGCGTCAGGGGTTGGACATAAGGTCATGCGTACCCGATGCGTCGCCGTGTAGGACAGGGGAAAATCGTGCCGCCAAACCCAGCCCGTGCCGCCGGGGCAATGCCATCTGCAAAGGCCAGCGCGTGAAGAGGGTTACGGCAGGGCTTTCGGCAGCGGTGATCCTGTCGATGGCCTTTGCCGAACATCATTTCCTTGGAACCCGCTATTCCGTTTTCCTGGCCGCAGGCTGCGGGTTGTGGCTGATCAGCAGGATCGACAATAGCTCAGGTGCGTTTGTCATGCTCGGCGTGCTGGTGCTGATCGCGGTCCTGGCCCTTGCCCTGTTATTGGCTGCCCTGGCGCTGGGCCACAGGCTGATGTCCGGATAAACGTCAGGGCCGTTCGGTGGGCACCACGGTTGGCGTGGGCGTGACCTCTTTCGCCGTCAGCACCGTGGGCGGCACGCCCTTCGCGATGGCGGCGGCCAGTTGCGTCGCGGCGGGGCAGTCGCTCTTGCAGAGGGTCTTCACCTGCGCGAGATTCTCCCGTGCTTTCGCCAGCGCGCCCTTTTCGACCATGGCCTGCCCTTGGCCCGCAAGCGCCTGAACATCGGTCGGATCGAGCAGCAGCGCCTCGCGATAATAGCGGATCGCCTTGCCCTGCAGGCCCTGCGCGCGGGCAACCTTGCCGAGCGAGAGATAGGCGCCACGATTGCGCGGGTCGATGGCCAGCGCCGTTTCCAGTGCGTCCGTAGCACCGTTCAGGTCGCCCGCCTGCTGCGCCGCTTCCCCCTTCTTCTGCCATTCGAGCGAGAGCGGCTCTATCTGCGCATCGGGCCGCTGGCTCACGCCCACGCTGGAGACGGTGGCGAACAGGGCAGCCAAAGCAATAGTCGCAGGCGTGAAACGCATGATAGTCTCCAGTGTCGAATGCTTAGGAGTTTCCCCGTTTCCTATATATTTGTCCATCAGCCTTTTTCCAGCACCGCCAGGAAAAAGCCGTCGGTGCCATCATGGTGCGGCGTCAGCAGCCGCCCCTGCCCCCAATTGCGCCCGGCGGGGGTGTCGACCGGAGCCGCCTTCCAGCCGGGGTGCCGCATCAGGAACGCATCGATCTGGTCGCGTCCCTCGCGGTCAGTCAGCGCACACACGGCATAGACCAGCCTTCCACCGTCTTTGACGAGCGGCGCGGCGATATCCACTATGCGGGCCTGCTCGGCGACCAGCCGCGTCAGGCGATCGGGGGTCAGCCGCCAGCGGGCCTCCGGGTTGCGCCGCCATGTCCCGGTGCCCGAACAGGGGGCGTCGACCAGCACGATGTCGGCCTTGCCTTCATAGGTGCCGAGCGTCGTGGCTTCACGGCCCTGATCGAGCAGGATTGTCTGGATGAAGCCTGCGCCTGCCCGCTCGGCGCGCGGGGTGAGGCGTTGCAGGCGCGAGCGGACGGTGTCGGCGGCGATCAGCGTGCCTTGGCCCTCCATCGCGGCGGCGAGCGCGAGGGTCTTGCCGCCAGCGCCAGCGCAGAGGTCGATCACCGTCATGCCGGGCCTTGCGGCGCAGGCGGCGGCGATGATCTGGCTTCCGGCGTCCTGGACTTCGAGGAGGCCCTGTTCCCAGGCTTGGGTTTTTTCGAGGGGGTAGCCTTCGGGGAGGCGCAGGGCGTCGGGGAGGTTCGGGATGGGGGTGATTTCCCCCTTTCCGTTCGGGCTGCCCCCTACCCCGTTCGGGCTGAGCTTGTCGAAGCCTTCTCCTGAACGAAGTGAAGGGGCTTCGGTGCTTGGTAGGGGGGCTTCGGCGGGCTCAGCCTGGCCCTTCGACAAGCTCAGGGCGAACGGGGGGAGAGAGTCGTGGTCGCCCTTTGGTATTAGAATGGGTTCTGGGCCGGAGGTGTCCAGCACCGCCTTCAGCCGATTCACGCGCGCATCCAAGGGCGCGCGTGCCAGCAGCGCGGTGCGTTCGCGGGCGTCGATCAGGTCGGAGAGGAGCGGCAATATCCAGCGGGGGACAGCGCGGGCAGGCGTAGCGGGTTCGCCTTCGCCGATCGCAGCGGGACCGTGTGGCGAACCATCGAAGGACGCCGCGAGATCCGGCTGATCCTTCACCAGCCCCAGCATCGCCGCGCGACCGCTCTCCGGGCGCTCGCCGGCGCGGCGGATCGCGTCGTAGACCAGATCGCGGACGGCGCGGCGGTCCTTCGACCCGGCATAGCGCCGCGTCTTGAAATAGCGCGCGATCAGCGTGTCGGCGGCGGGTCCGCCATCGCGCGCCGAAAGCACCACTTCGTCGAGCAAGTCGATCGCGGCCTGCACCCGCGCTGCGGGCGTCATTTACCGCGTCGGATAATTGGGGGCTTCGCGGGTGATCGTGACGTCATGGACATGGCTTTCGGAAAGGCCCGCATTGGTAATCTGCACGAAGCGGGCCCGCTCGCGAAGGTCGGGGATGGTCCGGCTGCCGGTATAGCCCATCGCGGCCTTCACCCCGCCGACAAGCTGATGGATGACGTCCTTGGCGGGTCCCTTGAAGGGCACCTGACCCTCGATGCCTTCGGGCACCAGCTTCATCTGGTCCTTGATGTCCTGCTGGAAATAGCGGTCGGCGCTGCCACGCGCCATCGCGCCGACGCTGCCCATGCCGCGATAGCTCTTGTACGCACGGCCCTGATACAGGAAGGTTTCGCCGGGGGCTTCCTCGGTGCCCGCGAGCAGCGAGCCGACCATGACGCAGCTTGCGCCCGCCGCGAGCGCCTTGGCAACGTCGCCGCTGGTGCGGACGCCGCCGTCGGCGATGACCGGGACGCCGGATTTAAACGCTTCCTCGGCGGAGTCCATGACGGCGGTAAGCTGGGGAACGCCGACGCCCGCCACTACGCGCGTGGTGCAGATCGAGCCGGGACCGATGCCTACCTTCACGCAATCCGCGCCCGCGTCGATCAGGGCGCGAGTCGCTTCGGCGGTGGCCACGTTGCCCGCGACGACCTGCACCGAGTTGGAGAGGCGCTTGATGCGTTCGACGGCGGCGGAGACCTGCTTGCTGTGGCCGTGCGCGGTGTCGAGGACGATGAGGTCGCATTCGGCGTCGATCAAGGCTTCGGTGCGTTCGAAGCCGGTGTCGCCTACCGTGGTGGCGGCGGCGACGCGCAGGCGGCCGGTGTCGTCCTTCGTCGCCTGCGGATAATTGACGGCCTTTTCCATGTCCTTGACGGTGATCAGGCCGACGCAGTGATAGTCGTTGTCCACCACCAGCAGCTTCTCGATCCGGCGCTGATGGAGCATGCGGCGGGCATCGTCCTGCGTGACGCCGGCGGGCACTACCGCGAGGTTATCCTTCGTCATCAGTTCGCTGACCGGCTGCTTGGGGTTCTCCGCAAAGCGGGTGTCGCGATGCGTGAGGATGCCGACCAGCTTGCCCGTCGCCTCGACCACCGGGATGCCGGAAATGCGGTGCCGCGCCATCAGCATCTGGGCGTCGGCCAGCGTCGCGTCGGGCGTGATGGTGATCGGGTTGACCACCATGCCGCTCTCGAAGCGCTTGACCGCGCGTACCGCCGCCGCCTGCTGCTCTATGGTGAGGTTGCGGTGGAGCACGCCGATGCCGCCAAGCTGCGCCATGACGATCGCCATGTCCGCTTCGGTGACGGTGTCCATGGCGGAGGAGAGGACCGGGATGTTGAGCTTGATGCTCTTGGTAATGTGCGTGCTGGTGTCGACCTGGCTCGGCATGACGTCCGATTCCCCCGGCTGCAGGAGAACGTCGTCGAAGGTCAGGCCAAGGCGGATATCCATGGAATAAGCCACTTTCTGTGCAAGCGCGCGGCGGGCAGGCCCACGCGCCGGGGGATCATGTGGCGGTCCATGTAACCATTAAGGGGGCAGCGGGCTAGTGCGTCGGGATATTTTGTTGCGTCAGGCGCGCCGGTCGGCAAGCACGTCCTCTATGGCACGCGAGAGCTCCTGCGCGCGGAAGGGCTTGCCGAGCTTCAGCAGGACCTTGGCGCCCTCGGGCGGCGGCTCGGCATAGCCCGACACCAGCAATACCGGCAGGTCCGGCCGCAGCTTCTGCGCCGCCTCGGCAAGCTGAAGTCCGGTCATGCCGGGCATCGCGAAGTCGGTCAGCAGCAGGTCCACCTGCTGTTCGCCGAGAACCGCGAGCGCATCGCTGCCGCAGCTGGCCTGAACTACGTGGTGGCCCAGATCCTCCAGCATTGCGGAGGTATTCGTCAGCACCAGCAAGTCGTCATCGACGGCAAGGACCCTGAGCGATCCGCAGGCCGCCACGCCATCAATGGCTTGAGCGAGAGGCGCGGCCTGCTCTGCTCCGTCCCCGGCGACGGGTATCCACAGTTCGGCCGTCGTGCCCTCGCCCGGCCTGCTCCTGAGCAGCAGCCTGCCGCCACATTGTTCGGCAAATCCGTGCACCATCGACAGACCTAGGCCCGTACCCTTGCCGACATCCTTGGTCGTGAAGAACGGTTCCATGGCGCGCGTGAGCGTGTCGCTGTCCATGCCCTCCCCCTCATCCGTCACGGAGAGACAGATGTAACGGCCAGGCGAAAGCTGCGACGCGACCTGCTGGCGGACGACTTCCTCGCGCGCCGCTATGACGATGGAACCGCCGTCAGGCATCGCATCACGGGCATTCACGGCAAGGTTCAGGATCGCAAGCTCAAGCTGGCCTGCGTCCGCATGGACACAGTCGAGCACCGGCGGAAACCGGGTGTCCACCGACACGCCCGCGCCAAGCGTGTGGTGCAGCAGTTCCGCCATGCCGCGCACCAGCAGCACAGCGTCGACGGTTTCGAGCTTCAGTTCCTGGCGGCGGGCAAAGGCGAGCATCCGTTGCGTCAGCGTCGCGCCGCGTTCCGCCGCTGTCCGTGCGTTTTCGAGGAAACGCGTGATGTCGCCCCCCTGCTCCAGCCGACGCTGTGCAAGTTCCAGGCTCCCCAGCACAACCGCCAGCAGATTGTTGAAGTCGTGGGCGACGCCGCCGGTCAGCTTGCCGATGGCATCCATCTTCTGCGACTGGAAGAATGCCTCCTGCGCCTGCTCCAGCGCTTCCTGCGCCTGCTTGCGTTCGGTGAGGTCGCGCGTGATCTTCGCATAGCCGACCAGCGTGCCGGTAGAATCGCGCACCGTGTCGATGACGACGCTGGCCCAGAACCGGCTGCCATCCTTGCGCAGGCGCCATCCTTCCGACTCGAACTTGCCCGTGCTCGTTGCCGTGGCAAGCGCGGCGCGGGGCATATTCGCGGCGCGATCCTCATCGGTGTAGAAGCGGGAGAAATGCTGGCCGATGATTTCTTCCGCCGCATAGCCCTTGAAGCGTTGCGCGCCGGGGTTCCAGCTCGCGACCTTGCCATCGAGGTCCAGCATGTAAATGGCGTAGTCGGTGACGCTCTGGACGAGCAGGCGGAACCGCTCCTCGCTCCGTCGCAGCGCCTCTTCCGTCGCCCGGCGCTGGGTGAGGTCGCGCGTGATCTTGGCGTAGCCGAGGATCGCGCCCGCGGAATCGCGAATGGGGTCGATGACGACATGCGCCCAGAATTGCGATCCGTCCTTGCGAACGCGCCACCCTTCCGACTCATAGCGTCCTTCATCAACCGCCGTCTGGAGCGCTATTGCCGGAAGGCCCCGATCGCGGTCGGCGTCGGTGTAGAACTGCGAGAAGTGGCTGCCGACTATCTCGTCCGCCGTGTACCCTTTGAACCGTTGGGCACCCGCGTTCCAGCTGGAGACGATGCCCGTCGGATCGAGCATGTAAATCGCATAGTCCGTAATGCTCTGCACAAGCAGCTCGAAGCGATTACTCACATCTGGCGCAGCCTCGTCTTGACGATCTATCAGTCCCCGCACCGTAACCGGACGTCCCCTCATCATAGCCAACCTGTTTCAACGCAGCATGAAACCCCTGGTTCCTTATCAACCTAGATTAAGTTTGCGAGCCTAATAATGATGGGTGCACTCAGTCGTTCGGCGGAGCATCCTGGCTCAACCTGTGGCGAAGATCCTGCATTCCTACCGTCCCCAATGCCGCCCTTGCGTCTTCCGCACGCAGCAAAGTGGCGAGGTGCGCGAGGGTTTGGCACGCAAGGTCGAAGTTCTGGAGCGTCGTCGGATGACCTTCCACCACGGCCGGGACCTCGCTCAGTTGACTGCCCATGTTTTCGAGCATGTCCCTGATCGCGACCAATTCCGCCGCGATCCTCCGGTCGAGCGCGCGCCGGGTCACTCTGTCGCGCGCCTGCTTTTCGGCGTCGCTTTCCGCCAGCGTTCCGGCACGTGCAGCGGCCTGTATGCTGTCGGCACGCGCCTGATCGCTCGACACCACCGGCGCGATCCAGTTACCCTCTCGCCAGCCGGCTACGGAGATCGTTCCATCGAAGCTGATGCCGCAGCGCCCGTTTTCCGACCAGACGACGCGCGCCGCCATCTCCATCTGCAGACGCCGCAGCACCAGCGGATCGCCGACAGCGGGCAATGCCGCGCCCTCCAAAAGTGCGCCGGTTTCGGAGAGGTTCCTGATCCTCACGGGCGCCTTGATGCCCGGCGCCTCTATCGTGCCCGACAAGAGCAGGTTGGTGCGGGAAGACCTGCCTTGTCGTGTCTCGCCACTGCCCTCATGGAGCGACGGATATCCTTGCGATGCTTCATGGCTCACCGGGCTGGTTCCTCACGTTGATCGTCCCTGCAGCTGCCGTCAATGAACGTCGGCCTTACTAACACACGGAAGCTGAACGGTTTCTGGCTGCGTCGGTTGCGCACGCGGAACCATTCCCCGACACATCGGGGGGAACCGGGTCGATCGCGCGCCGAGGTGATTTCGTGGCGCGCGCAATTTCGCTGGAGTTGTCGTCCGCAGGATTGTAGCTGGCTCGACGCGCTCACATGGGAGGTCCCTCTGAAGATTGCGGTGGTCGACGAAAGCCCTGCCCGCGCGGCGGTGATCGAGGAAGGGCTGCGCGATGCGGGCTATTCCGACATTCACCTGCTGCTGGAGCGCAAGGCGCTGGTCGCGCGGCTGCACGATCTGGCGCCGGACGTGGTGCTGATCAACCTTGAAAATCCGCGGCGCGACGTGCTGGAGGAAAGCTTCGCGCTGTCCCGTGCGCTCTCGCGGCCGATCGCCATGTTCGTCGATCAGTCGGACGAGCGCTCCATCTCCGAAGCGGTGGACGCGGGCATATCCGCCTATGTCGTGGACGGAATGCGCAAGGAGCGGATCAAGCCCATCCTGGAACTGGCCGTGCGCCGCTTCAATGCCTTCACGCGATTGCAGGGGGAACTGCACGAAGCCAAGTCGGCGCTGGCCGAGCGCAAGCTGATCGACCGCGCCAAGGCGCTGTTGATGAAGAAGCGGGGCATAGATGAACCCGCCGCCTATGCCCTGCTGCGCAAGCAGGCGATGGATAGCGGCCGCAGGATCGGCGAAGTCGCCGACGCGCTGGTGACGGCACAGGCATTGCTGGGAGACGATGAATGAGCCTGTTGCGGATCGGTTTCCTGCCATTGGTGGACGCGGTTCTGCCTATCGTCGCGCATGAATATGGGCTGGCAGAGAAGCAGGGCCTGAAGCTTGAGCTGCATCGCGACACCAGCTGGGCGACGGTGCGCGACCGGCTGATCTATGGGCAGACGGACGCTGCGCATCTGCTCGCGCCGCTGGCTCTGGCGACATCGCTGGGGCTGGACCGGCCCGCCGTGCCTTTGGCTGCGCCGTTCATGCTGGGGCTGAACGGGAATACGGTGAATGTCTCTTCCCGAGTCGCGGCGTTGCTGGGGGACCTTGGCGGCGACGTGGCGGAGACCGGGCGCACGCTTGCGGCGCTGGCGAAATCGGAAGCGGCGGCGGGGCGGAAGCTGCGCATCGCGGTGGTGCACCGCTACTCCAGCCACAATTACATGCTGCGCTACTGGCTCGGCGCTTCAGGCTGCAACCCCGACAGTGACGTGGACATCGTGACGGTGCCCCCGCCCTTCATTGCGGAAGCCTTTGCTTTGGGCGAGATCGATGGCTCCTGCGTCGGCGAACCTTGGAACAGCGTGGCGGCGGAGCGCGGCGATGCCGTGACCATCGCGGCGACCAGCCAGCTCTGGAATCGTGGCGTGGAAAAGCTGCTCGCCTGCCGCCTCCAGACGCTTGACGAGCGGCGGGAGGAGATGATTGCGCTGGTCCGCGCGCTTCATGCGGCGGGCAGCATCGCGGAGAGCCGCGAACATCGCGACGACGTGGCCGAGTTGCTCTCCCGCCCAGAATATGTGGGCCAGCCAGCGTCGCTGATCGCGCGGGCGCTCTCCAGCAGCATTGCCACGCGTCCGGACACGCCGCCGGTCCGTGACTTCCTCGTGCTGCACAGGGAAGCGGCGAACTTTCCGTGGCGCAGTCAGGCGATGTGGCTCTATTCGCAAATGGCGCGCTGGGGGCATGCTCCGCTGGAGGCCGAGGGCTTCGTCAAGGCGGCCGCCGTGTTCCGCCCGGACATCTACCGCGCCGCTCTCGCCGGCACGGGCGCGATCCTGCCGAACGCCAGCGCGAAGGTGGAAGGCGCAATCGCGCAGCCGCTCGGCGTGGGGTCGGCCAGCGGGCGTCTGATCATGGGGCCTGACCGCTTTTTCGACGGCCGCCTGTTCGATCCGGACAAGGCCATGGAGTATCTGGCGGAGCTGTCGCCGACCGCCAGATGATTGCAAATGTTGCAACGCAAAAAAAAGAGGCTTGCGGGGAAAGCGAATCAGTGACAGTCTGATGACATCCGGACGATGAAGTGCGGATTACATAAACAGCCCCGGCCAATGATGGTCAGGACTGCCGCCACGGCTCCGCAACGCGGATGCCAAGGCACCGAGGCAACGACGCCGCCCGAACCAGTCACCGACTGGCTTTCGAGGCGGCTTTTTTCATGTCCGAAAAGGATCGAACCGTGCGGGATCATTACGGCCACAGGAATGGAACAAGGAGTGCAATTTTGCGCGCCGGCCCCCCCTCTCCCGGTTCCCGCGCACAACGGCACATCACCAACGGCCGAGGTAAAACGCAGTGCCTGCACCCCCTGCGCCGAAAAGCGCATGCAGCCGCCGCGCCCAGCCTCTCCACTCCATCTTATCGGGGGATATCATGAACAAGGGTTTCTGGAACGCCGGCCACCGGCCGACATTATTCGCCGCATTCCTCTATTTCGACCTGGCCTTCATGGTCTGGGTGCTGCTCGGCCCGCTCGCCCCGATGATTTCGGCGGACCTGGGGCTTAACGCCGCGCAGAAGGGCTTCATGGTTGCAGTGCCGACGCTCGCGGGCGCGGTGCTGCGGCTCGTCAACGGGCTGCTGGTCGACCGGGTCGGACCCAAGCGCACCGGCGCCATCGGCCAGATCATCGTGATGGTCGGGCTGCTCAGTGCCTATATCATGGGCGTGCATAGCTTCGGTGGCACCATTGCCCTTGGCGTCATCCTCGGTTTCGCAGGCGCAAGCTTCGCCGTCGCCCTGCCGCTCGCCAGCCGCTGGTATGGCCCCGAGCATCAGGGAACCGCGATGGGCATTGCGGGCATGGGCAATTCGGGCACCGTGCTCGCCTCGCTCTTCGCGCCGCTGCTCGCCAAGGCTTTCGGCTGGAATGCGGTGCTCGGCCTCGCCGTGATCCCGCTCGCGATCACTTTCGTCATCTACATGGCGCTCGCGAAGGACGCGCCCAACCCGCCGGCGCCCAAGTCGATCTTCGCCTATCTGGAGCCGCTCAAGAAGGCCGACGCCTGGTGGTTCATGCTGTTCTACGCCGTGACGTTCGGCGGGTTCGTGGGGCTGGCCGCGTCGCTCTCGATCTACTTCACCGATCAGTTCGGCCTGACGCCAGTGATGGCAGGCTATTGCACCGCGGGCTGCGTGTTTGCCGGGTCGCTGGTCCGTCCGATGGGCGGCGCGCTGTCCGACCGCATCGGCGGGACCAAGACGCTGATGGCCGTGTACCTTATCGCCGCCGCCGCGCTGGTCGCGATCAGCACTGGCCCGGCGACCGTCGCCATGGCGCTTGGCCTCTTCGTCGTCGCCATGCTGGCGCTGGGCGCAGGCAATGGCGCGGTGTTCCAGCTGGTGCCGCAGCGGTTCAAGGAAGAGATCGGCGTCATGACGGGTCTTGTTGGCTTCGCTGGCGGCGTCGGCGGCTTCTATCTCGCCTCCTCGCTCGGCATCGCCAAGCAGCTGACCGGCAGCCCGCAGATGGGCTTCCTGATCTTCGCCGCCCTGGCGCTGATCGCCTTTGCCAGCCTCGCGGGGGTGAAGGGCCGGTGGCGCTCGACATGGCCGACGGCGCTGGCGGGCGCGCGGATTTAAGCCGCGCCTCCCCCACTCATCCGACACTCGAATACACGCTTCAAGGAGGCCAATGATGTCCCCCAGCATCTCCACCCGCGAACATCTCGTCGTCATCGGTAACGGCATGGCCGGATGCCGCGCCGTCGAGGAAATCATCGCCCGCGACCCGCACCGCTACAAGGTCACGATCTTCGGCGCGGAGCCGCATGTGAACTACAACCGGATCATGCTCTCTCCGGTGCTCGCGGGCGAAAAGAGCTTCGAGGAGATCGTGATCAACGACCGCAGCTGGTATGCCGATCATGGCATAGAGCTGATCGTCAGCGATCCGGTGAGCGTCATAGACCGGGAGGCGAAGACCGTCACGTCGAAGTCCGGCAAGGTCGTCGCCTATGACAAGCTGATCCTGGCGACCGGCTCCGACCCCTTCATCATCCCAGTGCCCGGCAAGGACCTGCCCGGCGTGGTGACGTTCCGCGACATGGCGGACGTGGATTTCATGGTTCACGCGGCATCCCTGGGGGGGGAAGCCGTCGTGATAGGCGGTGGCCTTCTTGGTCTGGAGGCGGCCCATGGGCTTACCCTCCGGGGCATGAAGGTCACTGTCCTTCATATCATGCCTACTCTTATGGAGCGCCAGCTTGACGAGTCCGCCGCCTGGCTGCTCAAATCCGCACTGGAGGCGCGGGGCCAGACGGTCCTGACCGGCGCCGATACCGCGGAAATCTTTGGAGAGGGGAAAGTCGAAGGAGTCAGGCTCAAGGACGGGAAAGAAATCCCCGCCAGCCTGGTGGTGATGGCAGTGGGCATTCGCCCCAATGTCGGACTTGGCCGGGAGGCGGGTCTAGCCGTGGGACGCGGCATCCATGTGGACGATCACATGGTCACGTCCGATCCCGACATCCTCGGCGTCGGCGAGTGCGTGGAACATGACGGCAATGTCTATGGACTTGTCGCGCCCATCTGGGACATGTGCCGCGCGCTCGCCGATGGTCTGACCGAAAAGCATTCGGGCTATCGCGGATCGGTGACGTCCACCAAGCTCAAGGTCGCGGGGCTCGACGTGTTCTCCGCAGGCGACTTCTCCGGCGGCGACGGCGCGGAGGACATCGTGATGCGCGACGCCTCGCGCGGCGTCTATAAGCGAGTCATCGTGAAGGGCGACCGCGTGGTCGGCGCGGTGCTCTATGGCGACACCGGCGATGGCGGCTGGTATTTCGATTTGCTCAAGAAGGGCGAGGACATTGCTCCCATCCGCGACGCGCTGATCTTCGGCCAAGCTTTCGCCTCCGGAGGGGGGCAAACGGACCCTAATGCGGCCGTTGCAGCACTCTCGGACGATGCCGAGATTTGCGGCTGCAACGGCGTCAGCAAGGGCAAGGTCGTCGCCTGCATCAACGCAGGATCGCAGACGCTGGACGCAGTGCGCGCCACCTGCAAGGCTTCGGCCAGCTGCGGATCGTGCACCAACATCGTCGAAAGCCTGCTTGCACTGACGCTGGGCGATGAGTTCTCGGGCGACCGCGCGGTCAAGACGATGTGCAAATGTACGAGCTTCGGCCATGACGACGTGCGGGCGTTGATCCTGGAGAAGAACCTCAAGGCCATCCCCCAGGTCATGCAGGAACTGCATTGGGCGACGCCGGATGGTTGTTCGTCCTGCCGCCCTGCCCTCAATTACTATCTGCTCTGCGCATGGCCCGGAGACTATGTTGACGATCAGCAAAGCCGCTTCGTCAACGAGCGCATGCACGCCAATATTCAGAAGGACGGCACCTATTCGGTCGTGCCGCGCATGTGGGGCGGGCTCACGAATCCGACCGAACTGCGCGCCATCGCCGATGTCGTCGAGAAATACGACGCGCCGATGGTGAAGGTGACGGGCGGCCAACGCCTCGACATCTTCGGCATCAAGAAGGAAGATCTGCCCGCGGTCTGGGCCGACCTGAATGCTGCGGGCATGGTCTCGGGCCATGCTTATGGCAAGGCGCTGCGCACGGTGAAGACCTGTGTGGGTTCGGAATGGTGCCGCTTCGGCACGCAGGATTCGACGGGCCTCGGCGTCAAGCTGGAGCGCAAGTTCTGGGGAAGCTGGATGCCCCACAAGTTCAAGATGGCGGTTTCCGGCTGCCCGCGCAATTGCGCCGAAGCGACGATCAAGGACTTCGGTGTCATCTGCGTCGACTCAGGCTATGAGTTGCATGTCGGCGGCAATGGCGGCATCCACCTGCGCGGCACGGACCTGCTGTGCAAGGTCGCGAGCGAGAAGGAAGCCATCCACATGGCTGCCGCCTATGTGCAGCTCTATCGCGAGGAAGCCCGCTATCTGGAGCGCACCGCGCCCTGGATCGAGCGGGTCGGCCTCACCTATGTCAAGGCGCGGATCGTGGATGACGTGGAAATGCGCGACGCTCTTGCGGCTCGCTTCTGGATCGCGCAAAGCTATTCGCAGGACGATCCATGGGCGGATCGGGCCGCCGGCGCGGACCGCAACCTGCACCGCCCCCTAGCCGCCGTCCGCCCGCTTGCAGGAGCCTTCGCATGATGTTCGATACGCCCCAATGGCTCGATGTCGGCGCGGTTGCGGACATTCCGCCGCGTGGCGCGCGCACCGTCGCGGTGGAGGGCGCGGACGAGATCGCCATCTTCCGCACCAGCGGCGACCGCATCTACGCGCTCGTCAATCGCTGCCCGCACAAGAAGGGGCCGCTCAGCCAGGGCATCGTCCATGGCGATAGCGTGGCGTGCCCGCTGCACAATTGGATCATCAGCCTCGCGACGGGCGAGGCGCAGGGCGAGGACAAGGGCTGCACGCCGACGATCCCGGTGAAGATCGATGCGGGGCGGATTTTGCTGTGCCGGTCCACGACGTTGCAGATGGCGGCGTAGGCGTAATGCGCGCCGCCCTTCCCCCGTTCGCCCTGAGCCTGTCGAAGGGTTCCGCTGAACGCAGTGAAGCGCCTTCGCCTTCGCTCAGTTTGGCCCTTCGAGAGGCTCAGGGCGAACGAGTGGCAGGGGAATGACCGCCATCCGCACCACTTGCGCCTATTGCGGCGTCGGCTGCGGCATCGTGGCGCAGCCGGGGGAAGATCGCGCCGTCACCATAGAGGGCGACACCCGCCACCCCGCCAATCGGGGCAAGCTCTGCTCCAAGGGTACGCATCTGGGCGAGACGGTCGGACTGGAGGGTCGCCTCCTCCATCCCGAGATCAACGGCAAGCGCGCGACATGGGATCGAGCAATCGCGCATGTCGCCAAGAAGTTCGCCGACACCATTGCTAAACACGGTCCCGACAGCGTCGCCTTCTACGTCTCCGGCCAATTGCTGACCGAGGATTATTACGTCGCCAACAAGCTGATGAAGGGCTTCATCGGATCGTCGAACATCGACACAAATTCGCGGCTCTGCATGTCGAGCGCGGTCGCGGGGCATCTGCGCGCCTTCGGTGAGGATGTCGTGCCCGCAACCTATGACGATCTCGATACGGCCGACCTCATCATTCTCGTCGGCTCCAACACCGCATGGTGCCACCCGGTCGTCTATCAGCGGATCATGGCCGCGCGCGCGGAACATGGCACCAAGCTCGTCGTCATCGACCCGCGCCGCACCGAAACCTGCGAGGATGCCGACCTCCACCTCGCCATCCGCCCCGGAACGGACGTGGCGCTGATGAACGGCCTGCTCGCCCATTGCGTCCGTGCGCGGATCATCGACCGCGATTATTGCGACCGTCATGTGGCTGTGCCCGAAGGCTTCTGGGACGCGATGGCGGACGGCGCGAACGATCTCTGGTCGACCGCGCGCACCTGCGACATCACGCCGGTTGCGCTGCAACGCTTCTACGATCTATTCACGGCCAATCCACGCACCGTCACCTTGTTCAGCCAGGGCATCAACCAATCGGTGCGCGGCACGGATCAGGTGAACGCGATCATCAACGTCCACCTCGCTACTGGCCGCATCGGAAAGCCCGGCGCGGCGCCCTTCTCCATCACTGGCCAGCCCAATGCGATGGGCGGGCGGGAAGTCGGCGGCCTTGCCTCCACGCTCGCCGCGCACATGGACTTCGCACCGGAGAACGTCGCCCGCGTCGGCCGCTTCTGGGCCGCGCCGAACATGGCGACAAAGCCGGGCCTGAAAGCCGTCGACCTGTTCCGCAACATCACCGAAGGCCGGATCAAGGCGCTATGGGTGATGGCGACCAATCCGGCCGTGTCAATGCCGGACGCCAACGCCGTGCGCGAGGCAATGTCCGCCTGCCCCTTCGTCGTCGTGTCCGACTGCATCGCCGACACGGATACTGCACGCTATGCCCATGTGAAGCTGCCCGCTGCGGCATGGGGCGAGAAGGACGGCACCGTCACCAACAGCGACCGCATCGTCAGCCGCCAGCGCGCGCTGTTCCCCCTGCCTGCCGAGGTGAAGCCCGACTGGTGGATCGTGACGCAGGTCGCCCGCGCCATGGGCTGGCGCGACCAGTTCGTCTATGACCGGCCAGCGGACATCTACCGCGAACATGCGCGTCTCTCGAGCTATCAGAACGATGGCGCGCGGCTGTTCAACCTGCGCGCAAACGCCGCGCTTTCCAACCCGGCCTATGAGGGTATGACGCCGTGGCGCTGGGGCGGCACGCCGTTCGTGGACGGGCAGTTTTCCACGCCGGACGGCAAGGCGCGGCTGGTGCCGGTGAGGCAGATGGAATTGCCCGGTCCGCTGGCGCAATGGCCGATGACGCTCAACACCGGCCGCTATCGCGACCAGTGGCACACGATGACGCGCACCGGCCTTTCGCCGAAGCTCTCCGCGCATCGGCAGGAGCCGCTCGTCGAAATCCATCCCCGCGACGCCGAATTGCTGGAGATTGCGGATGGCGATCTGGCGCGCGTATCGACGGCGCAGGGCGACAGCATCTTCCGCGTGGCCTTCAACGAAGGCCAGCGCCGGGGCGAAGTCTTCACGCCGATCCACTGGACCGACCGGCAATCCACCGGAGGACGAACCGGACTGCTCCCGCGGCCCAATGTGGACCCGCATTCAGGCCAGCCGGGCTTCAAGTCGACGCCCGTCCGGGTGGAAAAGCTCGATGTGGAATGGACCGGCTTCGTGGTCACGCGCGATGCACCGGACGCCATTGATGCCTTGTGGGCGACCCGCGTCCGCGTGCCGCAAGGCTGGCTGATCGAACTCGCGGGCACAGGCGACCCTGCCCGCCTGCTGGCTTCGCTGCTGCCCAAGGGCGACCGCATCGAAACCAGTGACGCGGCGCGCGGCCAGTATCGCAGCGCCGTGCTCACCAATGGCACGCTGATCGCCGCCGCCTATGTATCACGCACCGGCGGCCTGCCGAAGCGTGAATGGCTGGTCGCACAATTGCAGGCGGCGAGCGCTGCGTCCGCCATGGAGTTGCTGGCCGGCCGATCCGCCACGCCGCAGGAGGATCGCGGCCCGATCGTCTGCGTCTGCTTCGACATCGGCATGAAGACGATCCTCGCCGCCATCGGTGAAAAGCAGCTTTCCTCGGTCGAAGCGGTCGGGGCCGCACTCAGTGCAGGCACCAATTGCGGTTCCTGCCGCCCCGCCATCCAGCGCCTGCTCAAGGACGCGAAGGAGCCTGTCCATGCCTGACGACCGCGATCTCATCCCGCCTGGTACGGTCTGGCTCGTCGGCGCAGGTCCGGGCGATCCCGACCTCCTGACGCGGAAGGCCGAGCGCCTGATCCGCGCCGCGACCGTGGTGTTCTACGATGCGCTCGTAGGCCCCGGCGTCCTGGACCTGATCCCGGACAATGTCCGGCGCGTTCCTGTTGGAAAGCGCTCGGGCAGACATTCCAAGCATCAGAACGATATCAACACGTTACTATTGAATGCTGCGATGGCAGGCGAACGCGTGGTTCGCCTGAAAGGGGGCGATCCCAGCATCTTCGGCCGCTCTGGCGAAGAGACCGAAATGCTTTCCAGTCATCAAGTTCCCATTCTGGTTTGCCCCGGCATCACCACGGCCAGCGCCGCCGCCGCGAGCGCAGGCATCTCGCTTTCGCTCCGCGGCGTCGCCCGCCGCATCCAGTTCGTCACGGCGCACGCACAGGCAGGCGAACCGCTCGACCTCGACTGGGCGTCGCTGGCCAGTGCAGACAACAGCCTCGCCTTCTACATGGGGCGCGCCGCCGCGCCGGAGATCAGCCGCAACCTGATCGCCCACGGCCTCTCGCCCGAAACGCCCGTGGTGCTCGCCTGCGACGTTTCGCTGCCGGAGGAACAGTTGCTCCACACGCAACTCGGTCTCCTGCCTCTGGTAGCGCGCGCCATAGCCCCATCCCGCCCTGCGCTGATCCTGATCGGCGAAGCCGTGCGCCGCAGGACGATCAGCGCAGTCGCAGGCCATGTCCAGGCGGCGCTGACGTAGCGCTTTCAATCGCCGCGCCCCATGCTATGAGCAGCCATGCGGTGGTGGGCTTGGTTACTGGTGGTGGCAGCGGCAATCGTCGCGCCCAGTGTCGTTCTGGGGCCAGGCCCGTCCCATTCGGGCAATTACAACTTCGTCTGGACCAGCCAGTTCGGCGACGCGATCCGATCCGGCATATTCTATCCCCGCTGGTTGCCTCACAGCTTCGAGGGTCTGGGCAGCCCCACTTTCTTCTTCTACCCGCCGATAGCCTATTGGATCAGCGGCGGGTTCAATGCCCTTGGGCTGCCGGTGCTTCAGGCGATCAACGCTGCGGCCTTCCTGATGTTGTTCCTGTCTGGCGTGACGATGCATTGGTGGTTGAAGGAGCGCAGCGCCTATCCGCTGCTGGGCGCCATCTGCTACATGGTCGCGCCTTATCATCTGCTCGATTTCGGCGTGCGCGGCGCCTTGGCGGAGTTCGCTTCATTCATTTGGTTGCCGCTGATCGCCATGGGAATCGAATGGCTGCCGCGGCGCAAAGGTGTGCTGCTTCTAGGGTTGTCGTTCGCAGCCTTGATCCTGACGCATCTGCCCATGGCGACGCTGGCCGGCGTCTTCCTGATCGCGCCGCTGGTGTTGTGGCGCGCTCGAACGGAGCGGGTCATCCTGATCCCGGCGATTGGCGCGGGGCTGCTCGCAATGGGGTTGGCCGCGTTCTATCTTCTGCCGGCAATGACGCTTCAGCGCTATATCTGGGCGGACGCATTGTGGCGGCCTTATTTCAATCCGGCGCAGTGGAACTTCTTCTGGCGGCCCGATCCGACGCTGGGCAATCTCCAACTCCTTGGCCTTGGCCTGATCGCCCTGGCCATTCCCGCCCGGTCGCGATGGACCACGATAACCGCCTGCACATCCATTGCAGCCATCGGCGTCGTTCCCTTCCTCTGGCTCCTACCGCCACTCGATAAGGTGCAATTCCCGTGGCGGCTGCTGGGCGTCACGGAATTTGCCGCCGTCACGGCACTGTTCACCAGCCGTTTCAAAGTCCGGCCGATATTCCTGGCCGTGGGACTGGCGATGCTCGCCGTTCCTTATGTGCTCCTGGTTCAACAAGTCGCCCGCCAGTTGAAGGAAAAGCCTGACTATAGCTTGCTCGCCACGCACATGCCGGAACCGCTCGAGTATCTGCCCGGCGGCTACTTCGACTCCTCGCTGGTCAACCGGGAAAGCCACGTGTTGAACCTTGAGGCGTTCAAGACATTGCCGCGTGGAAGGATCGTCAAAGTCGACAGGCCCGGCATCGTCACACTTGGCCGCTGGGCTTTCCCGATCTGGGGCGTAGAGCGTGACGGCAAAGCTGTTCCCTCCACTGGCCCGCTCATCCATTTCCGCGCGGAGCCGGGCACTTATCGTGTGGTTCGGATATGGCTTTGGCCGGAAATAGTGGGTGCAGCGTTAAGTGCGGCGGCCCTTCTTGTGGCGCTATCGCTCCTCTGGCGCAGGCGCGACGCTGTTCAAATGACTTCCCCGGTTAACGCTTTGGGAGCATAACGGCGTCTATCGGTCTGCGGGGAGGCTCAATTCATGCTCACGACATTTGCTCTGGCGGCGGCGCTGCTCGTCTTCATCTACCTCGCCGCAAGCATCAAGATCGTCCGGCAGGGCTATCAATATACGATCGAGCGCTTTGGCCGCTTCACCGAAGTCGCCCGCCCCGGCCTCAATTTCTACCCCGCCTTCTTCTATAATGTTGGCCGCAAGATCAACATGATGGAGCAGGTTGTCGACATTCCAGGGCAGGAGATCATCACCAAGGACAATGCCATGGTGTCGGTCGACGGCGTGGTGTTCTTTCAGGTGCTGGACGCGGCCAAGGCGGCTTACGAAGTCTCCGAACTCTATGTCGCGATCATGCAGCTGGCGACGACAAACCTGCGCACCGTCATGGGGTCGATGGATCTCGACGAAACCCTGTCCAAGCGCGACGAGATCAATGCGCGGCTGCTGTCCGTTGTGGATCATGCGACGGGAAGCTGGGGCGTGAAGATCACGCGTGTCGAGCTGAAGGACATCCGCCCGCCCGCCGATATCGTCAACGCCATGGGTCGACAGATGAAGGCGGAGCGTGAGAAGCGCGCCAACATCCTAGATGCCGAAGGTGCCCGGGCGTCGGAAATCCTGCGCGCCGAGGGCGAAAAAGCGGGCCAGATCCTGCAAGCCGAAGGCCGTCGCGAAGCCGCGTTCCGCGACGCCGAAGCGCGTGAACGAGAGGCGGAGGCGGAAGCCAAGGCGACACAGATGGTGTCGGAGGCTATATCCGCGGGCAATCCGCAGGCCCTCAACTACTTCATCGCGCAGAAATATGTGGAGGCGGTTTCGGGATTCGCGACATCGCCCAACGCCAAGACGATCCTGTTCCCGGTCGAGGCGACGCAGCTTATCGGCACTTTGGGCGGCATCGGCGAGCTGGCGCGGGCGACGTTCGGCGATGTGCCGACCGTCACCGACCCGACGCCGCCACGACGGCGCGGGCCATTCGAGCAGGGCGCGTGATGATCGACATGCAGGCGCTTGAGCCGCATTGGATCTGGCTGATCCTGGCGGTGATCTTCGGCATCGGCGAGATCGTGCTGCCCGGTGTGTTCCTGCTGTGGATCGCTATCGCGGCGGCGCTGACGGGCGGTGTTACCATGATGCTCGGGATCGGTGTCCCGGCGCAGGTGATCCTGTTCGCGATCCTGTGCCTGGTCGCCACTTACGCTGGGCGGCGCTGGTACAGGAACAATCCAGTGGAATCGCAGGATCCGCTGCTCAATGACCGCGCAGCGCGGCTGATCGGCGAGACGGTGACAGTCGTGGAGGCGATCCGTGGCGGCCATGGTCGCGTAAAGGTGGGCGACGGCGTGTGGTCCTGCCGCGGCGCGGACGCGACTGAGGGCTCGCTGGTGCGGGTCGTCGGCATCTCCGGCAACGACCTGCTCGTGGAGCCCTGAGCCTTAGCCGAACAGCCCTTTTGCAAGGCCGCTCAGCTCGTTCAACGGATTGCCATCGCCATCCCTGTCCAGAAACCCCGTGGCGCTGCCCAGAATACCCGCCGGTCCACCCAGACCGGCGAGCGCCTCCTGCAGCGCGTCGGCGGATACGCCGTGCGCAGCAGCAGTTTCGGCAAGTGCCGTGACGCCAGGCTTGCCCGATCCGATATCGGCGGCGAGTTGCTCCAGCAATGCAGGGATCGACTCTGCGGGCATGCCAAGCTTGGCTGCGAGTTCGTCGAGACTGCCGAGATTACCCAAGATGCCGTCGAACATAGCCATGATCCGATACTCCGTTGATCGATCAGCAATAGCAGCTTTGACGTGCCGCGTAACGAAAAAGGCGGGCCGGCATGTCCTGCCGGCCCGCCTTTCAGGCATCAGGTTTCGGGGGCGATCAGGCCGCGGTTAGCGCTGCCTGCCGCACGGACGCATCGACATGCTCCTCGAATTGCGCGAAGTTGTCGACGAACTGCTTGACCAGCTTGGCGGCGGTTGCGTCATATTCTGCGCCGTCCGCCCAGGTCTGACGCGGATCGAGGATCTTGGCATCGACGCCAGCCACTGCGACCGGCACTTCGAAGCCGAAGTTCGGGTCAGCGCGGAACGCCACATCATTGAGGCTGCCGTCCAGCGCTGCGTTCAGCAGTGCGCGGGTGACGCGGATCGGCATACGGCTGCCGACGCCGTATTTCCCGCCGGTCCAGCCGGTGTTGACCAGCCAGCAGGTGACTCCGCCCTTGGCGATGCGATCCTTCAGCAGGTTGCCGTAGATCGAAGGATGACGCGGCATGAACGGGGCGCCGAAGCAGGTCGAGAAGGTCGCGGTCGGCTCGGTGACGCCAATCTCGGTGCCTGCAACGCGCGCAGTGTAGCCCGAGAGGAAGTGATACATTGCCTGCTCGGGCGTCAGCCGCGAGATCGGAGGGAGTACGCCATAAGCGTCCGCGGTCAGGAAGATGATCGTCTTTGGGACAGGCCCAAGATTGTCCTTCGACGCATTGGGAATGAAGTCGATCGGGTAGGAACCGCGGCTGTTTTCCGCGAGACTGTTGTCGTTGAAGTCGAGTTCGCGAGTCTCCTTGTCGATCACCACATTCTCAAGCACGGTGCCGAAGCGCTTCGTCGTCGCGAAGATTTCCGGCTCGGCTTCGGGCGAGAGATTGATCATCTTGGCATAGCAGCCGCCCTCGAAATTGAAGACCGCCGTGTCCGACCAGCCATGCTCATCGTCGCCGATCAGCGTGCGGCTGGCATCGGCCGAAAGCGTCGTCTTGCCAGTGCCGGACAGGCCGAAGAACACCGCCGTATCGCCGTTCGGGCCGATATTGGCGGAGCAGTGCATCGGCATCACGCCCTTCACCGGGAGCAGATAGTTGAGGATGCCGAACACCGACTTCTTCATCTCGCCCGCATAAGCGGTGCCGCCGATCAGGATCAGCTTTTCGCTGAAGTTGACTGCGACCACGGTTTCGGTGCGGCTGCCATGACGCGCAGGATCGGCGCGGAAGCTCGGCAAGTCGATGATGGTATATTCCGGCGTGAACCCCGTCAGTTCCTCAGCCGTAGGCCGAACGAGCAGCGTCCGGATGAAGAGGTTGTGCCAGGCGAATTCGTTGATGATGCGCACGTTTACGCGATGCTCGGGCTGCGATCCGCCGAAGAGGTCAGCGACGTACAGCTTGTCCTTCTCACCCAATGCAGCGAAGAAATCCGCCTTCAATGCGGCGAAATGCTCCGGCGTCATGGGAACGTTGGTGCTGCCCCACCACACGGTGCTTTCGGTCTCGGCGTCGCGGACGATGAACTTGTCCTTGGCGGAACGGCCGGTGTGCTTGCCGGTTTCGACAACCAGCGGGCCGTCCTTGGCCAATATGCCTTCGCCATTGGCGAGCGCTGCTTCTACGAGGGGTGCGGTGCCCAGATTCCAATATTGGTCAGCACGAGTTTGGATGCCCTGATTTTCCAGGGTGAACGAGGATATCGCCTGCACGCGCTTGCTCCTAAAATGTCAATGTTCAGCCTTAAAGGCTGTGGCTTTGGAAATGCGGGTCATTGATACGCCCACGTTATCTTCTGCCGGCCGAATCCGCATAAGCGTTTGACCATTGGGCGTCAAATCCGGGTACGGAAGCTTGATCCATGTTGATACATTCTTTCAGGGAGGCATCGGGTGCCTCTGTCGACTTCCTTGCTCAGCCACATTGCATCGGCTAGGTCGATCGAGTGATACAGCAGCCGGAACGCAAAAGATGAGCGCGAGCCACACCCCGACGATCGCGCTGGTGGACGATGATCGCAACATTTTAACCTCGGTATCGATAGCCTTGCAGTCCGAAGGGTTCGTAACGAGGCTCTACTCCGATCCGGAAGTCGCGCTGAAGGCGCTGATCGAGAACCCGGCGGACCTGGCCGTGTGCGACATCAAGATGCCTAAGATGGATGGCATAGAGCTTCTGCGCCGGCTGCGCGAAAAAAGTGCAATGCCCGTCATCTTCCTGACCAGCAAAAGCGACGAACTGGACGAAGCGCTCGGCCTGGCGATGGGCGCGGACGATTATATCTCCAAGCCGTTTTCGCAGCGGCTGCTGATTGCGCGGATCCGGGCGATCCTGCGCCGTTCGGAACTCACGCAACCCTCGGCGGACAATAACGAGCCGGCAGCGGAGCCCATCGTGCGCGGCCGGCTGGAAATGGACCCCGCCCGCCATCGCGTGAAGTGGAAGGGGCAGGATGTGACGCTAACCGTCACCGAATTCCTCATCCTGGAGACATTGGCGGCCCGCCCCGGTGTGGTGAAGAACCGCAATCAGCTGATGGATGCGGCCTATCAGGACGACGTGTATGTCGATGACCGCACCATCGACAGCCACATCAAGCGCCTGCGCCGCAAGTTCCGGGAGACCGATCCCGATTTCAACGCAATCGACACGTTATATGGCGCCGGATACCGATTCTCCGAGGAGTGAGGAAAGCGACGTCGCGCTCCGCTGGTCGGGGCGCCTGTCGCTTACGCGCCGCATTCTGGCGGTCAATATCTTTGCGCTCGCGCTGCTGGCCGGCGGGTTCTTCTATCTCGACAGCTACCGGACTCGGGTCGTCGACGCGCGGCTGGAAGGCTCATTGCGAGAGCTTCAGTTGCTCGGCATCGCGCTGGAAAGCACGCCCGAGAGCCAGCACAACGGACTGATCGCAGCCTTCGCACGCAAGACCGGAAGCCGCATCCGGCAATATGACGGCGATGGCCGCCTGCGCACCGACAGCTTCGCAGTGACCGGACCCAGCTACATCCTGCGCGATCCGGCGACCGAGGAATGGGAGCGGCATGTCGCGCGGTTCCTCGATCGCGTGGTCGATCGCATCGTGTTTGCGCCGCCGACGCCCCGGTTTGCAGAGCCCGCGGTGGACGGCGCCCAAGCCTGGCCGGAAGTGATCGCGGCAAGGCACAGCGGACGAGGCGAAGTGATGAACCGCTATGCGCCCGATCGCACCCCAGTCGTTTCCGCCGCAATGCCTCTGCGCAATGGAGAGGCGTTGCTGGCCACGGAAAATGCGCGGGACATCACGCGCGTCGTGCGGGCTGAGCGCCTCAGGCTTGGACTGGTGTTGGCCGTGGCGTTGCTAGGATCGACTCTGCTGTCCCTGTTCCTGGCTCGCACGATCGTTTTGCCGCTCAGGAGACTGGCGCGAGCGGCGGTACGGGTGCGACTGGGGCGCGCGCGCGAAGTCATGGTGCCGCGCCTGCCCGAGAGGCGCGACGAGATAGGCATGCTGGCGCGTGCCCTGTCGGACATGAGCCACGCGCTGCGCAAGCGGATCGATGCGACCGACGCCTTTGCGGCGGATGTCAGCCACGAGTTGAAGAACCCGATCGCGTCGCTGCGGTCCGCGCTGGACGGGCTGGAAACGGTGGAAAAGCCGGCGTTTCGCACACAGTTGCTTGCCATTGCCAAGGACGATGTGCGGCGGCTGGACCGGCTGGTCACGGACATCGCCGAAGCCTCGCGAGTCGATGCGCAGCTTTCCCGCACCCGCTTCGAGCCGATAGATCTGGGGCATCTGATCGAAGAGCTGATCGTCGCCCGCGAAGCGCGAGGGATTGAGCGCGACGTTCGTATTGCGTTCGCGCGCCCGCGGAAGGACGTTGCGGTCGTGCTCGGCGAAAAGCAGCGGCTGGCGCGCGTGCTGGAGAACCTGCTCGACAATGCGATTTCCTTCTCGCCCCCCGGTGGGCTGGTGCAGATCGTGGCGACCGTCGCGGACGGCGAAGTGCTGGTCAGCGTCGAGGATGAAGGCCCCGGCGTGCCGCCGACCGAGCGCGAGACCGTATTCCGCCGCTTCCACAGCGTCCGCCCCGAAGGCGAGCAGTTCGGCAAGCACAGCGGTCTCGGCCTCGCCATCGCACGCAGCATATTGGAAGCCCATCAGGGCCGCATCAGCATCGGCGATCGCGATGACGCGCGGTCGGGCGCAAGCTTCATCGTCCGCCTGCCGATGGCGCATCTCGCCGATCCCGGCATGACATCGGAATGAACGGCCAGAGCGAGACGCTTCATGGCACGACTGTAGCGCTCGACGGACGCGCCGTGCTGCTCATCGGCCCGAGCGGCAGCGGAAAATCCGACCTTGCGCTCAGGCTGACCGACCGGGGCGCCGATCTCGTTAGCGACGATTATACGGTGATCCTACGCAAAGGAGACACCCTGATCGCATCCGCTCCGGAAAACATTGCCGGAAAGATGGAGGTGCGCGGCATCGGGATCGTGGAAATGCCGGCCGTACGGGATGCGCCGCTGGCATTGATCCTCGACCTTGCGGCCCCTGTCCAACGCTATCCTGACGTGCCCGCCACGAAGGAAATAGCGGGGATCAGCGTCCCTCTCCTGCCCCTCTCCCCCTTCGAGGCCAGTGCGCCGATCAAAGTCGCGCTTGCGTTGAGGGCCTATGGACTGGCAACACGTGCCGATGACCTCCCCGCAGCATCCTAAGCACATCCTGCTCGTGTCCGGACTTTCCGGCGCGGGGAAGACGACGGCGCTCAAGACGCTGGAGGATATGGGCTGGGAAGTGGTGGACAATCTGCCGCTGCTGTTGCTCGACCGGCTGCTGCAGACGCCGCTCCCGGCCGGTCATGCCGAAGAAGAACGACCGCTCGCCATCGGCATCGATGCGCGGACGCGCGGGTTCGACGCCAATGGAATCGTCCAGCGCATCAAGGCGCTGCGCGAGAAATATGATCATGACATAGAGACGCTGTTCCTCGATTGCAGCGGTGCTGAGCTGGAGCGGCGATTCTCCGAGACGCGCAGGCGGCATCCGCTGGCGCAGGACCGCCAGGCGGCGGATGGCATAGCCCGCGAGCGCGAATTGCTGGAGCCGCTGCGCCGCTGGTCGACGAACGTGCTCGATACGACCACATTCAACAGCAACAGCCTGCAGCAGGAAATCCGCAACCGATATAGCCGCGAGCGCCTGTCGGATCCGGTCCTCACGATCCTGTCCTTCGGCTTTTCCCGCGGCTTGCCGCGCAACGCCGATCTCGTGTTCGACATGCGGTTCCTGCGCAATCCGCATTGGGACGACCGGCTACGTCCCCGTACCGGGCAGGACGCCGAAGTCGCCGCCTATATCGCCGAAGACCCGGCCTATGAGACTGCGGTTTCCCAGATCGAGCAGTTGCTAATGACGCTGCTTCCGCGCTACACGGAGGAAGGCAAAGCCTATGTCACCGTGGCATTTGGCTGTACCGGCGGGAGACATCGCTCGGTTCATGTCGCCGAGCGGGTCGCCTCAGCCTTGCGTAACGCCGGATTTTCCCCCACGGTCTCGCACCGCAACATGGAATCGGCACCCCAGGACGCTCTGGAGAAGCGCCGGGCCGGAGGGCCGGAACCTAAGCAATGACGCAAATGGGCTGCATTATTTTATGATCGGACTGGTTCTGGTAACGCATGGTCGACTGGCGGCGGAGTTCGTCGTGGCCATGGAACATGTCGTGGGGCCGCAGCAGGCGATCGAACCGATCTGCATCGGTCCCGAAGACGACATGGAATTGCGCCGGGCCGACATTTCCGCGGCTGTCGATCGCGTGAATGATGGCAGCGGCGTCATCCTGCTGACCGACCTCTTCGGGGGCACGCCCTCCAATCTCGCCATTTCGCTGCTGAAGGCAGGAGAAATCGAAGTCATCGCTGGAGTCAATTTGCCTATGCTCATTCGCCTGGAAAGCGCGCGCAAGGCGATGGACGTGCGCATGGCCGTCGCCGCTGCGCGGGAAGCGGGTCAGAAATATATCAGCGTCGCTTCCGAGCTGCTGGGAAGCGCTTCATGAGCGACATCAGGCGCGAAGTCCGCATCACCAACCGCCGCGGCCTGCATGCGCGCGCCAGTGCCAAGTTCGTGACCATCGCCAGCGGCCTGCCCGCACAGATCACCGTCGCCAAGGACGGATCGGAAGTGACCGGCACGTCGATCATGGGCCTGATGATGCTGGGTGCGGCGATGGGAGACAGTATCGTCATCACCGCCGCCGGCGACGAAGCCGAAGAATCGCTGGGCAAGCTCGTGAGCCTTGTCGAGGACAAGTTCGGCGAAGAGTGACCGTAGGTGGCGCGTGAAATCACCGGCTTTTCCAACCCGCTGGTGAAGCGGGTGCGGTCGCTGCGGGAAAAGAAGTTCCGCAAGGCCGAGGGGCTGTTCCTGGCCGAAGGACTGCGTATCCTGACCGAAGCCCGGGAGGCGAGCATGCTACCCGAGATGCTGTTTCATGCCGGGGCCGATCACCCCCTCGCCCGCGACCTGATCGACGCGATGGAAGCGGCTGGCGGGGACGTCATCGAGACATCGGCGGATATCCTGTCCAAGATCAGCGGGAAGGACAATCCGCAGGCAGTGGTCGGCGTGTATCGCGACCGGCTGACACCGCTGGAGCAAGTCGACCGGGGAAGCGCCGACATCTGGATCGTGGCGCAGTCCCTGCGCGATCCGGGGAATTTGGGCACGATCCTGCGGACAGGCGATGCAGTCGGCGCGGGCGGGCTGATCCTGATCGACGATTGCGTCGACCCCTTTTCGGTGGAGGCCGTGCGGGCCTCCATGGGCGCATTGTTCACGCAGAAGATCGTCGCGGCGCGGTGGGAAGAGTTCATCGACTGGCTGCGGCAGGGCGCGGGGCAGTTGGTCGGCACGAGCCTCAACACGACGAAAGACTATCAGGAAGTGGAGTATCGGGAGCCGGTGTTCCTGCTTGTTGGAAATGAGGCGCAGGGGCTGCCCGAAGCCTATGAGGCGGCGTGCGACATGCTGGTCAAGATCCCGATGCTGGGCAAGGCGGACAGCCTGAACGTCGCGGTGGCAACGGCGGTGATGGCCTATGAAGTGCTGAACCAGAGGCGTCGGCGCGCATGAGCGGCATGGAAGCGATGTGGCGCCACAAGCGCGTGCTGTCCGCGAGCGTGATCGGCACGGCGGTCGAGTTCTACGACTTCTACATCTACGCGACGGCCGCGAGCCTCGTGTTCGGGCCGCTGTTCTTTCCCGCCACCTCGCCTTCCGCGCAGTTGTTGGCGGCATATGCAAGCTTTGCGCTCGCGTTCGTCGCGCGGCCTTTGGGCGCGGCGGTGTTCGGCCATTATGGCGACCGGATCGGGCGCAAGTCCACGCTCGTCTATTCGCTGATGCTGATGGGCGGATCGACTCTGCTGATCGCGTTCCTGCCGACCTATCAGTCGATCGGCTGGATCGCGCCGCTGCTGCTGTGTGTGCTGCGCTTCGGACAGGGCTTCGGCCTTGGCGGAGAATGGGGCGGCGCAGCGCTGCTGGCGGTCGAAAATGCGCCGCAGGGCTGGAGGGCGCGGTTCGGCATGTTCCCGCAGCTGGGCGCGCCTGTCGGGTTCATCGCGGCGAACGGCTTGTTCCTGTTGCTGGGCGCATTCCTCAGCGAAGAGCAGTTCCTGGAATGGGGCTGGCGTCTGCCGTTCCTGGCCAGCGCGATCCTCGTCATCCTTGGCCTGTGGGTGCGGCTGAAGCTGACCGAAACGCCCGAGTTTGCCGCCGCCATGGAGGAAGCGCCGCCCCCTGCCCTTCCGATTGCCGACTTGCTGCGCGGGCATCTGCGCGCAGCGCTCGCGGGGACGTTCGCGGTCGTGGCGTGCTTTGCGATCTTCTACATCGCGACGGCCTTCGCGCTGGGCTATGGCACTGCGACGCTGAAGATAGGGCGCGAGACGTTCCTCGGCCTGCAACTCGGCGCGATCCTGTTCATGGCGCTCGGCATCGTTCTTTCCGGCTGGTGGGCGGACAAGACGAGCCCCCGCCGCGTGCTGATCATCGGCTGCCTGGGCACTGTGCCGATGGGAATGATCTTCGGCACGGCGATGGGCAGCGGATCGTTGCTGGCGATCTTCCTGATCCTCGCGCTCGCGCTGTTCCTGATGGGCTTCGTCTACGGGCCGCTCGGCGCATTCCTGCCCGCCCTGTTCCCGACACAGTTGCGTTACACCGGCGCGTCGTTCGGCTTCAATCTGGGCGGGATCATCGGCGGGGCGCTGGCGCCCATCGTCGCGCAATATCTGGTGGCGACGCAGGGCATTGAGTTGGTCGGCCTCTATATGTCCGCCGCGGCGGCCCTGAGCCTGATGGGGTTGTGGCGACCGCGCTCCGCCGGCTAAGCCTTCGGTGCCGCCGCACCAAGATCCATCATCTTGCCATCGGTGATGATCACCTTGTCACCCAATTTCACTTGCCCGAACAGCAGCTTGGCGAAGGCCGTTGGCACGCCGATGCAACCATGGGTGGCGTTGCCCCATTGCACGTCGCTGCCATGGATCGCGACACCATCGCCCGTCAGGCGCAGCATGTAGGGCATCGGCGCGTCATAGAGCGTCGAGACATGATCGGCGTCCTTCTCGCTAATGGGGAAGGTGCCGACCGGCGATGGCTTGTCGTTCGCGCCATAGATCACGACCGCCGCGCCGATCTCATATCCATTGCGGAAGACCGAGAGCGTCTGCGCCTTGAGGTCCACGGTGATGACGACCGGCCCCGCCGGAACGCCCTCGTCGTCCCAGACATAGTCGCCATGACGAAAAGGTCCGTCGATCTGGAGCACCCTTTTCACGGTGAAGGGGCTTTCCACGGGTTCGGGCACAGGCTGGGCAGCAGGCTTGTTTGGCAGAGCCGATTTCGCGGGGGTTGCGGCGCTCGATGCCGGTTTGAAGATGCCGTTGGGCATTCCCGCGACCTGCATCGCCGTCGCCACCAGCGCTACGCCGAGGCCGCCACGGATGACCTGGCGCACGGTAACGGCTTTGATTTTGTCTACGATCTTCATGGCTTGGGATTCTCCAGGCCCTGTGCTTAGCCAATCACGCGAGGAAGACCAGATGGCCATTTCCGCTGTGCCGCATCGGGACGCCCCACGGATGAAGGCTTAAAGGCATGACAATAAGTCGGCGCTTGACCGCGCTCCGTCACGCTAACATTAGGCATGGGCGTTATCGTCCCGATCAAGGGCACAGCGAAGGAACATCGATGCGTCGTGCCGCTCTGCTACTCCTGCCTGCTGCCCTCTCTGCTCCGGCCTTTGCGCAGACGCAGGACCCGCCGCCGATCGTCGTCCGTGGACAGGGCCTGCCCCTGCCGCCCGGTACGCCGGCCTATGGTTCGGTGATCATCACGCGCGAGCGGCTGGAGACGGTGGCGTCGGGCAGGCTGGAAAGCGCGCTGGGCGATGTGGCAGGGTTCCAGCAATTCCGCCGTTCCGACAGCCGCTCGGCCAATCCCTCCGCGCAAGGGGCTACGTTGCGGGCGCTGGGGGGCAACGCGTCGAGCCGGACGCTTGTGTTGCTGGACGGGGTGCCGATGGCCGATCCGTTCTTCGGCTATATCCCTTTCAGCGCCATCGTGCCGGAGCGGCTGGCGGGCATCCGTGTCACGCGAGGCGGCGGCGTCGGTGCGTTCGGAGCGGGCGCGGTGGCCGGAACCATCGAACTGGAAAGCGCCACCCGCGCAGACCTCCCGCAGATGAGCGGTGCCGCGGCCTATGGCAGCCGGGATGCGACCGAGCTTTCCGCCAGCGTCTCGCCCGATCTTGGTTCGGGCTATGTGTCGCTGTCGGGGCGGTGGGATCGCGGCGACGGCTTCTACACGTCGCCCGAGACGCAGCGCACCATTGCCGATGTTCCGGCGCGATATGATGGCTGGTCCGCGAATCTGCGCGCGGTCGCGCCGGTAAGCGACACGGTGGAACTTCAGGCGCGTGCCCTGGTCTTCGACGACGACCGGACGTTGCGCTTCGCCGGGGCGGACAGCAACAGCGAGGGGCAGGACGCGAGCATCCGGCTGGTGGCGCGGGGAGCATGGCAAGTCGACGCGCTGGCCTATGTGCAGGCGCGCAACTTCAGCAATGTCGTCATCAGTTCGACCAGCTTTCGCAAGACGCTGGATCAGCGCAACACGCCATCGACCGGCATCGGCGGCAAGGTCGAAGTGCGGCCGCCGGTCGGCCCGGATCATGTGCTGCGGCTGGGAGCGGACACGCGCATTTCCAGCGGCAACATGTTCGAGGACGCCTATAATGCCACCAGTGGTGTTGTAACAGCGCGGCGTCATGCCTTTGGGCGGCAGAGCACATCCGGCTTGTTCGTGGAAGACGACTGGACGCTGGGCAAGCTGATCCTGACCGGCGGCGCGCGCGTGGATCGCTGGACGATCAGCGACGGGCAGTTCGAGATTCGCAACGCAGCGGGTGGGCTGACGTCGGAAACGATCTATCCGGATCGCGACGGGTGGAAGTTCAGCGGCCGGGCTGGCGCTCTTTTCTACGCAAGCGATGCGATTGCGCTCAGGGCGGCGGGCTATACGGGGTTCCGGTTGCCGACGTTGAATGAGTTGTATCGGCCGTTCGCGGTATTCCCGGTGACGACGCAAGCCAATGCGGCGCTCGGCCTTGAAAAACTCAAGGGGGCCGAAGTTGGGGCAGACCTGACGCCGGTCGCGGGCGTGACGCTGAGCGCCACCGCCTTCTACAACCGGCTCGGCAATGCGGTTGCCAATGTGACGATCGGAACGAACCTGCGGCAGCGGCAGAATGTCGCGGCGATCATCGCCAAGGGCTTTGAACTGACTGCCGATATGCGGACCGGGCAATGGTCGCTCCTCGCCTCCTATGCCTATAGCCATGCTGAAGTGGAGGCACCCGGCAAAGCTTTCGACGGCCTGACACCCGCGCAGAGCCCCCGCCACGCGGCCAGCGCGACGGTGGCATGGCAGCCCGCCAAGGGGGCCACGCTATCCTCCACCTTACGCTATGTTTCGCGGCAATATGAGGACGACCTGCAAACCGACGCGCTGCCCGGCGCCGTCACCGTCGACGCATTTGCACGCTTGCCAATCGGCGCACGACTGGCGATCATCGGGCGGGCTGAGAACATCTTTGACAAGGACGTGGTCACTCGTAACGCGGGTGGATCGATCGACCTTGGCACGCCCCGGACGTTCTGGATCGGCATCCGGTTCGCGGGATAAGAACGAAGAGAAGAGGACAATCGCCAGTGACCGAAGACCTGTTTCCGGTTCCTTCCAACTGGGCCGCGAGCGCCCTGCGCAATGCAGAAAGCCGCGCGGCGGAACATGCACGATCATTGACCGATTCTACGGCTTACTGGCTGGAGCAGGCGAAGCGGCTGGACTGGATCACGCCGCCCACGCTTGCGGACGAGAGCAGCTTTGCGGAAGGCGATTTCGGCGTGCGCTGGTTTGGCGACGGGGTGCTGAACGTCTCGGTCAACTGCATCGACCGCCATCTGGCCGATCAGGCGGACGCGACAGCAATCATCTGGGAATCCGACGATCCCAAGGAAGAGCCGCGCCGCTACACCTATGCGCAATTGCATGAGCAAGTGTGCCGCTTTGCCAATGTGCTGAAGAGCGCGGGTGCGAAGAAGGGCGACCGGGTGACCGTCTACATGCCGATGATCCCGGAAGCGGCGTTCGCGTTGCTGGCCTGCGCGCGCATCGGGGCCGTCCATAGCGTCGTCTTCGGCGGCTTTTCACCCGAGGCGCTGGCGGGCCGCATCACAGATTGCGACTCCAATATCGTCATCACCGCAGACGAAGGCCGCCGCGGCGGCAAGCCGGTCGCGCTGAAGGCCAATGTCGACAAGGCGCTGGAGATCACTCGCAGCGCGAAGACAGTCATCGTGGTAAAGGCGACCGGCGGCGACGTGGCGATGCAGCCGGGCCGCGACATCTGGTATCATGAAGCCGCGTCGTCGGTAGCGGCCGATTGCCCGCCCGAGCCGATGGACGCGGAGGACCCGCTGTTCATCCTCTACACTTCCGGATCGACGGGCAAGCCAAAGGGCGTGCTGCACACCACCGGCGGCTATCTGCTTTGGGTCAGCCTGACGCACGAGCTGTGCTTCGACTATCGGAAAGGCAGCATCTACTGGTGCGCTGCCGATATCGGCTGGGTGACGGGGCACAGCTATATCGTCTACGGGCCGCTCGCCAATGGCGCGACAACGCTGATGTACGAAGGGCTGCCCAACTGGCCGACGCCCTCGCGCATCTGGGAAGTCATCGACCGGCATCAGGTGGAGACGGTATTTACCGCGCCGACCGTGCTGCGTGCGCTGATGAAGGAAGGTGACGGCTATGTCACCGCGACCAGCCGTGCTTCACTCCGGTTGCTGGGCACGGTGGGCGAGCCGATCAACCCCGAGGCGTGGCGCTGGTATCATAGCGTCGTCGGCGAAGGCCGCTGCCCGATCATAGACACATGGTGGCAGACCGAGACGGGCGGCGCGATGATCGCGCCGATGCCGGGCGCTACGGACCTAAAGCCCGGCTCGGCCACGCTTCCGATGCCCGGCGTCGAGCCGCAGATCGTCGACGCGGAAGGCAATGTGCTGGAGGGCGCGTGCGAAGGCAATCTGCTCATCGCCCGCTCCTGGCCGGGACAGATGCGAACGGTGTGGGGCGACCATGAGCGCTTCTTCCAGACCTACTTCACCACCTATCCCGGCAAATATACGACCGGCGATGGCGCGCGGCGGGACGAGGACGGCTATTACTGGATCACGGGCCGCGTGGACGACGTCATCAACGTCTCGGGCCACCGCATGGGCACCGCGGAAGTCGAAAGCGCGCTGGTGCTGCACCCCAAGGTCGCCGAAGCCGCTGTCGTCGGCATGCCGCACGATATCAAGGGACAGGGCATCTACGCCTATATCACGCTGAACGCTGGCGAGGAGCCTTCGGACGATCTGCGCAAGGATCTGGTGAAATGGGTCCGCACCGAAATCGGCCCGATCGCCACGCCCGACGCCATACAGTTCGCGCCGGGCCTGCCCAAGACACGCTCGGGCAAGATCATGCGCCGCATCCTGCGCAAGATCGCGGAGGGCGAAGTATCGGCGCAGGCACTTGGCGACACGTCAACTTTGGCGGAGCCTGCCGTGGTGGACAACCTCGTCGCGAACCGCATCCCTCCGGGGTGATCGGACGCACGGGCTTGAGCGCCGCCGGGTTAGTCTTTCGCGTCTGACACGTTCGCGCCAAGCTTCCTTGCCATTTCGGCGACTTCCTCGTCGCTGGGTGGGTCGGGCAAGTCTCTGCCGGGGGTCAGCGCCTCGTCGGGAATACCGGGTGCGGTGCCAGCGACAGGTTCGCTCGCAGCGCGCTCGTTCGGCCCATCGGTGATTTTCTCTCTATCAGCCATAACAGCCTCCAAAAGCAGCCGGATTTCAACGCGCTGTGCAGCAAAAGGCTCATGGGCAGAGCGTCCCCGTGGTGCTCGGCTGGACGCATATTTGGGGCAGGTCGAGGCCGCTTGGCCGCAATCGAGCGGCTCTACTTCGGCGGCGCTCCGATATGCGGTTCGCCCCGCGCCTTGCTGAGTTGTTCCTGCCGGTGCCGCTCCGCATAGCTGGCACGCTGCGCATCGGTGCGCTCGGCGTGACAGAAGCCGCAGCTAACGCCTTCTACATACAGTGGGGACGCGAGATCTTCTGCCCCCAAAGGGAGGCGGCAGGCATGGCAGATCGTGTGCGTTCCCGGCGCCAAACCGTGACCGACCGCGACGCGCTGATCGAACACAAAGCATTCGCCTTCCCACAGGCTTTCCTCGGCTGGCACCGTCTCAAGATATTTGAGGATGCCGCCCTGCAGGTGATAGACGTCTTCCAAGCCCTCGGACTTGAGGAACGCAGTCGACTTCTCGCAGCGAATGCCTCCTGTGCAGAACATCGCGACCTTGGGTGGCGTGTCAGTTCCCAGCAGGCGCTCGCGCTGTTCGCGAAACCATGTGGGGAAATCCCGGAAGGTCGCCGTCTGCGGATTGATCGCGCCGGCAAAAGTGCCGATCTTGACCTCATAGTCGTTGCGCGTGTCGATGACGATCGTGCCGGGATCGGAGATCAGCGCGTTCCAATCCTCCGGCGCGACATAGTGCCCGGCATCTTGCAGCGGGTCGATGTCGGGCTGGCCCATCGTCACGATCTCGGGCTTGATCCGCACCTTCATGCGGTGGAATGGGAGGGTATCGGCCTGCGAGAGTTTGACGTCTACATCCGCGCAGCCCGGCAGGGCGCGGATATGCGCCAGCACCGCCTCCATCGCCTCGTGCGAACCCGCGATGGTGCCGTTTATGCCTTCGTGCGCCAGTAGCAGCGTGCCCTTGATTTCCTGCCCGCGGCACACGCTTTCCAGCCCTGCCTTAATCGCCGCACAATCATCCAGTGGCGTGAATTTATAGAGCGCGGCGACGCAGATCGGCATTCCCATGTCTGTAACCCTGCAGAAACGTTGTCCGCTCTTAGCGTGCAGTAAGAGCGGACAGAAGCTCTACTTCGGCAGGATCGTGAGGCACGCCCATTTCGTCGAAGATGTCGTGGAACCAAGTATCGGCGGAAACGTCGGGCAGCGGGCAGTCCCAGTTCTCCCACGGCAGATGCGTCTGCGTCTTGCCCTTGACGAGGCCCCAGCAGAATGCGCCGACATTATGCTCCTTGGCGGGAGGAAGGATCGCCTGGAACGTGCTGCCTGCCGGGCGGGCCATGAACTCGGTGCAGAGCAGCGGGCGTCCCATCGCCTTCAGCCACTTTACGCGCGTGACGAAGTCCTCCGCCGTGCCGTAATTGTGGAAGGAGATCACGTCCGACTGGCTGGTCTGCTCGCGCTGGATCGGGCTGAACAGATCGGGCGCGGACCAGTCGCCAAGCCAGATGCCGCTGGTCAAGGGCTGAATGGGGTCGCACGACCGCGCCCAACCAAAGGCGCTGATCATCAGCGGCACTACCAGTTGCGCCTTGGCCCTCAGCATGATCGGGTCGCACAAAGCGACTTCCGGCCCGTTGTCGGGTTCGTTCCAGATGTCCCAGGCAAGCACGCGCGGGTCCTGGCCAAACCTGCCGACCACACCCTTCACATAATTTTCCAGCCGACCATGCTCGCCGCCATCGGCCAGCACCGGCATCCCCGGCGACTGAACCCAGCCCGAATTGTGAACACCATCGCGTGGGGCGCGCTGCGGACCCAATGCCGGTTCGGGGTCCCAGCAGGAATCGAACAGCACGAGCATGGCGCGAATGCCATGCCGGTCGGCGATCTCCAGGAACTGATCGACGCGATCGAGGAAGCCGGGCGCATCCTGCACCCAGAGCAGGTCATGCAGATATACGCGAACGGCGTTCATGCCGATCGATGCGGCGAGCCGAAGTTCCGATTCGATCAGGTCGGGGCGGAAGGTCTCCGGCTGCCACATCTCGAGCTGATTAATGGCGTAGGAAGGCGTAAAATTACATCCTACCAGCCATGGCTGTGCATCAAACCAGGCATGTGCCGCTTCGGGTGTCCAACGTTCAGTCATGATAAAGTCCGCTACCGTAGAATCGGAGCGTCACATAATCTAGATTAATAACTCATTAAAGGTGTTGCCGAAGATTTTCTTGCCGCTTCAACGCTTTGCGGCTTGCGACTACTAACGCTCAGCGTTGCTCCTGCGGAACAAACATGCGGCTCCGCCCGTTCGAATGACGCTGACCGGAAGATGACGGCAGCGGTTCGCGTTCGCAGGAGAGTATGCCGTGATCACACTCAACCCGCTGGAGCTTGGCCTGGCCCTATTGGTGATCGTTCTGGTCATCGCGCTGATCATCATTATGCTGCGCAAGCGACGCGATACCGCAGATCTGAAGAACAGGTTCGGCCAGGAATTTTCCCGCACGCTGCAGGACGTGGGGGACGAGCGGAAAGCTGCTGCCGTGTTGCACGAGCGGGAGAAGCGAGTCTCCCAATTCGATATACGGCCGGTCTCGCCCGAGGATCGCGAACGGTTCTCGACCGCATGGACGAAGGTTCAGGCGCAGTTCGTCGACGATCCTGCAGGTGCGGTCTCGCGTGCCGACGTCTTGCTGGGCGAAATCATGGAGACGCGCGGCTATCCGGTAACGGATTTCAACCAGAGGTCGGCCGATCTGTCAGTCGACCACCCCACCGTGGTCCAGAATTATCGCGCGGCCCATGATATAGCAACGAACCACGCCAGAGGCGCCGCAGGGACTGAAGATCTGCGGCAGGCAATGATCCATTACCGCTCCCTGTTCGATGATCTGGTGAACGATCGGGCAAGTTCCGATATAGCGTCCGGTCCGACTAACGGGATCAGAACGCGGGGGTAATCGGCGTCGTCTGATTTATGGTGCAGCAACCAGTCCGGAGCGAACCCGTCTGGCGTACAGTCTCGCCTGTTATCGGCCGATTTACAGGTTATTTGGGCGATTAACAGGGGCTCGGGCGGTGCGGCGGCTCGCATAACGCCGATACGGCGGCGGTTTAACGCGCATCTGCCAACTTTTTTAACAGGCACGTAACAGGCAACTAACAGGTGAAAGATCGCGGCTTCGCGCATCTTTCATGAGATTTGCTCCACCCCCCCTTGCGGCTGATATTGTGCAGGCGTATTGAAGTGTCGTTCACGAACATTGGCGGTTGCAAGGTCGCCGGTAACTAGCGGGCACTCGAGAAGAAGAGGCATGGGCTTACGCCCCCTCTGGCTAACTACAGTGGCGACACTGAGCGGGCCGGATCCAATCGCCAGCATGGCGACATCGATCATTCTTCTTGGAGCTTAGCAATGAACACATCCCGTCGCCTAAAGACCGTCCGCAGCAATTTCACTGGCATTCCGCTTGCCGTGGAGCATGTCGAGATCGCGCGTCTGAAAACCCGCGAGCGCAAGTTGCGCAAGCGCACCGACACGAAATTGAAAGCGCTCGCGCGCAGCATCAGTGACTTTGGCTTTGTGGTGCCTGTGCTTGTGGACTGCGACTATGTCGTCGTGGCTGGCGAGGGCAGACTGGCTGCGGCCCAGATGCTTGGGCTCACCACCGTCCCGGTCATTCGAATAGAGCATCTGACCCCAGGACAGCTGCGGCTTCTCGCCATTGCCGACAACCGATTACCGCAGGGCGTCGAGTGGGACAATGACGCGCTGATCATCGAGCTTAACGAGATTTCGATGGAGGCACCCGAACTGGACCTAAGTTCCAGCGGCTGGACCATCCCTGAAATCGACATCATGGACGGCAAGGCGCGCGCAGGCGCCTTCGCGGATGCCGATGAGCCACCTGAAACGCACCTAAAGGCGCTGGCGATTAATCGTCTGGGTGATCGCTGGCAGCTTGGCCGTCACTTGCTCGCCTGCGGCGATGCCCGCGATCGGGAGCTGCTTGAGCAACTGCTGCAGGGACAGCTGGCAACGGTCGCGCTGGAAGACCCACCCTGAAACCTCAAGATCGAGGGGCTGGTCTCCGGCAAGGGAAAGCACAAGCACGAAGACTTCGTAATGGCCGCCGGCGAGATGTCGGGTGACGAGTTTCAGCATTTCCTTGATGATGTCTATGGCGTGCTGCCCGCGTTCCTGAAGGACGGCGCGCTGGTCTACAGCTTCATGGACTGGCGCAATATCGATGTGCTGACCGCTGCGGCCAGGGCCGCCGGGATGGTGCAAAAGAATTTGCTCGTCTGGGCCAAAGAAACGCCGCGACTTGGATCGATGTACCGCTCCCAGCATGAGCTGATCGGTCTCTACAAGCATGGCAAGGCACCGCACATCAACAATAATGAGATGGGGCGCTACGGCCGCAATCGCGCGAACGTGCTGTTCTATCCGGGCGTCAGTGGCTTTTCCAAAGGCAAAAGCCGAACGCTTGACGTTCACCCCACCGCCAAGACGGTCGGCATGCTTGCCGATATCCTGCTCGATTGCACCAACCGAGATGACCTTGTCCTCGATCGCTTCGGCGGATCGGGTTCCACCCTGATCGCAGCGGAAAAGGTCGAGCGTACGGCTATCACGGTCGAACTGGACCCGCACTATGCCGATGCCATCATCCGCCGCTTCGAAGCCTCTACCGGAGTAATGGCCGTGCATGTTGATAGTGGCCGCGGCTTTGCTGAGGTCGCTGCAGAACGTGTCGGCATTGCCGACGAGCAGGAGGCTGACGATGTCAGCCAGTGACGATGAGCAGGGCAAGCCGAAGCGACGCTCCGACGGCACCTTCGAGAAAGGCCACACGGCCAATCGCAAAGGGCGCCCCAGAGGGTCGCAGAACCTGATGACGCTTTTTGAAAATATGCGCGATGAGAAGATCCCTGTTTCGATGGGGGGAACTACAAAGCGCATAAGCCGCGGCGAAATCTTCATGAAGAAGCTTTGGAACAACGCGATGCAGCTCGAACCGAAAGCAACCGCAGCGGTGCTCTCAATCATGCGCAACAGCGGCCAGCTTGATCGTCCCCCTGCCGAGGGTGAAGCATTAGGCGACGACGATGCTGCCGCACTTGCTGGGTTCTTTACCCGCTTTGCGCCCAGGGAGACGCCTGATGAACCCGAGTGAAAGCAGGCAACTCTTGCGCTTGGCCTTGCGTGAAGACCTAAGCACATTCATTCACCGGACGTTCCGCGAAGTCTCGCCGGGCGGTGAGTTTGTGCACGCCTGGTATGTCGATGCCATAGCGCATGTGCTGACCCTGTGCGCGCAGCGAAAGATCACCCGGCTGATCATCAACATGCCACCGCGCTATGGTAAGTCGATCTGCACGTCTGTTGCCTTCGCCGCCTGGATACTCGGCCGCAACCCCAAAGAGCGCATCATCTGTGCGAGCTATGGCGACGAACTATCCGGCGAATTCGCACGCGACACCCGCAAGGTGCTGCAAGCGCCCTGGTATCAGTCGGCATTTCCTTCGGCACGCATCGGCAAAAGAGCCGCTGCCCATGACGTGCGTACGACGATGGGCGGCGGTCGTTATGCAACGTCGGTCGGTGGAACGCTAACCGGGATCGGCGGCAGCATCATCATCGTCGATGATCCCAACAAGGCCGAAGACGCCACGTCAGAAGCCGGGCGCGAGCGAGTGCGCGAATGGTTTAGATCGACGCTGATCACCCGCCTCAACGACCGCAGCACAGGCGTCATCATCATTGTCCAGCAGCGTCTGCATGTCGAGGACCTGTCAGGCTACCTGATGGAAAGTGGCGAGGATTGGCTGCAACTTTCACTTCCCGCCATTGCCGAAGAGGACCAAAAGATCGCTGTAGGCCCTGGCAGGACTTATCATCGTCCTGTCGGTGAGCTTCTACATCCCCAGCGTGACACGATCGAAGCGTTGATGGCGCAGAAGCGGGCGATGGGCAGTCACCCGTTTTCGGCGCAGTATCAGCAGGAGCCCGTTCCGCTGGATGGCGAAATAGTCAAATGGGGCTGGTTTCAGACCTATGATGATGCTCCATTCCTAAAGGCCGATCACAAATATGTGCAAAGCTGGGACACGGCTATGAAGTCTGGTGAGTTGAACGACCATTCGGTCGGCACGACTTGGCTGATCCAGGACGGCAACTTCTATTTACTCGATGTCGTCAGGCTCCGGTTGCAATTTCCTGATCTAAAGCGCGCCGTGATCGCTGCGGCGCAACGTTGGGAGCCTTCTACCTTGCTGATTGAAGACAAGGCATCGGGAACGTCGCTGATAGACGTTTTGATCGAGGAACAACCGCAATGCGTTCCCCGGCCCATCCGCCGCGAGCCCAAAGCCGATAAGATCACCCGGATGTATGCCCAGGCCAATGCGATAGAACAAGGACGTGTGTTTCTGCCGCGAGAGGCACCATGGCTCGCTGTGCTCAAGACCGAGCTTCTGCAGTTTCCTAACGGTCGTCACGATGATCAGGTCGACAGCATCAGCCAGTTCCTCGAATGGGCGTGACCGGCCCCCACTGAGTGGTCCGTGCTGATTGTTAGTGCATTATCGCCTCCGTTGCCATTGCCGCCTGGAGGTGG
>NZ_JARYGI010000119.1:0-744 GCF_033795625.1 Sphingobium sp. | reverse complement strand
CGAACGTTTTACCCTCCACGCCGGTCAGCGTGAGCAGCGGTACGTAGACGAGGATGATGATTGCCTGCCCGTACACAGAGGGACGGATCATCTCACGCGCAGCGGCTGCCACGGTCGCGAGCCGTTCCTTGACGCTGAGCAATCGGCCTTCATGATGCTGTTGCTCGGCAAGCCGGCGCAGCGCGTTTTCGACAATGATGACGGCGCCGTCGACGATCAGACCGAAGTCCAAAGCCCCAAGGCTCATCAGATTGGCCGAGACCCCAGCGCGCAGCATACCAAAGCCTGTCAGCATCATGGTGATCGGGATGACCAACGCCGCGATCAGGGCCGCACGGAAGTTGCCGAGCAGCAGGAAGAGCACGACGATGACCAGCACCGCGCCGTCGGACCGGTTTTTCGCGACCGTCTTGATCGTCGAATTGACCAGCTCGGTGCGGTTCAGCACCGGCTGAATTACGACGTCAGGAGGCAGCGAAGCGTTGATCGTCTTCAGTTTCTCAGCGACCGCGGTCGACACGATGCGGCTGTTCTCGCCGATCCGCATGATCGCCGTGCCGACGACGACTTCGGTACCGTTCTCCGATGCCGAACCCCTGCGGATCGCCTGACCCGTCTTCACAGTCGCAACTTGTTCGACCGTGATCGGCACGCCGTTACGTGTCGCGATCACGGTCCTGGCCAACTCGCTGGCATTGCGAACGAGCGCATCCGAGCGAACAGCCAGACCTTCGCCATTGCGAT
>NZ_JARYGI010000118.1:0-751 GCF_033795625.1 Sphingobium sp. | reverse complement strand
TCGAGAATATGCCCGAACTGAAGACGCAATGGGGATATTTCGTCATCCTCGGCGTCATCGCTGCGGTCTGCATCGGACCCTACATCCGGTTCAAACGCAGCCACTGGCTTTGACGTCGCTGACCGCTTTCCACATCGCGCGGGCTGAGGCCGCTGGGGCAGGCCGCCATAACTCAATGCTTTCGAAGCGTCTCGGCGCGGTGCCGGTCCAACGCATCGAGCAAAGCCCTGCCGATCAAAGGCTTTGCGAGAACGTGATCGAAGCCCGCCTCGGCGGCCCGCGAGGCCAGCAGCGTGTCGTGAAAGCCTGAGATCATGATGGCGCGTCCCGACCATCCGATCTCGCGAAGGTGACGCAGCATCGCGAATCCGTCGATGTCGGGCATGCGATAGTCGAGGATGACGCAGTCTGCTTCCTTCGCGCGCGGGTCGGCCAACAGCGCGTGGCCGGTGGTATATCCCCACACAGCATAGCCGCGCGATCTCAGCAGCAGCTGGAGGCCACGCCGCACGCCGGGATCGTCGTCGGAAACGAGGATGGTGTATCTGCCATCATGCTGGGTGGAACGGACCGATGGCATTGCGAGAAGCGGACACCCGTGTGACGATTGCACCATCGATCGCATATCGCGCCCCGTCCCGTCGCTACGTAGAGGTCGCAGTCACTTCGGCTTGCGGCCCATGCCCGCGGCAAAGGCGATCCGCAGGGCTTCGGACAAATTGCGGACCTCGAGCTTGGCCATCAGGCTCGC
>NZ_JARYGI010000117.1:0-752 GCF_033795625.1 Sphingobium sp. | reverse complement strand
GGTGTCGGGGTTCAGGAATATGCGTTGAATTGCGACCAGACGGTTTCCCTCGCGCACCGCTACCAGGAGAGCGGGTTCGAAGATCGTCTTCGGCTTGGGCAGGTAAGGGCAACGCGGATGGAAGCGAAGATCGCGTGGTGGTGGGAGGAGGTTCCGGCACTGGAGGTAGCGCTCGGCAAGGGTGCCCGGAACGTCGACCGCCTCATTCCAGATTCTTTCGACGTTCATCGGCCGCGGCGAGTCCGCCAAGGCGGGTGGCGGATAATGGCGACCCGGGCGAACAAGGCGCAGTTCACGCAGGACGTCTTCGCGCGAGCATCCTGCGAAACAGGTGACGAGAATGCCGCGATCCCCTTGCCGAATCGACAAGCTTGGATCGCGATCGCTGTGTGCGGGACAGCGGCACATCGCGACATTGCCGCTCCACGTGCCGCCCAGGGCCCCGACAATGTCGACTATCTCCTGCGATGGCCGTCTGGCTGTAAGCGGCATAATTCTACCTCCTGCTTACACGCTCGGCCCCTCCTTTCCTCTTTTCGGTCGGTCTGAGACTTGGAGACAGATTCAGCCTGCGCTCGCCTCAACGCGAACGGCTCGGAGATCATCGGTTAGTCGTCGCTTCGATTCGCGCGGCGTTCAGCATAGGCGACGACGAACTTCTCCCAGATCCGCAGCCACTCTGAATCGGTGCGCGGCCGGCTAAAATCGGGGCATCCCTTGCGGAATGCAGCCGCCATGTCATCCACTGACCA
>NZ_JARYGI010000116.1:0-754 GCF_033795625.1 Sphingobium sp. | reverse complement strand
GCTTCCGCCAGTTGATGGCGCGCGCCAAGGACGGATCTGCGTGCGTCACGGCCGTGGTCCATCCGTGCAGCGCCGACGCCATGCGCGCAGTGGCTGAGGCCGCCGACGCCGGCATCGTCGTTCCGATTCTCATCGGCCCTGCGGCGCGTATGACGAATGCGGCGAAGGACGCCGGTGTCGATATTGCGGCCTTCCGGGTGATCGACGTCCCGCACAGCCACGCCGCCGCCGCCGAAGCCGTCGCGCGCGTGCGGGCCGGCGAAGCCGCGCTGCTGATGAAGGGTTCGCTTCATACTGACGAGCTCATGGGCGCGGTCGTATCGTCCGACACGGGCCTTCGGACCGAACGCAGGATCAGCCACGCCTATGTGATGGACGTGCCCGGCTATCCGCGCCCGCTCATCATCACCGACGCCGCGATCAACATCGAGCCGACGCTTGAGGACAAGGCCGACATCGCGCGCAACGCGATCGACCTTGCCCATGTGATCGGGATCGAACAGCCCAGGGTCGCGATCCTCGCCGCCGTCGAAACGGTCAATCCGAAAATGCGCACCACATTGGATGCCGCGGCGCTCTGCAAGATGGCGGACCGGGGCCAGATCGAAGGCGCGCTGCTCGATGGCCCGCTCGCCCTCGATAATGCGATCAGCGAGGCGGCCGTGCGCGAGAAAAGTATCGTCTCGCCGGTCGCCGGCCAGGCGGACATCCTGCTGGTGCCCGATCTGGAGGCCGGCAACATGCTCGCAAAGCA
>NZ_JARYGI010000115.1:355-762 GCF_033795625.1 Sphingobium sp. | reverse complement strand
CCGCGAGCGAACATCGCCCAGTTCGTCGACGTATTCCTCCATCTGGCGGGTCGGGAAAGCGCGGGTGAGGTAGTCAACGAGAGCCTCGCGCGGTGAGAGGTCCAGTTCTAGTGCCTCGCGCTCGTCGGGATCGAGTTCGTTGAGCCGCCGGTTGAGTATCGATTCCGCCGTGCTGACGAGCTGGACGACCACACTTTCGTCGCTCGCCAGATGCGCGTCGATCGCGGGGTAGATCGATGGCAGCTTCAGCGACAGCAGGACCTGCGCGAAGAAGCGCTGCTTGGTACCTTCGAACCGGCTGCGCGCCGCTGCCTTGGCGCCGCTGTTGAGCGTCTTGTTTTCGAGGCCATCGACGATCCCGGTAAGTTCGAGCGCGGCCTCAAGGTTCTGATGGATGATCGTCCAGG
>NZ_JARYGI010000115.1:0-345 GCF_033795625.1 Sphingobium sp. | reverse complement strand
ACTCAATCCCGGCAAAGCTCAGCGCCCGGGCGAGATAAAGACCCGACGCCTTGAGGTCACGGGCAACCAGTTCCATCGCCGCGATGCCGCCATCGCGGATCTCGCTGATGAACTGCTCGCGGTTCGCAAACGCCGTGCCGGGGCCCCAGAGACCGAGCCGGACCGCATAGGCGAGGTTGTTGACGTCTGATGCGCCGGTGGCCGAAGCGTAGAGCACCCGGGCGCGCGGCAGCGTATTCTGGAGCAGAACACCGGCGATGCCCTGGAGTGAGCCCTGCTTCTGGCCGAGCGCCCCTTCCCCGCCCGCAACGCCGCCCATTTCGTGCGCTTCGTCGAAAACGATGA
>NZ_JARYGI010000114.1:0-769 GCF_033795625.1 Sphingobium sp. | reverse complement strand
CAGCCGGGAGGCGACGCGGTTCGCGTTTTCGCGACTGCAGAGGAGAAGACGCTTAGGGGACAGGCCGGTGCTCAGGTCAAGCATGTCAGATCCTTCTCGGAAAGCATGATACCGGCAGGACTCAGGCGAAGATCGTCTTGTGGATCTTCGTCGTCGGCACGATCCGCCATTGCCGCTCCATGAGGCGGCTGATCCGGTAGCGGCCGCGGGTCTCAGGGTCGCGAAGGGTCACTCGGCGCCCCTGCTTCTCGACAATGAATTCCTGCCCGACATGGCCGTCCGAGAAGGTGACCGGCTGCTCCAGCCGGATCCGATCGCCGTCCGCGACCTTGCGCGAGCGGCGTTTCAGGTTCTCGGCGCAGCGACGACGCCAGTCGAGCGCGTGCTCCTTGTCGGTCGGCGTCAGCAGGTCGAGGATGTGCTGGGGGCATCCGTCCTCGCACGGCCCCATCGACTCCGTCAGTCGGGTAGGATTGGTGCTGCTCATGGAGTCAGCCCTGATCCCCCCGCCGAACCGCACGTGCAGCTTTCACCGCATGCGGCTCTCCACTGTGACGAACCATCACTTTGCCGTAGATCGGGCAGGCGGCCTCTGTGAGTATCCCAGTGGCATTGCTCGCACAGGACCACCGTCCTGCGGGCGCGTGCCACCTTCATTCTCACGACAAAACCGCGGTGCGAAACATCGGCCATCCCCCGGATATGGTGCACCTGACACGGAACATCGGATCGACCGCAAGCCTCGCATTGCTTGGCATTCTGACGATCA
>NZ_JARYGI010000113.1:0-776 GCF_033795625.1 Sphingobium sp. | reverse complement strand
GAGAGGTCGTTATGGGCTTGTCTGGCTGCCGACGTCATTTTTGGCGGCACGCTTGAGCGGACGAGAACAGCGCAGCGTAAGGAAGGTGGTGGCGCTCAGGATGACGGCGATGTCGTAGAGGCCATAATCCACCGCCGCGCCGAGCGCCCCGGTAGCCCATAGGCTGGCTGCTGTTGCCGTGCCCGACGCTTTGCTGCCCTTCTTCAGGATTGCGCCACCCCGGATAAAGCCGACGCCGGTAGAGCTTTGTGCCCGTGATCGGCATCAACCAGAGGCGGTCGAGAGCGGCATCTGCAGGGAGGCACGAGGCGACCTGCTTTTCGAATTGCGGCCAGTCCCCGCCCGAGATTACCGCCACGCCGGTGACGGCGAGCAATCGGGCGAGAGTCGCGGCCATCTCCTGTGACAATGGCCGCTTGCTCTCCGCAAGCGTGCCGTCGAGGTCGAAGGCAATCAGCCACTTCATGCCGCCTTCCCCGCCGGATCGCGGTAGGCGAGCAGCCTGAGCGCGTTGATGACGACGAGCAGCGTCGAACCCTCATGGACCGCCACCGCTGGCCCAATGCCGAGGCCGAGGATGGTGGCAGGCACGAGGAAGGCGACGACGCCTAGGCTGACGAAGACGTTCTGGCGGATGATCCCGCGCGTGTGGCGACTCAGGCCGACTGCGAACGGCAGGTGCGCCAGATCGTCGGCCATCAACGCCACGTCGGCCGTCTCCAGTGCCACGTCCGAGCCCGCCGCACCCATTGCAATGCCGACCGTTGCGCTGGCCA
>NZ_JARYGI010000112.1:0-781 GCF_033795625.1 Sphingobium sp. | reverse complement strand
ACTTCATGGCGACCAGGTAAATATGTGCTTGATAGCTGTGATGCGCTGATCAATCAAAACACAGTTTCTGGTGATCGTTATCCTGACCCGATGCAAAGAACGATAGATACGGAAGAATTTATTACAAATTCGAACCCGCGTTGATTTTGCTTTGCTGGCGCGTCGGCCTAATAAGACCGTTATGCGTACCTATTGGAATTATTTCATGCCGATTGAGATAAAGATGCCCGCACTGTCACCCACGATGGAAGAAGGTACTCTCGCCAAATGGCTGATCAAGGTAGGCGATACGGTTTCTTCAGGCGATATCATGGCCGAGATCGAGACCGACAAGGCCACGATGGAATTCGAAGCGGTCGATGAAGGGGTTATCGCCGACATTGCCGTGCCCGCGGGAACGGAAGGGGTGAAGGTCGGCACGGTGATCGCCACGCTCACCTGCGAGGACGAAGAGGATGGCGCCGTCACCATGCCGAAAGCTGAGGTCAAGGCTACGGCGGAACCCGCGAAGTCAGCTGAGCCGTCCACGGTTTCCGTTTCGACTCCTCAGCCGACTGCAGTCTCCGTATCCAAGAGTGGTCGGGTGGTCGCTTCTCCGCTGGCCAAGCGAATTGCCGCACAGCGCGGCGTTGATCTTGGTGAGATCAGAGGCAGCGGACCAAGTGGCAGAATCGTCAAGTCTGACGTCGAGGGGGCGCAAGACAGCACGCCCTCTGAAACGCAACGCGCTCCCGCGCCGCAAGCCGCGGTCGCCGCCGTACCTGATTTCAGCATTCCTTAC
>NZ_JARYGI010000111.1:0-781 GCF_033795625.1 Sphingobium sp. | reverse complement strand
GAAGGGCAGTCGCAATAGCTTGGCCGTGATGACATTTACCGCTGACAGAACCATGCCAATTAGCTCTGACATCCACAGCTTTGGGGTATGCCGCGCGCCTGCGGCGTCGGCGTCCACAGACCGAGCGTTTGGGAGACGGTGGTTGAGCGGCATTTTGGGCTACGCGCGGGTGAGCACGGGCGACCAGGATGTCGCCGGGCAGATGATGCGTCTCGAACAGGCGGGCGCGATCAAGGTCTTCACGGACGTGCGTTCGGGCAAGTCGATGGACCGCCCCGGGCTGACGGAGTTGCTCACCTACGCGCGCGCGGGCGACACGCTCGCGGTCGTGCGGCTCGACCGGCTCGGCCGCTCGCTCGGTGAGCTGCTGACCATCGTAACCGCGTTGAAAGATCGCGGCGTCGCGCTGCTCAGCCTCGAAGAGAAAATCGACACGTCATCAGCCGCTGGCGAACTGATTTTTCACGTGTTCGGCTCGATCGCGCATTTCGAGCGACGTTTGATCGCCGAACGCACGAAGGACGGTATCGCCGCCGCGCGTGCCAAGGGCAAGTTGCCAGGACGGCGTCCGCTCGACCCGGAAAAGGCGAGCGCGGCGCTCAAGCTCGTCGAAGCCGGGGTGTCGCCCACCGAAGCCGCGCGGCAACTCGGCCTCGGTCGCGCCACTGTCTATCGGGAAATGGCCCTCGCTGGCGTACGGCGAACAGCTTGAGGGCGCGTTCCGTACCCGTTCTCACCTAACGCAATTCAGAACACATCCGTTGCGATGACCTCGACTACG
>NZ_JARYGI010000110.1:0-789 GCF_033795625.1 Sphingobium sp. | reverse complement strand
CGACTTTTTAAACTCTATTTTACCAGATTTGTATAAATCTTTGGCTAATTCCCATGATATATGTGATGGCGCTTCAAATAACGCCTTCCAGTAAATGCCATCAACGCATAGCGCTATGCCTTCCTTTGCCGAACCAAAGGTCGTATCATCCATAATTGCCAAGACAACGTCTTTTTCAGCAATTCTCATAGACTTAGTAGCGTTTGAAAGTTTTTCAGGATCGATCATATCGAGCTTATAAAAGCCATCGCCGTATATATTTGATTGCAAATATTTGCCGATAGCGAGTGCTCGTTCATGTCTTTTGTCTTTATTTTCATTTTTGTATTTAATTTCGTTTATGATGTTATCTAAATCATCGTTAGATTTTTCCATTTTCAGAATTCCTGTTTGGATAAGCGCAATTTATCCCTTGCGTGGATGATCGCGCTAAATTCGGAAGTCGCCTGCTGGACGTTGCCGTCATCGCACACGTTGAGCGAGTGGTGGACTGAAACCGCCTGATCGGTCCGCATTTCCAGCCAAACAATCCGGGCTGTGTTCGGCGCGGGATGGGCCTGCTCCAGCGCGATCTGCTCACTATATCCCCCGATCACATCGTTGATGGCCTCCAGCGCGACCTCATAGGCAATGGCCTGTTCTTGGGACCATAAAGGGCCGGTTGGAGCATCCATGGTTTATTCCTCGCCGCTAGGGCTGTCGCCCTGGCGGCTGAACAGACGCGACCAAAAGCCACGCTGAGGAGTAGGTTGAAGGGCAGCGCGCTGATCGGTCAGGGCAAGTCGTTGC
>NZ_JARYGI010000010.1:0-115280 GCF_033795625.1 Sphingobium sp. | reverse complement strand
TGCCTCTTGCCCATTTCCAAACTCCTTCATAATCCAAAATAACAGAGATTCTGGACCACTCAGAAGGGGGCAGATCAATATTCAACAGGCCTCGCAAGCGATCGCTGACCCGGCTGAGCGACTTGCGACCGAGGCACGGCATATTCTCGAACGAGCCTCGCAGGACCATATCTGGGGGTGGCTCATCTATAGTATGTCGGATCGCGGGAGGGTACCGGACGACCTGCTCAGCTTTCCTCGAACCGATCTTGTTGTCGGGCATCGCAATGGCCGCTTCAAGTTCACAAGCTTGGCCTGCGCGAACGATCTTGTCGTCAGCGCATTGCGCCGGGCATTGCGGAGCGTTCTGGAGCAGGATCACGGAAAAGACTATGCCTCGAACATGCTCGAGCTGTTGCTGAACGCACTGGGGCTGCCTGAAGAAGAAGCGAGGGCGATCGCGATGCGCCCGCTGGCCAGCCTGCCGCAGACCTCGGCTGTTTCTGCGATCCAGCAGCGCAATAATACGCAGACTTGATGTCTGGAGGGCCGCCCGAGCGAGAGGCACGTATCGCCTGCTCGCTCCCAACAGAGAGGGCGGCCGATCACCAGTATTTGAACCAAGCGCGCCCTGTGGAGATAAGAAAGGATCGAAGCGTCGGGCGCGATGGATTCCGAGGATCAACAGACCTTCTAGGTAGTTTTGGCAGTTATGACGATTAACAGGACGGCACGCACGCGTTACAGTGCAAGTCGCGCCGACATTCATCCATCGTTCAGGTTGTCGTTTACATATGTAGTCGTAACGACGGCTTAGGAGGTGCATGAGTTCGTCGAGAGGTGACTCCATGACCGAGAAGATCAGCGACGCCGAACATGCCGTTATGGAAGCCCTTTGGGAAGCGTCGCCGCTGAGTGCTTCCGATGTGACCGAGCGGGTTCGGGAAGCGCGGGGGTGGAGCATCCAGACCGTGAAGACGCTGCTCTCGCGCCTGCTGGCCAAGGATATAGTCGCGACGGAGCAGGATGGCCGCCGCTTTCTGTATCGGCCATTGGTGGAGCGCGATGCCTATGTGGCAGGCGAGTCGCGGCGGCTCGTGGATCGGCTGTTCGGCGGCAGGGCCGCGCCGCTGGTGGCGCACCTTGCCGAGCAGGATCAACTTAGCCGTCAGGATATTGCCGAGATCGAGGCGCTGTTGAAGGCGCTTAAATCATGAGCGCGCCGGGCTTTTACACATGGATTGCAGAGGCTGTGATCGCATCGGCGCTTTTGCTTGCTCTCGTCATGTTGCTGCGGCGGCCGGTCGCGCAGTATCTTGGCGCGCGCGCAGCCTATGCCTTGTGGGCGCTTCCCTTGTTGCGGCTGCTGCTACCGCCTCTACCGCAAGCCGCAACTCCGGCTGCGTTGCTCCCGGTGCAGGGTAAGGTCGTATCTATCGGCTACGTTCGCGAAGCGGTGCAGGCGCCCGCTGCGCAATTCCCATGGGTCGAAGCCCTCCTGGCGGTGTGGATCGGCGGCGCAGTGCTGTTCTTGCTGGTGCAAACCTTCGCCTATTTTCGCTTCAAGCAGTTGATGCTGTCTGACGGCGTCGTGATCGGCCACGATGGCGGGATCGCGATCTTGGAGAGCGTTCACGCGAGAGGACCACTGGCGTTCGGCATCGTGCACAGGCGAGTAATGGTGCCGGTCGATTTCCGCGACCGCTATACGCCCGATGAGCAGGTGCTGGCTCTGTCGCATGAGGTGACGCATCATCGGCGCGGCGATCTGGTCGCAAACCTGTTGGCGCTGCTGATGCTGGCGCTGCACTGGTGCAATCCCATTGCCTGGATCGCCTATCGCGCCTTCCGAATGGATCAGGAACTAGCTTGCGACGCGCAGGTGCTGGCCAGCCATGGCCAGGCGCAAGCTTATGGGCGTGCGATCTTGAAGGCGGCGACCGCAGCGGCACATCCAACCGGAAATCGCTTCAATATCTGTCATCTCAATAAAGTCGAAACTCTGAAGGGGAGGTTGAAAATGCTTTCGAACCACTCAGCATCGCTGCGCCATATTACCTGGGGCATGGGAGCCGTAGCTGTCGTGACCGTGGCCGGACTAGCGCTCACTGCATCGGGAAGTGGTGCCGCAAGGGAAATGGCAAGCGTATCCGGTCCTCTGGGCAATGCCAATCTGACGCGGCTCACCGCGCTGCTGCCGAGGAACCCGGTCGAAGCGAGGGCGCCGCAAGCGCCCGCCGCTCCGGCACCACCCGCTCCGCCCGCCGAACCTGCTGCGATAGCCTGGGCCGCGCCTCCCTCCGTGCCGCACGGGGTCCCGGTCGTCAGGATCGACAGTAAGAGCTTCCATCCTGACGTGAGGGTGCCTTCACAGGCTGAACTCACTGCCATGGTGCCGGATGTCCGGGTGGATCATGGCTGCACCGGGAGGCGTGAGGCGACGACGCAGGACTTCACAGATGCGTCGGGCAAGCGCCACGTTCACGTCTCGCTTTGTACCGCCGCGATCCAGCACGAAGCGATGGCCGAAGCGCGTGCCGAGATGGCCGAGGCGCGTCGGGCCGTGGCGTCGGCGCGCGTGATGTCGGCTCAGGATCGTGCCCAAGCCATGGCTGACGCACAGGCGGACCTTGCAGAAGCGCGCGCGGAAATGGCCCGGGCGCGGGAGGAAGCCCGTCGCGAGATCGACCGGAGCCGGGCTGAGATCCACTGAGGTTCCTGGGCTCTCATCGAGAGTCCTTGAATTTGGAAGGCGAAGTGGCACATGGGAGCAATGGATGCTCCTTTTGATATCGCGGCTCTTCCCACTGGCGTAGCAATGACTCTTTCGCCGCTTGTGGCGCGCGTGCTTGCGCCCAATCCCTCGCCGTTCACCTTCACCGGCACGCAAAGCTATGTGGTGGGGCGCGAGGATGTCGCGGTGATCGATCCGGGACCCGCTGATCCGGCGCATATCTCCGCATTAGAAGCGGCTATCGGTGGCCGTCCTGTGACTGCCATCATGTGTACGCATACGCATCGCGATCACAGCCCGGCCGCGCCACGACTGGGGGAATTGACGGGCGCCCCGATCATCGGGTGCGCGCCGCTGACGCTGGAGGATGACGGCCCACGTGCCGACGCAGCGTTCGATCCTGATTATGTGCCGGATCGCGTACTCTTGAATGGCGAGCGAGTGAGCGGCACGGACTGGACGCTGGAGGCTCTGGCGACGCCGGGGCACACCTCCAACCATCTGTGCTTTGCCCTGATCGAGGAGCAGGCGCTGTTTACCGGCGATCATATCATGGGATGGTCCACCTCGGTCGTTTCACCCCCGGATGGAGACATGGCCGCCTATATGCGGTCCATGCAGCTGCTGGTGGATCGGGACGACGTGATTTATTACCCCGCGCATGGCGAGCCGGTGGATAAGCCGCAACGTCTTGCCCGCTCCATGATGGGTCACCGCCGCCACCGCGAAGGGCAGATCATCCGCTATCTGCAAGGCAGCGGTGCAGCAGCTATCCCGGACATGGTTTCGGAGATGTACAAAGGCGTCGATCCGCGGCTGTATCCCGCTGCGGGCAGGTCGGTGCTGGCTCATCTGATCGACTTGCAGGCGCGGGGACTGGCGCGTGAACAGGCCGGGCAGTGGGAAGCTGTCGCAGCCTGAGCGGTTTCTCTATGCCTTCGCGCGCGGTGCGGATAAAGGCAGCGCCAACCCAACGTCGATGACGAACAAGGAAGACGACTGACATGGATGCCAGAGGTGGAATCGGCGGGAGCCTGAAGGGCTTGGACCTGCGCGCGGAGATCGACCGGCTGCGCAAGGAGCGCAATGCCGTGATCCTCGGTCACTATTACCAGAAGCCGGAAATCCAGGACCTGTCGGATTTCGTCGGAGACTCGCTCGAGTTGTCACGCAAGGCGGCGGAGACCGATGCGGAGGTGATCGCGTTTTGCGGCGTGCGCTTCATGGCGGAGACAGCGAAGATCCTCTCGCCTGAGAAGATCGTGATTCTGCCCGATATGGACGCAGGCTGTTCGCTGGAGGACAGCTGCCCACCCGCGCAGTTCAAGGCCTTCCGGGAGGCGCATCCCGATCACATTGCATTGAGCTACATAAACTGCTCGGCCGAAGTGAAGGCATTATCCGACATCATCGTCACCAGCAGTTCGGCGGAGAAGATCCTGAGTCAGATACCGAAGGAGCAGAAGATTATCTTCGGACCCGACAAGCATCTGGGCGGCTATCTGGCGCGCAAGCTGGGGCGTGAGATGCTGCTGTGGCCGGGCGTTTGCATCGTGCACGAGGCGTTCAGCGAAACCGAGTTGCTGAAGCTTCAGGCGCAATATCCGGGCGCGCCCATCGCTGCGCATCCCGAATGTCCGCCGGCGATCGTCGATCATGCCGATTATGTCGGATCGACCAGCGGAATCCTGGAGTTCGCCAAGTCGATGCCGGGCGACACGCTGATCGTCGCGACCGAGCCGCACATCATCCACCAGATGGAACGCGCGGTGCCGGAGAAGACCTTCATCGGTGCGCCGGGTGCCGACGGCAACTGCAACTGCAACATCTGCCCCTACATGGCGCTCAATACCACGGAGAAGCTGTACGTCGCGCTGCGCGATCTGCAGCCGCGTATCGAAATGGACGAGACGTTGCGGTTGCAGGCGCGCAAGTCGCTCGACCGCATGCTGGAAATGGCGAGCGGCACTGTGGGTCAGGGGGATCTGGGCGCGCGATGACATTCGCTCTGGCGGGCTTCGATCTGGACGCCTTCATTGCCGCCACGCTGGCAGAGGATCTCGGTGACGGGGGCGACATCACTTCCGCCGCTGTCATTCCTGCCGATGCGCTGTTTACAGGCGTGATGGACAGCCGCGATGCCGTGACGGTCGCGGGGCTGCCGATAGCGGCGGCATTTTTCCGTGCGCTCGACCCAGACGTGGAAATCGAGATGCTGGTGGAGGACGGGCAGCAGGTCGCGGCGGGCACGGAGCTGATGCGGTTGCGCGGCAAGGCACGGGCGATGCTGACGGCGGAACGTTCTGCGCTGAATACGGTGCAGCATCTGACCGGAATCGCGACCCTGACGCGATCCTATGTCGATGCGATCATCGGCACCGGCGCGACATTGCTCGACACGCGCAAGACGATCCCAGGCCTGCGCCGCCTGGAGAAATATGCGACGCGGATGGGCGGCGCGGCCAATCATCGCATGGGCCTGTGGGACGCGGCGATGATCAAGGACAACCATGTCGCGGTCGCCGGATCGGTGGGTGAAGCGGCGCGGCGGGCAGTCTCTGCGGGCATTGCGAATATCATCGTGGAAGTCGACCGCGTGGATCAGATCGAACCGGCGCTGGAGGCTGGCGCCACGCATTTGCTGCTCGACAATATGGACCCGCCGACGTTGCGCGGCGCTGTTACACTGGTCGGCGGACGCGTGCCCACCGAAGCCTCTGGCGGCGTGCGGCTGGATACGATCCATGCCATTGCCCAGACAGGCGTCACATATGTGAGTGTCGGGCGGCTCACGCAGTCCGCGCCCGCCGCCGATGTAGGGCTGGACTTCGCGCATGTTTAAGGAACTCGCCGCAGCCGTCCTGATGCTCGCTCCGGGCGTCGCGCTGGCGCAGGTGGAGCAATGCACCATCCCTCACAACATCCCGCGTCCGCGGCCCGATTTGCCCTCGGACGGCCAGCCGAAGCGTGTGCTTCCAATCGGCGGCTATACGCTCGCGATTACCTGGTCGCCGCAATATTGCGCGGGCAAGAGCGGCGGGCGCGATGCTTTCCAGTGCGACAATCGGAAGGCGAGGTTCGGCTTCACGCTGCATGGCCTGTGGCCGGATGGCGAGGGCAAGGACTGGCCGCAATATTGCCGCGCCACGTCGATCCTGCCGCGCGCCACTATTGCCAAGAATCTGTGCGTGACGCCATCGGCGCAACTGATCCAGCATGAGTGGGCCAAGCATGGCACCTGCATGAGCGCCAACGGTCAGCCGATCCGGCCGAACACTTATTTCGACCGATCGCGGGCGCTCTATCGGAAGCTGCGGTTCCCCGACATGGCAGCTATCTCCAAGCGGGGCAGCATTACCGCGGGCGCGCTCGCTAATGCGTTTGCGGACGCAAATCCGGGATTTCGGCCTGACATGATGCGTGTGACGGCGACACGTGACGGCTGGTTGGACGAGATTTGGCTGTGCCTCGACAAAGGCTTCCGCAATGCGCGCTGCCCGGCCCATCAGGGCGGGCTGAAGCCTGCCGAGACGCTACGGGTGCGCGCGCAATAGCGCTCAGCCGTCTATTGTCACCGTTCCGGGGTGATGCTTGTCCAGGTGCCTGCGGATGAGCTTCAGGTTCTTGGTATTCGACTTGAACATGAAATCGAATACGTCGCCCGCAAAAGGGATCGCGCCCAGTACTGTGTCGACACCGACATTGGCGGCCATGCGCGTCAGCTGCCATTTCGACATGCCAAGGTTCCGCGCTTCCCATACCATCCAAGCGCCCATGGCGGCCGTGGCGATGTCGCCGACGACCGGGATCAGGCCGACGAGGCTGTCCACTCCCACGCGGCGGTTGGTGCCGGGGATGACGAACAGCCCTTCCAGGATCTGCTCCATTGCCTCTATCCGACGCCGTACGGACGCAGGGTCGCGGCCAAAGCCGGGCAAGTCGCGTGCGATCCGGTCGAATTGATCCTGTGAGATAGGCAACGTGATTACTCCTCTCACCTTAGTTGGTGGTGCGGAACAACTGGTTCAATGGGTGGCGCGCGCGCGTTGACGGGGCAAATCCGTTAAGCACACGGGCAACCAGCGACCAACGCACGGGCGCGCCCAGCGGGATATAGCCATTGTGCGCTGTGGTCAGCGCCTCTGCGTCAGCAAGGCGCGCCTGCGCCTCCGGCACGGACGTCGCCATTCCTGCCTCCTGCAGCCGCTCCTGAGCAAGTGCATCGCAATGCACTTTGCGCGCACAGCCGATCCGGCCCAGATACCACAGGGCGCTGTCATAGGCAGCGACTTCATCGATAAGGCGCAAGTCGGCATCTTCGTCCAGCCCGACCTGCCTGCTCGGCACGCCGATCTGTGAAAGATCGCGCGCAATCAGCGTGTATAGCAACCTGGAGCCAGCACCCAGGGGCAAGGCTATACGAAGCGAGGGCACTTCACCATTGATGCCGCGCCATTGTTGGATCGCGGCGCGAGCGGTGGCGCGGCGATCCTCCATGGATACATTGGTCCACGCGGGTACGGTGGGCGGGCGGGGCAGGTCGAGTTGCTGTGGCAGCAAGCGATCCGTGACTACCCAGCCGCCCAGCGCGAAAGCTGAAGGCAACCGGTCCCGATCGATGGACATGCTCAGAGCCGCCCGAACGGCGGCATCGTCAAGGAAGGTCCCCGTGCCAACGACCGCCAGCCCGAAGAGCCCCTGAGCCGGATCGACTCGCACGACGCGATTATCCAGTCCTGCCCGGTTCAGAAGCGGCAGGTCGTTGTAGCGCCCCCCGAGCACCAGCGACGCAAGGCCCGCGCGAAACCGCACGATAGCCATTGCCGCGCGCTCCGCTCGCAGCACGCGGTTCTCCCAAGCGGGAATGGCCGTGTCTTCATTGCCGTCATCATCGACGACGGGACGCAGGAACCAGGCGTCCGGGCGCTTCTCCTTACGATAGGGTCCTGTGCCGCCATCGCGCCGGGTGATGGCCATTTGCGGCTGGGCGAGCATTTGCAGCAGATAAGGACGAGAGGCCGACAAGCGGATCTCCAGCACTTCTCCGGTGATGGCGTTGACTTCCTGAATGGCGGCAAGGTCGCCGTGAACGTCGAGCTTCAGATTGGCGGTGATGCGGTTGCGGAGGAGAAATGCGACGTCCTCGGCCTTGATCGGCGCGCCATTCGGCCATTGCAGGCGGCGCAGGCGGAATATGTAGCTGCGGCCATCGTCCTGCACGATCCAGCGTTGGGCAAGCGCGGGCAGCACGTCGCCCTGCGCATCGAAGGCCACCAGACCCTGCGCCGTGGACTCCAGCATCAGCTTGGATGCAGGGCTCAGCACGTCGCGCAAAGGCTGTGTAAGCTGCTGGCCGGTGCCGATGACGCTGACCACGACCGGCCCCGACTGCTTTTCCGAGCAGCCCGCCACACTCATCGCGAAGGTCGCGAGCAACGGTGCGAGTACGGGCAGGCTGAAGCGGCGGAGCATGAGCGAGGCGGTTCCTGAAGGCGGCTGCCAAGTAGCTGATCTAGCCGCTGGCCGCTCCCCCGCCAACCCGTATGCGCTTAATGTTTGAACTTATGCAGCACCGCGACGATGATGCCGCCCACGATCAGCCCCGCGATCCCGGAGCCGAGCGCAGTAACCGCCCATTCCGTGACGGCGTGCAGAGGCCCCATCGCCTCGCCTGCCGCCACGGCGATATGGTGCAGCGTTCCGGGTATCATGTGCATGCCGAAACTCTCAAGCCCGTGGACAAGGATGCCGCCGCCGACCCATAGCATCGCCGCGGTGCCGATAACTGATAACGCGCGCATCAGGACCGGCATGGTGTTGACCAGCAGCCTGCCTATGGTCTGGCTGGCGGTGGACGGGCGTTTGGCCATGTGGAGGCCGATGTCGTCCATCTTCACGATCAGCGCCACCACGCCATATACGCCTGCCGTTATCAGCAGCGACACGACGGCAAGGACGATCGCCTGCTCCCACAAAGGGGTGTCGGCTACAGATGCCAGTGCGATGGCCATGATTTCGCCCGAAAGGATGAAGTCGGTCCGAATTGCACCGCCTACCTGACGGTCTTCCAGCACCTTGGGATCGATTTCGTCGGCCACCTCCTCGATCGGGTGGGCTGTGCCACCTTGCAGAGCCTCGAACAACTTCTCCGACGCCTCGAAGCAGAGATAGGCGCCGCCTATCATCAGCAACGGCGTGAGCGCCCATGGCGCCAGCGCGCTGATCGCGAGCGCCGCAGGAAGCAGGAACAGCAGCTTGTTGCGCAGCGATCCCAATGCGATCTTCCAGATGATCGGGAGTTCACGGTCCGGAGTCAGCCCCACGACATAGCGCGGCGTGACTGCGGCATCGTCGATCACTACGCCCGCAGCCTTGGCCCCCGCCTTGCCGGCCGCAGCACCCACGTCATCGAGCGATGAGGCCGCAAGCTTGGCAATTCCCGCTACGTCGTCCAGCAGCGCGATTAATCCCGATGGCATGTCGTATTTATCCCCCTGTGCGGCCCGGTCTTGGACGCCCCCTAGCGGCTATCCACGGGCATGGCAAAGAACGTTCGGGTCGATCTGCCGTTCCCTTTGTGGTGGTGTCTATGTGTGGGGAAACCCTCGGGTGTTGCTGCGTTGAGCACTTGAGCGGAGGTCGCGAAGGAGTGACACATGCCACAGGGTGACAAGAGCAGCTACACTGATAAGCAGAAGCGTAAGGCGTCGCATATCGAGGAAGGATATGAGGAGCGTGGCGTGCCGAAGGACGAAGCAGAACGCCGCGCCTGGGCCACGGTCAACAAGGAGTCCGGCGGCGGCAACAAATCCGGGTCCGGCCGGGGCAAGCCGGACACGCATGTTTCGTCCAGCAGAGGCGGCAAGCGCGGCGGCGCGGCATCCGCCAAGCGCTCTGCCGCGGACAGGTCCGCAGCAGCCAAGAAGGGTTGGGAGACGCGGCGCACGAAGGCCTGATCTGGGTGCGGCGCAAGTAGCCGACGTTTATCTAGGTAAGTGGGCTGAAACCAGCGTTGTCGACCTCAGGAGCTTCGCAGTACGCCATCCGGCCGGCCAACCTTATGTAGGGAAAGCCGCGATCGCAGACGCAATCGCTCGGTGTCTGAGGTCGAACGACGCTGGTGCGGACGGCGGGACTCGAACCCGCACTCCATAGGAAGCAGATTTTAAGTCTGCCGCGTCTACCGGTTTCGCCACGTCCGCATCTACAGGAATGTCCCGCGTCGCGGCTCGGCCTTAACGGCATTTCGGCGGATTGAAAACGCCATGCGTCCGCTAATCAGGACAAAAAGAAGAATCCCCTCCGCTCTGATGTGGTCGAGCGGAACGGGCGTTCTTTACTTCGCGTTGAGACGCTCGCGCATTTCCTTGCCCGGCTTGAAATAGGGCACCCGCTTGGCAGTGACAGGCACCGTCTCTCCAGTCCTTGGGTTGCGGCCGGTACGCGCATCGCGATCCCGCGTGGTGAACGCTCCAAAACCCCTCAACTCGACGCGACCCCCCGCGGCAAGTCGTTCTATAATCTCGCGAAAGAACAGATCTACAATCCGTTCGACTTCCTGCAAGGTAAGTTCCTGGTTTTCATCTGCCAGTTTCTGAATCAATTCCGAGCGGATCATTACCTGTCCCCACTATATCAGCACCCCGCATGCCTGTTGTTTAGCCTTAATCAAAAGCTAACCCGCTGACAATGGAACGAACTTGAGAGACTATTGTGCAAAATCAACGATCTGTGCCAAATTTGGGCAATGCACTAGGTAGAAGGCCGTAAAAGCCGCAAAAAAAGAGGCGCAACGGGGTTCCGTTGCGCCTCTTACTTACGGTGCATGACGCCACTTGCCGCGGCGTCATGCGAACATGTGTTTAGCCTTCGTTCTTGGCCTTGAGCGCTTCGCCCAGGATGTCGCCCAGCGACGCGCCGCTGTCCGACGAACCATATTGCGCTACGGCCTGCTTCTCTTCGGCGATCTGCATCGCCTTGACGGAGAAGTTGGGCTTCTTCGCGCGGTCGAAGCCGATGACCATCGCATCGAACTTCTGGCCGGGCTGGTAGCGCTCGGGGCGCTGCTCGTCGCGGTCGCGGCCAAGGTCGCTGCGCTTGATGAAGCCGGTTGCCCCGTCTTCGCCAGCCTGGACTTCCAGACCGCCGTCGCGGACTTCAAGGACGGTCACGGTTACGATCGCGTTCTTGTTGAGACCGGCGCCCGAGGAGGCAGTGCCAGCGCTGCCGACGGCAGGCGCACCCTTCTCAAGCTGCTTCATGCCAAGCGAGATGCGTTCCTTCTCGACGTCGATGTCGAGAACGATCGCCGAAACGGCTTCGCCCTTGCGATGCAGCGCCAGAGCGTCTTCGCCCGAAATGCCCCATGCGATGTCGGACATGTGGACCATGCCGTCGACGTCGCCGTCCAGGCCGATGAACAGACCGAATTCGGTCGCGTTCTTGACTTCGCCTTCGACGACGGAGCCGACCGGGTGCTTCTCTGCGAAGGCATCCCATGGATTGCTCTGTGCCTGCTTGAGGCCAAGCGAGATGCGGCGCTTCTCGCTGTCGACTTCGAGGACCAGAACTTCGACTTCCTGGCTGGTCGAAACGATCTTGCCGGGGTGGACGTTCTTCTTGGTCCAGCTCATTTCGCTGACATGGACCAGGCCTTCGATGCCCGGTTCCAGTTCGACGAACGCACCATATTCGGTGATGTTGGTCACGCGGCCCGACAGCTTGGCGCCGATCGGGTACTTGGCCATCGCGCCTTCCCACGGATCGCTCTCAAGCTGCTTCATGCCGAGCGAGATTCGCTGCGTGTCGCGGTTGATGCGGATGATCTGCACGCGGACAGTGTCGCCGATGTTGATCATTTCGCTGGGGTGGTTGATGCGCTTGTAGCTGAGGTCGGTGACGTGCAGCAGGCCGTCGATGCCGCCCAGGTCCACGAACGCACCGTAATCGGTGATGTTCTTGACCACGCCCTCGATGATCTGACCTTCGGCCAGCGTCTGGATGAGACCGGTGCGCTGTTCGGCGCGAGTTTCTTCCAGAATGGCGCGGCGCGATACGACGATGTTGCCGCGGCGGCGATCCATCTTCAGGATCTGGAAGGGCTGCGGAATGTCCATCAGCGGAGTGACATCGCGCACGGGGCGGATGTCGACCTGCGAACCGGGCAGGAAGGCCACGGCGCCGTCGAGGTCGACCGTGAAGCCGCCCTTGACGCGGCCGAAGATGACGCCTTCGACGCGGGTGTTCTCGGAGAATTCCGCTTCCAGCTTGTCCCATGCGGCTTCGCGGCGGGCGCGGTCACGGGAAAGCATGGCGTCGCCATGGGCGTTTTCGACGCGGTCGACATAGACTTCGACTTCATCGCCCACCTTGATGTCGGCCTTCTGGCCGGGCATCGCGAATTCGCGCAAGGGAACGCGGCCTTCGCTCTTGAGGCCCACGTCGATGACGGCGAGGTCGTTTTCGATGGCGGTAACGGTGCCCTTTACAACGCGGCCTTCAAAGCCGCCGTCTTCGCCACCGAGAGAATCATTGAGCATCGCTGCGAAATCGTCGCGCGACGGAAATGCCGTAGAGGCCATATGGTAGTCCTTCTTCGTACGTTGCTGGCCGGCCGGTTGTCTCCGGCGGTCTTTGGCCAAAACGCCTGCAAAACCGAACGTTTAGCAAGCATCCGGCGGACTATCAGCCAAGGAAAACGCAGAAGTGGGCAAGTGAAAAAAGCGCCTCCGGTGTAGCCGAGCGCCTCATCGGCCACTGTTTTCAGCGACCTGCCAGCTGTGCGTCCACCAGCACAATGGCCTGTCGGACGGCCGCGTCTATAGTCAAGTTACTGGTATCTAGCAAGTCTGCACCGTCGGCCTGCCGCAATGGGGCATGGTCGCGACTCATGTCGCGTGTGTCGCGCGCCTGGATGTCTGCGATCAGCGTGTCCATGTCGGGATGGCCACCATGCGCCATGGCATCGGCGAAGCGCCGCTCCGCCCGCACCGGTACGCTGGCCGTCACGAAGATCTTGGCGTCGGCATCGGGCGCTATGACGGTGGCGATGTCGCGGCCATCGAGCACCGCGCCGCCCGGTTGAGTCGCAAAGTCGCGCTGGCGGGAAATCAGCGCCGCACGCACGCTCTGGTGAACGGACACGCGCGAGGCCAGCGACCCGACCGCCTCGGTCCGCAAGGTGGGCTCGGCGAGCAGGTTGTCGTCGAAATCGCAGGCGGCGAGGGCATCCTCTTCAAGGTCCGGATCTCCCCCTGCTCTCAGCACGGCAAGACCGACCGCGCGATATAGGAGCCCCGTATCCAGGCAGGGGAGGCCGTAATGCTGCCCCAGCGCCTTGGCGATCGTGCCTTTGCCCGAGGCGGCGGGACCATCGACCGCGATGATCATGCCTTGGCGCTCCGCAATACCTTGATGAGGCCAAGCACGGCTATCGCGGCCCAGACGATCTCCAGGGCCATCGACGCGATGTTGAAGTGTACGGTCAGGGAAGCGATCAGCAGCAGCGATCCCACCAGGTTGAGCAGGTTGAAGAACAGGAAGTTCATCTTAGCCGCCATGTTGGAATAGGCATAAGCGACGACCATCATCGCGCTGCCGATCAGGCCCACGATGTTGGCGGCAAGGGGTGATAGGACGCCGGTCACTGGACTGCGCCCATAGCACGAAGCAAATCCACGAACCCCGGAAAACTCGTCGCCACCGGGCGCATATCGTCGACCGTCACGCCATCGCGCGACACCAGCCCTGCAACTGCAAAGCTCATCGCGATACGGTGATCGAGCAGCGTTGCGACCGGACCGCCACCTGCCAGCGGCTCCCCGCCCGTGCCTTCGATGACGAGGCCATCCTCCAGTTCCTCGACTCGCGCGCCAATCAGGCGCAGCCCCGTCGCCATGGTAGTGAGGCGATCCGACTCCTTGACGCGCAGTTCTTCGAGGCCGCGAAATATGCTGCGTCCTTGCGCCAATGCGGCCGCGACGAACGCCACGGGATATTCATCGATCATGCTGGGCGCGCGGGCGGGATCGGGTTCCACGCCGTTCAATGTAGAGGCTGTGACGATCAGGTCGCCCACCGGTTCGCCGCCTACGTGGCGCGCGTTCACGATCTGGATATTGCCACCCATGTCCCGCAGCAGGTCGATCAGTCCGGCGCGCGTGCCGTTCAATCCGACATTGTTGATCGTGACCTGCGACCCCGGCACCAGCAGCGCCGCGACCATGGGGAACGCCGCGGACGAGGGGTCGCCCGGCACCACAATGTGCTGAGGACGCAGTTCCGCTTCGCCGACGAGGCTGATGACGCGCGCGCCGTCGCTATCGATCTCCACAGTCAGATCAGCGCCGAAGCCCCGCAGCATCACTTCGCTGTGGTCCCGCGTCGGTATGGGTTCGATCACCCGCGTGATGCCAGGCGTATTCAGCCCTGCCAGCAGTACGGCCGACTTCACTTGCGCCGATGCGACCGGCAAGCGGTATTCGATCGGCACGGCGGGGCAGATGCCGCGCATGGTCAGCGGCAACCGCCCGCCTGGCGACGCCGTGAACTCCGCGCCCATTGTGGACAGCGGGTCGATGACTCGTCCCATCGGCCGCTTGCTGAGGGACGCGTCGCCGATGAAGGTCGCGGTGATATCGTGACTCGCCAGCAGCCCCATCAGGAGCCGCGTAGAGGTGCCGCTGTTGCCCATGTCCAGCGCCACCTCGGGCTGCATCAGACCACCGACGCCGACGCCATGGATATGCCACACGCCATCAGCGTCGCGGGCGATATCCGCGCCCATTGCCCGCATCGCGGCGGCGGTCGCCAGCACATCCTCGCCCTCCAGCAATCCTTCGACTCGGCTCTCCCCCACTGCCAGCGCAGACAGCATCAGTGCGCGGTGCGAGATGCTCTTGTCGCCCGGCACTGTGACCGTCCCCGAAAGCGCGTTAGCGGCCCTGAAGGTCGTGGGAGTGGGGGCGTCGCTATGCGCCAGATCGTGAGCCATGAAAGTCCGAACGTCATCAAAGGGTCAAAAAATGCGTCCCGGCTTTTGACAGCGCGGTCCTGCTATGGCAATGCCCGCGTCGCTTCGTGCGCAGCCCCGCTGTCGCGCGCTTTATCTATTATTATTATCAAGGATGGACGGCGGCACATGGTGAAGCCTGAATGGGGCACGAAACGGACTTGCCCGAAATGCGCGACGCGCTTCTACGATCTTGGCAAGGATAACCCGGTTGTCTGCATCAACTGCAATAATCCGTGGGATCCCGAGCCTGTGCTGAAATCGAAGCAGCCGCTTCCCTATGAGGAAGTGGTGCCCAAGAAGGTCGTCGAGACCGCCGATGGCGAGATCGAGGCAGTGGACGATGATCTGGATGTCGATCTGGACATCGATGAGGATGACGACTCGCCGGATAACGACGTGGATCTTGGCGGCGACGACGACCTTGGGGTCGAAGCAGCCGGCGATGAAGGCGACGACGACAATTAAGCCCTTGCAAAGGGGGGCGCTGCTCGATTAAAGGCAGCGCCTCGCCAGCGAGTCAGCATCCTTATCGATGCGATTTGCCCTGGCGGAAATGCGGCCGCGACCCAAGCGGCGCGGCAGTGATTTGGGGCCTTAGCTCAGCTGGGAGAGCGCCTGCATGGCATGCAGGAGGTCAGCGGTTCGATCCCGCTAGGCTCCACCATCAAGTTTAAAATTCCAGTGTTTGATGCGTTGGACCAAATAACCCCGCTTCCCGCTAGGGAGACGAGGACGCCGCGCGCTCGCCACGATAGTTGGTGGCTGACCAAAGCACAAAAGGCGTTCTCGCTACATTTCACCGGACTCCTCTTTACCTCGAAAGAGGTGCATTGCTTTGACGATGACCGCGCCATTCTTCGGAAGTGGCGCCCATCTACGCGGCCTTCGCCCCTCCCAGAACGTCCTCAGGCAGCGTCGACCATGACAATCTCGCTATCCTCGACTGCAGTTACACGAATGACGTCGACATCCTTGATCGCCGCTCCGTCACGGGCGTTGACCCGTACGTCATCGATCCTGATCGCGCCGGTGGCGGGGACAAGATAGGCCTTTCGCTCCCTGCCGATCGGGTATTCGGCGCTCTCGCCTGCTCTTAGCGTCGCTGCGACAATGCGGGCATCCGTGCGGATCGTTAGCGCGTCATTGTCGTTTTCGTAGCCGGATGCCAGCGTGACGAATTGCCCCGTCCGATCGCCTGTTGGAAAGGGGCGGGCGCCCCAGCTTGGAGCGTCGCCGTTCTTCGTAGGCACGATCCAGATCTGGAAGATCTTCGTCGTGACATCCTCCAGATTATATTCGGAGTGACGCACGCCGGATCCGGCGCTCATGACCTGAACGTCACCCGCTTCAGTCCGGCCCTTGTTGCCCAGGCTGTCTTCGTGCGTGATGGCGCCTTCGCGCACGTAAGTGATGATCTCCATGTCGCGGTGCGGATGCGGCGGAAAGCCGGTCTTCGGCGCGATCGTGTCGTCGTTCCAGACCCGGAGGTTACCCCAGTTCATGCGCGCCGGATCGTGATACCCGCCGAACGAGAAGTGATGCTTGGCGTCAAGCCAGCCGTGGTTGGCGCCGCCGAGATCGGCAAAGGGGCGAACTTCTATCATGTGATGTCTCCTTTCGAACAGCGTCGGGCTGTCGTTGGATGTCTTTTACGCCTTGCGGAAACTTCGATGTAGATAGATAAAACCGATGCGTTCGTTCGAGAAAGTGGAATGATGAAGTCTCCCGGAACCCCGACCTTTGACCAGCTTCGTATCTTCCTTACCATCGTCGACCTGGGCAGCTTCGCGGCGGCCGCGCGAAAGCTCAATCGCGCCGTCTCGGTGATCAGCTATGGCATCGCCAATCTGGAGGCGCAGCTCGGCCTGACGCTGTTCGACCGGGAGGGCACCCGTAAGCCCCAGTTGACCGTCGAAGGACGCGCTCTGCTCGCGGAGGCACGCAGCATATCGCACGGTTTCGATGGACTGCGCGCGAAGGTGAAGGGCCTGCTCGATGGGTTGGAGGCGGAAGTTGACCTGGCCGTCGATGTCATGCTTCCGTCCGAGCGGCTTGGAAAGGTATTGCGCAATTTCGCGGTCGAGTTTCCAACGGTCCAGCTTCGCCTGCATGTCGAGGCACTTGGCGCAATCACTGCCATGGTGCTGGATCGCGGCGCGGCAATCGGCATTTCCGGGCCGCTGGCAGCCGGCGTGGAGGGAGTCGAATGCATCGCGGCCGGATCTGTACCAATGGTGCCAGTTGCGGCCCCCGATCATCCGCTCGGGCGCATGGAGCGCATCCCGCCGGGCGCCGGGCGTGACCATACCCAATTGGTGCTGACGGACCGCTCCCGCTTCACCGAGGGGCAGGATTATTCGGTCATTAGTCCCAAAACGTGGCGTCTAGCCGATTTGGGCGCAAAGCATGCTCTGCTGCGCGAGGGGATCGGATGGGGTAACATGCCGCTGCCGATGATCGAACCCGATCTTGTTGATGGCTCGCTGGTCCGTCTCGTCATGCCGGATCATACGGGTGGCACATATCGCTTTGCAGGCGTCTGGCGCCGAGACGCACCACCGGGACCTGCCGCCTCCTGGCTACTGGATCAGTTCGTCGCGCTGGGCGCGGACGACAAGGAACTGGAGGGCATGGGCGATGTCTGATCAGGCCGAGGGCAGACCGAAGCGCGGCATGAGATCGGGTCGACTTGAAGCCTTCACCGATGGCGTGGTGGCGATCGTCATCACGATCATGGTGCTCGAGCTGAAAGTGCCGCAGGAAGGAACGCTTGAAGCGCTGTCAGCCAGCATGCCGATCCTGCTCGCCTACGTCCTGTCCTTTATCAACGTTGGACTATACTGGAACAATCATCACCATCTGATGCAGGCCACGGGGCGGATTGACGGTCGCGTGCTGTGGGCGAACCTCTTTCTGCTGTTCTGGTTGTCGCTCGTCCCATTTGTCATCCGGTGGCTGGATGCCAGCGCCTTTTCTGCCATGGCGACAGCGTCCTATGGCGTCGTGCTGGGGATGGCGGCGATCGGCTACGAGCTTACCGAACGATCGATCATTGCTTGCAATGGCCGTCAGTCGGCTGTGGCGAAGGCCATTGGGCGCGATTGGAAGGGAAAGATCAGTCTTGCCCTGTATGTCGTCGCCGTTCCGGCCGCGTTCTTCGCCCGACCAGTAGCGATCATTCTCTATGTAGTTGTATTGATCTTTTGGCTACCGCCCGACAGCAGGATCGAGCGCGAACTGGGGCATTAGAGAGGCTTGGAGGCGGCGGGGTGAAGCATGCAGGCGAGCGTGCCCGCGAAGATCAGGCCACCAGCGAGGATGAGCGGGGCGACCAGACCGCCATGCCTGACGAGATATGCGCCGACGGCCGCGCCGAGGAAGATAGCGGCAACGCTGCCAATGCGGCGTGCCCAGTTCAGGTTGGAACCGCCTGCGACGCTGGAATCGGCCGCAAGTCCGGTGATCGTGAGCGTAAGAACAGTCGTGGTGAGGTCCGGAACCTTCATCTGGCGGATCGTCGCGTTGCGGAAGCCCATGGCGAGTCCGGTCAGTGCGATAATGATGTACACGCTTGAGCCAGGTGATTGCGTTGTCACGTCGAACCCGACCGCGACACCGGCTGCGGTCCAAAGGAGGACGGCTTCGATCGACGCCGCGATGAGCAACCAGCGGCGTAGGGGTGAGCCCGCGTGGTGCTTGCCGATGCGTCCGGCAACTAGTGCGCCGACCATGAACGATGCGATGGCGAAGACATAAGGCGCTATCATGAACTCCGGCGCGCCGCTGGCGGCGAAACCGAGGAAGACGATGTTGCCGGTCATGTTCGCCGTGAAGACCTTGCCAAGGCCCAGCACCGAAATGGCGTCGACCAGCCCAGTCGTTACGGAGAGGAGCAGGAGGAGCCAGGGGAGCGGCGATGTCGCAGGCTTGTTGGCGGTCATAACGGTCTCCGTGAATGTGTATGGCTAATGCCTAGACGCGGACTCGACGTAGATGCAGTCGAATAAGATAGATGATGTTGTTCGATAAATTGGAAAGGCCGGATTAGAAGCGGAAGTTGCTTTCCCAGCCCAGCATCGTGATCGTCTTTGCTGGACCGGTTTCGTGAATAAAGGCACCCGGCGAAAAGACGGACAAAGACCCCGATAACTCCCACTCGGGCGTCGCCTGCCAGGCAATCGTCGCTTCGGCTTCCTTTCCGATGAAACGTGCCTTGCTGCCACTTGCTTCACGGATCAGATTGCCGGGAATATCGTAGACGCCGTCCGCAATGCTGTACCTCCAATAGGCCATGGCGGCGAGGCTGAACGAAATACCCGCGCCCAGCGCACCGCTGACGCGCGGATTGACGCTGACGATGTTAGCCGGACCTACCGGAGAAAGTTCGCCGAAATATTTGCCCTTGGGGAAGAGGGCATTGAACGTGCCAAGTTTGCCGTCGCCCCCTTTGCCATCGCCGCTTACGACATTGACCCGCAGCGTCACATCCGGCGCGAAGAGAGCAGTCGGAAAACTGCGGCCAACTTCCGTGCCGAGCGTCCAGGCGGCGATCCGTTGCTCCTCGAAACGGCCAAACTGCGCCACGCCTTCGACATTCCAGTGCCAATCGCCGCGAACCCCGTGGGAGCGCAGGCCGACGCTGTGGCGGACTTCGCGCTTCGTCAGCCCGCCAAAGCGTGCGAGCCGGTTGCGGTAGCCAAGATAATAAAGGTCCAGTTCCGGCAGTGTGGCATAAGCCCCCCATAGGGCCTTGGTCTTAGAGGTTGCATCGTCGAAGCTGCCGGGTCCGGGCTGGACGGGCTGCATGTTCAGTAAGCTGATCTTGGCACGCCCAATCGCGATGTCGGCCCGCGCTCCATCAAAGGCGAGCGGGACATTTGGGCCGTAGCGCGTCCCGACCAGCCGCTCGGTCCCGAGCGACAGCATCTGGCGGCCGGCGCGCAGGCTGACCGGGCCTAGATCAACTTCGCCGAACCCTTGGAGTAGATCGGCCCTCGTCTGATCTATCGGGCCGGCGGCGGGGGAGAGGCCGACTGCGTAGGCCAGGATGGGCTGCACGAAAACCCGAACCTTGCCAACGTGCAGATCAGCATAGGGTAGAACGCGCAGCCAGAGATAGCTGTCGTCCGGTGCATCCGCAGCGCCCCAGAGATTATTCTGATAGTTCTCGCTGCGTGCGCGCAATTCGATGCCCGTCGTGATCCATCTATCGTCGCCGAGCGGGATATGCTTGAGCGGACCAGTCCAGTGTTGCGCGCGTTTCTCCGTATCGGCGAGATCGGACCAATCCTCGTCGTAGCGCGTGATGCTTAGAGTTGGTGCCTGCCAGGCCTCGCGCTGCTGGGCGCTGGCGGGCACCGAGACGGTTCCCGCCAGCAGTCCGGCCGCAACAAGGATCCTAAGCACACCGCTGCTCACGTTCGGCAACAAGTGCCACCAGCACGAAGCCGCCGATCAGCCCAACATGCTCGAAAAAGGCATTAGTCGCCATGAAGCGTTCCTGCCCCGCCGGCATGGCCCAGAAGGCGTTGGCGGTGAAGGCTGCCAGCAGCGTGAAGACGCCCAGCATACCGGCGCCCAACCATATCAAGCGGCCGCTCAGGATCAGGATCGGCCCGACCAGCTCTACGCCGATGGTCAGCGACGCCCAAAAGGCAGGCGGGCTCATGCTGAAATGCGCCTGCTCCGCGACTGCCGCAGGCCAGTTCATCAGCTTGACCACACCGCCCAGCAGATAAGCACTGACCAGCGCGAGGCGAGCCAAGAACCATGTCGGGCGCCAGTCGAGGATCGCATCAACGAAGCGGGGTTCATCCGCACCCGTCACGGCTTCACCGGCGCATGAACTTCGGCGATATAGCCGCCAGGGAAACGGACGATTGCGGACGTGCGGTTGCTCTCCGCATGTGGAGGCACGAGCGTCTCGACGCCTGCTGCCTTTGCCTTGGCGAGTGTCGCGGTCAGATCCCCGACCTCATACCCCGTCATGTCGCGGCCATAGGGCCAGGGAAGCTGACCGCCCGACACCATCACGTTCATCTTGCCATAGCCAGACGTCATCCTAAGGCGGCGATAGCTCTTGCTGTCCGTTGGCGTGACCTGGAAGACGCCCTGCTTGCTCGCGGTGCGCCCGAAAGTGGCTATGAAGCTGGTGACGAAGCGATCGAAGTCCTCCGGCGCAACATAGACATGGGTGGTGTCATATTGCGGGCCGACCAAGAAGTTGTTGCCCGAATTTTGCGCGGGTGCCGAGGATTGCGCAGGCGCGGCGGCGGGACTGATGGCGATCAGAGCGGTCGCCATCATCGGGCAGATGCGGTTCATGTTAGTATCTCCGTCAATGTAAATCGGGCGCTCGGTCGATCGCAAGTCCGCTCTACGCGGCCAGAACCGCCTCAACGATCCGCATAAAGTCAGAGGCAGCGTCCCAGATTGTCGAACATAATGGGAGCCCCCCATCGGGCGCTGCTTCTCTCAAACAGCCCAGCAGCCGCAGCCCATGACACCCCAGAAGCTCTGAACGTCGGCAGCGGGCACGTTTGCACCCAGCGCCGCAGCATGGTCATGGCCGTGCACGTTGCAGGAAGAGGCGCAGCCGCATGCCGACGCCATCTTCATGGCCGTATCGTCGCGACGCCAATGCCCGCCGAACGTGGCGACCGGAGACCAGTCGGGCATTGCCTTGGGCGCTTCGGGCGCGAGCGGGTCGAAGCTGCCCTCGCCATACACGATCTTGCCGCCCAGTACGGTCAGCACCGACCGGATATGCGCGATCTCGCTTTCGGGCACGCTGAAATAATCGTCAGAGAGCAGCGCCAGATCGGCAAGCTGGCCGGCGATGATCTGCCCTTTCTTGCCAACCTCATTCGAGAACCAGGTGTTCTTTTCAGTCCACAGGCGCAACGCTGCCTCACGGTCGAGCCGGTTGCGGATCGGATATAGCGTCAGACCGCCCACCGTCTTCGACGTCACCAGCCAGCTCAGAGAGACCCAGGGGTTGTAGCTGGCAACGCGGGTAGCATCGGTCCCCGCGCCCACTGGCACGCCGGCATCTATCATTCGCTTGATCGGCGGCGTAGCCTCGGCCGCTTTCGCACCATAGCGTTCGACGAAATATTCACCCTGGAACGCCATGCGGTGCTGCACGGCAATGCCGCCGCCCAATGCCGCGACCCGGTCGATATTGCGCTCGCTGATCGTCTCGGCATGATCGAAGAACCAGTTGAGGCCCTTGAGCGGAATGTCGCGGTTCACCTTCTCGAACACGTCGAGCGCGCGAGAGATGGTCTGGTCGTAGGTGGCGTGGAGGCGCCAGGGCCAGCGGCGCTCGGCGAGCAGACGGATAACGGGTTCGAGATCCCCCTCCATCTCTGCCGGCATGTCGGGACGGGGGACGCGGAAATCCTCGAAGTCGGCCGCCGAATAGACCAGCATCTCGCCGGCACCATTGTGGCGATAAGTGTCGTCGCCGTCGCCCGGCTTGATCTGGGTCGACCAGCTCGCAAAGTCCTTCAGTTCCTCCTTCGGCTTCTGCGTGAAAAGATTGTAGGCAATGCGCAGCGTCAGCTCGCCATCCTTGTGTAGCTTGTCGATGACCTCATAGTCGTCGGGGTAGTTTTGCGACCCGCCGCCCGCGTCGATAACGCTGGTGACGCCAAGGGAGTTTAACTCGCGCATGAAGTGCCTGGTGGAGTTGAGCTGATAGTCCTGAGGCAGCTTCGGACCCTTTGCCAGCGTCGAATAGAGGATCGTCGCATTGGGCTGGGCCAGCAGTAGCCCCGTGGGATTGCCCTGCGCATCCCGGACGATCTCGCCGCCCGGCGGATTGGGCGTGTCCTTCGTATAGCCTACCGCCCGGAGCGCCGCCGCGTTGAGCAGGGCGCGGTCATAAAGGTGGAGGATAAAGACCGGCGTATCGGGGGCCGCTGCGTTGATCTCGGCGATGGTGGGCAGGCGCTTCTCGGCGAACTGATGCTCGGTGAACCCGCCGACTACGCGCACCCATTGCGGCGGGGGAGTATTCTCGGCCTGCTTCTTCAGCATAGCCATGGCATCGGCAAGCGTGGGAACCCCTTCCCAGCGCAGTTCCATATTATAGTTCAGACCGCCGCGGATGACGTGGATGTGGCTATCGATGAGGCCCGGGATCAGGCGGCGGCCGCCAGCGTCAACGACGCGTGCGTTGGGCGCGGCGGCGGCGCGCACCTCCTGCTCAGTGCCAACGGCGAGGAACTTGCCATTGCGGATCGCGACCGCCTGTGCCTGCGGGTTCTCGCGATCCAGCGTCGTCACCTTGGCGTTGGTGAAGATGAGATCGGTCTGGGTCATTGCGAAACTTTCCGTGGTAGCAGTCAGGGCGGTTGTTGCGGCGGCGCTTGCGATCAGCTGGCGGCGGGTCATCATGCGTTGCGCTTTCCGTGAGCGGGCAGTTTGCCCCGTACGTGATTGACGCAATCCTGACGGACGAAACGGGTCAATTCCGGCAGGGTCGAAACCCTCTTGGCCACCGGGATCAGCTGTTCTCCGAGCAGGATGCCCGCCAACCCGACGAGCGCGATAACCGGCGGCGCGGGAGAACGGACGCCCATCAGGCTGTAGACGATGCCGACGATCAAGCCGGCGCCAAGGGAGAGGATGTAGGCTTTCATGTCCGTTCTCCGGCGTTGTCTGGATCAGCCCTGAATGAAGGCGAGGATGTCGGCGTTCAGCACGTCGGCGTTCACCGTCAGCATGCCGTGCGAATAGCCTGGGTAGATTTTGAGCGTCGCGTTGGACAGCAACTGCGCCTGCAGCATGGCGGCATTCTTGTACGGCACGACTTGGTCGTCATCGCCCTGCAGGACCAGTGTGGGCACGGTGATCGCCTTGAGATCCTCGGTCTGGTCTGTTTCCGAAAAGGCTTTGATCCCCTCATAGTGGGCGAGCGCGCTGCCCATCATGCCCTGCCGCCACCAATTGTCGATCACGCCGGATAGAGCGGTCGCGCCTGGCCGGTTGAAGCCGTAAAATGGCCCGGAAGGAAAATCGCGGAACATCTGCGCACGATTCGCTGCCAGTGCCGTGCGGATACCGTCGAACACCTCCATCGGCAGGCCATCGGGATTGGCATCGGTCTTCGCCATCAGGGGCGGCACCGCACTGACCAGCACCGCCTTGGCGACGCGACCCCGGGGACTGGCCATGTTGGGCGACATAGCGCGCCACTTCACCGCCGCCGGTGGAGTGACCGATATGAATGGCGTTCTTGAGGTCGAGATGCGCGACGACGGCAGCGGCGTCGGCGGCGTAGTGATCCATGTCATGACCGAAATCGACCTGAGCCGACCGGCCGTGGCCTCGGCGGTCATGGGCGACGACGCGATAGCCCTTCGAAAGGAAGAACAGCATCTGCGCATCCCAATCGTCCGATGAGAGCGGCCAGCCATGATGGAACATGATCGGCTGGGCGTCCTTGGCTCCCCAGTCCTTGTAGAAGATGTCGACGCCGTCAGCGGTGGTGACGAAATAGCTCATGGGAAAATCCTTGGCACGATGGGGGGAGCGGCCGGGGGGATGCCCGGCCGCCGGGCTGGATCAATGCGCCTCGGAGGCGTTGAACATCTTCTTGGCATAGGTGATGCCGAGGCCATAGGCGCCACCCCATTTCTTCGCGAAGCCGGTGGTCATGTCGTAGGTTTCCGTCCTTGCCCAGTCACGCTGCAGTTCGAGGAGATACTGGAGAGACGTCATCGGCGTGGCACCCAGCTGGATCATCCGCTCGACGGCGCGCTCATGCGCTTCTTCGGAAATGTCGCCGCAAGCGTCCGTGATGAAATAGACGTCGAAGCCCTGGTCAATAGCTGAGGCGACGGGGCCAACGATGCAGACCGAGGTCCACAGGCCCGCAAAGATCACGCGCTCCTTGCCGATGCGGTTCACCTCGTCGATGACGGCGGCGTCTTCCCAAGTATTCATCGAGGTGCGGTCGAGCAGCGGCTGGCTTGGAAAGGCGTCGGTGATCTCACTAAACATCGGCCCGGAGAAGCTGTCGACGGCAACCGTGGTCAGGATGGTGGAGACGTTGAAGCCAGCGGCTGCGTTAGCGACCAGAGCAGCGTTGTTGCGCAGAAGCTCGGTCGAAATTGACTTGGTGGCGAAGGCCATCTGCGACTGAAAGTCGATCATTACGAGGGTGTGATCGGCCGGCGTGATCAGGGATTTGCCGGGGGTCGGGGTCGCTTTGATGGTCATGTCGGTCTCCAATCGAATTTCGTGCACTCGGGTCGTTCCGGTGTGATTGGGGGTTTAGTGGGATAGGGCTCTGCTGCGCAGTCTTATAAAATTTGGTCCATCATTCGAATAAATCGAATAGTGACGCGGGGTCCGGGCTTGGGTCCAAGACAGAAGATGATGGTGACCGCGAGGGCGATGGCGGATAAGAAGAGGTGATCGCTACCCCCGCGGATGTCGATCTCGCCCCCTTGGAGCAGCGCTGGTCGCCTTGCCTTATCTATGAACTATAAAGACTTAAAGGCGCACAGGGCTGCCTTGGAACGCAAGCTACGCACACCCAAATCTTTGTGCCTATTTTTCCTGCGGGACGACGGCGCGCATGATGTCGCCCCAAGACACCAGCTTGAAATTCTGTGCAGCTGCCGCGTTGTGGCCATCCTGCGCAATGAAAAGCCCCTGCGGGTAATCCGGTCCGAAATCGCCTAGCGCTACGTCGATGCCGTCGGTTTCCTCGCTGCCACCCACGGATCCGTCGACGATGCGGAACCGCCCGACATAGCTCTCATCGGAAAGGCGATAGAGTGCATAGGCATTGTCACCTTGGCTCGACACGATGACGTAGCCGTCGCGCTGTCCCATCGGCGCGACCGCAACGCCCTCTGCATCGGCGACGATGTTGCGATTGTCGGCGGCGGCGATCTTCACTGGCGTGGTCGAGCCGGTGGCGGCAGCATCGAAGCGCCACAGTCCGGCATCCTCCTCCGCCACATAGAGCCGCCCGGTCCGCTCATCGGCAGCGCAGCCTTCCGACTGGGTGCCAAGCTTGAGCGTGCGGACGATCCGTCCGGTCGGGGCGGCGCCGGAGGCATCGATGGCGACCTGATTGATCGTCCCGTCCTTCGCCACCATGAACGCATAGAGCGCGGTGGCATCGCGATAGAAGCAGACGCCATAGGCTTCTCCGGCTCCAGCATCGATCTTGCCCAATGGCGTCAGCTTCGCACTTGCGGGGTCGAGGCGGAACAGCGCGAGCTTCGCTTGGGCCAGATCGTTGCGGTCGCTCGCCGCGACCAATATGCCCGGAACGCCGTTGATGAGCACGTTGTCACGCAGATCGACGTTGTTCACTGCGCCCGCATCGAAGAAGTCGCGGACCTTGCCGTCCAGTCCATAGACATAGAGGCCCGCCTTCTTGTCCGTGCCTACGATCAGGCTGGCGGCAGAATCGGCGGCGTTGCGCCATATCGCCGGATCGTCGGCCGCATCGGCATTGGCGGTGCCCACGGGAGCCGTTTCCCCGCGCGCGCGTACGCTGACGGCTGGCGCGGCGTTGGCTATGCGGGTTTCCACTGGAACTTCCTGTGGAGCACAGGCCGACAAGCCGGCCAATGCCGCGAGGGCCAGAACGATAAGCGAAGATGCCAATGTCTGCATGAATAGTCTCCCCCAATGTTAAGAGCGGCTGTTGGGAGCGCATCATTTCAGGTTGATGACGAATTGGCGATGCCCTCGGGCGTAGTTGTCACAATCGAGGGAGCTTTCGTCACAAAAACGTCAACCAGACGACCCGCTACTGTCAATCAATGCCCCTAACGCCCCGCCTCAAGACGTTGAACATTGGGGGCTCACATGACCGGAACCATCTCGCGCCGTAGCGGCGTAGCATTTCGCATATCCCGTGCCGTTCTCGCCTGCGGGATTGCGCCATTCGCCATGATGGCTGCCGACGCGCAGGCGCAGGCTGCGCCATCGCCGGAGGATGCCGAGCAACGGGACGGGCCGATCATCACGTCGAATGACATCGTGGTGCAGGCGGGCATCGGCTTCCGCAATCGCAGCGAGAACGCCGAACCGATCCTGCAATATGACACCGAATATTTTCAGCGGTTCGAACCCTTGACCGCAGGCGACGCATTGAAGCGCGTTCCCTCCGTCACCTTCCTGTCCGACGTCATCGAAAGCGACGGGGCGCGGCTGCGTGGCCTGCCGCCGGGCTACACGCAGATCCTTATCAGTGGGGATCGCGTGCCCGGCTCCGCGACCGATCGCTCGTTCTTCCTTGATCGCATCCCTGCCGAACTGATCTCGCGCGTTGAAATCATCCGATCGTCTTCTGCACGGCGCACTGGCGATGCCGTCGCGGGATCGCTCAACATAGTGTTGCGGGATGGCTATCAGCTCGATGGCGGGTACGTCCGGGCGGGTGCGCTGCATTATGATGACAATGAACTTGAACCCAGCCTGGGCGCGGTGTTCGGCGGGCAGGTCGGTCCGGGCCGTCTGCTGCTTGGCGCGAACCTTCAGGGACGGCACAATCCGAAGAAGAAGACGAGCCTGCGCTACGACGATTCTCCCGAGAACAACCCGGACTATGGGACGCAGGAATTCAACAATCGCGAGGATCAGACCGACACGCGCGATGGCAAGGATTATTCCTTCAACGGCACCTATGAGATCGACGGCGACACGACTGATTTCAAGCTGAACGGCTTCTACGTCCGCACCGATCGCACCGAAACCGAGCGGTCGTTCGAATATGACGATCCGACTGCAATCACTGGCCCGCTGCCCACGGGCAACCTGTTGTCCGACAACGCCAATGTCGCGGATATCGACCAGGAAAATTACGGCATCGACGGCAAGCTCTCGCAGGAATGGTCGTTGGGGAAGACGTCCATACGGGTTGGCTATGCCAAGTTCGACGAACAACGGAAGGAGACCGAATATGAGGCGGATCTCGACGTGGACGCCGGAGACCCGGTCGGGTTCGAAGGCACGCTGACAAGCACCAATATCGTCGACAAGGAATTTTCCGTTAAGCTGGAACATGAGTTCAAGCTGTCCGACCAGATCAACTTCGTGATCGGAGGCTATCTCCAGAACAAGAAGCGCCGTACCGCTATTCTCGACACGGACGAGGAAGACGAATTTCCGGGCCTTGCGTCCACATGGAATCAGTTCAGCAACAACCCTACTACGCTTTCCGGCGGACTCTCGCGGGCCGATCTGGAGCCCACTGACGGCGGCGTGAACACGATCAAGGAAGATCGACGCGACGTCTTTGCATTGGTCGAGGGCAAGAGCGGCGGCTTTTCCTGGGAAGCCGGGCTGCGATATGAGACGACCGATCTCAAGATCACGGACTTCACCGAAGCCGCGGCGATACCGATGCAGAAGAACAGCTACAACAAGCTGCTGCCCTCGGCGTCCTTCAAGCTCGATCTCACAGGCGTCGACCGCATCATCGGGTCGGTAGCGCGCACCAATCGCCGCCCCGATTTCAACTTCCTCTCGCCCGCGCTGCTGGAAGAGGAAGTGGGCGATAGTGATCTGCTCGGCAATCCGCAGCTCGATCCGGAAACCGCATGGGGCTTCGACCTGGGCTATGAGCGCCGGATCGGACGTGGCGGCATCGTCGGCGTCAATATCTTCTACCGCGACGTCAAGGATCTGATCGAGCTTACCAACACCGGCGAAGAAGGATCGGAAGGCGAGGGCACCTTCGTGTTCCAGCCGCGCAATGTCGGCGATGGCAAAGTCTACGGCATCGAGTTCGACCTATCCACCGATCTGGGCTTTATTGGCCTGCCCAACACTGGCGTGTTCGGCAATTTCTCCTATCTCGACAGCGAAGTGACCGATTTCGCCGGAGAACGCCGCTTCAATGACCAATCCAAGTACGTCTACAATTTCGGCTTCATTCAGGACATCCCCAGCTACGGCGCAGCCTTCGGCGCCACCTACCGCAAGCAGGGTAGCGCTTTCGGCCGCGTGATCGCGGAGGAGGTAACCACTACGTATGGCGCGGACCTCGAAATCTTCGTGGAAAAGCGCTTCGGCAAGAGCTTCACGATCCGTGCGGTCGGATCGAACCTGCTGGATGGCAAGAAGAAGGAGGCGTTCAACAAGTTCGACAATCTTGCGGACCAGGCCGACCGAAAGTTCGATGAATATGAACTGGAGAGCGAGCGTGCCGGGCCGGTCTTTCAGGTCATTGCCCGCTACGCCTTCTGAGGTTGGGCAGCCTTTCACCTGTCATTATCGGCACTGGGTTTGGGGATGCGTAGCGCGGAAAGGGCGCTACGTGTTCAGCTTGGCGGTCACGCCTGGCTTACGCGCTTCGCGTCGGCCGCCATCTTGAGCGTGGATCTGTAGGTGCAATCTCCCATCTCCCTCACGCCTTCTTGAGAGCGGTGGGCTTGTGCGCGGCCTTCTTGCCTTCGTCCGTCTCGACGATGAATTGCGGATCATCCTTGCTCGCGACGACCTTGTGCCCCTTGATCTCGGTCGGGGTGGTCTGCTTCTTCACGACTTTGCCGTGAGCGGTGCCGTCATGGCTTTTCCAGGACACCTTGTCGCCCTTGCGAAGATCATCTGCCATCATCTGTCTCCTTGGACGGCCAACCCTCGACTCTTGCGACGGTTCCGAAGGGTTCGAGGGGGCTGAGCAGGACGGGTTCATCATTTCGCGTGGGGTGAGACAGCGAATGATAGCCGGTGCTTTGATCCAGATTAAGATTATCTCTATCTTTCAACGCCTCAGCGCCCTGCTTAACAGATTTTTTTCCTCTTTCCCCTAATCCACCTCTGCAATGAAGAAGGTGGACCTTGCAGAGGCCGTTCATCGGCACAAGGAGAGGACGCAGCGGTTTGTGCGCACGAACCGCTTTGGCCGCATGTGTCTCCTGTTGACGACGATCCTGTCCGTCAGCGTTGCCAGCCTCTGGTTGACGAGCGAGCCGGTGCCTATGCCGGTGGTGTCAGCCATCTTCCTGATGGTGCTGGCTGGTTTACTTATTATCGGTCTCCGCCAGCGCCGGTTCATGGAAGCCCTCGCCGATCGCCTGGAGCGAACGGGGGGAGCCAATCCCCCGTCAAGGAAGGACGAGCCAGTCGCAGATCGCCTCACGCGGCATGCAGACGCATTGATGTCGCGCGTTCAAGCCATGGAGCACCGGTTTGCGCAATGCCATGGCCTGACAGGCCTGCCCACGCGTGAACCGCTTATAGCGCTGCTTGAACAGGAAACCGAAACGGGCCTGCTTGGCATCGTCGAACTCGGCGATTTCGACAGGCTATGTGCGTTCGATATTACGGTTGCGGACAAGGTTCTTGTCGAGTTGGCGAGCCGGTTGGTGCGGATGACCGGCCCGGATCGGTTCGTTGCGCATGTCGATCGCGCACGCTTGGCCATATGGTATGGCGGCACGTCGGCGGAGGCGGCCCGCGCGGAACTGAACGCAGTCTCCTATGCTCTGCGCAATCGCATCGTCATGCCCGGCGTGGACATGCTGCCGCAAATACGATCGGCGTGTGTGCAGCACTCACCCGAGGCCTTCAACGGCGCAACGCTCCTTGGGCGTGCCATCGCGGCACTCTCCGCAGTTGAGGGTGGAGCGACCGAGCAGGATGAGGGCAGCGCGGCCGACTACGCCCGGGAAAGCTTTTCGCTCGAACAGGATCTGCGCCATGCAGCCAGCCGCAATGAACTCGAGTTGTGGTATCAGCCTTTCATCGACGCCGGCACGCAGGAGATCTGCGGCGCGGAGGCGTTGCTGCGCTGGCACCATCCTGAACGAGGGCTGGTGTCGCCCACGACTTTCATCCCAATCATGGAAACGGCCGGGCTCGCCCAGGAAATCGGCATGTGGACGCTCAATGCGGGTTGCCGACAGGCCAAGGCCTGGAGCCGCGATGGCCATACTCCCCTCAAGATCGCCATCAATTTGTCGGGCCATCAACTGGAGCGCAGCGACATCGACCAGATGGTGGAACGCACCTTGCAGCGCCACCACCTGTCCCCGTCCCTCCTCGAACTGGAGCTTACAGAGACCGTAGCGGCAGTGGATTCCGTCAATGCGAAGTCTCTGTTCGACAAGCTCCGCGCGTTGGGCGTCTCCGTGTCGATCGATGATTTCGGCGCTGGATATTCGAGCCTCAGCTATCTGAAGAAGCTGCGTTTCGACAAGTTGAAGATCGACCGGGAATTCGTCTCGATGGTCGACCGCCAGCGTGACAGTCAGGCGATCTGCCAGAGCATCATCGCATTGGCGAGAGGTCTCGGCATCGCTCTCCTTGCGGAAGGGGTGGAGCGGCCGGAGGAATATGCCTGGCTTCATCGACACGGATGTACGCTGTTCCAGGGCTTCTACTTTTCACCACCGCTGGAGGCATCTGCGTTCGAGCGGTTCGCTCAGGACAAGGACGCTATCCGGATGCTGACCGACCTTTCCCCCACGGCGCTGCAAGAGCGGCTTAGAACGAGTGCACTATGATAATCTCGCCGAACTTCGACAGACATCTCCGTGCGGCGCTGGTTGCCGCGATCGCTGCGATGGGGCTGTCGGCCTGCGCCACCAAAGTGAGCGATCGCCCGTCTGCACCCGCGACCATTCAGCAGATCAACAATGCGCAGCAGATGGACGATGTTCTCGACGTGCTGGACAAAGGTGACGAGAAATCCGCGCAAAGGGCGTTGCAGCAGATGGTCAAGCGCAACCCTGCCGATGCCGACGCAGCGCTGCTGCTGGAGAGCCTGACGGCCGATCCAGTCATGTTTCTCGGCGCCAAAGACTTCCAATACCGCGTGCAACCCGGCGATCGCCTCCCGGCGCTGTCCCAGCGCTTCCTCGGCAGCCGCCTGAAGTTCTATGCGCTTGCCCGCTATAACGACATCAAGGTTCCTGCCTCTCTCAAGGCGGGCCAGGTCATCCGCATACCGGGCGACGCACCGCCTCCCTCGGTAGTTGCCCCAAGACCAGCGCGCGCGGATAGCCCGCGCGCGGCTCCTTCCAAACCAGCGGTCGGCACAACTGCGCCGCGCGCAAAAACCCCAGAGCTTAATCCTGCGCGCGCAGCGCAGATGCGAGCATCCGGCCTTACGGCGCTCAACCAGGGCCAGGTCTCCCGCGCCGTCGTGTTGCTGGGTCAGGCTTCGGCGCTCGATCCCGCCAATCCCTTGATCAAGCGTGACCTCCAGCGGGCCTTGCGCATTCGCAGGACCGTGAAAGGCAAGCAATGACGAACGCATCCTCACCCCTCTTGCAGCCGCGGGCGGAACAGTTGAGCTGGATCGGTCGATATCGGGTGGAAGCCGCTATCGGCGAGGGCGCGATGGCCTATGTCTATCGCGCGCATGACCCGAGCATCCACCGGCCACTGGCTATCAAGGTACTGAAGCCGGAATTTCGCAATGACAGTGAGGTGGTTCACCGCTTCCTCGCCGAATCGCGGGCGGCCGGGATGCTGTCCCACAGCAACATCGTCACCATCTACGATGTCGGTGAAGCCGATGGCGTACCCTATATCGCGATGGAGCATCTTCGCGGCTGTCCACTGGACGAACTGCTCACCAACGAAGGTGCGATGACCATCGAGCGGGTTCTTGCGCTAGGCGTGCAGATCGCGGGAGCCTTGGCCTACGCGCATCAATGCGGCGTCGTTCACCGGGACATAAAGCCGTCCAACATCCTGATCTGCGACGATGGCCGGACCGCCAAGCTGCTCGACTTCGGCATAGCGCGGGTCGACGCACGCGACGATGCACGGGGCGCGCAGGACGCGCAGCGGACGCAGGCGGGCCAGGTCATGGGCACGCCCCGCTACATGAGCCCCGAGCAGGCGATGGGCATACCGCTCGATGCCCGGAGCGACCTCTTCTCTTTAGGTGCGGTGTTCTACGAAATGGTGGCTGGCAAACCGGCCTTCCGGGGTGCGGGGCTCGCCACTCTGGCTATCCAGATCACGCAACAGCAGCCAGCGCCCATCGAACAGGAAGTATCCTCCTGCCCACGGGGGCTCAAGTTCATCATCGGCAAGCTGCTGGCCAAGAAGCCCGAAGACCGTTTCTCTGATGCCGCTCTCCTGCGGCAGGCGCTGCTGCGCGAGCAGGAGGCGCTTGCGCAGCACGTGGAGTCGCGCCGCCGTGGATTGGCGTTGCGGATCAAGTTACCGCTGACGCTCGCTGCGACGGCGGCCGTGGCATTGCTCCTGAGCGTGGGCCTGGTGCTGGACCGGCAGAATGAAACGATGGTTGCCATGGCCGTGAAGTCGGGCGCATCGATGACCGAATTCGTCGCCAGGAATGTCGCCTTGCGCGTCGCCGACAATGCAGGTCTGCCCGCTGCCGAGCAGGATTGGCTGCCGCTGCAGGCATTTGTCGAGACCGCGGCAAAGGACAAGGGCGTTCGCCATCTCATCGTCGCTGACGATCACGGACTGGTGCGGGCTGCGGGCGATAGCGCGCTTGTCGGCACAAGCTATCGCGCGCCTGCTCATGGTGCGGATGGTTTTACGGACGTGCGGGACGACGGCATTCGGTTGGTCCGGACAGTCCAATATGCGGGCGCTGATTTCGGCAAGGTGGATATAACGCTGGACCGCAGCGATCTCGACGCCGCCATGGCGCGCACACGGATATTGCTGATCGCGCTATCCTGCTTTGTCATCGCCGTCGTCGCCGGGATCGGCTTCCTCAGCGCGCGTCAGCTTTCGATGCCAATCCGGCGGCTCCGCAACGCGATGGAAGATGTCGCGCAGGGCAATCTGCACTTTCGACTGTCGCACCGGCGCAATGACGAAATGGGCCGCCTGTTCGACACGTTCAACACCATGGCTGGCGAGCTTGATGCACGTACGGGACCCGGCGGTCCCGTTGCCGAGGCACAGGCGATGTTGCGGACACGGATAGGGGCTGCGGCCGAAAACCGCGAAGTGGCTTAGGAACCGCCAATGTATATCTTCAAGCTGTTCGAGCAGGACGACATGCAGCAGGCCGTCGATGCGCGTATGCTGCAGGACGGAGCACTGCGTATCGGGCGGGACCCGCAGGCCGATTGGGTCATGAACGATCCGTCCTGCGAAATTTCGCGCTGGCACTGTGAGTACCACGCGCGTGAGGGCGATCTCTTCCTGCGCTGCATGGGCGCGAACGGCGTTTTCGATGGCAAATCCGGCGCGCGCCTCCCGCTGGACAGCGAGATATGCATCACGGTGCCGAACAGGATAAGGTTTGGCCGCTATGTGCTGGTGGCGGACCATGCGGTGCAGGGCAGGGCTACGGTAGATGAAGGGCAGACCCTGATCCTGTCGCCGCCGCTTGGCTCATCCATCGCCGTTCCGACTGAGTGGGCCGACGGTTCGGCACCCATCGGCAGCGCCGAGAATGGATCGTTGTTCGAAGCCTTTTGCGAAGGTGCAGCTATCGACGCCTCCGCTTTCTCCGCCGAAAACCCGGAGCAGGTGATGCGCCGTGCTGGCGCCGTCTATCGCCAGATGGTGCTTGGGCTGGGCGACCTGATGGCGGAGCGCGAGCGTGTGCGTGGGCAGTATCAGCTTGCCAGAACGACCATCGGCGGCACGAACAACAACCCGTTCAAATGGGCGCCGACGCAAAGGCTCGCCATCGATCTTCTGTTGGCCGAAGATCATGGGTTCCTGAGCGGCCCGTCAGCCATCGCCGCGTCGTTTCGCGACATCAAGAAGCATCTGATCGCAACCTTTGGCGGCCTGCGTGCGTCCTTGCGCGCTGCCGTGCAAGCCTTCGATCCCGCCGACATAGCGTCTGCCACCGCGGGAGGCTCCTTCCTGAAAAGTCGTGCCGCCACCAACTGGGAAACCGCCTGCGAAAGGCATGCGGATCTGGTGCGCCAGATCGTCGAGGGGGAGGACGGCTCCCTCAACCAAGTGTTCGTCGGCGCTTACGATGCCGCCGCTCTGGAACTGGAAGCCGAGTGCGCCTGAACATGTTCGCAAGGCGCGTCGCGACGCCCGTTGCGCCATCGCACTTCCAGTCGGTGGCGCGCAGCCATATCGGCCATGTGCGCACCGTCAACGAGGATCGCCTGCTCAATTGCCCCGAACATGGTCTTTGGGCCGTGGCGGACGGCATGGGCGGCCACAGCCTTGGCGATCAGGCGGCTACCATCGTCATCCGGGCACTTGCCGACCTGGCGGAGGGACCTGAACGGATCGAGCGGTCCGCCATCGACCGGGCGCTGGAAATGGCAAATCGCTCAATCATGGCAATGGGAAGCAAGGCCAGGCAGACCTGTGGCTCTACCGTGGCCGGGCTGCACGTAACGGGATCGCAATGCCTGATATTCTGGGCGGGTGACAGCCGTGTCTACCGGCTCCGCAACGGACACCTCGTGCGACTGAGCCGGGACCACAGCTTCGTGCAGGAACTCGCCGACGCGGGCGTTCTGACCGAGCTACAGGCCCGCGTTCATCCCCGCGCCCATGTGATCACGCGTGCCGTCGGCGCAAGCGCGGAACTCGCGGTCGATTACGCGGAATGCGACATGGTGGCCGGAGACATCTTCCTCTTGTGCTCGGACGGGCTGTCGGGGTTGCTGGACGATGATGCTATAAGCTCGACGTTCGCCGCAGACTTGTGCGCTACAGCGAACCAGTTGCTTGCGAAGGCTCTGGACGCTGGCGGCACGGACAATGTGTCGCTCATTCTGGCGAGTGGCGTGTAGCGCACAAGCCGCGGTTCGGTCTATCCTGCCTCGTGAACGACTAGAATATTCCCACCGCTGCATGAGCCCAGATCAGGACCGTCAAGCCGACCACTGCCAAGCACAGCGCATATCGATACAGCCTGCGAGTTCTAATTCGTGACACGAACTCCAGCGCCACGCCCAGGCCAAAGAGCTGAGCGGCTGCGGCTGCGAAATCACTGCCGTCCCAATTGACCTCATCCGTGAATTGCATCGCAACGAGCGGAAGAAGCAGAAGTCCACCGATCGCCAACCACAATGCGGCCCGGCCCCAGCCTGATCCGTGGCCGGAGAAAGTCTTTGCGATTGCCATAAGGAACACTCCTTGCTCGACGCTGACGTTCGGAGAGGCCGTTGACCTCCCTCAATGACATCATTGCGGAAGACGGCCGATTTCACAACGCATGCCTTCCACACGTCTAGGAATGCTCTGGTGCGGAGCCTGCATCTTTGGGGGTAATACGTAAGGCCCTTCTGCAATTCGCAATGGTACGTGGGCAAGGCCGCGATGAAGCTTATCCTGAAACGCTAGGATGTGTTTCGGGGAGGAACCATGGTCGCGGTGACGGTTCCGGAGGCGACGGGGCAGGATAATTCAAAAGTGTCGCCCGGGAACTCTTCCGATGCGAACGCCCCCGCGTCCGCTATCGGGGAGCGGGCCGGAGGAAGCGCCGTTCCGCCGTCGGAAACGGGGCCGATCGCGCTGGCGACGCTGCTCGGCATGCATAGGATTGCCGCCGATCCTCAGCAGATGCGGCATAGTCTCGGCCATGCCGAACCTCTCGACAAGCGCGACATTCTGCGCCTTGCGCAACGGATAGAGGGCGTTCGCGCCCGTAGCGTCACTGCCGACTTCGATCGTTTGCGCCGGCTGGCGCTTCCGGCACTGGCGCACGGTACGCAGGAATGGTTCATCATCGGCCGCGCGACCGAGCAGGGGGTGGTGATCCACCGGCCCGGACATGCCGTCGAGACGCGCACGCTGGAAACGCTGGACGAAATATGGTCCGGGGAACTGGTGCTGGTCGCAACACGGGCCGGGATTCCCGGAATCGCCGCGCGCTTCGATTTCCGCTGGTTCATTCCGCAGATCGTCCGTTATCGCAGGCTGATCGGCGAAGTGCTTCTGATTACCTTATGCCTGAACCTGCTGGGCCTCGCCGCGCCGCTGTTCTTCCAGAACGTTATCGACAAGGTACTGGTCCACAACACCCTTGCGACATTGCAGGTGCTGGTGCTGGGCTTCGTGATCGTCTCCTGCTGGGAAGTCACCTTTGGCTGGCTTCGCACGCGGCTCTATTCCGAAACCAGCCAGAAGATCGATGTCGAGCTGGGCGTTCGTCTGTTCCGGCACTTGCTGCGCCTGCCGCTCGCCTATTTCGAGGAACGGCGCGTCGGCGACACGGTGACGCGCGTCCGGCAACTGGAATCGATCCGGGAGTTCCTTACCAACGCGTCGCTGTCGGTACTGATCGACCCGGCATTCACGATCATCTTCCTGATTGCGATGTGGATATATTCGCCGGTGCTCGCGCTGGTCGTGCTGCTGACGCTCCCGGCCTATGTGCTGGTATCGCTGATGGTGACGGGGCCGCTGCGGCACAGGCTCACCGAAAAGTTCGAGCGCAGCTCCGCCAACAACGCACTGCTGGTCGAGAGCGTGTCGGGCATGCAGACGATAAAGGCCGCCGCCGTCGAGCCGCAGTGGCAGAACCGCTGGGAGATGCAGCTTGCGGCCTATAGCGCCGCCAATCAGCGCGTCATCAACCTGGGCAACGGCAGTAGCCAGATGGTGCAGCTTGTGTCGAAGCTGAGCCTGGCGGCGATCCTGTTCTTCGGCGCGCGTGAAGTCATCGCGGGCGCGCTTACGGTCGGCGGGCTCGTGGCCTTCAACATGTTCGCGCAACGTGTATCCGGGCCGATCATCCGGATGGCGCAACTATGGCAGGAGTTCCAGCAGGTGCGCCTGTCGATCGACCGGCTGGGCGACGTGCTGAATGCGCCTGCCGAACAGATTTCCCGTTCCGGGATAACGCCCCCGCCGATGAAAGGCGAAGTCCGCTTCGAGGCCGTGCGTTTTCGCTATGGCAGGGAGGGGCCTTGGACGCTGGACGATATCAGCTTTGCGCTCCCACCCGGCGGCACGCTGGGCATTGCAGGGTCCTCGGGATCGGGCAAGTCGACGCTCGCCAAGCTGCTGCAGCGCCTCTACGTGCCTGACGCGGGCCGAATACTGATCGATGACGTGGACATAGGCCAGGTCGATCCTGCGTGGCTGCGGCGTCAAATCGGCGTCGTGCTGCAGGAGAACCTGCTGTTCAACCGCAGCCTGCGGGAGAATATCGCGCTCGCCAACCCTGCGACGCCGCTGCAACAAGTGATTGCGGCGGCGAAGCTGGCGGGCGCGCACGACTTCATCGTGTCGCTGCCGCACGGCTATGACACGATGATCGAGGAGCGCGGCGTGAACCTGTCCGGGGGCCAGCGCCAGCGTATCGCGATCGCCCGCGCGCTCGTCACGCGGCCCCGCATCCTGATCTTCGATGAAGCGACATCGGCGCTGGACGCGGAAAGCGAAGGCATCATCCAGGCCAATCTGAAGGGCATGTCAGCGGGCCGCACCGTCGTCATCATCGCCCATCGGTTGTCGGCCATCCGCGATTGCGATTGCATCCTGACGATGGAGCAGGGGCGGATCGTGGAACGGGGCAACCATCGCGAACTGCTCAACAGAGGCGGGCGCTATGCAAGCCTCTATCGCCTGCAAACAGGGCTGGAGGCCGTCGCGTCATGATCGCGCTGGCGGACCATTGGGCATCGGCCAAGGAGGCGCTCCACAAAGAGAAAGCGCGCGCGGCGGGGCTGACGCGGGTGGAGGAAGTGGACTTCCTGCCTGCCGCGATGGAGATTGTGGAACGCCCGGTTTCGCCGACAGCGCGCATGACGGCAAGAGTGCTGATGATCGCGCTGGTGCTGACGATGATCTGGCTGATCTTCGGCCAGGTCGATGTGGTCGCTTCAGCGCCGGGTCGCCTGATCCCTGCGGACAATGTGAAGGTGATACAGGCGGCGGACAGCGGCACCGTGCGCTCCATATTGGTGCGCGACAGCCAGAAAGTGCGTGCGGGGCAGGCGCTGCTGGAACTCGATCCCACGGTATCGTCCGCGGAGGCGGTGCAGGCGCAAAAGGCGCTGGAAACCGCCGAACTCAATGCCGCGCGCGGACGGGCGATGCTGTCCTCCCTCGATGGGCGCGGACTGGTCTTCGTGTCGCCGCCGGGGACATCGGCGCAGGTCGTGGCGATGCAAACCGCGCTGGCTCGGGCGGAACTGGAGGCCATTCGGGGCGGCGCATCGGTGCACGGCGCGGATCGGCAGGCGGCGATGGCTGCGCTGGGCGAGGCAAGGCTGCAGGCCGCAAAGCTCACCGAGACCCTGCCGCTCGTCGACCAGCAGATCGCCGCCAACGAGGCGATGCTGGCCAAGGGCTTCGTGTCGAAACTGCGCGTCATAGAGATGCAGCGGCAGCGGCTCGCGCTGATCAAGGATCGGCAGATCGCGCTGGAAACCGCGGACAAGGCGCGGGCGCAGATCGCATCGGCGGGCGGCACGCTGGTGCAGGCGGATGGTCTGGCGCGCGCGAAGATCCTCGATGACTTGACGAAGGCGGAGGCGGAGGCGCGGCTGCGCCGTGAGGAAATGGTGAAGGCGAGCCGCAAATCCAGCCTGCAACGGCTTGTCAGTCCCGTCGATGGAACCGTCGCGCAACTCTCCGTCCACACGCTGGGCGGCGTCGTGGAAGTCGCCAAGCCGCTGATGCTGATCGTGCCCGCTGGCGGCGAATTGGTGGCGGAAGTCAGGATATTGAACCGCGACGTCGGCTTCGTCCGTGTCGGGCAGGCCGTAGCCGTCAAGCTCGAAGCCTTTCCGTTCACCCGCTACGGGGCAGTGCCCGGCCGCGTTCAAAGCCTCAGTTCCGACGCGGTGCAGGACGAGAAGATGGGCCTGGTCTACACGGCCCGCATTGCGCTCGACCGGCATTGGGTCGGGCAGGACGGGCGCGCCATGGTCCTCACTCCGGGCATGGAAGTGATCGCCGATGTCCGCACCGGACAACGCAGCATCGGCAGCTATCTGCTGAGCCCCATCCAGGCGGCGGGCCTTGAAGCAGGCCGGGAACGCTGAGCATGTCGGGGCTGCACCGGCGCATCCTGTTCATCGTTGCAGGCCTGGGCGCAGGTGGGGCCGAACGCGTCATCAGCCTGATGTCGGGCGCATGGGTGAAGCGGGGGTGGGACGTGAAGATCCTCGCGTTCGACAGCCCCAACGATCCTGTCTACCATGCGTTCGATCCGGCAGTGAAGATCGTGCGATTGGGGCTGCTCCCCACGGTTGGAGGCCCTGCCGGATCGCTGCTGGTGCAGGGCAGGCGCATATTGGCGATCCGCCGGACGCTCGCACGGTTACAGCCCGATATCGCGATTTCCTTCCTGACGAAGATCAATGTCCTCACGCTGCTTGCGACGGCAGGCACGCGGCATCGCGTCATCGTATCGGAACGCAACAATCCTCGTGCGCAACAGGCAAGCGCCAGTTGGAACGCGCTGCTCGCCCGGCTCTACCCGAGGGCTGACGCCATCGTCATGCAAACCCGCGCCAGTCTCGACTGTCTCCCCGCAAAAGTGCGGGCGCGGGCTATCGTGATCAACAACCCGATCGCGATGGCTTCGCCCAAGCTCCCCCCGGCCGAGAAGCATGTTCTAACGGCGGTAGGTCGCCTCGCTTATCAGAAAGGCTTCGACCTCCTGATCGACGCTTTCGCCACCATTGCCCCCAAGCATCCCCATTGGACGTTGCGCATATGGGGGGAGGGCGAGATGCGCCCCGCTCTGGAGCAGCAGGTGGCGCGGCTGGGCCTCACGCACCGGGTAGAATTGCCGGGCAAGAGCCGGAACCCGGAAAGCTGGGTGGAGCAGGCGAACGTGATGGTGCTCTCCTCCCGCCATGAGGGGTTCGCGAATGTGCTGGGCGAAGCGATGGCAGCGGGGCTGCCGGTCGTCGCGTTCGATTGCGATTTCGGCCCGGCGGAGATGATCTCGCATGGCGTCGACGGACTACTCGTGCCTGCCGGTGATGTCGCGGCCATGGCGGTCGCGCTCAGTCAAGTCATGGCCGATAGTGCGTTGCGCGAGAGGCTGGGCAGGGCCGCGAAGATCTCTTCAGAACGCTTCTCGCCTCCGCGCATCATCGCCCGGTGGGATGCCTTGATCGAGGACGTGCTGGAGGCGACGATCAGTAAACCAGCCCGATCTTCAGAAACCCCTGCCAGCGGCGGAATTCATTGAAATTGTCAGGCGTCGTTCGCTGGCTGTAATTGCCGGTCGCTTCGACCCAGACATGCCGGTTGAGCAGGTAACGCGCGCTCGCTTCGGCCACTGCATAGCGCTGGTTCTGGTCAAAATCGCCGCGATACTGGATATGGCGCAGGCCGACTGACCCGCGAAGAATCAGATTGTGGCGCGCCTCCTGATCGATGTTGAGATTGAAGCGCGAATCCACGCGACCGATGGCGCCCGCTCGCACAGTCGCCACATCGCCCCGGAACACATCCACGCTGACCGCTGTCCGGGTTCGCGGACGCCAGGTAAGCCGCCCGCTCGCCGCCACGCCATTGAACGCCTCCAGTCCCAGGTCGCCCGGATCGGAATGAAAAAAGCCTACGCCCATGTCGCCCCGGAGGCGATCGCCCAGGGCAAGGGAAACACCGCCCAGAGCGCCATAAGTCGTGCTCTGCCGATCGACGCCCGTCCTGTCGATCCGGAGACGCGGGTCGCGGCGATTGACATAGGGCTGCACGAACACCGCGATACGTTCCGACAGACGGACCTGACCCCTGATCGACGCGCGATATGTCACCATGTCGCGATCCGCATCTTGCACCGGCAGATAGTTTAACTTGGTTGCAGCGACGTTCGCCGTGACGCCGACCCTCGGCCCGTCATAGCGATATTCCAGTTCAGCCGTCGCGACATTGATCAGCGACGGACGGCGCGAGCGGGCGAACTCCGCCTCCGGATCGCTCCGCCGCTCGAATGTCCGATCGAAGCTCAAGATGGTGGCTATCGACTGGCGCTTGCCCAGAAGATGGCGATAGTCGAGCAGTCCTCCGAACTCGGTCGTGTTCTCCCGTTTGGTCCGTCCATAGCGGGACAAGCCTGCATAGGCTCTTCCCCTAAACTTGGAATTGGCGCTGTTGAGGCGCGCATCGATACTGGGGTCGATCAGGAACACCACGTCGGAGCGCTTGTTGTCCTGCGCAGCCAGAATGTTGTTATCGAAACGCGCTCCCGCCTCGATCTTGGGCATGAGGACGAACGATCCGGCGCGGATGGTGCGCGGCTCATAGCCGGGGCGGGGCAGGTCCTCGATGCTGGTATCCCGCTCTATGCGCTGCGCAACAGCGTGCGAGGAGCACATCAGAATTGCGAGACTGAGAAGCGCGGCGCTCCTGGAGACCAATGGCCTGTGCTGGCAATGCACCCTATTGCGCACCGGTCAGAACCAGCTCTCCTGCACTTGTATCAGGTCCCCCGGCTGCACGCTGCTGTCGGGCGCGGCGCGTCCCTTTGCGGCGCTGCGTGTCACGGTCACGGCCTTGGTATTCGCGCGGAAGGTGTAGCCGCCCGCGACCGACACCGCGGTCATCACCGACATGCCGGGAACATAGGGATACTGGCCCGGCCGCTGCACTTCGCCCATGATGAAGAACGGGCGATAGGCGAGGATCTGGGCGCTGACCTTCGGGTCGAGCATCAGTTGCTTGGCGCGGATCGAATTGGCGACGTCGGCTTCGAAAGCCGCGATGGTCTTGCCCGATGCCTCGACTGTCCCGATCATCGGCAGCGAAATCGCGCCGGTGTCCCCCACCAGATAGGTGTTGTTGAGCGCATCCAGACCGAACACGCTGACGCGGATCTGATCGCCCGGGCCCAACTGATACGGCCCCGGCGCAGTTGAGGCCAGCGGCGGCAGTCCGGCGCTGGGCCCGGCGCACGCCGTCGTCACCGTGGCCATCGAAAGCGCGATGAAGCTAATCCAGATTTTCATGTCATCCCTCCTCATCATGGCGCCGTCCGTCCTGCTTTGATCCCGGTTCTGTACCCTCACAGGCTGCCGGCTTCCGCCCGGTTTCCGCGGGGACACCAGGCGGGCAGGGTCTGTTGCAACAATCCTTCGAGCATCAGGAGGTCGTCCTGATAGAAGTCGCGGAGCATGCCTCGCAGCTCCTCGGTCAATGGCGGATAGCGGACCGGTGCGGCCATCGCCGATCGTGCTCGCGCAAATAGCGGATTGGAGCGCAACGGATCGAGCAGCGGACGCGCGGGCTTCAGCAGGCGGCGCAGCGACAGCGGCAGCATGGGCGCGGTGCTATCATTCTTGCGGCTGGCGATTTCGTCCGCCGCAACATGCACGTCTACGCCGATATGCCGACAGACATCGGCAACGATCGCATCGGCCGAGCTTTTGATGCTCTCATAAAAAATGACGTAAAGCTGTTCGCGCGGGAAATGGTCGAGGAATCGCCCGATATGGGCGCCGTACAAGCCGCCCTGCAGGAAGCGCGACGCTTCCGCCCGACCTCCGTCGAGATATTTGCGGGGGTCCGGCCCCACCATGCCCCGCCGGAAATACATGCAATAGTCGGAATAGGCGCGCTGCACCGGATCGCGCAGTTGCACGATCAGCCGCATGTCCGGAAACGCGGCGGCGATCCTGGCCGGTGCATCGGGATGCGCAAGATAGCTCGCCGACTTCTCGCCGATGATCCTTCCTTCAGGCGCGGGGTCGAAAAGGCCGCGATACCAGTCCGGCCCCCGATCATATTCGGTGCTGAAATAATGCGGCTCGGCATCCGGCAGCCACAGATCGGGATGGCAGCGCAACTGGTGCGCCACCCAGGTCGTGGCGCCTTTGACCGCGCCGATGATCATGAAGGACGGCTGCCTGTCGTTATTCGTCACGGATGGTCGCCTGTTCGATGATGGAGTGCAGGATGATGCCCATCAGGCTGCAATTTGCGGGATCGAGCGTCGGGTCTACCGGCAGCAGCAGGCTCGTCTCTCCCAGCATCTGCGCCATGGGCAAGCGGGTTGCCGGGCCGATCGCGGCGTCGGTAAACGCCTGTTCCAGATAGATCTCGGGGCAGCTTCCCGTCTGGCAGGGCACACCCACGGCGCGCGCCTGCGCCACGATCTTGTCCCGCGTCCAGCCGGGACCAAGCCGTTCAGGCCGCACGAACGCATAGAACTTATAATAGGCATGGCCGATTTCCGGCTCCGGCTCGATCAGCCGCAGCGCGGACAGCCCCCGTAGTGCGTCCAGCAGAGCTTGAGCATTTTCCCTACGGCTCTCGATCCAGTGGGGCAGCTTGGCAAGTTGCCTGACCCCGATCGCTGCCTGCATTTCGGTCAGCCGATAATTGCTGCCGAAATGCTGGTGGAGCCAGCGGAAGGAGATGCCATCTCCCCCCTGCGCATAGACTTCCGGGTCCTTGCCATGATCCTTCAAGGCCCATGCCCGCCGCCAGATGGCGGAATCGCGTAGCAGCAACATGCCGCCTTCGCCCCCCGTAGACATGATCTTGTCCGTACAGAAGGAAAAGGCCGCCGCATCCCCGAAGCTGCCGACGGGCCGCCCGCGGAGCGTCGCGCCATGGGCCTGCGCGCAATCCTCGATCACCTTGATGTCGTAGGTCGCTGCCAGTGCGGCAATTTCTTCCATGGGGGCGGGATAGCCCGCCAAATGGACGACGATGATCGCACGCGTGCGGGCAGTCAGTTGCGGCGTGATCGTCGCGGCCGTCACGCTCTGGCTGACGGGATCGACGTCTGCGAACACCGGCGTCGCGCCACAGGCCATGATGCAACTGGCCGACGCCATGAAGCTGCGCGCGGGAACGATGACCTCATCGCCCGCACCAATGCCCAACGCCCGCAGCGCCACTTCCAGCGCGAGCGTGCCGTTGGCCAGTGCGATCCCGTGCGGCATCTCGCAAAGCTCGGCGAAACCGGCCTCCAGCGCGCCGCACCAGTCGCCATGATGCAGTGCGTTGACGCGGCCGGTCCTCAATACCTCCGCCGCCGCGGCGATCTCGTCGGGCGCGTAGACAGGCCAGCGGGAGACGATCGGCATCTGTAACGGCGTGAGTTCTGACAGATCTAGCGATGCGAGCATGGACCCGATGCTCCTAATGAGCCTGGCGCATTGCAGCGCCTTCCGGCCACAGTGCGGGGTTGAGATGAACCGCGGCAGTGGGCCGCACGTGGAGGTCGACCTTCTCGAACTCCTGTTCGCCACGCGTCACCTTTTCGAGCATGTCGAACAGCGTGTCGCGGACCTGCTCCTGGTCATGCGCCAGCACGAGGTCTGCGAGCTGGTCGAAACCTGCCTGGAGCGTCGCCAGCGGAACGGGCACGGGTTCGGCCTCGAACACACCGGCCAGTTCGGACGGCAACTGCGTCTCGCGCTCGTCGAACAACTCCTCGTAGAGCTTCTCTCCGGGACGCAGGCCCACGATCTTGATGGGCACATCGCGCTCGGGCACCAGTCCGGCCAGCCGGATCATACGCCGGGCGATGTCGATGATCTTGACGGGTTCGCCCATGTCCAGAACGATGATCCTCCCGCGCTTCAGTCCGAATTCCATGGCCCGCGCAGTGCTGTGCAGGATCAGCTGCACGGCTTCGTGGACGGTCATGAAGAAACGGGTGATCTCGGGATGCGTGACCGTGAGCGGCGCGCGGCGGTCAAGCTGGCGCTGGAACAACGGGATCAGCGAACCGCTGGAGCCGAGCACATTGCCGAAGCGGACCGTCATGAAGCGGGGCGACGACGGGCGGCCCGCGCCTTCCAGATCCATGGCCTGGCAGTAGAGTTCTCCCAGCCGCTTGGTAGCGCCCATGACGCCCACCGGATTGACGGCCTTGTCCGTGGAAACCTGCACCATCGCGCGCACTCCGAACTTTCGCGCTGCATCCGCGACATTGCGCGTGCCGATGACGTTGGTCTGCACGCCGGCGCAGACGTTCGTCTCTACGAGTGGAACATGCTTCAGCGCGGCGGCGTGAAAGACGAAGGCAGGCGTGAACTCGGCGAACACGGCCATGACGTGCTGCCTCTGCCGGATCGAGCACAGGATCGCACGGCAGGGCACCTGCGGATAATTTTCGCGCAGTTCCATTTCCACCGAATAGAGGTTGAACTCGCCGCAATCGAGCAGCAGCAGCTCGGACGGTTCGAACCTTGCGACTTGCCGCGCCAGTTCGCGGCCGATCGAGCCCCCAGCTCCGGTGATGAGCACGCGCTGCCCGCGGATCGCGCGGGACACCACGCCAGGGTCCAGTTCCGTCTGCGGGCGGTCCAGCAGATCGGCAAGGTTGATACGCTCCAGATCGAGCGGGTTGTCGATCTCCGTCGCCGCAGGCGCGCGCAACACGGAGAGATTGAGCGTCTGTGCGACGGTGACGAGTTTCAGCTTGGCTTGCCCTGGAAGCCCTTCCGGCCCGGCGGCAAGGATGATGCAGGTCGGCCGCACGTTGCGCGCCGTCAGCGTATCCACCGCATGCTCCAGCGCGTCGATAGCGCCCAGTATCGGCACGCCACGCAGGCGCATATTCGTTTCGGGACTGTCCACGACCAGGATGCCGACCGGCAGATAGGGCGGAGTGGGAACCAGCTCCAGATGACGCAGCACGCTTTCGATATATTCTGGACGCCCGATGAGCAGCGCACGCTGCTGGCTGACGACGATATCCGTTTGTCTGGTCTTGAGGGTGCGCGGCATCCGGAGCCGCCGGATCTTCTGCCGCAACACCGGCTGCCACATGCGCCCCGCCGACAGCAGTGCGGTCAGGACGAAGCACTGGATGATCGGGACCGAAGTCGGCAGCCATCGCGCATTGGACGTCAACAGCAGGATGCCGACGGGAATGACCACTGCGAACGTGGCCGCTTCGACCAGCCGGACGAGATCTGGGAGGGAGGCGAGCCGCCACACCCTGTTGTAGATGCCGCTCACTTGCAGGACCATAAGGCCGCCGACCAGGATGATCGGCATGTTGTCGATCATTCCGGTCATCATCGCCGGGGGTATCTGCCCGTTCATGCGCAGGATCAGCGCAATCGCCAGAGCCGCCCCCAGGGCAACGGCATCGTAAACGAGATAGACCATTTTCCGCCAGAAACGCGGAGATGCTATGTAGCTGCCAAGTGGTGGCATCGGTTCCCCCTTATATGATGTCGCCGGCAGACCGCGCGAAAATGAAAGCTGGCCGCGACTCTACGCCATTTAGAAGGATGGCTGTTCCGCTAGGTTAGCTGCATCCTAACCAAGGCGAACGTGCGCATAGGGGCCAGCCGATAAGAGGTACGTAAAACCCGCAAAGGTGCACCAGCCTGCCCAAAGGGAGTAACCGACGATGCCAAGGGAGGGGCTGGTGCGGTCCAGTCTCCCCTGTGGGATAGGACACGAAATAGCGTAAGCGCTCAAGGCAGCGGCTCGCTTAGTCTCAAGCTGCACAGAGCAGGGAAGAGACAATGCAGCACATTGTGTCCGCAGCCTGGTGGTCCGGCAGATGAAGGTTCTGCACGTGATCACGGGGGCGAATGTGGGCGGCGCAGAGACGATGCTGGCACGATTGCTGGATCATCAAAAGCGCGTCCCGGGGATTGAAGCGGAAGTCGCCACACTGATGCCTCCGGGATTCGTGGGGCGCCGGATGGCGGCCTCGGGCGTTTCCGTCCGTTCGCTGGGTATGCGCAGTGTCCTTTCGGCGGTCCCAGCCTTCCTTCGCCTAGTCGCCATGATCCGGCGCGAACGGCCGGACATCGTGATCGCCTGGATGCATCATGCGCAGATTGCCGCAACCTGCGCTGTCTGGCTGGCCCGGACGCGGACGCCGGTGATCTGGAACGTGCGTCATTCGCTGGGCGGCTTCACTGAGGAAAAGTGGCTGACGCGGCTGGTCCTGAGGGTTCAGGCGCGGATTTCCAAGATGCCTGCCGCCATCATCTACAATAGCCATGCCGCAGCAGCGCAGTATCGCGCCCATGGCTTTGCCTCGAAGCGGCAGGAAGTCATTCCCAACGGGATCGACATGCCGACTCCGCAAGCCAGCGTTACCGCCCGACGCCTCTTCACCATCAGCCCCGATGTCGCGCTGATCGGCATGATAGCGCGGGCGCACCCGATGAAGGACGTCGCAAATCTGCTTTCCGCTTTCCAGCGGATATGCGCCGCTGGAATGCCCGCCCATCTGCTTCTGGTGGGAGAGGGCATGGATCGCCCAGCGGATGACCATGTGCAGGCACTTGCGGCCTTGCCCAAAGGAAGCTGGACGCTTTCCGGGCATCGCGCCGACGTAGGCGAATGGCTGGGTGGCCTAGACATATTAGTGTTGCCTTCAGCATGGGGAGAAGGATTTCCCAACATCGTCGGGGAAGCGATGGCAAGATCCGTGCCCTGCGTCGGCACCAATGTCGGCGATATGGAATGGATCATCGGCGCGACGGGCCGAACTGTGCCGCCGCGCAATCCCGCCGCTCTAGCCGCCGCCTTGACCGAGTTGCTGACGATGCCCGCAGCCGAACGCAAAGCACTTGGGGCAGCGGCGCAGGAGCGCATCCGGACCAACTTCGCCCTTGCCGACATTGCCAGCCGCTACGCCGCATTATGCCGTGAGATCGTCAACCTCCCCGTAGACTTGGCGCATCCCTATCGTGCCGAACGCAGTGAAGCCGCATGAAGATCGTCGTCATTGCAAGCCTCGCTTATTCCCTCGTCAACTTCCGCGGCCGACTGCTGGCGGCGATGATCGACAATGGCCATGAGGTCGTCGCCTGCGCGCCCGACAGCGATCCGGACGTCGAGGCGCGGCTGCGGGAAATGGGCGTCACCTATCGGCAGATGCCGATGGCGCGAACCGGCATGAACCCGTTCAAGGACATCGCGACTCTCCTTTGGCTCACGCGCTTCCTCAAACGCGAACGGCCGCAACTGGTGCTCGCCTATACGCAAAAGCCGATCATCTATGGCGGCATCGCCAGCAGGATCGCCGGTGGCGCGCGGTTTTACGCAATGGTCAGCGGATTGGGTCATGTCTTCAGCGATGGCGACTCGAGGTTCCTGCCGCTGGTGCGCCGCATCGTGTCCACACTCTACCGTTCTGCGTTGGCCCGCGCACAGGCGCTCTTCGTGTTCAATGGCGATGACGAGGCAGAAATGCTTCGGCACAATATTCTGAGGCGCAGGACCCGGGTGGTGCAGGTGCCGGGCTCCGGCGTCGACCTGACGCATTACGCGCAGCAGCCTGTCCCGGAAGGCCCGCCGATCTTCCTGATGATCGCCCGCCTCTTGCGGAACAAGGGGCTGGTAGAGTTCGTCGAAGCCGCGCGGATGGTGCGCACAGCCAATCCGGAGGTGCGTTGCCGCCTGCTGGGGCCGCTCGACCTCAATCCGGCGGCGATCAGCCGCGCCGAGATCGATGAGTGGCAGGCCGAAGGCATCATAGAATATTGCGGCGAGACGCGCGATGTTCGCCCTCATCTTGGCGCAGCGAGCGTGTTCGTCCTGCCGAGCTGGTATCGCGAAGGACTGCCTCGCACGATATTGGAGGCCATGGCTGTAGGCCGGGCGGTCATCACCACCGACATGCCGGGCTGCCGGGAGCCTGTGGACGTCGGCCGCAACGGGTACATCGTGCCGCCCCGGAACGCCCGCGCGCTTGCGGATGCGATGCTCCGGTTCGTGCACGAGCCGCGACTGGCAGTCGAGATGGGCGCCGCTGCGCGCAGCACGGCGGAGGAGCGGTTCAGTGTGGAGCGCGTGAATGCGCTGCTGCTGGCCACAATGGGATTGGCGGAAGGCCACATGCCTCGGCAGCAACGTCAACACCACGTTCCGGCCCCGGCGCTATCGGCGGGTCTGCCATGCCCCTAAGGCGCGCAGTAGATCTGGTCATAGCTGGTACGGCGCTCATTGCAGCGTCCCCGGTTATGGCCGCCATCGGTATCGCGATCCTGATGCTGGACGGAAAGCCGATCCTGTTCCGCCAGACCAGAGTGTCGCTCAATGGGCGTCCGTTCCATGTGGTCAAGTTCCGGACCATGCGAGACACACGCGATGCGTCCGGCCATTTGCTGCCCGACGCATCGCGTGTGACGACAATAGGCCGGCTCCTTCGCGCCACCCGGCTGGATGAATTGCCGCAACTCTGGAACATCCTAACCGGCGCAATGAGCCTGATCGGGCCAAGGCCGCTGCTGCCCGCCACTATTGCGCAGGCAGGCGAGCAGGGCCGACTTCGCTGTACCGTCAGGCCGGGTCTGACGGGCTGGGCGCAGGTGAACGGCAACGCGCTCCTGAGCGACGCTGACAAGCTTGCACTCGACGTCTGGTACATCGCCAATCGTTCTATTACGCTGGATCTGCAGATACTCATCCGAACCATCGCGGTCGCCACCATGGGCGAGCGTCCGAACCCCGTTTCCATAAGGAGGGCGCGTGAAGGCAATCCTCATCGGGGCGGTTGAAAGCACGAGGATCGCGCTGGAATGTCTGGTGCGCGCGCCCGGTTGGGACTTGTCGGCCGTGCTGACCTTGCCGCCCAGCCTGGACGATCGCCATTCCGACTTCGTGGACTTGTCAGCGCACGCGCAGCAGGCCGGCGCTCGCCTGCTGCATGTCGCCAACATGAATTCGGAGGAGGGACTGAACATAATCTCAGAACTTGCCCCGGATTATGTGTTCGTCATCGGCTGGTCGCAGATCTGCGGGCCCGATTTCATGGCGCGGTCGAATGGCCGGGTCGTCGGATATCACCCCGCGGCGCTGCCTCGCTTGCGAGGGCGCGGCGTCATTCCGTGGACGATCCTGCTGGACGAGCCGATCACCGCGAGCACTCTGTTCCGTATAGATGCGGGCGTGGACAGCGGCCCTATACTTGCCCAGCGTTTCTTCCATGTGGCGCCCGGCGAGACTGCCGCGAGCCTCTATGCCAAGCACATGGCTGCGCTGGAGGCGATAATGCCGTCCATGCTCGAAGGATTGGCGCATGGTACTGCGGAAGAGACCGTACAGGATGATCGATATGCGACATGGGCAACCCGGCGGCGGCCCGAGGATGGCGTCCTTGACTGGACGGCCCCGGCAGCGACAGTCTGGCGCGTCATCCGCGCCTGTGGCGATCCCTATCCCGGCGCGTGGACGTGGCTGGCGGGCGATAAAGTGGTCATAGATGCAGCGGAGCTTGTGCCCCTCAGTAGATATAGTGCAGCGATTAGCGGCCAAGTGATCGAACGCACTCCCGATAGTTTTACGGTGAAATGCGGGGACGAGGCGGGCGTGCGGGTTACACGCTGGAAGCGTTCCAAGCCCGGCCCGCCGCCGATGCATTGCGTGCTGGGCCGGTCCGGGGCGCTCATATGAGCGCGATCGACCGCATCAAGCGCGCCATGGTGATTGCGCCCCATCCCGACGATGAAGTGCTCGGCTGCGGAGGAACAATTGCGCGGCTCACGGCGATGGGGCGGGCCGTGGAAGTGGTGGTGGTCACGCGCGGCATGGCCCCCCGCTTCGATCCCGCGCAGGCGGAGCAGGTGCGCGGGGAGGCATTACGGGCGCATGCCGCGCTCGGCGTTTCCCGAACCCGGTTTCTCGACTTTCCTGCCGCCGGGCTCGATCAGATTGCCTGCGCCGACCTCAATCAGGCAGTTGCTGCAGTGGTTGGGGACATGCGGCCGGATACGCTGTTCCTGCCCTTCGTCGGCGATCTCCACTTCGATCATAAGCTGGTGTTCGACGCGGCGATGGTTGCGGCACGACCGCTAGGCAGCGATTATCCCGCGCGCGTGCTTGCCTACGAAACGGTCTCGGAAACCAATTGGGCCGCGCCTTACGTCGCGCCCAGCTTCCAGCCCAATGTGTTCGTCGATATCTCAGATCATCTGGACACTAAATTGGAGGCATTTCGCTGCTTCGAGTCTCAGGTCCGCGCGTTCCCGAACGAGCGATCCATCGAGACATTGCGGGCTCTGGCAATGGTGCGCGGCTCCTGTGTCAGCTGCGCGGCCGCAGAAGCCTTCACGCTCATAAGGGAAGTCATGAAATGAATGTGATCGCCGTGAAGCAGGATCTCGCCGCCGGCCGTACCCGCATTTCCGGAGAAGGTGCGTCGCAGCGTTCGGCGCGCATGATGATCAGCTCGGCCGGTCGCCGCGTGAGCCTGCTGCGATGTTTCCGAGAATCCGCGCAGAACCTTGGCATCGATCTCGACATCTTCGCCTGCGACCTGCAGCCAGAATGGAGCGCGGCCTGCGCAGACGCGGACAAATTCTTTACTGCTCCTCCGGCGGAAAGCGACGCCTTCGTTCCGGCCATGCTTGAGATATGCGAGCAGGAATCGATCGGCCTGATCGTCCCGACCATCGACACCGAACTGGTCGCCTATGCGCAGGCGCGTGAACAGTTCGCGGCCATCGGCACTTCCGTAGCGGTCAGCGACTTGCCGCTGGTGACGATGGCGCGCGACAAGCTGGCGACGGCGCGTTTCCTTGCGCAAGCGGGCATTGCGTCCCCGCGCACTGCCGCCGCCGCAGATTTTCTGGTCGACCAGGGCGGGCTTTCCTTCCCTCTTCTCGCCAAACCAAGGGGCGGCAGTTCGAGCCGCGGCATCGCTGTCGTGGAGAACGAGACTCAGATTCGGACTCTGGAAGCCAAGGAGCCCTATGTCCTGCAAGAAATACTGGAAGGGCCGGAGTTCACCGTCAGCATCTATTTCGACTCCGAAGGCCAGCTCAAAAGCGCGGTCCCGCATGAACGACTCCGTGTGCGCAGCGGCGAAGTCGAAAAGGGAACGACGGTTCGACACTCGCTCTTGGAGGAGATGGCGCGGCAGTTGGCGCAAGCCCTGCACGGAGCGCGGGGCGCATTGTGCTTCCAGACCCGCATGACGGCTGCCGGGCTTCCCTCGATGTTCGAGATCAACGCCCGCTTCGGCGGTGGCTACCCGCTCGCGCATCAGGCCGGGGCGACGTTCACGCGCTGGACCCTGGAAGAATGGCTCGACCTGCCGAGCTCCGCGACTGCAGAGTGGCGGGCAGGCGTCCGGATGCTGCGGTACGACGACGCGATCTTCCTGTGAACGAGGAAGGTCGAAGAGAGCCCGGTTTCGACCGGGTGATTGTCTTCGACCTCGACGATACCCTGTATCTGGAGCGCCGTTATGTTGAAAGCGGGCTAAAGGCCGTCGGAGCGTGGGCGCATGCGCGGCTCGGGCTGGAAAAACTGGGGCCGCTCATGCTGGAACGCTTCGCAGCGGGCAGCCGGACCCACATCTTCGACGACAGCCTCGCGGCGCTGGACGTGGTTCCGCCCCCCGGCACGATAGAGCGGATGCTGAATGTCTATCGCCAGCATCGCCCCGACATCTCCCTTGAAGCCGACGCCGATCACTTCCTGCGCAACCCCCCGCCACGCACGGCCTTCGCGATCATCACGGACGGGTTCCTGGATGCGCAGCGGCGGAAGATCCGTGCACTGGATCTGTACCGACGCGGCGTTCGGCTGGGCGTCTGCACAGACTGCTGGGGGCGGGAATGCTGGAAGCCGAATCCACGGGCCTATCTTCATCTTCAGCAGTTTTTCGCGCTGCCGCCCGAACGCTTCACATACATAGCGGATAACCCTCTCAAGGATTTTCATGCACCCACTGTATTGGGATGGCACACCGTCCGTATCGCCCGAGCGGAAAGGCTGCACCTGAACGTTTCGGGGCAAGTCATTGACGCTTCCAAAGTCATTGAAAATCTTGAGCAATTTTAGAGAGAGCTATAGATCTACGTGTAAATACTTACTTCCTTCGAAGTAGGCTTATGACCATTAGAGAAGTAAACATATGTTCTTGATTAAAGTAGATCTAAGACTAACTTTATGAGCTAGGGTCCGTTTCAATATAGAAGGGCAAATTACCCAAAAGGGTAGGCCTTTCATCTAACGGGGGACTACCGCATCGAGGTATGCTTGCGCTGTGCAGGCTGCAATCCGCGCGCGAATACCCTAGTATTCGATTGGAGGCGACCTTGTCTAAGGAACTGATAATCTCGATAATCAACCGGAACGAAATCGAAGGGGAGGGCTTGCGGCGAATATTGATTGAGAAATCCTTCCAGGTCGCTGGTGTATTCAGAAGTCCCGCCGACCTTCTCTTAAATGAAGATGCTCAAGACGCACGAGCCTTATTGATCATCGACTCCCTTACCGACGAGACGACATTGGCGATGTGCCGGCAGGCAAAGACTGCCGCGCCCGATGCGCTGATCGTGATGATGGGCCACAGCTGCGAAAGTTCGATCATTGCGCGAGCATTCCGTATCGGCATCGACGGCTATGTCAGCAAGGATACGCGCTGCGCCTGCCTTGCGGAGATGATGAAACTCGTCGCCCTGGGTGAAAAGCTGATACCTTCCCAAGTTGTCTTCGATCTGGTCGGGCTTCAGACGCCGGAACGATGGGATGAGGCGGACGGCCGGATGGAGGACGTCAACATCTCCGATCGGGAGATCGAGATACTGCGCGGATTGATCCGGGGAGATCCCAACAAGATCATATCGCGACGGCTCAACATCACGCTGGCCACGGTCAAGGTCCATGTGAAATCCATCCTTCGCAAGTTGCAAGTGGCGAACCGGACGCAGGCTGCGATCTGGGCGCTCAATCATGGGTTGACCGGGAGCTATCCTGGCGTGCCGACGAACGATGACGATCTGCCGATCGAGGTGAATGGCTACAAGCCGACATTTCATCCCGCTGCGCAGACCGTGATGTAATCACGCGCCTGATCACGCGATCGTGCTGCCAACATAGGATGTAACCGCTATTGCCGGTTGAAAGGGTATGACCATGCCAATGGGAAATGCTGATCTCGTTCCGTCGAACCTTGTGTATGAAGGGCCGCGGCTGGCGGCTTCCCGCGCACTCCAGCCCGGAACGCGGACCGGCTATTTTGGCGTAGCCGACTTCTTCCGCATTTTACGGCGAAGATGGCGGCTCATCGCGGCCCTTACGGGCGTGGGCATGTTGATCACTGTGCTGGTCTTAGCAAGTATCGACCCGATCTATAGTGCATCCACTACAGTCGTCGTCGAGCCACCCGACACGGAATTCTCCTCCGCAACGCCGACGACCGTGCTCAACCCCAATGAGGAGACACGGATCGAGACGAAGGTGGAGATTCTTCAGTCGCGAAAGCTTGCCCGACGCGCTGCGACCACGATGCAACTCGACGACGATCCCGAATTCGCGACGAAAGAGGACGCCAAGCCGGGCATGATTGCACGACTGATGCGCGCCATCGTGCGTCCGCCGCCCGCGGAGACCAATCCGGAACTTCGCCAGACCGACGCCGCGCGGGCCAAGAGCGAAGCCGTGGTCGACAAGTTGCTCGCCAATCTTCGCGTCGCGCGCGTGGCAAGGTCGAGTACGATCAGCATCACGGCATCATCCGAGGATCCGCAGAAAGCGGCCCTCATCGCCAACAGGGTGATCAAAACCTATATCCAGGGACAGATCCAGAACGCCAAAAAGACGCGTGAACGTCAGATCCAGGATCTATCGCAGCGCGTGGCCGAGGTGCGCAGCAGCCTGCAATCGGCAGATGGCGCAGCGGCCTCCTATCGCGCGAGGACGGGAATACTCGACTCCACTCCTGAAAACAGCGGCGCCATGCAAGTCGCTCAAGCGGCTGGCCTGCTCACTCAGGCACAGGCGGACAGCGCGTTCGAGACGCGACTGGCGCGGACGGGTGGCGGAACCGCTGCGACTTCGCCGCTGCTGATCGATTTGCGGCAACAGGAATCCGCGCTGGCCCGCCGCCTTGGCGAATTGGGCACGCTTTACGGCCCCGGCCATCCCGACGTCGCCAAGGCGCGCGCCGAAATGGCTGCCTTGCTTCCCCGCATCGCCAGCGAAAACGCACGGGTGCAGGGCGCGCTGCAAAGTCAGGCTGCGGCCAGTCAGGCGCGCCAGGGTGCGGTGCAGGCCGGCATAGGTGGCCTTCAGTCCCGGGCATTGGCTTCCGGTGTGCAGGCAGTACCCCTGCGAGCGCTGGAACGTAATGCGGAAGCCAGCAACACGCTCTACATGTCGCTGTTGAATGCCCTCAACGCAAAGATCGCGTCGCCAGCCGACACCGATCCCGACATCTCCGTCGTGTCGCCCGCATCCGTGCCGGTCTATCCCTCCTATCCCGTGCCGCAGCGGGTGCTGGCCGTTGCGCTGCTGGCTTTTCTGGCGCTTGGCGTAGTCATCGCCTTCGTCATCGATACGATGGATACGACGATCCGCACCTCGGCGCAGGTCGGCCGTCTGCTGGGCATCCCCACGCTGGCGATGGTTCCGGACCTGACCGAAGATCAGGAACAGACCGGCGGCCCCGTCTATTCTCTGGTCGAATCCAAGCCCCGGTCCCGTTTCGCTGAGGCGATGCGCAATCTCCTGATCGAGTTGGAGACGCGGCACGGACCTCAGCCCCACGTCGTCGTGGTGACATCGCCGCTGGATGGCGAAGGCAAGAACACCATCGCCACCAGCCTTGCCGCCGCCGCTGCCATGGTCGGGCGGAAAGCAGTGGTCGTGGACTTCGACCTTCGCCGCCCCGGCATCGAAGTGCAGGGCGGAAGGGCAAGCGGTGTGGTGGGCTATTTGTCGGGCAGCACGGCGATGGAAGACTTGCCGGTCATCCAGCAGGGCAGTCAGTTCGCGACCATTGCGGTCGGGGATACGCCGATCGATCCCGGTGCGATGATCGCCTCGCCGCGCCTGCCGCTGCTGCTGGAAAAGCTGCGGGAGCGCTACGACTTCGTGATCCTGAATGCTCCGCCGATCCTGCCGGTGCGCGACGCCAAGACGCTGACCGAACATGCGGACTCGACGCTGCTGGTTCTGCAATGGGGCCGCACCAATCCGGAAGCCGCGCGTGTCGCGATGGACATGTTCGAGCGGCCGATCACCGGCGCGGTCATCAACATGGTCGATTATCCGGTCCATGCCCGCCGCCGTTACGGCGACGCCATTCACCACATTGCCAACCTGACGGAATATTATGATGGCGATCCGCCATCCTCCGGCTGGACGTTCAGAGAGCGTTGGGCGCGGACCTTCCGGCGGGCGACGCGGCGAACGGCTCGGGCGCTTCATCTGGCATAGGCGCAGAGGGCGCGTTCCAACTGGCAGCCTTCACTGCCTTGCGGACGTGGAGGCTGAGCCCTCCCAGCCAGATCACTCCAAAGAGCAGATGGGCGATGTTGGCGCCCATTGCGCCGATGGTCAGGATAAGCGGCGGCGCGGCGCAGTAGAAAGCCAGCGTACAGGCCATCACCGTCCGCAGCACGCTGCGCTGATCGCCCAGCGCCAGGAGACTGGCGCGGCTGGCCGCTCCACTGATGGTCATCGTCACGGCGAGGATCTGGATGGTCATCAGCGGCACAGCGCCTGCAAAGGCATCCCCCAGAGCCAGCCGTATCAGGCTTTGCCCTGCAAGCAGGATCGTCAGGAAGCAGGCCGCGCCGAACAGCGCGAGAATGGCTTCGGTCTGGAGCAGCACGCGCAGGAAGCCCCTGCGGTTGCCTGCTCCCGCGAGCCGGGCGAGGTCGGGGTAGACGACCGATTCAACCTGGCTGCCGACTTGCTGCACGATGCGGCTTACGCGCTTGGCGATGTGGAACAGGCCAGCGCTGGCGGGATCGGCGAGCCAGCCCACCAGCAACGTATCGACTTGCTGCGCGCTGGACCAAAGGGTCAGCGACATGTTCGATCCCCATGTGAACCGCCAGAGGCCCGGAAAGCGGGTGCTGATGTTCTTTAGCGACGCCTTAAGGATGACGCCGGCCTTGTAGGGCGCGGCCCTTAACGCGAACACCAGATTGCTCAGCGAGCCGAGGATCTGCGTGACGGTCCAGACCGCGACCATCTCCGTCAGACCTGCACCGAATTTGAAAGCCACCGCCAGCAGCGCGAGACGCAGCAATGCGTTGGCCACCTGTAGCCGCGCAATCGTGCGGTACCTGCCGGTGAGCCGGAATATCGCCGTCGCCACGCCATTGAAATTGAAGAGGAGCGACAGGAGGAACATCAGCGACAGCAAGGTGTGCTCGAACGATATCCCACCTATGAAGTGGACGACTATCGCGATGATGCTGGCGACTGCCCAGGCGGCGGCGCTGCCCGCGAGATCGAGGAGCAGCCCGAACTTCAAAAGGGCGGAGAAGTCCTCAACTTCATCATCCGCATTCAGCGTCGCGCCGTATCGGATGAGCGGCTGCCACGACTGAAAACTGAGCAGCCGTTCGCACGCCTGCCCCAGCGTCAGGATCAGCGCAAGGATGCCGTAAGCCGTCGGTCCCAATGCCCGCGCGACCAGAGCAATGGACAGCAACGTGATCACCAGCGTCGCCGCCGTGCCTGTCAGGAGATGACTGACGGACTTGACGCGCTGGTGCCGCAAGGCAGCGCGAAGACGGGCAAGGACCGTACCGCCTTTCGCTGATATGCCGATCATGGCCATGTTCTTACCCCCTTGGTCCGCACGTCGCTGCCTGACCAATGAGGCGAAACTGGGGAAGTTACAGCTTTCCCGTGGGTTTAATCCCTAATTGCCAGCCGTTCACGACGCCATTCGCGCTAAAGAAAGGACGTACCGAAAAGAGGCGGGGAAGATCGCATGACGTTGACTGCCACCAGGTTTTTTCAATCGCCTGCCGGGCGCGCTTCGCCCGAGGTGGAGGATCGTTTCTTCACGGACCTGCGCACGCGCAACGCGACGTTCAAGCGCACCGGCAATGACCGCTTTCATGATCTTGACGAAGTCTGCGTGCGGTGCTTCGCCGATGCCGATGTGAAGATCGGCAAGGTCTTGGATGTCGGCATTTCGTCTGGCACGACCACACTGGCGCTCAGCGACCGGCTCCATAAGGCGGGGCATCCGGCGGACGTCATCGGCACCGACCTGTCGGTGGACGGCCATTTGGTGACAGCCTATCCGGGCGTCCGGGTGCTGACCGATGAAGTCGGCTATCCGCTGCAATATGACGTGCTCGGCATGGTGCTGCGGCCATGGCGCAGGCGGGCGGACTATGCGACGGGCATGGTGCTGGTTCGCGCTGCTGCCAATGCCTGGATCGGACGTCGTGCGAAGCGGCTGCTCATGCAGGGCAAAGGGGGAAGCGCCGCCGTTCAGCTCGTCAGCCCCAGAGTGTCCGGTCATCCCCATGTCCGCGTGGAAAAGAACGATATCTTTGCCGACACCGCCGAGTTTCGCGGCCGCTTCGATTTCATCCGTGCGGCCAACATCCTCAACCGCGGCTATTTCGACGAGGATCAGTTGCGCAAGGCGATGGCCAATGTGGTGCGATATCTGGCGGGACCGGGCGCATGGCTGCTCGTCGCTAGGTCGACGAAGGGGCAGCATGTCGGCACCTTGTTCCGCGTGTCCGACGATGGCCGCTACATGAACGTAGTCGACCGCTATTGCGGCGGATCGGAAGTGGAGTGGCTGGTGTTGGAAACGCCTCTGCCTGCCGAATGGGCGAAGTGAAGCACGGCGGCGGCGGACCCATCACCGTCTGTTTCCCGTTCGTCGGCGATCTTGTTGGCGGCAGTCATATTTCCGCCTGCGGTCTGATCCGGGCGATCGATCGCCGCCGCTTCCAGCCGCTGGTGCTCGTGCAGCATCCGGGCGGCGCCATCGCGCGACTGTTCGAGGATGCGGGCATCACCGTAGAGGCCGCTCCGCAGTCGGCCGTTCTCCATCATGGCAATCGGATCAGTGCGCTGGGTGGCCTTAGTCTTGCGGGCGGAGCCGTGCCGTTGGCGCGTTTCCTGCGCCGACGGGGGGTCGCCATCGTACACAGCAATGATGGCCGCACGCATGCGACCTGGGCGCTGGCGACGCGGCTCGCCCGCGCAAAACTGCTCTGGCATCATCGGGGGTCGCCGGACGCTGCGGGGCTGAGACTGGCCGCGCCTCTGCTGGCCAACCGGGTCGTGGCAGTGTCGCATTTCGCCAGCCCTCGGGCGCGGCGTTTCTCTGCCGCTGCCCGCACGGCGGTGATCCACAGCCCGTTCGACACCTCGCGCAGCTACGACAGGGACAGCGCCCGTCAGGCCATATTGGAGGCGCTTTCCTTGTCGCCCGATACCCGGCTGATCGCCTTTTCCGGAGCGCTGATCGACCGGAAGAGGCCACTGCTGTTCGTCGAAGCCATTGCCGCGCTCAGGCGGAAATGCCCGGATCTAGATGTGCGCGGCCTCCTGTTCGGTGAAGCGCTGGATGGAATGGATGCGCAGGTGCGTGCTCACGCCGAGCGGTACAAGGTGGCCGATGCGATCCATCAGATGGGCTTCAGGTCGCCCGGCGCTTTCTGGCTGGCGGGATGCGAGATGTTGATGGTGCCCGCGGTCGATGAACCCTTCGGCCGGACCCTCATAGAGGCGATGCTGATGGGTACGCCGGTCGTGGCCACGGCGTCGGGCGGCAATATAGAGGCTATCCGGGACGGAGAGACCGGCAAGCTAGTCCCCGCCGAAGATGCCGAGGCGCTGGCCGATGGCTGCGCGTCATTGCTTCGCGCTCCCCAGGACGCCGCTCGTATAGCCGAGACTGCCCGCGCGGAGGCACTGGCACGCTTTGGCGAAAGCCGTCACGCCGACGCCATCATGGCGCTGTACGACGACATGCTGGCCCGCCGAGCCGCTAGGGCATAGGCCTTAGATACAACTGCGCTGTCCCATAGCGATCGCGCAACACAGGCTCGGCCAGGGGGCGATAACCATGGCTGCGGGCATAAGCGACGAATGGGTCGTCCAGTTCACCCTCCAGTCCGGTAAGAATGGCGGCAGGAGGCTGTGAGGCGAACAGGTCGGGGAGCCGGGTGGGCGAGATCATCCGGTAATGCTTGCGGTCCGCCTCGGGGATCAGATCCCCCACGCGGTACACGAGCGGCCCGGCGGCCAGCTCAGGATAAAGCTGAAGACCACCTTCCAGCGGATAGAGCGGAGCGAGCGTGGCTATGGGTCCGGCAGTGCCGTTTCGGGCAACCGCGGCGGCCACCACCTTTCCTGCCGCATGCGTGCTGTAGCCTGTCCAGCTTTCCGGCGTGACGATCCGCGGCAGTCGCACCAGCAGCCGGGGCATTCCGGCGAGTATGACGAGGACCGCTATTCCCATCAGCCAAGGGGCGTGTCGGGTACGGCGTAATCGCGGAAGTCGTCCGTAGGAGAGCGCCACAAGCGCGATGACGAAGGGGATCGGCAAAATGTAATATTGCGGGAAAGCAGGCGTGGGTACGAAGGAGATGAGCGCTCCCCCCACCGCTAGCGCCGCCACCAGCAAGATCGGCCACAGGGGGCGTCCGGTGGGAACTGCCGCGCCACGTTCCGGTCGCCTATTTGCCCAGAGACCATAAATGGCTGCGAGCACTACGACTATTCCACCGCCGCCCAGCCACACATTTGCAGCGAGCTTCACTTTGCCCGCCAGCGTCATCACTTTGGGGCCGTCCAGCGACGGATTGGCTTCCCAATATGCGATATGCGGCCCGCGATGATATCGCATGACGTGTGCAAGGAATCCGTCGGGATCGCGCAGGAAGTAGAACAGCACAGGCGCGCAGCCAATGAGGCCGCCGATCAACAGTGGCAGCACTGCGTATCTCAGCCGCTGCGGCAATGTCATGCGACCTGGCGCCAGGAAAGCGGCGAGGGCGAAGGGCGGCACCAGGAAGACGTAGTTTGCCTTGAATCCCAATGCGACGCCCAGGCACAAGCCGGCGCCCCCGACCATCCATGGCGACGGCCTCTCGCGATCGAGCCCCGCGATGAACAGGCACGTGCCCAATATCGCGAACGGCATGGGCAGGAAATTGTTGGTGGCCAGCATCCCTGCCGGTCCCAGAAGGAGCGGATTGGTCATCAGCAGCAGGGCAGCCAGAATAGCCGCTGCGACAGACCCGGCCGCGCGCCACGCGATCAGTGCCATCGCCGTTGCAGCCAGCAACCAGGCGCCGAAGATCACCAGCCGTCCGGTCAGCAGATAATGGTCCGTACCGCTGACGTTAAAGACCAGCGCCATGAGCAACGGCAGGTTGGGCAGGTTGTTGAACCCGAAGTCGCGGTAGAGGTCGCCTTGTCCCAGAAGAGCGCCAACCGGAACATACATCTGCTCATCGTGGCGCAAGGGATAGGCCATGATCCGCACGAAAAGCCCGACCACCGCCAGCGCCATCACTCCACCCAGAACCGCCGGAACAGCGCGAGGCCCCCAACGCGGGACCCCGCCCATAGTCTCAGCCGAGCGATTGAGAACCGTCGCGATCATCCGCATTCCTCCGTCCAAGCCCCGCGAATAGTATCTCACCGAGCGCCGTCGTCCGCGAAGCAAGCGAGCCTCAAGCGGTTCAGAAGTAGTAGACCTGTTGGGACGATCCCTCCCCGGTGGGGCATGCGGCTATCCCTCATTGCCCGTGACAGCCTTGCGCCAAGCTCCCCATCATGGCCTCATGTGGGACACGGCATTATGACGCGGCGGCAGGCCCTTCTCGACAGGGGGCGGAAACGGGGGAAAGGCATGGGGGTGGAAAGCCGCGTGCTTTCAGCGCAGTCGTCCCCACAGACGGCGCTGGCTCCGCTGATTGTAGATCTCGACCAGACACTGGTGCGTACCGATACGCTGCATGAGAATCTTACCGAGGTCGCGTTCCGCCAGCCGCTGAAACTGCCGGGGGCCTGCCTCCAGTTGTTGCGCGGGCGGGCAGCGATGAAGCGCCGCCTCACCGAAATAGCGCCGGTGGACTGTACGACCTTGCCCTATGACCAGGCAGTGCTGGACCTGATCGAACGGCGGAAGATGGCAGGTGGTGAAGTGCATCTCGTCACGGCCGCCGATCAGAGCATAGCAGACGGCGTTTCCAAGGCGCTGGGGCTGTTCGACAGCGCGACCGGCAGCAACGGCGTCGATAATCTAAAATCCGTCGCGAAGGCCGAAAGCCTGGCGAGCCGGTTCACGGATGGCTTCGACTATGTCGGTGACAGCGCCGCCGATCTCCCGGTATGGCGGCATGGAGGGGAGGCAATCATCGCAGGGGGAGCGCGCGGCCTTCAGCGCCGTGTGGAGAAGGACGGCATCGGATCGACGCTGTTGCCCCGCCGCCGCGCAAATGCGCGCCAGTGGGTAAAGGCGCTTCGGCTCCATCAATGGAGCAAGAACCTCCTGCTGTTCGCGCCTTTGATGCTGGCGCACGAATATCTTCAGCCCGAGTTGCTGGGGCGCGTGGTGCTGGCCTGGCTGTTCTTCGGCATCGTCGCGTCGTCCACCTATCTGATCAATGACCTGAGCGACCTTGCCGCCGACCGGCAGCATCCGACGAAGCGTTTCCGCGCCCTGGCCGCGGGGCTGATCCCGATTTCCAGGGCTGTGCCCCTGATTGCGGTCATGCTGATCGGGGGGCTCGTCGGGGCATGGCTGCTGCACGCGTCCTTCGGGTTGGTGCTGAGCGCCTATACCGGGCTGACGCTGCTATATTCGCTGCAACTCAAGAGCAAGCCGATGATCGACGTCGCAGCCATTGCGACGCTGTTCGCGTTGCGCATAACGGCCGGGATGGTCGTCATCGACCATCCGGTTTCGCTTTGGCTCGTGGCGTTTACGTCCGTGCTGTTCCTGTCCCTCGCGCTCGCCAAGCGCACTGCCGAACTGGTGCAGGCGGCACGCAACGCGCGAGTCGTGAAGGGCCGGGGATATCTGCCGGGCGACGAGCCTCTGACGCTCGCCCTGGGCATCGCATCGGGCATGGTTTCGGTGCTGGTGATGGTCCTCTACCTCTCGCTCGACGCCATGCCGACCGGGCTGTACGCACAGAAAGGGCCGCTATTCCTCATCCCGGCGGTGCTGGGATTGTGGCTGATGCGGATATGGCTGCTGGCGCATCGCGGTACGCTGAACGACGACCCGGTCGTCTATGCGATACGCGACAAAGGGAGTTGGCTCCACGCGGCGGCGGTGGCTGCGCTCTGGGCGTTCGCCGTGGGAGTGCCGCAGTGAACCCCGCGACCTTCGGCATCGTGCTCGTCAGCGTCCTTTTGAACGCAATGGCGCAGGTGGTCCTGCGCAAGGCCATGACGGTCAGCATCCTGCCGCCACCGCGCGAAGTGATCGCGCTGGGAACGGCGCTCGTCAGCAATGTGTGGCTGTGGGGCGGAATGCTCTGCTATGCGCTCAGCATCGGCCTTTGGCTGGTGGTGCTGGGCCGGTTGCAGGTCAGCGTCGCCTATCCGATGCTGTCGATCGGCTATATCATCGCTGCGCTGATGGGCGTTTTCCTGCTCGGCGAGAGCCTCGGGCCTGCGCGGATGCTCGGCATAGCGCTCATCTGCCTCGGCGTGATCGTGATCGGGCGAACTGCTTGAGCGGCCGCCACGTCATCACGGGCGGCGCAGGCTTTGTCGGTAGCCGCCTTTCCGCTGCGCTCATCGCGCGCGGAGAGGATGTCGTGATCTTCGATAGCGCCCCGCCTGCTCCGGGGCAGCACCGCTTCGTTCCCGGCGACATCCGCAACTCCGATGATCTGTCGAAACTGGATTTGCAGGCGGATGACACCGTCTACCATCTCGCCGCCCGACAGTTCCACGGACCCGTGCCGCCTCAAGGGCGGGAAGATTGGTTCGCCGAAGTCAATCGCGATGGCACGCGAAAACTGCTCGATGCGATGGAGCGGGGCGGGGCGGGGCGTCTGGTCTTCTTCTCCACGGACATGACGTATGGAAGGCCCGATCAGTCGCCCGTGCCCGCCACGCACCGGCAGGCGCCGATAGGCCCCTATGGCCGCAGCAAGCTAGCCGCCGAACAGTTCATCGGCGAAGCCATGGCCCGATCGTCCCTGTCCGCAACGATCTTCCGGCCAAGGCTGATCGCCGGCACCGGGAGGCTCGGCATCCTTGCCAAGCTCTTTCGCCTCATAGCTCTGGGCTTGCCGGTGCCGATGATCGGTGCCGGACGCAACCATTATCAGATGATCGCCGTCGACGACTGCGTCGCCGCAGCCTTACAGGCAGTCGACCGCGGCTTACCGCCTGGACCTTTCAATCTGGGGTCCGAGTCTCCGCCCACGGTAAGAGCTTTGCTGGCCGACGTGATCCGCCGTGCGGGCTCGCGGTCTGTGCTCATACCCACTCCGGCGCGGATGGTGCAGGCTGTGCTGGCAGGGCTCGATCGAATCGGCATGACACTGCTCTATCCGGAGCAGTACGCCATCGCCGATCTCGACTATGTGCTCGACACGTCGCGCACGCGAGCGGTGCTCGACTGGAGCCCAACCCGGAGCGATACCGATATCATCTTCGATGCGTACCGGCACTTCCGAACGATGGGGGCAGAGTCTGTTCCTAATGCAGGCCTTGCACCTGCCGGAAGCTGATCGGGCTACCACCAATGAGCAGCCTTGCCCCTTAAGCGCTGAATATCTTTTGTTTCTTGCAGCTTATGCTGGGCGAGTGACATGGCGACGAGTCCGGTCATCGAAGGCGTCAAGGGGCAACGGGATCAGGGGATGGTCAGTCTGAACGAAGCATCATCGGCTCTGCTGAACAATCTTGGTGGAGGCACGCGCGCACCTGCGTCACGAAAGAAGGTCAGGGAAGGCGGCTTCAACGCGGCCGCGCACGGCTTGCGTGGTCTGGCCGCGATGATGGTGCTGATCGCCCATATTCTTGGGGGCACGGCAAAGCATATCTACGCCGATCACCCTGCCTATGTCGAAGCGGTCAAGGCGCCCTGGTATCTCGGCACGTTCGGCGTGGAGCTTTTCTTCGTCATCAGTGGTTTCGTCATCCTGCCAAGCGCAATGCGTTATGCGCCCCGCGAATTCGCACTGCGGCGGTTCCTGCGGCTCTATCCGCTGTTCTTCGTCTTATCTCTCCTTTTCGTAGCTCTTAACGCGGCGACCAACGCGTATCCCGCGATCAACACGGTCATAGCCTTGTTAGCGGGGTTCTTTTTCCTGAACCTGTTCGTCGGCACGGAGCAATTGACGCCCAATGCCTGGAGCCTGACCTACGAAGTCATGTTCTATATATTGATGTACGGCATCGTCCACTTCGCAGTCCGGCGGCGCCACTGGTTCGGGGGCGTGGCGGTCCTGGCGGGGCTGGCTTTCCTGATCGCCTTTCCGATCGCGATCTACTTCGTCATGGGCGCTGCCATAAGGCTGGCGAGCCGCCATGAATGGCAGGTACCTGTCAATCGCCGGTTGATCGAGGCCGCGAGCCTGATCCTGATGATCGGCTTCGCGAGCCAGGGGCATTTCGAATATCTCTGGAGCGATTTCGCCAACCCGGTGGTCGTGCCCATCATCATATTCACAGGGATCTATTTCTACTTCGCCGTAATGCCGGGCAGCCTGACCGCAGCAGCGCTGGATAATCCGGTGATGCGGTATCTCGGCACCGTCAGCTACAGCCTGTATCTGGTGCATCCCTATACATATTTCCTGGCACGACAGGTTTTCGACCGGATGGGGCTCTTCACGGACTCGGTTGGCCTTTCGATCGCGATTTTCTCCTGCGTAGTGGTGGCGATCACCATCCCGCTCACGCATCTTGTCCATGTCAGCCTCGAATTGTGGCCTTATCAGCACTTCTTTCGCCAGCGCATTTATCGGGAAAAGACAGCCGTCCAGCCGCCGAGTGTGCCGGGCGTTCAGGAGAGCCACGCATGACTGCCGCGATGGCGAACCCGCAAGCCGGCCATGTTCAAGCCGATGTCCGCGCTCCGTTCCTGATATTGGCGGCGATATTTCTCGCGCCTTATCTGTCCTGGCGTCCGTCGCTGGATATCCTCTTCACCATCAGCGACGCCTGCTTCCTGCTCGGCGCGGCGCAGCTTGTGGTTCGCCAGTATATCCCGCTTCAACCGTTCGGCGTGCTTTCTCCGGTGTGGTTGATTGCCTTCGTGCTGATGATGGCGGGCCTGCTTGTCAGTTCGCTTTTCGGCAACGATCCCCTTCGCTGGCCCATCGTGGCAATTCAGTACAGCTTTGCTTGGATGGTGCTTCCGTTTCTGTTGATGGGGCATGGCAATGGCGAAACGCACCGGTTGGCGCGTGCGCTGCTGGCGGGTGTCGTGCTGATGGAATTGGCCGGCGTCATCGTCTACTTCACCTTCCAGGGGTCCTTCGAGCAAGCGCGGTCGATCCTGGGTTTCGACTTCATCTCGGGCAGCGGCAGGCTGGGCGCATTCGTAACCGATGCCAACTGGAATGGCGCAACGATCGCCATGGCGCTTCCGTTCACCTTCTACCTCCGGGCGCGGCGGCTGATCAATGCGTGGCAGGCGATCCTTGCTACCGCCATCCTGTTCTTTGCACTGATGCTTTCCGCCTCCGTGACTGCATTCGGTAGCGCGCTGGCGGCCATGCTGATTTTCGTGATTGCAGGTGGCGTGCGCGTCAAAGCCTATACGCTGCTGGCACTGGCCGTGGTGAGCATTGCCCTTGCGCCGGGAGAGTTGGGCCTTCCCAGCATTTTCCAGAAGCGCGTAGCCAACGCGCTGGAAAGCGGCGATTTCGCGCAGGCCGGGACGTTCAAAGGCCGTGTAGCCCTGATGGATGGCGCATGGCATCGCGTGGGCGACCATATCCTGCTGGGGGCGGGCGTGGATCAGGACCGCGTGGTCAGTGGCCAGAACGCGCCAGTGCATAATATGTATCTGCTGCTCTGGGTGGAGGGCGGATTCATCGCGCTCGCCGGGTGGATCACGATGATGAGCATTTTCCTGCTCGTCGCGCTCGCCGCCTTGCGCAGGGACAGGATGGCCGGTGCGCTCTGCCTGTCGGTCTTAGCGACGTTCCTGCTGTTCTCCACTGCCAGCCCGCATATGTATGCGCGGCTCTGGGCCGTTCCCGTGATCCTGGCGCTGGCCATCGCCCGCACCGCTGGGGGGCCGCTGGACATGCGGCTGGGGCTGAGGCGGCGCTACTCTCCGGCGCGCCTGCAACGCCTCGAGCGTGCCCGCGGCTGATTTGACGGCATGGCAACACGTGCAGGCAAGCCGCGCCCGTTCGGCGGAGCACTCATCATGCTGATGGTGGTGGGATTCGCATTGATGATGACGACGCTCCTTACCGGCAATCTCCCCTTCGCTGGGGGCGATGATCTATCGGAAGCCGTCGTTCCGGCGAGCATCGAATGCGACGATGCCGACGCTCCGTCTTCCGGACAGAAGGCGTTTGCTACTGCTCAAGGGTTCGGGCGCTTCGCCAAAGGAGGGCGGGGCGGCGTGGTCATTCCCGTCACGACGCTTGCAGATACCGGAGAAGGCTCGTTGCGCGCTTGTGCGGAGGCGTCCGGTCCACGAACATGCGTATTCCGGGTGAGCGGCACGATCGTCGTGGACGACTGGATCAAGGTGATGAAGCCTTATCTCACTATCGCCGGCCAGACGTCCCCAGGCGGCATAGCGATCCGCATCGGCAATTCACCGAACGCACCGATGCTGATCCAGACGCATGACGTGGTGATCCGCCATCTGCGGCTGCGTCCGGGCCCGTCGACACGCTCGTCCGACAATGTCGACACGATCCAGATCAGCGGCGGCGCACATGATGTGATCCTCGATCATGTCTCGACATCATGGCCTACGGACGAAGGGATCAACATCGTCGGTCCCGGCGAAAAACCGGCCAGATGCGGAGAAACACGCAACGTCACGATCCAGTGGTCGATCCTCTCCGAAGGATTGAACCGCGCCAACCGGGAGCCGCACAGCCGGGGCACCTATTTCGGCTATGGCGCGCGCGACATCAGCTTTCATCACAATCTGATCGCCAGCAACGTCCGGCGAAATCCGTTGATCAACACGCGCGGCCAGTTCGACATGATCAATAACGTCATCTACAATTCGGCGCGTTACAATGGAGAGTTCTACACGCGGTTTGGCGCGGTCGGCGCAAACGTAATCGGTAACATCGCCATTCTCGGTCCGTCATCGGAGAAGAGCACGCGTCTCTATCTCGTCAACTATTTCCGCGACTATCCCGCGGACTTTGCGATCTATTTGAAGGACAACATCGACTTGCATCGTCCTGCCAATCGCGGCGACGAGAGGCTGGTATTGGAGCCAAAGGACTGGCGCTATGTCAAATCTGCGCCCGTCAAGAAGCTGTCGGTCGATGCTGCGGCGATCACGGGTCCGGGGCAAGCCTATCACGATATACTGGCGTTGGGCGGGGCAACCAAGCCGCAACGGGATACGACCGACCAGCGTGTGATGCGCGAAGTGGCGTCATGTCGCGGTTCCATCATTGATGATCCCGCACAGGTCGGCGGCTGGCCGGTGCTGAGCGGACCTTCTGCACCACCCGATGCGGACAATGACGGCATTGCGGACAGTTGGGAAAAGGCGCACGGACTATCCTCGCAGGACGCTGCCGACCGAAATCGTACGGCCGCAAGCGGCTTTACCTATCTTGAGGAGTATCTGGGCGCGCTGGCTGGAGATGGCGGGCCACAGCACGCAGCGGCGGGCCCCGATCCCGACCCGAGCTGCGGCTTTGCAGTAGCGACTGCGCCGCCGTTGCCCGATGTGACGATCCGGGCCGAGCCCTCCACCGTCGCGCCGGGAGAGCAAGTTAACCTCATCTGGCAGGGCGAGCACATTCAGGTTTGCAAGCTTGCAGGCCGCCCTGTGCCAGGAAGCGGTGCATTGTTCGTATATCCGGAGAAGACGACCACCTATCTGATTTCCTGCGTCGGGCCCTCAGGCGGCGATGCGATGGACTCGGTCGTCGTGCATCAGCGCAAAGCTTCATCGGACGCAAAGGGGCGGGGGCGATCGGCCCGCTGACCAAGAGGCTACTATCCCAATGGGGAGTGCCGATCCTGAATCGTCTATTCCGCGAGCTTCGGTGGAAGCGTAATCTCTCCCCGGCGGGCTGAACTTCGCTATCGAACATTTAACCTAGGTTGAGGATGAGCGGATGGCGAGTGGAGCCTATACGGGAGCGACAGGCGAAGTTCTGGTCAACACGAAGCTGTCGGGGGTGCAGACGGATTCGACCATGACCGCGCTGGCGTCCGGCGGCTTCGTCATATGTTGGACCGATGCGACGGCGGACGGTAGCGGATCGGGCGTGAAGGCGCAGATCTATGACGCCAACGGCGTCGCGCTGGGTGGCGAGTTCCTGGTCAACACCTCGACGCTCAACGCGCAGGATCAGCCCTCCGTTACCGCGCTTGCCAATGGCGGATTCGTCGTCACCTTCACCGACAACAGCGCGACCGGCCCCGATGCCGACAAGACCGGCGTGAAAGCCCAGATATTCGACGGCACCGGCGCAAAGGTCGGCGGCGAGTTCCTGGTCAACACGACCACGCAACTTGGTCAGTCCAACTCGGTGACGACAAGCCTCGCTTCAGGCGGGTTCGTGATCAGTTGGGTCGATGCCAGCGCTACGGCTCCTGACGCCAAGGGCACTGGCATTCGCGCCCAGATATACAATGCGGCGGGCGCTAAGGTCGGCGGCGAATTTCTGGTCAACAGCACCATCACGGGCAGTCAGCAGTTCCCGGCTCTTGCGGGGCTTGCGTCCGGCGCCTTCGTCGCGACCTGGATGGACGGGAGCCTTCTTGGCGGCGACAGCAGCGCTTCCAGCATAAAGGCGCAGATGTTTTCCGCCACGGGTGGCAAGATCGGCGGCGAATTTCTGGTCAACAGCGCTACGTCTTCCACGCAGGACCAGCCTGCCATCACGGCCCTGAGCAATGGCGGATTCGTCATTACATGGCGCGACTTGTCTCTGCAGGGGGACAGCAATGCGGCGGGGATAAAGGCGCAGGTCTATGACGCCGCGGGCGTGCGTGTGGGCGGGGAATTTCTGGTCAACACGACCACCTTCAATTCCCAGGATCAGCCGTCCATCACGGCCATGCCCGACGGCGGTTTCGCTATAAGCTGGCGCGACAACAGCAACCTGTCCGTCGACGCCAGCGGCTTTGGCATCAAGACGCAGATATTCGACGCGCAGGGCAATAAGCTGGGCGGCGAGTTCCAGGTCAACGGCATCACGACCGGCAATCAGGAGATGCCCTCCATCATTGCGCTCGCATCGGGCGGACTGGTGGTGAGCTGGACCGACTATAGCGGGCAGAATGGCGATGCCGACGGGTCCATCAGGGCCCGCATATTGATGCCGACGACGTCGCCGATCAGCAATGTGGCCATTTCCAATACCATCGTTTCGGAAACGGCCGTCGAGAACACGACGATTGCGAGCCTTAGCGCCAATGGTGCTCTGAATGCAGTCTACAGTTACGCCATCATCGATGATTCCACAGGTGGTGCGTTCCTGATCCAGGCCGACAAGCTGGTGGTGAAGGACAGCCTGCTCCTCGACTACGAGTCCGCGCAGGGAGCGACCGTCATCGTCCGCGCCACCGACACGTTCGGGAACAGCTTTGACAAGGTCGTGAACCTGTCGCTCACCGATTCAGCCAACGAAAAGCGCTATGCTGGCGGACCCGAGTTGCTGGCGGACACAGCCACGGCCTCCAATCAGCAGCAGGCAGCACTCGCCGGGCTTAGCAACGGGCGCTATGTGCTCATTTGGAGCGATGGCAGCACTCAGGGCGGCGACGCCAGCAGCTACGGGATCAAGGGTCAGATCGTCGGAGCGAATGGCGCGAAGATCGGCGGCGAGTTCCTGGTCAACACGCAGACGTTGAACAGCCAGGACAACCCCGTGGTGGCTGCACTGCCATCGGGCGGATTTGTCGTCAGCTGGGTGGATTCCAGCCTTGTGGGCGGCGACGCCTCCGTATCCTCGATCAAGGCGCAGATGTTCGACGCGGCGGGCAGCGCGATCGGCGGTGAATTCCTGGTCAACAGCGAGACGGCGAACGCGCAGCGCACCCCCGCGGTGACGGTGCTCTCGTCGGGTGGCTTCGTCATCACATGGGCCGACGCCAGCCTGCAAGGCGGCGACGCTAGCAGTACAAGCATCAAGGGGCAGATGTTCGACCAGAACGGCAATCGCACCGGTGGCGAGTTTCTTGTCAACAGCTTCACGGCGAACGTGCAGGATACGCCAGTCGTAGCGTCGCTGATCTCGGGCGGCTTCGTTGTAAGCTGGCACGACACCAGCCTGGCGGGCGGCGACGCCAGCAAGGATTCGGTCAAGGCGCAGATCTACAATGCGGCTGGCAGCAGGGTCGGCGGCGAATTCCTGGTCAACACGGAAACCGCCAGCAATCAGCAGCAGCAAACCGTCATCGGCCTTTCCAACGGCGGCTTCGTGGTTGCATGGGCAGATGCCAGCCTGCGGGGCGGCGACAATGATTATTATGGCATAAAGCTTCAGGTCTTCAGTGCCAATGGCGCTAAAGTCGGTACTGAAACGCGCGTCAATACCACGATCACGGCGGGACAGATCGCACCCGTCCTGTCGGCGCTCAGCGATGGTGGTTTCGCGGTAAGCTGGTCCGATTATAGCGGAGCGGCGTCGGAAGGCGGCACGGCAGGCATCAAGGCGCAAATCTTCGACGATCAGGGCATCCGCATCGGCGCGGAGTTCATCGTCAACACGCAATCACTGGGCGCGCAAGTCGATCCAGCCATAGCCGGTGGCAAGGATGGCGACTTCGCTGTCATGTGGACCGATTACAGCGCACAGGGCGGCGATAATTCCGGGACATCGGTCAAATACAAGATCTTCAGCCCGTTGGGTTCGCAAGGCGGACCGCCTTCGCTTATAGGCACCGCCGATACGGTGAGCGGACAGGAGGACCAGGGTTCTACGTTCCTTGCTTCCACGCTGCTGGCCAACGACGTGGATTCGAACGGTTCCCCCATCAATCTGACTGGCGTTTCCGCGATCTCCGGCGGTAAGGTGTCGCTCAACGGCGCTGGTAATGTCGTATTCACGCCGACCGCCAATTTCAGCGGCGCGGCGCTTTTCAGCTACTCGATCGCGAGTAGTGCAGGCGCTACGGCCACGGGCAGAGTTACCGTCAATGTCGCTCCGGTAAATGACGCTCCGCTGGCAGTCGCAGACCAGGTCGCCGTCAGCGAGGATGGATCGACTTTCTCGATCAATGCACTGCTTGGCAATGATATCGATGTCGATCCCGGCGACGTTCTCACGCTCTTGCCACTTCCGGCGGCAACCGTAAATGGCTCGGCGCTGTCGGTAACGAACGGCATCATCACCTTCGCGCCGGGAACGGCCTATCAGTCGCTTCGGGCAGGGGAGAGCGCCACCGATAGCTTCAGCTATACCATCAAGGATGCGGCGGGCATCCAGTCCAGCGCCAAGGTCACGCTGACCATCGCGGGTGCCAATGACGCGCCGACAGCTTTGGCGCTGACCGGCGGGCAGGTGAACGAGAACGCGGCGAACGGCACCGCCGTCGGCACGCTGGCCGCGCAGGACGTGGACCATGACGAGGTGCTCAGCTACAGCCTTACCAACACGGCGAACGGGCGCTTCGTCATCGATGCTATGACCGGAGTCATCACCGTAGCCAATGGCGGGTTGCTCGATTACGAGGTAGCCAGCAGCCACAATGTCACGGCTCGCGCGACCGACAGCGGCGGGCTGTTCGTGGAAACGAGCTTTACGATCGGCGTCAATAATCTCCCCGAACCCAAAAGCTACACGGGTGATAATGGCGCGAACAGCTTCACTGCTCCAACCAACGATCTTTGGACGATCAACGGCCTGGGCGGGAATGACATACTGAATGGCAATGCAAGCGCCGATAGCATTTACGGCGGATCGGGCAACGATACGCTGGATGGGCGGGGCGGTGCGGATACGCTTTATGGCGGCATCGGCAACGACATCTTCTACATCGATAATCTTGGCGACCGCATCGTCGAAGCTTTTGGCGAGGGCACGGACGCGGCCTTCTCGTCCGTCGATTTCACGATGGAAGCCAATCTGGAGAAGCTTACGCAGATTGGAACTGCCGACATCAATGTGATTGGCAACGACTTTGCCAATACTCTGACGGGAAATGACGGGAATAACAGCTTCTATGGCGGTTTGGGCGGAGACCTGATCGTCGGCATGGGCGGCAACGACGCAATCTATGGAGAGGCTGGTAACGACTTTCTTCAGGGCAATGACGGCAACGACCTGCTGGTAGGCGGCGCCGGGCTGGATGAACTGACCGGGGGCGCTGGAGCCGACCGCTTCCTGTTCGACTCCCTTACCGTCTCGGCCGACCGCGATACAGTGAAAGACTTCTCTGCGACAGAAGACAGGTTCGTCTTTTCCCGAGCCGTCTTCGCCGCTTTTGCGACGACGCCGATAGGCAGCCTTCCGAGTTCCGCGTTCTACGCTGGAGCAGCGGCGCAAACTGCCGATCAGCATGTGATCTACAATAGCGCGACGGGCAACCTGTTCTACGATTCCGACGGGTCCGGCTCGGCTGCCATGGTTCAGGTCGCCTTTCTGGGGAACAAGCCCACGCTGACAGCTCAGAACTTCTCTCTCGGCTGAGGAGCTAAAGGGCCCGCTTCACGGTGAGGCGGGCTCCCTCGAACGATATCAAGCCATCATTCCGCATCGGGCTGGTTCGATGGATGCGCCTTCATGAACGCGGGCAAAGCCATGGCCCGCTCCACAATTTCCTCAATCCGCGGAAAGGATGTCAGATCGACGTCGAAGTTCCGCGCATTGAATAGCTGCGGAACCAGGCAGATATCTGCCAACCCCGGATTGTCGCCATGACAGAAAGAGCCTTCCGGCCCTCGATTGAGAATGCTCTCCAGTGCAGAAAAGCCTTGGCTAATCCAATGCGCGTACCAGGACCGCACCGTGTCCTCCGGGTGGCCGAGCGGGGCGCGCAGATATCTCAAGACACGGAGATTGTTTAACGGGTGGATGTCGCAGGCGACGATCTGCGCGATGCTGCGGACACGGGCTCGGCCGACGAGGTCGGCCGGTAACAGCGGAGGATGCGGATAGGCCTCATCCAGATACTCGATGATCGCGAGAGACTGGGTGAAGCAGGATCCATCTATTTCGAGCGCTGGAACAAGGCCCTGCGGATTGACGGCAAGGTAGGAGGCTGCGCTTTGCTCGCCCTTGCGCAGATGATGGGGAATGCTTTGATATTCAATGCCCTTAATGTTCAGCGCGATCCGGACGCGAAAGGCTGCGGAGGACCGGAAGTAGTCGTGCAGGACCACGGGATGGATACTGTCCGTCACTCGATGCAGACTCCAAGCGTTGCAAGGCCCCAGATCGTTCTCACCGGATTATTGCCTGCCGAAACTAATGCGAGCGCTCTGATCGCGCAAGGAACGTGATCAAACATCGATATCGCGACAGAGAAAACGAGTCGGCATCTTTACGCCGCAAAGCTTTTTTTGGTCGCGGCAGAGCATCAAGCATCGTCATTCCGTTTTGTGATCAAGCATGCAAATTTTTCTAGGCCGAATTCGATCCGCATCATATCCTTTCAGAGACGGGAGAGATAATATGAGTGCTGTGGAACGTTTGGATTGGGCGGATCCATTTCAGCTAGACGATCAGCTTTCCGGCGAGGAGCGGATCATCCGGGATGCCGCGCAAAAATTCGCGCAGAGCGAATTACAGCCGCGCGTCATAACTGACTTCCACAATGAAGTGGATGCACCGGAGCTATTCCCGATTATGGGACGGGCGGGCCTGCTCGGTGTGACATTGCCCGAAGAGTTTGGAGGCGCCGCCGCAAGCTACGTCGCCTACGGGCTGGTCGCCCGGGAGATCGAACGAGTCGACTCAGGCTATCGCTCTATGGCATCGGTCCAATCTAGCCTCGTGATCTACCCGATTTACGCCTACGGCTCACATGAGCAGAGGATGAAGTATCTACCCGGTTTGGCGTCGGGCGACTTGATTGGCTGTTTCGGGCTCACCGAGCCTGAGGCTGGATCCGATCCGGGCGGTATGAGTACGGTCGCCAAGCGCGATGGCGATGGCTTTTCGCTGAGCGGCGCCAAGACGTGGATCAGCAACGCGCCCTTCGCCGATGTCTTCGTAATATGGGCGAAGTCCGAAGCACATGATGGTCAAATCCGCGGCTTCATTCTGGACAAGGGCATGGCCGGCCTTTCGGCGCCCAAGATCAAGGGCAAGATGTCGCTCCGTGCGTCCACCACCGGCATGATCATGATGGACGAGGTGAAGGTGGGCCCCGATACGCTGCTGCCGGGGGTGGAAGGTCTGAAGGGGCCGTTCGGCTGCCTCAACCGCGCGCGCTACGGCATCTCTTGGGGATCGCTGGGCGCGGCCGAGTTCTGCTTCCACGCCGCGCGCCGATATGGCCTGGATCCCACGCAATTTGGCCGTCCGCTCGCAGCCACCCAGCTGTACCAGAAAAAGCTCGCCGACATGATGTGCGACATCGCCTTCGGCCTGCAGGGCAGCCTGCGCGTTGGTCGCCTTATGGATGAGGGGCGTTTCGCTCCGGAAATGGTGTCCATGGTCAAGCGTAACAACGTCGGCAAGGCCCTCGATATCGCGCGTATGAGCCGCGATATGCACGGCGGCAACGGCATCTCTGAGGAATATCAGGTTATTCGGCACATGATGAACCTGGAAACGGTCAATACCTATGAGGGTGCGCACGACGTCCACGCGCTGATCCTGGGTCGGGCTATCACCGGCATCGCGGCTTTCTGATGACCCCGCCGCTCGCAGACTTGAAGGTGGTCGAACTGGCCCGGATCCTAGCGGGGTCAAGGGCAGGGCAGGTCCTGGCCGACCTTGGTGCTGAGGTCATCAAAGTAGAAAGTCCGGCGGGCGACGACACACGCGGGCGGGCACCGCCGGGACCAAGCTGCAGGCGCCGTTCGGTGGGAGCCGCACATCCAGCATAGGGGCGCGCGAGCAAGGCTCCTATGCTCGCGAATTCTGTACGGGAATGAAGACGATTGATGTCCAGGATTGAAAGAACCGCGGCCCATGCCGTCGTCGATATGTTGGTGGCGCAAGGCGTGGACCACGTATTCTGTGTTCCCGGCGAAAGCTTTCTTGCGGTGTTGGACGCCTTGTACGACGAGCCATCCATCCGCGTCGTAACCTGCCGGCACGAGTCAGGCGCGGCTAACATGGCGGACGCCCACGGCAAGCTGACTGGGCGTCCCGGCATCTGCATGGTGACGCGGGGACCGGGCGCGACAAATGCCTCCATTGGAATCCATACCGCGCAGCAGGACTCGACCGCGGTACTCCTTTTCGTCGGCCAGATTGCGCGGCGGCACCGCGGGCGCGAGGCTTTTCAGGAAGTTGATTATCCCGGAAGCATCGGTCGGCTCGCCAAATGGTCGGTCGAGATCGACGATCCCTCGCGTGTCGATGAGATCTTGCACCGCGTTTTTGCCACCGCCCAGAACGGGCGCAAGGGCCCAGTGGTCATCGCGCTCCCGGAGGACATGCTGATCGAGCCTGTCGGCCCAGCACATAACATGCTCGTGACGCCAACCGCGACCGGCTTGCCACCCTCCTTCGTCGAGGAGGTCGTGGCGCGGCTAAATGGTGCCGAGCGGCCGTTGCTGGTGCTCGGTGGGAGTGGTTGGAGCGAAGAGGCGCTCGATGCGCTGCGCAGCTGGGCGGAAAAAGCATCGCTGCCGGTGATCCTGTCCTTCCGGCGCAAGGATCTGTGGGACAACGAGCATGGCTGCTATATCGGCGACCTTGGTCTCGGCGCGGATCCGGCTCTCATCGAGCGCGTCAAATCCGCCGATACAATACTCGCGATCGGGGCGCGGCTGGGCGAGAATGTAACTCAGGGCTACACGCTGTTCAGTCGCGAGGATACGGCGCGCAAACTGATCCACATCCTGGCCGAGCCAGGCGAACTGGGGCGCGTCTGGCCCGCTGCGCAGAGCGCCGCGGCGGATGTAGCGAGCGCGGCGCTCGCGCTTAGCCAGTTGCCACTGCAGCGGGTGTGGGAAACGTGGCGCGCCGAGGCACGTGCCGCTTACGAAGCGTATTCGACGCCGATCGCGGTGAAATCCGACGTCAATCTTTCGGAGCTGTACGCGTCGCTACGAACACTCTGCGCGTCTGACACTATTATCTGTAACGGCGCTGGAAACTATGCGGCCTGGCTCCATCGCTTCTACCGACATCGCAGCTGGCATACGCAATTGGGGCCCACCAGCGGCGCAATGGGCTACGGCGTTCCTGCTGCGATCGCGGCGAAGCTCTTGCATCCCGAGCGCGAAGTCCTCTGCTTTGCGGGTGATGGCTGCTTTCTGATGACCGGGCAGGAAATGGCAACCGCCGTCCAGCAGCAGGCTAACGTGATCTTCGTGGTGATCGACAACGGTTCCTACGGAACGATCCGCATGCATCAGGAACGTAAATTTCCCAGTCGCGTCATCGCAACGGACCTCCGCAATCCCGACTTTGCCGCCATGGCAAGCGCATTTGGCCTGTGGGCCACCACCGTTGAGTATACCGAAGAGTTCGAGCCGGCGCTTATCGCTGCACGGCAAGCCGGCACAGCGGCGCTCATCCACGTCAAGGTGTCCGTGCTCGACATCGCACCTGGTGTTCGATTACCCCCGCCCGCGCCCAACTGAGTTAAGGATTAAATTCTCATCTAATCAACAAACTTGTTCGGCGAACATCAGAACACCGCGCTGTCGGCCTTTGTGCTTCCCCATCCGACAACTCACGATACCCCCTGCAGCCCATCGGGCGCCGAGTCATGAGTCGCCCTAGACGTGATGAAGGTTAGGTCTCGAACCCGAGCAGCGCTTGATTTTTATCCCGGAACATTCGGAAATGAACGGGCAACCCGTCCCGGAGTGTTAGCGGATCGCCCAGATAGCGCCCTATCATCCGTCCGCCGTCATCCAGGTCGACGGCAACGATGGCATAGGGCAGCTTGTCGGCGTATTCCGGGCTGAATGCGCGGTGGATCACGACCCAGGAATATACGGTTCCCGTGCCCTCACTGGGAGCGCCAAAGCAATCCTGCGATCCACAATTATTGCAAAAGGGTTGGGGCGGAAAAAAGCGATGGGCGCAGGTCCGGCAGGTCGGCACGAGCAATTCGCCCCGGTCCAGGGCTTGCCACCACCACGCAGTATCAAGCGTGGGTTGGATGCCTGTTTCACTTACGACGCTCATTGCATCTCGTCCTTCGTCAGCACCAGCGCAGACCCGTCCATCATTGCAGCCGACGTTACCAGGCAGCAGTCGTTCTTCTTCACCTGTCGCGCACCGCCGCGCCCCTGAATCTGGAGGACAGCCTCGTTAACGGTATTCATGCCGTGCAAATAGCCTTCGCACAGGAGACCGCCGTGGGTGTTGACCGGCAGTGAGCCGCCGAGGCGGGTTTCGCCGCTGGAGATGAATTCGCCGGCGCCCCCGGTGGGGCAGATGCCATGACCTTCCAGCGTCATCGGCACGACCATGCTGAAACAATCGTAGATTTCAGCGAAATCAATGTCGCCGGGGGTGGCCCGGGCCGATTTCCAGAGGCGTTCCCGCAGATAATGGTGGCAGTTTTTGGACCAGTCGGGCCAGCTGAACAGATCGGCATGATCCAGCCCCGATCCCTTGGGCGTCGTCCAGGCCGCGCCATTGATGACCGCCGGCGGTTGCCGATGGGACCGCGCCTCGTCGAGTGAAGTGACCAACACCGCGCAAGCGCCATCGACCTCTATCGTGCAGTCCGCCTTGCGGAAGGGATCGACGATGAAGGGCGTGGCCAGATAGTCTTCGACCGACAGCGGCTTGCGCTGCATCGCCCGTTCGTTCAGCGCCGCATAGTCACGCTGAACCGACACGACATGCCCCAGATCTTCATAACTGAAGCCGGTTTCGATCATAAAGCGCCTGGCCCAGATAGCGATATATTGGGGATACGCGTTGAACCCGATGGGATAGCGAAATTCCGATGTCAGCGATTCATAGGAGGTCGAACCGATCCGCTTACCGCTGCGCCCGTTCAGCGCGCGGAAGACGAGGACATTGCGCGCCATTCCCGAATCCACGGCCATGGCGGCCATGGTCACGGCCGCGCATGGCGCCTGGCCACCCAGGCTGAGGTCGACCGCATAAGTCAGTTCGGAACTGCCCAGGCCAGCGGCAACCGCCTGGCCGTAAACGGAATCGTTCAGCAGGCTGTAGGTCACGATGCCGTCGACGTCGCTCGGCTTCAGCCCGCAATCGTCCAAGGCCGCGCGGCAGGCCATCACGGCGAGAGCGTGCACGCTCATTCCGGAATCACGGCTGAGGGGGGTATAACCGACGCCGGTGATCGCCGTCCGGCCCAGAAATGACGGGCGGCCGCTCGCGCTCATTGACCGGCCCCGTATACAGGATCGCGCTTTTCGATGAAGGCGTTGATCCCTTCCATCGAGTCCGGCAGGGTCAGGCAGTACCGCAGGCACTGGTCGCGTTCGAATTTGAGCGCGCCGGGCAGATCCTGATCCATGCCGTGACGGATCGACTGCTTCACGAATTTCACCGCGTTGGGGCTCTTGGCCGCCAGCGCGCGCGCGAAACGAAGCCCTTCTTCCAACAGCCGGTCGTCGGGGACCACCCGATTGACGATGCCCCACTCCAGCGCCAGGCGAGAATCCAGCATCTCGCCGGACAAGACCAGCTCAAGCGCTCGTGCCTGCCCGATCAGGCGCGGCAACCGGGCCATCGCGCCTGAACCGCCGATCTGGGCAAAGTTTACGTGCATGTCGCCGATCCGGGCCGATTCCGCGGCCCATGCGAAATCGCACGCCAGCAACAGTTCCAGCCCACCCGCGGCGCAAAGGCCATTCACCAGCGCGATAACGGGCTTGGTCATGTCGGCGATGCCTTCGGTCAGGCGGCAATAATCGTCGACAAATGCGGTGAACGCCGCGCCGTCCGCCTGCAATTTCTTATAGGCTTTGATATCCCCGCCTGCGCTGAACGCCCGCCCGCGACCGGCGATGAATACGGCGCGAACGGCATGGTCCTGTTCAGCGGCAGCCAGCGAGGCGGCAAGATCGCGCATGGCCTCCCAACTGATGGCATTCAGCGCATCGGGCCGGTTGAACCACAAAATTGCGGCTTCCCGCCCATGCTCATCAAGGGACACCCGTTCGGTTTCGATCAGCGGAGCGCTTGCAATGGTCATAATCTTGTTCGTCATCCGCCTGTTCACAGTTAATTATATTCCGACCGGCTAGTCGGTCTAAAAATATATCACTGCTTTCGCGAGCGTCAACACCTTATCTTGAAAGTCTTAGCCCCCGCCGAACCCATCATACGAGGGTGTAGGATAGAATCTTGCGCTAGGCGCATTGAGGTCCTAAATATATCGACTGACTAGGCGGTGTAGTATAAATCTCGCGTTTGACGGACCAACTAATGCGGGGCAAGCGCCAAGGGCCTCTGTCGCCATCGGCGCTAGGCCAGGCCAGGGCATAGGGTAATAATGTTTCCACAAAGGGCATGCAGATGACGTTGGTAACTACGCATATTTCCGGTTCGCGGGGCGTGTCGCTGACAGCAGATTGCGAGGGGGCTGCGGATCGGCCCCCGGTCGTTTTGCTGCATGGTGGGGGGCAGACCCGTCACTCCTGGCGCGGCACGATGCACCGCCTGGTCCAGGCGGGCTATCGCACGATCGCCTATGACGCGCGGGGCCATGGGGATAGCGATTGGGCACCGGACGGCGACTATAGCCTGCCTGCGCTGGCGGACGATTTGCGCGCCGTGCTGGCCACATTGGATCGACCGGCCGCGCTGGTGGGTGCGTCCATGGGTGGCATGGCCAGCTTCTATGCCGCCGCCACCGGCAGTCCTGCGACCGCGCTTGTCATGGTGGATATAGCGTTGCGTCCCAATCCGGTCGGCGCCCAGAAAATCATCCGGTTCATGACGGCCAATCCCGAGGGTTTTGCGACGCTTGATGAGGCTGTGGCTGCGGTCGCCGCCTATAATCCCGATCGACCTCGGCCATCGGATAGCAACGGCCTGCGCAAGAATTTGCGTCTTCGCGAGGACGGCCGACTCCACTGGCACTGGGATCCCGCGTTGATTGCCGGCAGGCCGACGCCCGAGCCGCCCGATTATTCGACCGCCCTTCTTGCTGTCGCCGACGGGGTGACAATCCCGACGCTGCTGATGCGCGGCGCCCAGAGCGATGTCGTCGATGAAGCCGGAATGGTGCAGATGAAGGCACGTGTTCCACAACTGGAGATCGTCGAGGTCGCTGGGGCGGGGCACATGGTGGCGGGGGATCGGAACGATGCCTTTGCCGATGCCATCCTGCCCTTCCTGGCGCGCGCGCACCAGGTTACGGCCTGATCAGGCGTCCCTTAGGTTTCAGGGAAAGTCCGGGTTTCGCCGGCCGAGCATCGCGTCCATGCGTTCCCTGATATGCCCGTCGAAATGCGGGGTGGTAAGTAGGTAGAATTGATTGTCGCGCACTGCGTCGAATGTCATTTCGGCGACGGTTTCGACATCCATGACAGCGCCACTATCAGTTGGCGGCGCGCCTTCGTCCTGCGCGGTGGCCGTGGCCAGCGACGCCGGGCGACTGCGCTCGGACTCGTATATCCGCGTGCCCACCAGGCCGGGGCACAGGATCGTCACGCCGATATTGGCTCCCCGGTCGCGCAGCCCGCTGTAGAGCGCCTCGGTCGCGCGGACCATGGCATGTTTGGAAACGCTGTAAAGCGGCGCCCTTGACCCGCTGATCAGGCCGGCGATGGAGCCGGTGTTGACGATATGCGACCGGCCATCCTGCACCATCATGCGCGGGACGAAGGCGCGCAGCCCGTTGACCACGCCGATGAGGTTGACGTCCATTGCCCACTTCCAGTCTTCCGCCGGATATTCCCAGATCGGCCGGTGCCGCCCCGAAGGCACGACGCCCGCATTGTTGCACAGGAGATGCACGGCGCCGAAATGTGCGAAGGCATGATCCGCCATAGCCTGAACGGCGTCCGGCTTTGCCACGTCGACCGTCAGGGTGACGACCTCCGTCCCATCCCTTCGCAGCATATCGGCCGTTTGCCTCAACAGGTCCGAGTCGACGTCAGACAGCAGCAATTTCATGCCCGCGCGCGCGAACCGTTCTGCCATAGCCTTGCCGATCCCCCCCGCGGCACCGGTGATGACGGCGACCCGGTTTTCGAATTGGAAGGGCGTCATGCTGCTCGCTCCGACAGGCCCAAACTGTCATGGCCAAGGAAGCTGATGTCTTCGCCGGTGACAGGCGCAGGCGACGAACGAAAAGCTTCGATCAGCCGTCCCATGCGGTCTTCCACCACGGGCAGATAGTCCGGATGGGTAATGGCATAGAGCCGGTTTTTCAGAACCGCCTCGACGACGATGTCGCCCACCCGGTCCGGCTCGATACCTGTCGGCCTTTCCACGGCTGCGGCCGTCGTGGCACCGGCAACCAGTTGTGGCGGGCGCGAATTTGCATTCTGGGCCGTGCGGACAAGGCCGGGCATCAGGATGGTCACGCCCACCCCATGGGGCGCCATTTCCGCGCGCAAGGCCTCTGAAAAGCCGACAACAGCGAATTTGGCCGCGGTATAGGGCGCATTGTTCGCTTTGGGGAACAATCCTAGAATGGACGAAGTGTTGACAATATGGCCCCGCCCGCGCGCCTTCATGCCGGCGGCAACGGTTCGTACGCCCAGGAAAACGCCGCCCAAGTTGATACCAAGCAGCCAGTTCCACTCGGCCAGCCCAACCTCTTCGCTGGGCGCAGCACCCAAGCCGACACCGGCATTGTTGCACAGCAGGAAAATGGGTCCCCACTGCGCTTCGGCCTCATTGAGTGCCCGTTTCCAGCTATCCGCGTCCTGCACATCAAGCACCAGCGACAGAATATCGGCCCCGGTTCCGCGCAACGTTTCAGCCGACGACTGAAGCGCGGCCTCATTGACGTCGGTGATCGCGACCCGCATTCCCCTTTTTGCCAAGGCAGTGGCCAAGGCAAGGCCGATACCGGAGGCGCCCCCCGTGACGAGCGCCACCTCTCCCTTCAATTCCGTCATCGGCTTTTAGATCCCGTCTTTCGTGGACTGTCGATGGAAAGCTATTCGATAAAAATACAGCCGTCTAGTCGGATTGCAATTAAACCAATTGGGTTCCATGTTGGGATGGCTCCGCAGAACCTAACTGGCTTCCCACGTGGAGGCCTATGTCGAACAATCTTCTCAACGAGGCATCTTGACAGCAAAAGCCATATCATTACAAATAGACCGACTAGACAGTCGAATGTAGATGGTGCAGTCTGAATTGCCCGGCATGCGCGGTCACAACGGGATGGCGATCTTCGAATCGGAGGAGCTGTATCCGGGCGGCGGAGGCAGCGTTGGGGCACACAACATCATCCGCATATAATGAGAGGAAGTGCCATGACTCCGTCCGTTCGCCCGGCTGTGGATGCAGCGCCCAACATTGGCTCCGGCAGCGCCGATCCTGGCCTGTTCATCAATGGCGAGTATGTCGCGGGCGAGGGTGCGCCCCTGATCGTTGAAAATCCGGCGACCGAGGAGCGTGTCGCCACCATTGCCCAGGCATCGGAAGGGCAGATCGACCAGGCGATGCGATCGGCCTCCGCCGCCTTTGCATCGGGAGTCTGGCGCGATCCGGCGTTCCGGGCGCAGGTGCTTGGGCGCATGGCTGATCTATTTGCCGAACGTTCCGCGGAGTTCGCTCGGTCGCTGGTGGCTGAAACCGGCACGCCCGTCTCCATCGGGAAATTCCTCCAGGTCGATGGCCCCATCGACATGCTGCGCTATTTTGCCGGCCGCGTGACGGTCGACCGCACTCGGTTTCTGGGCGTCGACGAGCGCAGCCCGCGCAGCGAAAGCATGATCCGTTATGAGCCTGCCGGCGTGGCGGTAGGGATCGGCGCCTATAATAACCCACTGCTCTACATCGTGTCCAAGGCCTGCGCCGCGATGGCGGCCGGATGCACGGCGGTGTTCATGCCCAGTTCGCTGACCCCGTTCACGGCGTTGCTGTTCGGGAAGATCGCGCAGGAGGCGGGCGTTCCGCCGGGGGTTCTCAACATCATTGTCGGTGGCCCCGACGCGGCACGGGCGTTGACCCTCCATCCGCTCGCCGCCAAGATCAGCATGACCGGATCGGTCGAGGTGGGCCGCAAGGTGATGGCCCAGGCGGCCGACGGCCTGAAGGATGTGGTGCTGGAACTAGGCGGCAAATCGCCCGGTATCGTGTTGCCCGGGGCCGATCTGTCCAAAGTGTCCATGCCGCTGCACGGTCGTTACCTGCGTAATGCCGGGCAGGGGTGCCAGTCGCCGACTCGTCTGCTGGTGCCACAGGCGATGTTTGATGATTTCGTCGATGCGGCCCGCGCCGCGTTTGAAAACATCATCGTGGGCGATCCGCTCGATTCTGCGACCACCTCCGGCCCGCTGATCCGCGAATCACACCGTGCACGGGTGGAAGGGTTCGTCGACCGGGCACGATCCGCGGGCGGATCGGTCCTGGCCGGCGGCGGTCGACCGGATCGGGACAAGGGCTGGTTTATGAACGGCGCGCTGCTGGGCGGGCTCGACAATGATGCCGAGATTTGCCGCAGCGAACTGTTCGGGCCGGTTGCTGTGGCCATTCCCTATCGCGATGTCGACCATGCGATTGCCATCGCGAATGATTCCGCATTCGGGCTGGCGGCAAGCGTGTTCGGGCCGCTCGATACGGCCCGCGATGTCGCCGCGCGGCTTCAGGCTGGGACGGTCTCCATCAACGGTGGGGGCGCGTTCCGAGTGGATTCCATCCTCAGCGGCTGGAAGATGAGCGGCGTGGGCACCGAATGGGGCGATGACGGCATCGCGGAATATCTTTTGCCCCAACATATCCAGTGGACGCTGTAGGATGATCCGCGAGACCTCTATCCGTCGACAGGCCGATGGGAGAGTGGCGGCTGATCGTTTGGCAAGGAGCATATCGTGACGGACTCATCCATGGAACTGGTGGGCTTGGGCCAGTATTTCGAAGAGATGCCGGTCGGCCGCCGTTATCGCACGGTGGGTCGGACGGTAACGGGCGCCGACATCGTCAATTTCGTCAATTGCACCGGCATGACCGAAGTCTTCTTCATCGACCATGAGGCCATTGCCGAAAAATCGGTCTTTGGCCGTCGCTTCGCGCCGATGGCGCTATGCTATTGTTTCAGCGAAGCGCTGATCGCGCAGGCGACCCTGCAATATACCGGTCTTGCCATGCTGCACCTGGAACTGGACGTGAAATCGCCGGTGTTCGAGGGCGACACCATCCATGCCGAATGCGAAGTGATCGAGGCGCGGCTAAGTCGCAGCGACCCGAGCCGCGGCATCCTCAAAACGCGAGTGAACATCGTGAATCAGGATGGCCTGACCGTCTATGTCTATGAGCCGACACGGATGATCAAATGTCGGCCCGCACCTGTGGGGACGGCCGAATAGGACCGCGAAAGCGGATGACTGATATTCGCCGATGGGATGAGCAATGATCGAAGTAGAGGATAAGCCTGGCGTGAGCGAAGCAGAGCAGACCGACAATCGCGGCAATGAATGGCATTGGGATGGGCAGGACACGATCATAGCGGCCTTCAGGCGCGTGCTCGACGAGGCGCCTGACCGGATCTTCCTGGATATGGACGGGGCTCTTTACAGCTACCGGGACTTCGACCGGCTGGCGACCCGCTTTGCCCATGAGCTGGATGCGCTGGGGGTTGGCTATGGCGTCACCGTTGCGACCATGCTCGACAACACTATCGACGCGATGACGAGCTGGTTCGCGATCAACAAGCTGGGCGCGATCAGCGTGCCGCTCAACACCGCCCTTCGCGGCGAGTTTCTGCGCCATCAGATCGACGACGCAAACGCGCCGATCGTTATTTGCGAGCGGGATTATCTCGCGCGGATCATCGCGCTGGAAGGCGGGCTGAGCGCGACTGGAACGATCCTGTGCCGTGGCCTGGAAGGTGCGCCGCCGGCCAGTAGCCTGAAAATCATGCCGTTGGACGATCATCGCGGCAGCGACGACACGCCGCTCGCCTTCGATCCCCGGCCCGATGATATCGGCTGCATCATCTATACCTCTGGCACGACCGGGCCGTCCAAGGGCAGCATCCAGAGCTATAACTATTTCTGCAACCTTGCGCGGGCGCGGCTGGCGGCCAACCCCGCCACGGCGGACGACATCACCTTCACGCCCCTGCCGCTGTTCCACAACAATGCGCTGGCAACGGGCGTAACCGCCACAGTCATCAGCGGCGGACGCATCGTCATCGCGCGGCGCTTCTCGGTCTCCAATTTCTGGCCAGAGGTTGAACGGTCCGGTGCCACGATCGTGTCGCTGGTGGGATCGATGGCGACGATGCTGGCCGATGCGGCAGATAATGACGCGGCAAAACGCTGTTATGGTCAGGTTCACACCGTACGCGGAGTTCCTTTTTCTGACCCGGTTAAGCAGGCATGGCGCGACCGTTTCGGATCGCGTAATGTTGGGTCGAACGACTACGGCATGACAGAAGCGGCCGTCGTGACCTGGCTGCCGGGCGGCGCCTATGCCCCCCCCAGTTCCTCGGGCAAACGCTATTCCGATTTCGACGTGCGGATCGTGGACGACAATGATCGCGAGCTTGCCCCTAATCAGGTCGGAGAGGTGATTGTGCGCCCCAACAAGCCCAACATCATGTTTCAGGGCTATTGGCGCCGGCCCGAAGCGACGGTGGCGGCGATGCGCAACCAGTGGTTCCATACCGGCGATCTGGGCAAGTTCGACGATGACGGCTTTTTCTACTTCGTTGATCGCAAGAAGGATTATCTCAAGCGCCGGGGGGAAAATATCTCCAGCTTCGAGATGGAAGTCGCGATCAAGGCGCATCCCGCCATCGAGGAGATTGCGGTTCACGCAGTCCCGTCCGGCATGGGTGACGACGATGTCAAGGTGACGGCGGTGCTTAAGCCCGACATGGTCTTGTCAGAAGAGGAATTGTGCGTCTGGATGCTGGACCGCGTCCCTTATTATGCCGTGCCGCGGTACATCGAATTCCGCGCCCTGCTGCCGAAAAATCCACAGGACAAAGTGTTGAAATATGTCCTGCGCGACGAGGGGTGCACGCCCGCAACCTGGGACATCGAAACGTCAACGATCAAGGTTTCCAAACGCTGATCGCCATCCCGGCCCGTCCATCGAAGAAAGCTGCACATCATGCCCCTGTTCGCCGTCATCGCCTTCGACAAACCCAATTCAGCTGATTTGAGGGAAGAATTGCGCGCCGAACACCGGGCCTATGGCTTTGCCAATGATGCGCCGACCCGGCTGGCGGGCGCGCTCTATGCCGATGACGGTGCGCAATGCGGCACGCTCAAGATTTTCGAGGCGGATAGCGCCGAGGATGTCTGGGACTGGTATCGGAAGGAACCCTTCTTCCTGGCCGGGCTCTATGCCGACTTCAAGGTCATCGAGTGGAGCCTGGCCTTCAACCGCTTTCCCCTGAAAGACTGGAACCTGTCGGCACCGGGGCGGATCGACCGAAGCTGAAAATCATAACAATATAATCGCAATCGGAGAAGAAGATGAAGGCCCCGTTCGACATATCCGTTCGCCAGCGGCGGCTGACCATCAGCTTTCTCTTCATCGTCGGCGTGCTCAACTATATCGACCGAACGATCATTTCGGTCCTGCAGGTGCCGATCAAGACTGAACTGGGTCTGTCAGATACCCAGCTTGGGCTTTTGACTGGTCTGGCTTTCGCTGCCCTCTATGTCGTGTCGGCCATTCCCATATCGCGCATAGCCGACCGGTCCAGCCGCAAGATGGTGATCGTCGCGTCGATGGCGGTTTGGAGCATCATGACGGCGCTCACCGCCGCGGCGTCCAGTTTCGTCCTGCTGCTTGTGTGCCGGATGGGCGTGGCGATCGGGGAATCGGGCAGTGTGCCGGCGACCCACTCCACGCTGGCGGATCTTTATCCGCCCAAAAAACGCGCCCGTGCGATCGCGACATGGGCGCTTTGCCTGCCCTTCGGCATGATCGTTGGCTATCTGGCCGCCGGGCGGATGGCCGACGCGCTGGGCTGGCGCATGACCTTCATGGTGATCGGCGGTATCGGCGTGGCGCTTGCGCCGATCGCGATGTTGTGCATGAAGGAGCCCTCGCGCGGTCGGTTCGACGCACATGCGGGCACCGCCGTTCGCGGTGATCTGAAGAGCGCGCTGCTGACGCTATGGCGGATCAGGACCTATCGCTATCTCGTCGCGGGCGGAGCTGTCCATGCCTTTGTGCAATATTCGCTGATGCTCTGGAATGCGCCCTTCTATGCGCGTGTGCATGGCGAATCCCTAACCGAAGTGTCGCTCTATCTCGCGCTGCTGAACGGTGCGGGCGGCGGCGTTGGCATCTACGTGGGCGGGTGGCTTGCAGATCGTTTGGGCCGGCGGGACATGAAGTGGCAGTTGCTGGTGCCCGCGCTGGCGATCCTGATCATGATGCCGCTGGCGATGTTGCAATATTTTGTCGCCTCGCCCCTGATGTCGGTGGCTATCGGATTCCTGCCATCGGCGCTGCTGGTCTTTTATCTCGCGCCCATCGTCGCGGTGCCGATGCTGGTGGTGGGGCCGCATATGCGGGCTTTTGCATCGGCGGTGATGACGGTGATATTCAATGTCGTCGGGTTGGGGCTGGGACCGCTTGTCACCGGGATCATCAGCGATGCGTTCATCACGCATTTCGGCATGGCCGACGACTCTTTGCGCTACGCTCTCATCGTCGTCCTGCTGCCCGCGCTGCTGGCGAGCTTCCTGTTCTGGAAGGCGGCGGGCTCGTTGTCAGGCGATATGCTGCCCCAGGGCGATGAAGGCGACAGCCTGCCTATTGCGGAGGTGCAGCCGGCATGATCCCGGCTCGACCATATCCCCGGACCCATGCGGTTCGATGCGTTGTCCCGCCCCTTGCGGTGCGATCACGGCGACCGCAAGCATCAAGGAGTAGATTATGATGATCGAGGCATCTGCAAAGCCAAGTTTTCCGTTCGAACGCGCGCCATTGGCGCCGCCTGCGGAATTTGAAGCAATCAGGCGTGAAGAGCCGTTGAAACAAATCCGTTTGTGGAATGGCGCAAGCGCCTGGATCGTCACCCGCCAGGAAGATTTCCGCAATATTTTGGCCGACAACCGCTTCAGCGTGAACCCGTTACGGCCTGGCTATCCGAATGTCAGCGAAGCGCGCGCGCAACTGATGCTGAACGAAGAACCGACGCTCGCCCGGCTCGATCCGCCCGAACATACCGGGTTGCGCCGGATGCTCGCCAAGGAATTCACGCCCGCCCGCATGACGGCGCTGCGCGCATCGATCCAGCAGACGGTGGAACAATTAGTCGCCGACATGATCGACCAGGGCCCACCCGCCGATTTCTATCGCGACTTTGCGCTGCCGATTCCGTCCATTGTGATTTCGCAGATGCTCGGCGTGCCTTATTCCGAACATGAGTTGTTCGAGGAATGGGCGGCCAAAAAACTGGCCTTCAATGCCCCGCCGGAAGTGCCGCTCGCCGCGTCGGTGGAAATGCGCGACTATATGGATCGGCTGATTGCCAAAAAGGAACGCGATCCGGGCGACGACCTCGTCACGCGCCTGCTGCACGATCAGATCCGGCCGGGCCATCTGTCGCGCGAAGAAGCGGTGCGCCTTTGCGAATTCCTGCTGGTGGCCGGGCATGAGACGACCGCGAACATGATCGCGCTCGGCACATTGTCGCTATTGCTGGATCGCGACCAGTATGAATGCCTGAAGGCGGACCCTTCGCTGTCGGGCCGGGCGATCGAGGAAATGCTGCGCTTTCATTCGATCGTGCAATATGGGCTGTCGCGGGTCGCCACCGCAGATGTCGAAATCAACGGATGCCTGATCCGGGAAGGCGACGGCGTCATTTCACTTATCAACGCGGCCAATTGGGATCCGGCAGCGCATCCCGATCCGGATCGTTTCGACATCCGCAAGAAGCGGACGATGCATGTGGCGTTCGGCTTTGGGGTGCATCAGTGCCTGGGGCAGCCGCTGGCGCGGCTTGAGATGGATGTTGTCTTCGCGACGCTCCCCAACCTCATGCCGACGCTGGAACTGGCGGTCGCGCCGCAGGACGTAGCATTCAAGCAGGATGCGCTTGTCTACGGGGTCGAGAGGCTGCCGGTAACCTGGCAGAGCCAGGCCTGATCTTGCGAGGAGATGGACGATGAAGGTGATTGCTGACCTGAGTATCTGCATCGGCGCGGGCCAGTGCGTCGTTAACGCGCCCGATTTCTTCTCTCAGGATGAAGATAGCGGCCTGGTTGTCGCGCCGGTCGACGATGTTCCCAAGGAAAGGTTGGAAGAGATCGAGATGGCGATTTACGCCTGTCCGACGCGGGCGCTGCGTTTGTCGGAATGATGCTGTGCCTACGGGGCCCGCCGGATCGCTAAGTCCAGCAGGCCCCAAAACCCGTTCTGATCCAATTTGGTCAGATAAAGCCGGGGTGCTTTGCCAAAATCCCGCCATCGATGACCAGATCGCGGCCGCTGATGAAGCCCGCCCTGTCGCTCGCGAAAAACAGCACAGCTTCTGCAATGTCGTCGACGCTGCCGCGCCGGGGCAGGGGTACGCGACTGTCGCGGTCAGCGGCGGCTTTCGGATTGAACGCTCGTGCCTTCTCGCTCATCGCCGTGTCGACGCTGCCTGGGCTGACCGAATTGACGCGGATGTTGCGCGCTCCCCATTCCACGGCCAGCGCCCTGGTCAGGCCATGGACACCGGCCTTGCTGGCGGCATAGGCGGAAAAGCTGGCCGATGTGACGTGGCCGCCGACCGACGCAATATTGACGATGCTGCCGCCCGCCTTCATCAGCCTTGCTGCGCCTTGGCTGCACAGGAACACCCCGGTCAGATTGACGGCGATGGTGCGGTTCCATTGCTCGAACGTCAGATCCTCGGCGTTGGCCTGGATCACGATGCCCGCATTGTTGACCATGATGTCCAGCCTGCCATGGCGATCCTCGATGGCGGCGAACAGTCGGCTGACATCTTCGGGGTTTGACACGTCGGTTTTGAAGGCGCACGCCCCGCCGCCCATGCTGGCGATCGCTGCCGCGGCTTTTCCCGCCGCTTCTTCATGGATGTCCGCAATGACGACGGTTGCGCCGCTACGCGCCAGCGATTCGGCGATTCGGCGGCCGATGCCGTCCGCTCCGCCTGTGACCGCGGCTATCTTTCCTTCCAACATGCCTTCTCCTCTCAATCGAATATGTGTTTGTCAGATCGTTCGTGCTGCGCGCTGCGCCTCGAACAGCGCATGGCTGATTCGGCGCGGCGTCAGGCAGTCGCCGACATGATGAACATCGCCGCGCCGCTCCAGCCAGCGCCCGGCAATCGAGAGCGGCGCGGCGAGGCGACCGGTCTGCAACACGACCAGATCGGCGGCGACGGGATCTTCCCGCCCCGATGCCAAATCGAGCAGCCGCAGGTCGCCAACGTCCAGTCCGTCCAGTCCAGCCAGCACCCGGAACACCGTTCCCGCCTGTCCGAGCCGCGCCAGCATCCCGCCGACGCTTTCAGAGGGCAGATTGCCGCCGATCGTCCCGGTGCTGGTCAGGAATGTCAGTTGCCAACCGGCGATGGTCAGCATTTCGGCGACGCCATAGCTCATCCAGAAACCAATGCCGTTGTCGACGAAGATCGCATGTCCATCGCCGGCCGGGGCAGGGGCGCCGTTCTGCAGCACGTCGAACCAGGTCATGCACCGCACCGCGTTCGCGGTCGTGCCGGCCATATCCGGTGTGGCCCCGGTAGCGACGATGACGGCGTCGAAATCGTCGGCCAGCGCGTCGATGTCGGTGATCCGGCTGTTGAATTGAGGCCGGATGTCCAGGCTGCGCAACTCGGCGCCGATATGATTGATGATGCGTGTCAGCCCCGCGCGGTGGGGCACCGAGGCGGCGAGCAAAAATTGTCCTCCCAGCGCGTCGGACGCTTCGAACAGGGTCACCCCATGGCCCCGCAACGTGGCGACGCGGGCGGCTTCCATACCGGCGGGGCCGCCGCCAACGATGGCGACACGGCGGGGCTTTTGGGCCGGGTGGATCGCACCAAAAAGGGGGTCGCGCTCACGGCCCGTTTCCGGGTTGACGGCGCAATGGATGTGCGGTGCAAACGCGCGGCAATCCTGGTTGAGGCCGACGCAGGGACGGATATGCTGGCTTTCCCCGGCCACGGTCTTGGCGGCGAATTGCGGGTCGGCGACAAAGGCGCGAGCCATGCCCACCATGTCGGCGACATCCTCCTCCAGCAGCCGTTCCGCCAGTTCAGGCGAGGGGATTTTCTGGCCAACGATTACCGGCAGGCCGCTTTCCCGTCGGATGATCTGGGCCGCGCGCGCTGCGGGAGCCTCGGGCCAGCTCGCGTCCTTCACATATCCGCCGCGCATGCCGATGGTGATGTTGAGGTAATCGACATTACTGGCGCGCGCGAGCGTCTGGGCGATACCCACGGTGTCTCGCACCTCCAGCCCGCCCGCGCTTTCCTCGTCTGCCGACAACCGGATGCCTATCGCGAATGCGTCGCCGCACCGCGCGCGGATCGCGTCGATCGTCTCCACCAGCAGACGGCAGCGTTTTTCCGGCGTCCCGCCCCAGCGATCGTCACGCTGGTTGGTGGCGGGCGACAAGAATTGCGCGAGCAGGTAACCATGGGCCGAATGCAGTTCCACGCCGTCATAGCCCGCCGACCGCAGGTTCGCGGCCCCCGTGGAGAAACCGTCGATCAATTCCCGTATCTCGATCTCGTCCAGCTCATGGGGCGGGTAGGGGTCGCGCGGGCCGCGGCGGGCGGATGCGCCGACGGGCGGAAAGTCTGATGCCGATCCCAGCGTTTCGCGTCCGACGTGGTTCAACTGGCCAACGATCTTTGCGCCCTGGCTTTTGACCAGTTCGGTGCGTCGGCCTAGCGCCTGCAAGGCCAGCGGATTGAACGCCTCGACGCGGTTGCGCTGACGCACCATGGCATGTTCATGCGCGATCATGGCGCCGGTGATGACCAGACCGATGCCCTTTGCGCGCGCGCCGTAATAGGCAAGGTCGTCATCGGTCGGGACTCCGTCCCTGATCATGGAGGTGCCATGCGGTAGCATCACCAGACGATTGCACAGGTCCAGCCGACCGGCCCGGAACGGCGCCAGCAATTTGGGGAACGGTTGCGGCGCCATCATAATTGCACCATCGTTTTCCCCAGATTGCGGCCTTGCAGCATGTTGATGAAGGCTAAGGGCGCGTTCTCCAGACCGTGGTAGATATGTTCGCTATGGGTCAGCCGTCCTTCGTCCGCCCAGAGCAGCGCCTGTTCGACAAATTGGGGGATACGATCGAAATGGCGCGACGCGCGAAATCCCTCGATGCGGAGCGATTTGTGCACCGTGGGCCACAGGCTGGGGCCAGGTGCCCAACCATCGTCGCTATATTCGGACGCCAGGCCGCAGATGATGATCCGGCCGCCGACGTTCATGCGTTCATATACCGCGCCGAGTATCCGGCCGCCGACATTTTCATAATCGACATCTACTCCATCGGGGCAGGCGGCATCGAGGCGGGCTTCGAAATCGGGCCCGCCATGATCGACGCATTGGGCAAATCCCAGATTGTCGACGACATGGCGGCATTTTTCGGGGCCGCCAGCGATACCGATCACCCGCGCGCCGGCGATGCGTGCGAACTGGCCCGCCATGGCGCCGGTTCCGCCTGCCGCCGCCGATATGACGACGGTTTCGCCTGGCTTGGGACAGCCAAGTTCGGTGATGCCGATATAGGCGGTAAAGGACGACAGGCCGAGCAGGCTCAACCATTTGGGCAGCGGCGCGCGCGACGGATCGATGATCCGCAAGTCACTGGCCGGGAGCAAGGCATGGCTTTGCCAACCAAGGAAACCGAAAACATGATCGCCAACCTGGAAGCGATCATCGCACGATTCGATCACGACGCCCAGGCCGGACCCCGGAATGACGTCGCCGATGGCTAGTGCGCCGGCATATTCCGATATGGCGTTCATGCGTGGCCGCAGTGCCGGGTCGACCGATATGAAGAGCGTCCGGACGAGAATTTCACTAGCGCCCGGCGCGGCTATCGGCTGATCAGCGATCTCGAAATCGGTGACGGCGGGCAGGCCATCCGGCCGACGCTTCAACCGCATTTGCACGCCGTTCATCCCTCTCCTCTCCTCTTATTCTCTTTGTTGGTCCTCTCGTCACGCGTCGTATTCGGCCTCCGTCATGGCGCCTATGTCGGCAGGGGTGACGCCTGGCGCGCACGCCACCAGTCTGAAGCGGGACTGGCGATTGGGCCGTTCGAACACGGCATGGGTGGTGATGATTGTATCGACGACCCTCGCCCCGGTCAGCGGCAGGGTGCAGGCGCGGCGGAATTTCGGTGTGCCGCTCTTGTCAACATGGTCCATCAGCACGATGATCCGCCGCACCCCGGCGACCAGGTCCATCGCTCCGCCGGGTCCCTTGATCATTTTGCCGGGCACCATCCAGTTGGCCAAGTCGCCATCCTGCGACACTTCCATCGCACCCAGGATCGATAGATTGATGTGGCCGCCCCGGATCATGCCGAAGCTGTCGGCGGATGAGACATAGCTGGTGCGATCGAGTTCGGTGATCGTCTGCTTGCCGGCATTGATGATATCAGCATCGACCTCAGCGCCGGTGGGATAGGGGCCTAGCCCCAGGATGCCGTTTTCCGATTGTAGCGTGACGTCTACGTTCGGGTCGATGTAATTGGCGACCAGCGTCGGGATGCCGATGCCCAGGTTGACATAATAGCCGTCCTTCAGTTCGCGTGCGGCACGGGCCGCCATCTCTTCGCGGGTCCAGCCCATCATGCCGCCTCCTGCCTTATGGTGCGGCGCTCGATGCGCTTTTCGTTGCTGGTTGCCAGGATAATGCGCTGCACAAACACGCCGGGAGCGTGAATCTGATCCGGGTCCAGCTCGCCCGGCCCGACCAGATGCTCGACCTCCGCCACGGTTACGCGGCCACAGGTCGCCGCCATGGGGTTGAAGTTGCGCGCGGATTTCCGAAAAACAAGGTTGCCGTAGGGATCCCCCTTCCAGGCCTTCACGATCGCCAGGTCGGCCACCAGCCCCGTTTCCAGCACATGGGGTTCGCCGCCGAAATCGCGTATTTCCTTACCATCGGCCAGCAGCGTGCCGACGCCGGTACGGGTGTAGAAGCCGGGAATGCCCGCTCCGCCAGCGCGCATCCGTTCGGCCAGCGTGCCTTGGGGACAGAATTCCACGGCCAGTTCGCCGGCCAGATATTGCCGCTCGAACTCCTTGTTCTCGCCAACATAGGATGCGATCATCTTTCCGATCTGGCGCGTGCGCAGGAGCTTCCCCAGACCGAAATTGTCCACGCCCGCATTGTTGGATATGGCGGTGAGGCCCGTAACGCCACTCACCTCTATGGCATCGATCAGCGTTTCGGGAATGCCGCACAGGCCAAAGCCACCGGCGACGATGGTCATGCCATCATGCAGCAAGCCATCTAGCGCGGCCGCCGCATCGGAGAAAATCTTCTGGACCATGATCCGCTATGCTCCGCGTGACGCTGCTCAGCTTTTGGGGACGAAGTTGGGCTGGCGCTTTTCGAGGAAAGCGATGACGCCTTCGCGGTGCGCGGGCAGAAGGCTTGAGGCGACCTCCAATCCCAGCGAGGCATCGAGCACGGCGTTGACCGTCTGCTTCAGGCCCAAATTGACGGACAGTTTGGTCCAGCGGATGGCGTGCTGCGCGCCGCGCAGCAGCTTTCCGGTCATGCGCTCGACTTCGGCGTCGAGTTGGTCGCCCGGCACTGCCTTGGTGATAAGGCCCATAGTGGCCGCCTCGCTGGCCGACAGCATGTCGCCCGTCATCAGAAACGCCTTGGCCCGTGCCGCGCCGATCAGATGCGGCCAGATGATCGCGCCACCATCGCCCGCGACCAGTCCGACCCGGACATGCGGATCGGCGATCCGTGCGGTCTCGTCGGCGATGATGATGTCGCAGAACAGCGCCAGTGTGGCGCCCAGCCCGATTGCATCGCCGTTGAGGCGGCAGATCAAGGGCTTTTCCAGGTCCAGCAGGGACGTGATGATCCGTCGGCCTTCGATCGCGATGTCGGCCATGCCTTGGGGCTTCTCGAGGCAGGATTGCATCCAGTGGATGTCGCCGCCGGCGCTGAAGGCGCTGCCCGCGCCGGTGAAGATGACGACGTCGGCATCGTCATCCATCGCGATGTCCGTAAAAATGCGCGCCAGTTCGCGGTGCATCGCGCTGTCGACGATGTTATGCCGGTCGGGCTGGTTAATCGTCAGCGTCAGCAGACGTCCATCACGGCTGACCGCCAACGTCTTATAGCCACTATAATCCATTGCGCTTTCCTCGATCCTGTATCTGTATCATTTGCTGTGGAACGTAGATGTCACCACGGCTTGAGCGGCAGATCCCGCTTCAGTTCCAGCTTGGCAATGCTGGCAAGATGCACTTCGTCGGGACCATCGGTGAAGCGCACCGCCCGCGCGAACGACCATGCGTCGGCCAGCCCGAAATCTTCCGACACTCCCGCGCCGCCATGAACCTGGATGGCGCGATCAAGCACGTTGAACGCCATGCGGGGAGCGACGACCTTGATCATCGCAATCTCCGATGCAGCCGCCTTGTTGCCGACCGTGTCCATCATGTGCGCGGCCTTGAGCGTCAGCAACCGTGCCTGCTCTATGTCGCAGCGCGACAGCGCAATGGCTTCGCGGACCGTCCCCTGGTCGGCCAGCAGCTTGCCGAAGGCGGTGCGCTGCTTGACCCGCGCGATCATGGCGTCCAGCCCCCGTTCGGCGGCACCGATCATGCGCATGCAATGGTGAATGCGCCCCGGCCCGAGGCGCCCCTGCGCGATTTCGAATCCCCGGCCCTCGCCCAGCAGGATGTTGGAGGCGGGCACACGGACATTGTCGAAAGCGATCTCGAAATGTCCGCAGGGCGCATGTTCATAGCCAAAGACCTTGAGCGACCGGATCAGCTTCACGCCCGGCGTCGCCTTGGGCACCAGGATCATCGAATGGCGCTTGTGGCGCTCGCCCTCCGGGTTGGTGACGCCCATCACGATCAAAATCTTGCAGCGATTATCCCCTGATCCCGACGTCCACCATTTGCGGCCATTGAGAACATAGTCTTCTCCGTCCCGTTCGATGCGCAGGCTGATGTTGGTGGCGTCGGATGACGCAACGTCCGGTTCGGTCATTGCAAAGCCGGATCGGATTTCGCCTGCCAGCAGCGGCTCCAGCCACTTCGCCTTATGCTCCGGGCTCCCATAGCGTTCGAGCACTTCGATATTGCCCGTATCGGGCGCCGAGCAGTTGAAAACCTCTGGTCCGATATAGGACCGGCCCATGATCTCGCACAGCGGGGCATATTCGAAATTTGTCAGCCCCGCGCCGTCGCCGCTCTCGGGCAGAAACAGGTTCCACAGGCCCGCCGCCCTCGCCTTTGCCTTGAGCTCGTCCATGATCGGCGGGCTGTCCCACCGGTCGGGCAGGCTGGCATGCTGATCCTTGTAGAGCCGCTCATTGGGATAGACATGATCGTCCATGAAGGACGTCAGCCGTGCCTGAAAATCCTTCGAACGCTCCGAAAATTCAAACATGCAAGACTCCGATAAACCAGCAAGGCGTGGCCGTCTGTCTACCGGATATATGACCGACCGTCTAGTCGGCCTTTAGAAAATTTATGGCCGGATCAGCCATCTGATTCGCTGCGCTGCACAAGATCCCGCAGGGCGCTAGCCGCGCTGGCTGGCGCCACCTTTCAGCCCCGCCAGCGCAAAGGCCCAGCTTTGATCCGCCATCTCCCGCGGAGGCAGGTCCTTGGCCGGCCGATACCAGTGATAGCTCCAGTTACAAGTTCCCAGCAGGCAAAACGCGGTCACCCTTACGTCAGCTCGCGCGAATGCACCCTGGTCCATGCCTTCGCCCACGACCTCCATCAGCGCTTTCAGATACGCCGAGCGGCTTTCGCGCACCTGTTCCTTCCTTTCGCCCTGCAACTCGCGGCTGAATTCGAAGAAGACGCGGACGAAGCCGGGATATTCGTACATGAGTTGGAACGTCTCCCGGAACATGCCCTGCAGGATCTTTTCCGGCTCGACCTTCTCCCGGCGACGCTCCTCCATGTGGCTTAAGAGCGTGCCGATAATGATCTCTTGAATTTCGAAGAGGATCTGATCCTTGCTGCGAATATAATGATAGAGGGTGGGCTTCTTCAGCCCCGTCGCCTCCGCGATCATCTCCATATTGACGCCGTGATAGCCGACACGCTCGAACAGCCTGGCGGCTTCGCGCAGAATGTCCGCCTTTCGCCGTCGTGTCAGTTCGACGTCCACCTTGGGGCCGCGCTTGCGCGGCGGCTCCAGCTTCTTGTCCGATCCACCAGCGTTGCTGGGCATATCCATCGCCATCTTCCCGTCATAGAGCGTCTTCGACTCCTTAGGAACATATTGGCAAACCGTCCAGACGTACGAATGGGCTCCCGGCGTCGCTTGACAACCAGCGATAGGCAGATTTAGACCGACTAGTCGGACAATTATAAATTGGCCGCTAAAGTTGCGGCCCGAACATCTTCTTGGGGCAGGTACCGGGGCCACGATTCCTGGGCAATGAAAAAAGTGTAGCGAGACCAAGATGGACATAATTCTGCCGCCTAAGGGATTTTCTTGCCAGATGGCATCGCTCGAAGGGCGGACTGCGTTGCTGCTGGGCGGCCATGGTGAACTGGCGAGCGCGATTGCGGCAGGGCTGGCCGACCGCGGGGCCAATCTGGTGCTTGGTGCGCGCAAGGAAGCGGCATGCGCCGACCTGGCCCACCGCATGGAAACCGAATTCGGGGTCTGTGCGGCTGCCCTGGCCTGCGATATCAGCGATGAGGATCAGGTTCGCGCTGCCGTCGCGCGCGCCGCCAGTGCCTTTGGACGGCTCGACATATTGGTCAACAATGCCGGCGCATCCTGGTCGGGCGCGCCCCAGGATATTCCGTTGTCCGGCTGGCAAAAGATCATCAATGTCAACCTGACGGGTTCCTTCATCGCGGCGCGCGAAGCGGCGAGGGTCATGCTGCCGACGCGGCGTGGCTCCATCATCTTCACGGCGTCGACCGGGGCTTTCACGTCGTTCATGCCCGAGGTCGCCCAGATCGTCCCTTATACAACGACCAAGGCGGCGATCGTCCATCTGACCCGCGATCTGGCGGCGCAATGGGCGCAGGATGGCATCCGCGTGAATGCCGTGGCGCCGGGGCAGATGCGTTCGGGCCTGACGCTTACCATTCCGGAAGATCGCGTAGAGGCCATCCGCCAGTCCATTCCGATGAAGCGCTTGGGCGAACCGGTCGAAATCGCCGGAGCCGTCGCCTTCCTCGCATCGGATGCCGCGAGCTACATGACTGGCCAGACCCTGATCATCGACGGGGGCCTGACGCTCGGTTGAAGCCGGCCGCTCGGCAGTTGGTTGCTTCAGAGTGTGGCAAAGCCCCGTCCTTCGCGCGCCAGTCGTTCGAGCAGCGGCGCGGGCGCGAAATCGGCGCCATAGCGCACCTCCATGGCCGAAAGGCTGGTGACGATCCGGTCCAGCCCCACCATATCGGCATAAAAGAGCGGCCCGCCGGTCTGGGCCGGCCAGCCATAGCCATTGATCCAGATGAGGTCGATATCGGACGCGCGGCTCGCCATATTCTCTTCCAGAATATGTGCCGCCTCGTTGATCATCGGATAGGCGCAGCGTGCCCAGATTTCCGCGTCCGATGCGGGGCAGGGCTGCACGCCCTTTGCAGCCGCCACCGCAGCGATGATCTCCTCCGTGGCGGGGGAAGGGCGACCGCGGCGCTTTTCATCATAGTCATAGAAGCCCGCGCCGCTTTTCTGCCCGCGTCTCCCCGCCTCGCACAGCAGTTCGATCACAGTTTCGCCGCGCGACGTTTCCGCACTCCATCCCAGATCGAGCCCCGCCAGATCATACATGGCAAACGGCCCCATCGGCATGCCGAAATCCGTATGGACGCGATCAATATCCCAAGGCGTCACGCCTTCCAGCATCAGCCGCTCCGCCTCCCGCTGCCGCGCCGCGAGGATGCGGTTGCCGACAAAGCCATGGCAATTGCCGACCAGCACAGCAAGCTTGCCGAGTTTGCGGCCGACGGCCATTGCGGTGACAAGGACCCGATCGTCGGTCGCCGCGCCGCGCACCACTTCCAGCAGACGCATGACATTGGCGGGCGAGAAGAAATGGAGGCCGACGACCATGTGCGGCCGACCTGTTGCCGCGGCGATGGCGTCGACATCCAGAAAGGATGTGTTAGTCGCCAGGATCGCGTCGGCCTTCATCAGCCCGCCGAGCTGGGCGAAAAGCGTTTGCTTGACGCCCATATCCTCGAATACAGCCTCGACCACCAGATCGCACGAGGACAGGTCGGAAAGTGCCAGCGCGCCGGTAACGCGTGCGGCCCGTTGGTCCGCTTCCGCCGCATCTAGCCGCCCGCGCTGCACCTGGCTGGCATAGGTCGCGCGGATGGCGCCCAGCGCACGTTCGAGCGCCTCGCCCGAGGTTTCCACCAAAGTCACCGGGAATCCGGCATTGAGAAAACAGATGGCAATGCCGCGACCCATCGTGCCGCCGCCGATAACGCCGACCGAACCCACCGGCATGGCTTTGACATCGGCGCCGATGCCCGGAATTTGCGCCGCCTTCCGTTCGGCAAAGAAGACGTGCCGCCGCGCTGCGGCCTGTGGGCTGGCGACCAGCGTGTCGAACAGGCGCCGTTCCAGCGCCAGCCCTTCATCGAACGACAGGGTGCATGACGCTTCTATGGCGTCAAGGCACGCCTGCGGCGCATCCAAGCCGGCGATCTTACGCGCGTTGACTGATTTATATTGATTGATCAAGGCCGGGATTTGATCGGCCGTCGAGAGTTTGCTGTCGTCGTCCCGTGCCCGCCGCAACGCGCCGCCCTGCGCAACCAGCTGCCGCGCAAAGGCTATGGCGTCCTGGTGCAGATCTTCCTCGCTCGCCAGTGCATCGATCAGGCCGCGCTTCAGCGCCGTTCCCCCGTTGATCGCGTCGCCGCCGACGATCATGTCGATCGCGGATTCCACGCCGATCAGGCGGGGCAGGCGCTGGGTGCCGCCACCAGCGGGCAGGATGCCAAGTTTGACTTCGGGCAGTCCGCATCTGCAGGACGAGGTGGCGACGCGATAATGGCAGGCAAGCGCCACCTCCAGGCCACCACCCAGCACCGTGCCGTGCATGGCGGCGATGACGGGTTTCGACGCGCCTTCGATGGCATCCAGAACGTCCCATAGCGTGGGATGCTGGAAAGGCTTGCCGAACTCACCGATATCAGCGCCTGAAAAAAAGGTGCGACCCTGGCAGCAAAGGACGACAGCCGCAGTCTCGGGATTTTCGAGTGCGTTCTCCAGCCCGGCCAGCAGGCCCTCGCGGACGGCGAGCGACAAAGTGTTCACCGGCGGCGAATCGATGCTCAATACGGCGATCGACCCTTCCCATGAAAGCGCGGTAACGGCATTGATAGACAAGATGTCGGTGCGCATCAGAAAATCTCGAACAGGCCGGCCGCGCCCATACCGCCGCCCACGCACATGGTGACGACGCCATAGCGCGCCTTGCGCCTTGCCCCTTCGATCAGCACATGGCCGGCCATTCGTGCGCCGGACATCCCATAAGGATGGCCGATGGAGATGGCACCGCCATCGACGTTGAGCCGATCGTCGGGAATGCCCAGCACGTCCTGGCAATGCAGAACCTGACAGGCGAAGGCTTCATTGAGTTCCCAGATACCTATGTCGTCGACCGTCAGCCCATGCTGCGCCAGCAACTTGGGCACGGCATGAATCGGGCCGATCCCCATTTCCGAAGGATCGCAACCGGCGACGGCCAGCCCACGGAAGGCGCCGAGCGGCGCAAGCCCCCGTCGCTCTGCATCCCTGGCTTCCATGATAACGCAGGCCGAGGCGCCGTCCGACAACTGGCTGGCGTTGCCGGCCGTGATGAAATACCCTTCGTTAAGGCGCAGGCCGCTCCTGAATACGGGCTTGAGCGCCTGCAGGTCCTCCAGCCGTGTTTCGGGGCGGTTGCCTTCGTCGCGCTCCAGCAGGATCTCGCGCTCCGACACGGCGCCGGTTGCGCGATCGGTGACCGTCATGGTTGCGGCAAAGGGTACGATTTCCTGGTCGAACCGGCCCGCAGCCTGTGCCGCCGCCGTGCGCTGCTGCGACCGGAATGCATATTCATCCTGCCGTTCGCGCGAAATGCCATAGCGTTGGGCCACGATCTCGGCAGTTTCGAGCATGGCCATATAAAGGTCGGGCGCGCTCTGGACGAGGGCGGGGTCTTCCATCCGAAAGATGTCGAGATGGGCGTTCTGGACGAGCGAGATCGACTCGACCCCGCCGCCTACGCAAATATCCATACCGTCATGCACCACCTGCCGCGCGGCGATTGCAATCGCCATCAGGCCCGATGCGCATTGGCGATCTACGCTCATCCCGGCCACGCCGACCGGCAGGCCCGCGCGTAGCGCGGTTTGCCGACCGATGTTGAAGCATTGCGATCCCTGCTGCATCGCCGCGCCGATTACGACATCGTCGATCCGGGCTGGATCGACCTGTGCCCGCGCCACGGCCTGCGCCACGGCAAAGCCCGAAAGCGCCTGCGCCTGCGTGTTGTTGAACGCGCCCTTATAGCCGCGGCCGATCGGCGTGCGGGCGGTGGAGACGATGACGGCTTCGCGCATGGGGTATCCTCATTCTGGCAGGGCAGGCCGGCAAGATTATTAATCAACCGAATAGACGGTAGACGAATTATAATCTAAGGCTGTCGATGTCAAGCCGGAGGCCGGGCCTCTCGATACCAGGACCGATAAATCATAGACCGTCTGGACGGTCGTTCTTAATGCAGCTAATGTGAAGGCAGTTTTGGGAGTATGGGAATGAAATTTCCGCTGACGGCCGAAGAAGAAGAATTCCGGTGCAACATCCGCGATTTCTGTGCCGATAACCTGCCTTCCGAAATATCGGAAAAGGTGGTCACAGGCGTCAAATTGTCGCGTGACGATTATGTGGAGTGGCAGAGGATATTGGCGCGCGGCGGCCTGTTGTGCGGTGCCTGGCCTGCTGCGCACGGCGGGCATGACTGGAGCCCCATTAAGGCCTATCTGTTCGACGAGGAATGCGGGCGGGCGGGCGCGCCCTGGCTTTTGCCCTTTGGCGTCAATTACGTCGGCCCGGTCATCCACACTTATGGATCGGAGGAGCAAAAGGCGCGCTATCTGCCCGAGATAGCAAGCGCCCAAACCTTCTGGTGCCAGGGCTATTCGGAGCCGGAGGCAGGGTCGGACCTGGCCGGCCTCAAGATGCGGGCTGTGCGTGACGGCGATCATTATATCGTCTCTGGTCGCAAGATCTGGACGACGATGGCGCACTGGGCCGACCGGATATTCTGCCTGGTGCGCACCGATCCCGATGTCCGGCCTCAGGCCGGCATATCCTTTCTTCTGGTCGACCTGCGTTCACCGGGCATCAGCATTCGCCCGATCATGACGATGGATGGCCGTCACGACCTCAACGAAGTGCTGTTCGAGGATGTGCGTGTCCCGGTGGCGGATCGGGTAGGGGAGGAAAATGGCGGCTGGACCATCGCCAAATTCCTGCTGTCAAACGAACGCCTTCTAGTCGCGGAGATCGGCAAGCAGAAGCGCCTGATGGAAGCGGTGCGAAGCATATTGTCAGGCTTGGCCGACGGCGATGCGCCGCTGTCTGCCGATCGCGCGGTGCAGGCGCGAATCGTCGAACTGGAAACGCGGTTGCTGGCACTGGAATGGAGCGCGTTGCGTACGGTGCGCGCGGCCGCGACCGGGCATCCGCCCGCCGCCGCTGTTTCCATGCTCAAGGTTCGGGGATCGGAGCTGGAGCAGGCGCTAACCGAATTCGCGGTCGAGATCATGGGCCCGGAGGCCATGGTCTATGCGCCGAAAATGGGGCTGGGCGACGCCGACCCGTCGCAGGTCATGCGCAACGGCGCGATGGCGCGGATGCTCTGGGCGCGATGCGTGACCATCTATGGCGGCTCAAACGAGATCCAGCGAAACATCATTGCGAAAAGCCTGATCGGCTTTTGAGGGAGAAGGCAGCCGTGGAAAGTATGTTGACGGACGAACAGGTTCAGTTCGCGCAGATACTCGATCGTGTCGTCGAGCAGGAATATGGCGGGCGATCGGGCGTCCATCGGTTCGATCGTCTTCGGTTGGGGCGAATCGCGGAACTGGGCTGTCTATCGCTGGCCGTTCCCGAACATATGGGCGGATATGGCGGGCCGGTAGAACGGATGCTCGTTATGCAGCATCTGGCGCCCGGCCTCCCGGCCGAACCGATCCTGGCCAGCGGCATCCATGCCGCCGCGCTTCTTGTTGCGGCCCTGCCAAACCCGGCGGCGGCCGAACTTCTGCCCGGATTGATGGATGGGAGCGTCATCGCTACCGTCGCCGATCAGGAAGAAGGCGCGCGATACCGGACCGGCCAGGTCGCGACGCTCGCACGGCCGGATGCTGACGGCTGGCTGCTTGATGGGGAAAAGCATCTGGTCGCTTTCGCGGAGGAGGCCGACGTCCTGATCGTATCCGCACGCGATGCGCAAGGCGGGGAATTGGGGCTCTATTGCATTGATGCCCAGGCGCCGGGCCTGCATGTGACGGCACGATCGGGCGTCGACGGCCTGCCCAGAGGAGACGTCCGCCTGGTGGGATGCCGGGCGTCGGCGCTGATCGCCGATCGCGCCGTCGACGCGATGCTCAGCGCCGCGACCGACCAGGCAGAGGCCGCGCAAGTTGCCGAGATGGTCGGCCTGATGGATGCGCTGATCCGGGAGACCACCGGCTATCTCCAGACGCGGCGCCAGTTCGGCACGGAGATTGGCCGTTTCCAGGCCTTGCAACATCGCCTCGCCGATATGTGGATGTGGTGTGAGGAGGCGCGATCGCTGGCGCTCGCCGCGGCGCTGTCGTGCGAAGCCTCGGCCGAGGAGCGCACAAAGACCGTATCGATGGCGAAGATGCAGGCCTGCGACGCGGCCAAACTGGTCGCAGCCGAAGCGGTTCAGATGCACGGCGGCATCGGCGTGACGGAAGAACTGATCGTCAGTCACTGGTTCAAGCGATTGCTGGCGTTGCGCGCCAGTCTGGGCGACCGCCGCTTTCACCTTGATCGTCTCGTCGACCTGTGCGGGGTGGCGGCATGAGCCTTTCCGTCGCGCTAACTGAAGGAGAGTGAACTGATGCTCGCAGAAAATATCGCAGCGACCGCCAGCGCCCTTCCGTTCGACCAGGACCGGCTGGTGTGTTTCCTGAGGGACCATCTGCCCGGCCTGGCCGGAACGCCGACCATCCGTCGATTCAAGGGCGGGCAGTCCAATCCCACTTTCCTGATCGAAGGGGAAGGCGGCCGCTATGTGCTGCGCAAGAAACCTGACGGCGCCATCCTGCCATCGGCCCACCAGATCGAACGGGAATTTCGCGTCATGCGGGCGCTCGCGGATACGCCTGTCCCGGTGCCGCATATGTATGTGCTGCACGAAGATCCGGAACTCATCGGCACCGCGTTCTATGTCATGGAGGCGATGGAGGGGCGCATTTTCCACGATTGCACGATGCCTGGCGTGGCGCCGCAGGATCGCCGTGCCATGTATCTAGGCATGGCGGAGACGCTGGCCGACCTGCACGGGGTCGACTGGCGGGCGGCCGGGCTCGACGGCTTTGGCAGGCCGGACGCCTATCTCGAACGGCAGGTGGCATTGTGGACCAGGCAGTTCGACAAGAGCCGGACCGAACCGATAGAGGCCATGGACAGGCTGTCGCAGTGGCTGGCGGCTCATGTGCCCGCTGGCGGGCGCGCCACGATTGCCCATGGCGACTATCGCGTCGGCAACCTGGTTTTCGATCCCCAAGGCACGCAGGTTCGGGCCGTGCTGGACTGGGAACTGGCGACCATCGGTCATCCGCTTGCGGATCTTGCCTATAACTGCCTGCCCTATCGCCTCGTCAGTGGCCTTCCGGGAATTCCTGGCCTTGCGGACGTGGACATCGGCACGTTGGGCATTCCCTCCGAGCGCGAGATGCTCGACCATTACGGCGCGCGGTCGGGGCAGGGGGAAATTGCCGACTGGAACTATTATCTGGCCTTCGCCCTGTTCCGCACCGCCGCGATCCTGCAAGGTATCCATGCGCGCGCCTTGCAGAACAATGCCGCGAACGAGGATGCTTTGCAGGTCGGCCGCAATGCCGCCTATGTCGCGGGTGTCGGCTGGGCCTGTGCGCGTGGATAAGCGCGGTAGTGACAGACTATCATAATGGAGATGGCCTTGAATTTCTCTCTTTCCGGTAAGACGGCGCTGATCACCGGCGCGTCGGCGGGGCTTGGCGCGCATTTCGCCAAAGTCCTGGCCCAAAATGGCGCGCGCGTGATCCTGGCGGCGCGGCGCGTCGATGCGCTGGACCAGGTGGCAACGGATATTGCTGCCGCCCATGGCGCAGTTTCGACCGTGGCGCTCGATGTCACCGTGCCGGATAGCATCGCCGCTCTTGCAGACGTCCTTGCCGGCACCGACATCCTGGTCAACAATGCCGGTGTCGTCCGCGAAAAGCCTGTGCTGGACCAGACGGAGGCGGACTGGGACGCGGTGATCGACACCAATTTGAAGGGCATGTTCCTGATGGCGCAGGCCGCCGCGCGTGCGATGAAGGAATCGGGAAGGGGCGGCAACATCATCAATGTCGCGTCCATCCTGGGGTTCCGGCAGGGCGGTGCGCTGTTGCCCTATGCCGTGTCGAAGGCTGGCGTCATCCAGATGACCAAGCAACTCGCGCTGGAACTTGCGCGCTTTGGTATTCGCGTAAACGCCCTGGCGCCGGGCTATGTGAAAACCGATCTCAATCGCGATTTCTGGGAGAGCGACGCGGGCAAGACCATGATCAAACGTATCCCGCAGCGGCGGATTGGCGAATTTCCGGATCTGGACGGGCCGCTGTTGCTGCTTGCTTCCGATTCGTCCGCCTATATGACGGGATCGGCCATCACCGTGGACGGCGGGCACCTGGTGAGTTCGCTATGAGCGGCGTTGGCATGGAGCGTGCGGAGGTAATTGCCGACCGGGTGGAAGCGTTCGTCAGGGACGTGATCATCCCCTATGAAAAAGACCTCCGCATTGCGGTGCACGGCCATGGTCCACCCGAAGATCTGGTCGCCGAACTGCGCGGTAAGGCGCGGGCGGCAGGCGTGATAACCCCGCATATCTTGGCCGATGGCAGCCACCTGTCGCAACGCGAAACGGCGCGGGTGCTGATCCGCTCGGGTCTCTCGCCGCTCGGTCCAGTCGCCTGCAACACGATGGCGCCCGACGAGGGTAATATGTATCTGCTGGGCAAGGTCGGTTCGCCCGAACTCCAGCGCCGCTTCCTTGCGCCGCTGGTGACGGGCGAAGCGCGATCCGCCTTCTTTATGACTGAACCTGCGAACGAGGGCGGAGCTGGGTCCGATCCCTCCATGATGCAGACCACATGTCGCCCCGACGGCAACCACTGGGTAATCAACGGACGCAAGGCCTTCATCACCGGCGCGCAGGGGGCCAGGGTCGGCATCATCATGGCCAGGTCCGAAGCGGCCGATGGGACCGGCGGCGCCTGCATGTTCCTGGTCGACCTGCCCGATCCCGCCATCCGCATCGACCGCCTGCTCGACACGATCGACAGTTCCATGCCCGGCGGCCATGCGGTTCTCACCATCGACAATCTGCGTGTGCCCGCCGACCAGATGTTGGGCGCCAGTGGCGAAGGCTTCCAATATGCGCAGGTGCGCCTGTCGCCTGCGCGGCTGTCGCACTGTATGCGCTGGCTGGGTGCCTGCATCCGAGCAAATGAGATCGCGACCGCCTATGCCTGCAAGCGCATGGCCTTTGGCAAGTTGCTTGTTGACCATGAGGGCGTTGGCTTCATGCTGGCTGACAACCTGATCGACCTTCGCCAGAGCGAACTGATGATCGACTGGTGCGCCGGGGTGCTGGACGGAGGCTCATTGGGCACGGTGGAAAGCTCGATGACCAAGGTCGCCGTGTCGGAGGCGCTGATGCGCGTCGCCGATCGCTGTGTCCAGATCATGGGCGGGACGGGCGTTTCAGGCGACACCGTCGTCGAGCAGGTGTTCCGCGAGATCCGTGCCTTCCGTATCTATGACGGGCCAACGGAGGTCCATAAATGGAGTCTGGCCAAGAAGGTTAAGCGCGATTTCCTCAAGAGGCATCCGGCGTGAGTGGCGCGGCCGAGGAGAATGTCGGCACGACGCCGGTTCGCGAGGGCTATGGCTTCGATGAAGCCGCGCTCGCGGCTTGGATGCAGGCCAATGTCGCTGGCTATGTCGGCCCATTCGTCGTCGAGCAATTCAAGGGGGGCCAATCCAATCCCACCTACAAGCTGGTGACGCCGGGCAAATCCTATGTGCTGCGGCGCAAGCCGCCGGGCCAACTGTTGAAGGGGGCTCATGCCGTCGAGCGCGAGGCGAAGGTGCTGACCGGCTTAGCCCGCGCGGACTTTCCGGTGGCGCATGTGCATGGGCTTTGCACGGACGACAGCGTGATCGGCACCTGGTTCTATCTCATGGACATGGTGGAGGGCCGCATCTTCTGGGACGCGACTGTGCCGGGCGTCTCCAACGCCGAACGGGCCGGGATCTTCGATGCGATGAATGCGACGATAGCCCGCCTGCACATGGTCGACTATCGGGCTGTCGGGCTGAGCGACTATGGCCGGCCGGGCAATTATTTCGAGCGGCAGATCGGCCGCTGGTCGAACCAGTATCTGGAAGATGGCGATGCGGGGCGCGATCCCTATATGGACCGGCTGATCGCATGGCTGCCCGAGAATATTCCGGCGGATGACGACGCGACCGGCATCACCCATGGCGATTTCCGCATCGACAACATGATCTTCCATCCTACCGAGCCTAAAGTGCTGGCGGTTCTGGACTGGGAGCTTTCGACGCTGGGCCATCCCGGTGCCGATTTTGCCTATCACGCGATGATGTATCGCATGCCGCCGCATATTGTGGCCGGGCTTTTGGGGGCCGACATCGACGCCTTGGGCATCCCTGACGAGCAGGCTTATCTTGCGGCTTATTGCGCCCGCACAGGCCGCGCGTCCATGCCCGGCTATGACTTCTACATCGCGTTCAATTTCTTCCGCCTCGCCGCCATCTTCCACGGCATCAAGGGCCGCGTGATCCGCGGCACCGCCTCCTCCAGCCAGGCACGCGAACGTGTGAAGGTGCTGCCTGAATTGATACGGCTCGCCTGGACGCAAGCCGAAAGAGCGGGCGCGCGTTAATCCATCCACCCCGGAGTCATCGAAGCTGCGGCGGGTCGATTCCTGCAGCACAACAAAAAAGGGGGGCGACCGTGGTTGGTCGCCCCCCTTTATGGATGGCTCGCCCCTTATCCGAACCGTTGTTATCCTTTGACGTCGGTTCGTTTGGGGAAGGAGAAGGTCATGGACATATCGGTTCTCGGGATTGATCTGGGCAAGAACAGCTGCAGCGTGGTCGGGCTGGATGCGACGGGCAAGGTCGTTGTGCGACGACGGATGCGGCGCGAGACCGTCATCACCTATGCGGCGAGCCTGCCGACTTGCGTCGTGGCGATGGAGGCTTGCTGCGGCGCTCATCACATGGGCCGGGCGCTGGCACGACAAGGCCATGCGGTGCGGTTGATGTCGCCGGAATATGTTCGTCCTTACGTCAAGGCGCAGAAGAACGACGATCGCGATGCCGAGGCGATCGCGGAAGCGGCAACTCGCCCGACGATGCGGTTTGTGGAGCTGAAGACCCAGGAGCAACTCGACATGCAGACGTTGCACCGCATTCGTGATCAGCTCGTCGGTGACCGTACCTCGCTGATGAACCAGATCAGGAGTCTTCTCCTCGAGCGCGGCTACATCGTTCCGCAAGGGCGCGCAAAGCTTGCTGCACGATTGGGTGAGATGCTGGATGGCGACGAGCCAGTGCTTGGTCCTCGCATTCACCGGCTCGTCAGCGATATGCGTCTGCGCTGGATCGCCCTTGATGAGCGGATCTCAGATCTTGATGCCGAGTTTACGGAGGCTGCCCGGACCGACGAGCGGGCGCGACGCTTGCTGACCATTCCGGGCATCGGTGCACTCAACGCGACCGCGCTGGTGGCAGCGGTCGGAGACGCCCGAACCTTCGGTCGGGGTCGCGATCTTGCCGCCTGGCTGGGGTTGGTACCGCGCCAGGCGACCACTGGGGGCAAGCCGCGGCTGCTCGGGATCACCAAGCGCGGGAGCCGATACCTGCGCAAGAACCTGATCCAGGGCGCTCGTGCGTCGCTGCCGACGATGAGCAAGAGCGATACGCGGCTCGGTGCCTGGCTGCGGGGTTTGCTTTCGCGCTCCCACCCCAACACAGTCGTAGTGGCGCTGGCGGCCAAGATGGCGCGCATCGTTTGGGCGCTGCTGCGTCACGAACGCACCTACGAACCCGTCGCGCAAGCGGCGTGAACGAGATCGGCCGATGCGGTGTGCACCGGCCGGATGATGTCTGCGGGAGGTGAGTGACAGATGGCCTGACAGTCGACCGGTGTCCTGGAACCCTATGGCTAAAAATGGCACTCGATGCCGGCCCCTTTATGAGGACCAGAACGCGCGGATCTCCATCTTGGCCAACGACCTCGCGTCGAAAGGCCGGATACGTTTTAGCAGACTGATCAGATCGTCAGACACAAACCGCTTGCCGACGGGGCGAGCCATACGTTTTTGCGGAATGGTTGTCAGAATTTGTAGCGCAGTGTGGCACCCACGGTGCGTGGCGCGACCCACTGCTTGCTGATGACCTGCCCGTTGGCCGAGAAGGAGACATCCGCGAACCGATCCTGGCCGGTCAGGTTCTTGCCCCAGACCGAAAGGCTGAGCTGGTCGCCGACGAAATTATAAGTAACGTTGGCATCCAGCAACGCGTAGGCGTTTTCCGAAAAAGGTGCCCGGTTGAATTCGTCGAAGTAGACCTTGCTCTGATAGGCAAGGTCGGCACTGGCAACCAGCGACGATCCATTGTTGAAGGGAACCGTATATTCCGCGTTTGTAGTCCATTTCCAGCGCGGTGCCTGGTTGGTGGTGTTGCCCGCGACCTGGATCAGGTTGGTGCCCTGGATGATCGGATCGTCGGATACGAAGTCCTGAAACTCGGCTTCGAGCCAGGCAACCGACCCGCCCAGGCGCAGGTTGGTGGTCGGCGACCAGCCAGCCTCCAACTCGACGCCCTTGGTCTCGAGCGAATTGACGTTGTTGACCTTGGTGTTGAGCACGCCCAGCGCGGTAACGGTCGCCTGGGTGCGTTGCAGGTTTTTCGTCTTGGCGGTGAACAGCGCCAAGTTGGCGAACAGGTTGCGATTGGAATATTTCAGGCCGACTTCGTAGTTGTTCACAGTTGTCGGATTGATGATACCCGCGCCGCTTTGCATGATGAGTGCGGCGCCCGAACGGAAGCCTTGCGAATAGGTCGCATAGAGCAGGGTGTTCCGGCTGATTTTCCAATCGACGCCATATTCACCTGTGTACTTCGAAATCTTCCGCTCGTCGTCGGCGATGTCGTTATCCGTCGTGATGCGCGCACCGTTCAGGAAGGAATCGTTGATGATCGTGCGCTTTTCGCTGCTGTAACGGCCGCCGACGCGCAGTTTGATTGCATCGGTAAGATTATAGGCGACATTGAAGAAGGGGGCAAAGGCGTCGGTCGTGCTTTTACCCGTGAGTGTGAAGAATATGCCAGTAGTGGGACCGGTGCCCAGATCGGTCTGGCCGCGGAAGGATTCGTGGAAATAGAACAGGCCTGTGATGGCGCTGATCTTGTCAGTTTCGTACGCCAGCTGAAACTCTTCGCTGAACTGCTTGTCGTGCAGCGGAATGGTCACGAAAGTGGCGTTGTTGACGCTCGACACGTCCAGATCCTGCGCCAGCAGGAAGTTGAGCTTGCGATAGTTGATGACGTTGCGCAGGCTCAGATCGTCGGTCAACTGCCAGTCCAGCGTGCCGGTGATCGACCAGGTGTCGCGTTTCAGGCGGGGGTCGTAGCTGCTGGCCAGATCGCGCGAATTCGGATCGGAATAGCCGCCGGCTCCGCGCGGAACGAAATTGGGATTGGACGGAAAGAGGGGCGCGAGATAGCCGAACAGGCCGCTTGAATCATCCTGCTTGCCATATTCGCCGCTCAGCAGGAATTTGACGTTTTCGGTGGGCTCGAACAGAAGATGCAGGCGCGCCGCATATCGTTTCTGGTCTTCGATATCATTGCCCGTGACGATGTTCTTGCCATAGCCGCCACGTTGCGTTGACGTCACTGCCGCGCGGGCGCTGATCTTGTCGGTCAACGGACCGCCGACCGCAGCGTCGATCTTGACCAGATCGTAATTGCCCAGCGTCGCACTGACATAGCCCTCGAAACTGTCCGTGGGCTTGCGCGTGATAACGTTGATCGTGCCGCCGGTGGAATTGCGGCCATAGAGCGTTCCTGAGGGCCGCGCAACACTTCGACCCGTTCCAGATCGAAAAAGGCGAGTGCCTGCGCCTCCATGCGGGAAACGACCGCGCCGTCAACATACATGACGACGTCAGAATCCTCCGAACGTGTGTTGGTGGTGTTGCCAAGGCCGCGCACGTTGATCTTCAACATACCGACCGTTTCGCCGATCGTCACGGTAGGGACGAGGGTCTGCAATCCGCCCACATCGTTGACCTGGCGTCGTTCCAGAAGAGAAGAGTCGACGACCGATAGCGGAGCCGAGACATCCTGAAGCGTTTCGGCGCGCTTGCGGGCCGTCACGACAATGGCTTCCGTTTCGGTGGCTTGATCGGCTGCGGGGGGAGAGGCCTCCTGAGCCCTGGCGGGCGTCACGCACAAGGCCATACCGCCAGCGACCAACGAGACCAGCGCGGCACCTGTCGTGCCCTGGCGATGTAACCGGCTCAGTCTGTTACTCATTTCTTCCCCTCCATGGATTATCTTGGGCCGCGCGCTTGTTTCTCGCTGGCCCGGATTCGGTAAATGCCAAACCGACCGATCGGTTATATTAAACGCAGGGTGGTGATGTCAAACAAAAATCAACCGAACCGACGGTCGGTAGTTTAATTTAAGTGTAGACGGAGCCTGATCCAAGACCTGAATGGGGAGGCAACTTCCGTGTCGGGGTAGCAATCGCGTCATGGGAAAACGCCCGTCGACAGCCTCACACGGGAGGCAGTAGCCTACGCCACCGCCTCCCGCATCATCGCTCAAGAAATCAGGCGGTCATTCCGCCGTCGACGGCCAATGTCGCGCCGTTCACGTATGATGCGTCATCCGAAACCAGGAACAACGCCGCTGCCGCTATTTCGTCAGGCCTGCCATTGCGCCCCATCGGATTCATCGAACCAAATTTGGCAATCGTATCTTCAACGTCGACGCCGGTCTTGGGCGCATCGGGCCGCTGCTGGAATTCGCGCAGCATGGGGGTGTCGACGGCGCCAGGACAGACGCTGTTGCACCGGATATTGTCCTTGCCATACCGTTTGGCGAGGGCGCGGGTTAACCCAACCACGCCGAATTTGGCGGCCGAATAGATCGGACTGAACGGCGAGGCGACGATACCGGATCCCGATGCGGTGAACACGATGCTGCCGCCGCCATGTTCGCGCATATGCGTAATGGCGGCGCCGGCGACCACCGTCGGCACCCGGATGTTGAGGTCCATCGCCAGTTCGTAGATCGCCATGTCGACATCTTCGAATGCCGAAGGACCAGGATGGCCGGCATGGTTCCAGACATAGTTCAGTGCGCCGAACCGTGCGATGGTCTCTGCCACTATGGATCGGGCGAATGCGTCGTCGGTAAGGTCGCCGGCAATGGCAAAGGCCGTGCCGCCCGCAGCAACTATAGCGTCGACGGTTTCATCCGCCTTTTGCGCGTCGCGGTCCACCACGGCGACCTTCGCGCCCTCTGCCGCGAAGCGTAGCGCCCCCGCGCGCCCCATGCCCGAAGCCGCAGCAGTGATCAGGCCAGCTTTGCCGATTAGACGTGCCATATTATAACTCCTCGTGGAAATAGCGGAAAATTGTTGATTTAAGGATCGGCAGGCGCGGAAAATTGCCATGTCGATTTGTGGGCCAGAGACGCGATCAGCCAAGCGTCGCCGGAAGGAATGACACGAGCACGGTAGACCACGCCCCGGACCTGCACGGATCCGGCCAGACGCGTCACACAGACGATCGCCGACGCTCGTACGTTGGCATCGTCCTCGCCCCATTCCACCAGTATGTTGGAAACAAGATGCGTGGAGGAGCCGATCAGGGCGCGCCTCAGGAATTCCCGTATTTCAGAAGGACCGCTCAGCCTGTGTTTGCCCCCTTCATATTCGATGACGGCATCGTCGCTCATGCAAGCCAGAACAGCGTCCACATCACCGTCGTCGATCGCATGGGCATAGGCGCTCAGGATCTTGGCAATCGCGCTCTCCTGCTCTCCCTGCGGTCTATTCAACATGCTTAACCTCCCCTCTAACAGGGTGCGGAAATAGGGTCGTTCGGGGATCGATCTGAGGACTTCGACAGTTTGACGTCGGTCATTTGAAGCGT
>NZ_JARYGI010000109.1:0-805 GCF_033795625.1 Sphingobium sp. | reverse complement strand
CCCGCTTACCTGGGCGAGCGTCTGGCCCATGGCGAGCGTCACGCCGGCACGGGCGTCGAGCGTCTGGATCGTGCCCGAGATCGGCGTCGTGATCGTCACCACGCCGTTCGGGCGTCCGCTCCGCTCGACGCTGGCGATGAGGCCGTCGGACATGCCCATCAGCCGCAGTCGCTGGCGCGCGGCCGCGGTGAGGTCGGGCTTGCCGAGCCGCCTGACGCTCAGATATTCGGTCTGCGCGCCGCCCCATTCGGGCAGGAGCAGGTCCGCGATCGGCGCGCCGGCGCGGACCACGTCCCCGGGCGCTCGCGCATAGACGCGGCTCACGAACCCGCCCGAACGCGCCTGGATGACGGCGACGTCGCGCTGGTTGAAGTCGATCGTGCCGGTGACCTCGAGGGCCGAGGCAAGGCTGCCCATCTTCGCCGCGACGACCCGCAATCCCAGGCTCTGCCGCGCGGCGGGATCGACGGCGACCGTGGGGGCCGCGCCGGCGCTTCCTCCGTCCGCGTATCGCGGCACGAGCTGCATATCCATGAAGGGCGACTTGCCGGGCTTGTCGAACTTCTGGTTGGGGAACATCGGATCGTACCAGTAAAGGACTTTGCCTGCCCCGGCGGGCGTGGTCGCCTCCGATTGCGGTGCCTGGCGATGGCCAGCCCAATAGCCTGTGCCGCCGGCCAGCAGCGCGACAGCCAGGATCGATGCGCCCCAGCGCAGCGCGGATTTATCGAGCGTCATGGCCGCTCCTCCCCATAGGTGATAGTGATGCGGACCGCGTCGCGCGCGACGTCGGCTTCGCGGTTGA
>NZ_JARYGI010000108.1:0-829 GCF_033795625.1 Sphingobium sp. | reverse complement strand
ATGACGAGGTGTTCCTGTCCGGCATGGTCGATGACCCGAGCTTCCGCGAGCCGCTCCCCATCGCCCTTTTCGGGGACGAGACGAACGGCTTCGATGTCCAGTGGCGGCGCGAACGCGACCGCGAGGCACAGGGCGGCGGCTTTGGCGGACGCTCCGGCGGCGGCCAGCGGCAGGGCGGTTTCGGCGGACGGTCGGGCGGCGGCTTCTCCGGCGGCAGCACCGCAGGCCCCGGCGGCGAATATACCGGGAACGGGCGCGGCCTTGACGAAGACGTGCCCTTCTAAGCGGCACCAAAGGCGGGCCGGGGGAGCGCTGGAACGCTTCCCCGGACCCTGAACCGTCACCCGACCAAAGGAACCCATCCCATGAGCAAGCCAACGGCCTTGCGCAGCGTTAGCAGCTTTGCCGACCTGCCGGAACTCTATGCCGAACTCACTGCCACGCCCGATTTCGTGGCATCGTTCGGTGATCCCTTGCCCCTCACCATCATCGACGCGGGCGAGGAACCCGCCGAACACACCATGCCCAACCCGCTCGCGGCGCAGGCGGAATGCGGCGGGATCATCGCCGCCATTTTCGACCTGCTGGACGATACGCGATTGGACCCGCTTGCGCCGGAACTCGCATGGGGCTTCGTCAACAGCTTTCACTTCGTCGCGAACAAGCTGGAAAGCCGGGAGGACAGGCTGGCCGATACGATCCGCGACATGGCGCGCCGATTGGAGCCGGGCGAGGTGTTCAACAAGGAACTGGAAGACACCCAGCTTGAATGCCAGTCGGTCGCCGAGCAGCGCGCCGCCATGGAAGCCATGCGCGACTATGCCGCCGC
>NZ_JARYGI010000107.1:0-839 GCF_033795625.1 Sphingobium sp. | reverse complement strand
CAAAGTCTGGATGGTGCCCCGCCGCACGGGTTCGCGTTGCTATGATCTGCATGGCGGTCTCCGATCATGCGAATAGGCGCGACGGCTCGGCCGCGGGAATGGTGAGGCCGAGTTCGCGTTGCAGACGCGCTGCGAAGCGGTCGGGTGCGAGAAGGTCGCGGACGGAGGCCCAGCGGTTGCGGTCGCCGATATGGTCGCCGCGCCCCTTCACCTTGCGGTATGCGATCTCGTGGTCGGGGCCGAGGGGTCCGAGCGAGAGGCGGACCCAGACCTCCTCACCGTGGAGCGTGATGTCGCCCGAGACCGCCGGGCCGCCCTTGTCGGAGCGGACGTCGTAGGTCCCTTCCGCAAGGCTCAGGGCCTCGGCCAGGCGGCGCATCGCAGCGCGGCCTTCGGAGTGAAACACGCGCTTGGCCGCTTCGTCATAGGCGACGCCGCGATAGGCGAGCGTCTTGAGCGCAGGGTGCCGGCGGATCTCGGCGATCGCGTCGAGACACGCACGTCGCAACTCCAGATCAGCCGGCTCAGCCTCGCATACGGTAGCAAACCGCCGCGCCAGCAACACCACTGCGGGGTCGCTTTCGAAGTCCTTGCCGGCATTGCGACAGTCGGTGATGGCTGCCTGGATGGCGTGAAGCGTGGCGCCGATCGTGGTCAAGGCGCTGGGTTCGAGCGCCTGTTGATGGCGCATCGTGATGTCGTACGGCATGGGCGAAACCTCCGGTCTCGAGCGCTTCTTCGCTCGACCGGCTCGCTCCCCCTCCCCTTTCTGTTCGATCACAGGTGCCAGGCTTGGGACGCGGTGACGTCAGACCCTCGGCAGGCAGTGGTCAGCAATG
>NZ_JARYGI010000106.1:0-849 GCF_033795625.1 Sphingobium sp. | reverse complement strand
GCCGGCTCTTCACTCTGTCCCACAGGTCCTGATCTATGATGCGTAGATCGGGCTCGTTACGGATGACCCATTCGCCTTCGGGGTTGAGACGGGGGACACGCGTAAAACCGCGGTTCTCGTTGGGGATCTCGACCCACTTGCGCCGGTTGAAGATACGGCGGCCTATAGAGATTTCGTTGTTGAGGATGCCCTCCCCGAGCGTGGGGTTGCCGGACAAAGTGGTCGTACCCCAGATGCCGCTGTTATATTTTCCACTTTCCCTGGCACGGGGAGAGGGGATGCGCTCCTTGTTGAGAATGTTGCAGATCGCCTTGAGGCTGGAGCCATCGGCATAGAGCTTGTAGATGCGCAGGACGAGGGCGGCTTCCTCGTCGCAAATGGCAAGGCGATCCGCCGGACGGCCAGAAGGATCAAGCCCCAATACCTCCTTCCCATAGCCGAGGATCTTACCGCCCGTGACGCCGCCGCGCGTCGCCTTGCCCTTGAGACCGCGACGCGTTGTATAGGCGATCCGGGCGCGCTGCTGTTCGCCGATGATGCCTTTGAAGGCAAAGGTGAGATCATCGATGCGGCCTGCCGCCACCGTGTGGAGCACCACGTCATGCGCGTTGAAAAGCTTGCGCATGTAAGAGAGATGTTCCTGATCGCGGCCGAGACGGTCAACATCTTCGATGATCAGGAATCTGGCCTTGCCCATCTTTAGCGCAGCCAGAGCGGCCTGAAGGCCAGGGCGTTCCATGGTGGCGCCGGTGATCCCTGGACTTGTAACGGATTTGTGCCGGTCACCTATCTCATTATGCCACCTTGGCTTCGAACGCGAGTGGGCTGATGCCGCCCAGATATGAATGT
>NZ_JARYGI010000105.1:0-849 GCF_033795625.1 Sphingobium sp. | reverse complement strand
CCAAGCCGCCTCGTCGCCGCACAGCATCCGCGCTCTAAAATCCGATGTCGAAGCATTCGATGCCTGGTGCCGGCGCTGAAGGCATCCTACCGGCAGGGGGCGGCGTTCGTGATGAACAGCAAGACGCTGGCGGGCATCCGCAAGCTGAAGACGAGCGAGGGGCAGTTCCTGTGGCAGCCGGGGCTGTCGGGGGCGGCGCCTGCGACGCTGCTGGGTTATCCAGTAGTCGAGGCGGAGGACATGCCCGATGTGGCCGCGGACAGCCTGTCGGTGGCGTTCGGCAACTTCGCGCATGGCTATGTGGTGGCGGAGCGGAGCGAGACGAGCATCCTGCGCGATCCGTACAGCAACAAGCCGTTCGTGCATTTCTATGCGGTGAAGCGGATCGGGGGTGCTGTGGCGAACAGCGAGGCGATCAAGGTGATGAAGTTCGCGGCTTCCTAGCACGTCTTCAACCGTTCGTGCTGAGTAAGGGCTGAGCGAAGTCGAAGCGCGTCAGGTCGGATCGTCCCCCGGACGATCCTGAACCATCCGGGGGATGGTTCACCTGATGCGGTATCGAAGCATCTGCGCTGGGCAAGATCCTTCGATACGCCATTTCGACTTTGCTCAATGGCTACTCAGGACGAACGGGTGGGAGGGGGCGGTGCGTATGCTCCGTCCGCGCTGTTGCATTCTGCGAATACCGAGCCGTCCGTCGCTTCGTGCGCCGGGCGGCTTTTTCATCAGAAAGGGGGCTTCGATGGGGATCGTCGAGGAGGGAGCGTTGGCGGTGTTGGGTTGGACGGCTCCCAACGGCATCGTGATGTGCCAGGATGAGGTCGTTGAACACTCATATGAAGGAGCCGC
>NZ_JARYGI010000104.1:0-852 GCF_033795625.1 Sphingobium sp. | reverse complement strand
TGTCCCGCAGCGGTAACCTGATCCTGGCTGCGCTACTTTGCGCTTCGGCCCCCGCCTATGCGCAAGAAAACAGCGCCGAGCCGCTCACGGCGGCTGCCGCGGAAGCTCAGCGTCAATTGCGCCAGACCTTCACCAATCTGACCTTCGAGGACTTCGGTCCGGCGCCTGTCAGCGGTCCGATATATCAGGCTATTGCGGGTGGACGAGTCATCTATTTCGCGCCGGAGAGCGAGCATCTTCTCTTCGCGGCGGTCTACGACAAGAACGGGGTCAACCTGACGGCGCTGGCGCTGGACGCAAGCGCCAGGAAGCGACTGGGCGCGATCAATCCCGCCGAGGCCCTTGTGGTAGGGCCTGCAGGGGCGCCCAAGGTCATCGAGTTCACCGATCCCGACTGCCCCTATTGCCAGGCGCTCGAACGCTTCTGGCTGGCCAAGGAAGCCGAGGGGAAACCGGTCCAGCGCCTCATCTACTTCGTGAGCGGTATTCACCCGCAGGCGGCAGCAAAAGCCGAGCATATCCTCTGCGCCCCGGACCAGCAGGCGGCTTTCAAATCCGTCTACGCCGGTGGTCAGCCTGCCACGCTGCACAAATGCCGCCCCGGCGCCGAAAAGGTCGCCCGCGACGCCGAGACCGTCCGCAAGATGGGCGTCTCCGGCACGCCGACCCTATTCGTGGACGGCAAGCTCATCTCGGGCTTCCAGCAAGCGGAACTCGAAGCCTTTCTCGAGACCAAGGCGAAGAACGGCCAGTCCAGCCCCTGAAGGCGAAGCTTTTGAACTTTGGCGGACCTCGCCCGCGCGCGCGCGCAATTGCGCCCGCGAGGACCGGAATGCCGGCGGGAGCGCGCCT
>NZ_JARYGI010000103.1:0-855 GCF_033795625.1 Sphingobium sp. | reverse complement strand
TGAAATCCGTCATCGTTCCGTCCGTCCAATCTCCGCCAAGCATGCTCAAGCTTCACGATTTTTGCAACAGAGCCGGCATGAATACCCCGAACCACTCGGTCATCTCACTCAAGGCGATGTGGAGCTCCTTGAAGGTCGGGACGTTGGTCAGGAAACGAGAGCGGTTGGCGCCAGTCACGCCCAGCACCCGGATCTTGCCGGTCTTCATGTGAGGGAGGAACTCACCCAAGGGCGCGGCCACCGCCGGGATGTGCCCCCCCAACAGGTCCACAATCGCAGGCTGGGAACCGCGGAAGCCTGTCTGCACCATTTTCACGCCCAAAAGCCGCCCGAGCAGCTCGCCCAAGAAATGCGGTCCAGAGCCGGTGGCACCATGGCCAAACGTGGCAGAATCAGGGTTACTCTTGATCCAGGCCAAGTAGTCGTTGAGGCTACCAACCGATTCCGGGACAGCGGGCCCGATCGCAAACCCAACCTCGCTTGTCGAAACCATACCGACCGGCACAAAGTCCTTGACCGGGTCATATCCCAGATCTTTGTACGTGTGAGGGTATAGCGTCATCATGGATGCAGGCGTCAGCAGAAGTGTCGCGCCGTTTGGTGCCGCGGCCTTAACATGCTGGATCGCAATTCGACCACCCGCCCCCGTGCGGTTGTCGACGAGCACACTGGAAGCATAGGCACCGCGCATTCCCTCAGACAACCGGCGGGCAGCCATATCGGTCGCTCCGCCTGCGGCGAGTCCAATCACGATCGTGGCCACGCCAGGGCCGGATTGCGCCAAGCTCATGCCCGGAAGGCCCCCGATTCCAAGGGAGCCCAAAGTGCTCAGGGCTGCTCGTCGGGTCAGAATAT
>NZ_JARYGI010000102.1:0-864 GCF_033795625.1 Sphingobium sp. | reverse complement strand
CTCAGCTGGCCATATCCGCCATCATCCGACAACTCCTCCTCGAGCTGCGTCACCAGATCGACGGTGTTGAAGTAGCGACCACGTGCACCGGCGCGGATGACGCTGGCCGCGATCGCGCTGGCGAGATGGGTCTTGCCGGTGCCCGTACCTCCGACCAGCACGACGTTGCGACGCCCAGGCAGGAACGAGCCTGCGTGTAGCGAGCGCACCAGCCCCTCGTTGATCGGGGTGTTCTCGAACACGAACGCGTCGATGTCCTTCACGACCGGCAGCCTGGCGGCGCTCATCCGGTAGCGGATCGAGGCCGCATGGCGGTGCGCCCCTTCGGCGCGCAGCAGATCAGTCAGGATCTCCATTGCCGTGCGCTGGCGCTGAACGCCGGTGGTGACCGCCTCATCGAACGCGCCTGCCATGCCCTTGAGGCCGAGCCCACGCATAGCGTCGATCATCTCATGCCGCTGCACGGATACCTCGCAAGCTGTCATAGCGGACGCAGTTGGCAACCGGCGGGTGCATCAGGACCAGATCTTCAGGCGTGACGATGGATGCGGGTCGGGGCGGCTCTCGCCGTCGCGCCAGGATGTTGAGGATCACCTCGTCGCTGACCGCACCGGTATCGAGCGCTTCGCGAACGGCGCTGTCGACGGCATCCAGTCCATCGGTGGTGACGGCGGCGAGCACGCGAACGAACCGCCGATCGGCATCGTCGTTGCTGCCAAGCTTGCGTCGTAGCCGAGCGAGCGCGGCCGGCAGGTCCCAGTCCTGGAACGGTGCGCCGTTCCTGAGCGCGCCGGGCTTGTTCACCAGCACCGGCAGATAGAGCGCTCGGGGCGCTGCTCGTCGCGGTCGCGGCCAAGGTCGCTG
>NZ_JARYGI010000101.1:334-868 GCF_033795625.1 Sphingobium sp. | reverse complement strand
AGCGTTGAAGGTCTCGATCCAGGCTTCCATCGTCGGCCGCTCGGAAAGCGGTACGATGCTCGCTGCATCCTGGAACCGGATGAGATTAGTGGGCGCATCGCGGCGAATGGCTTCGATCTCGGCTGCCGGGAGCAGCCGCTCGCCGCGGATGAAGTCGGTGATCCTGCCGGGCTTCGTCCTGGTCGAACGCCGCCAGAGCCCCTCGACGGTGCGCAGCCGAGGTTCCGCGCGCGCCTCGATGAGCACGATCAGCCTGAGGCACCAGGTTGGCAGCGCCCGTACTTCGTCCGGCTGGATGGCCCCGCAGAAGAAGCAGCTCGATTTCGGAGGGATCGGAAGACCGGCCTGCTCGATACGCGCGGCGCACCGGTCGCGGCTCCAGTTCCACTCGCGCAGCGGATAGCGGCACTCGAACAGCGGATCGTTCAACGCGGACGCATGCGCGTAGCGACGCGTGTCGGCAGGCGAGGCATCGTAGCCGATTAGCCGAACGACCTTCTGGCCTCGCTGCCACGCGGCCTGGGCTGGCGCCCA
>NZ_JARYGI010000101.1:0-324 GCF_033795625.1 Sphingobium sp. | reverse complement strand
CGACCTTCCACTTGAGGCTGCATTAGGTCTGGATGGGTCTGTCTTCTTTGCCCTGCAAAGCCCGCCTTTCCACCATTCCTCCTCCCTCTCCCCTTTCGAGACGCCCGATTAGGGCGTGATCGAGGTCAGACAGCGGATGGATCGTGCGCTTCAGCGCTGGGGCGGATCGGGACTGGCCTGCGTATCCGATCGAGTTCCTGCACGAGTTGGGCATTGCGCCGCTCAAGCCGCTCGGCACGTTGCTCGGCATCGACGGCGCGTTTCAACAGGCTGGCATTATGCGTCGCGAGGGCGGTGTTTCGGGCTTCGGCATCCCGAAGATCC
>NZ_JARYGI010000100.1:0-877 GCF_033795625.1 Sphingobium sp. | reverse complement strand
CAGCTCGATCGTCCCGGCCCCGCCGATGATCGGCCGTCCGACCTGGACGCCCGCTGTGGCGATCTGGTCGGCACCCAATGTGACGACGCCTTCACCGGCATGACCGCCTTCAGCACCGCCCTTTTCCGTGCCCGCTGCCGTCTCATTGGCAGCTGCGCCTTCGGCAGTTGCCTCGTTTCCGCCATCCTTGCCGCCGCAGGCAGCCAAGAGCAGGGCGAGCGACGCCGCGCCCGCGAGATAAAAGCTCTTCATCACTGATTCCCCCCATTGGGCGCACGAGCGGTCAGTCGCTCCACTTGCGCGCGGGCATTCTGGTAATTGGCAAGCGCGTCGATCGCGGCGACCCGCGTTTCGGCGAGCGTGCGTTCAGCATCGAGCAATTCGAGCTGGCCGAACTTGCCCTCGCGATAGCCGATCCGCGCGATGCGGGCGGCCTCCTGTGCAGCCGCCAGCGCCGGCCCCGACGCCGCACGAGCCGTCGTTGCGGCATTGGCCGCCTGCGCCTGCGCGTCCGTGATCGCCTGTTCGATGTCGAGCGCGGTCACGCGGCGCTGCGCATCCGCCTGGGTCCGCTGCGCGGTCGCCTGCGCAATCGCGGCGCGACCATTGTTGAACACCGGGATCGGGATCGACACGCTGAACACCGCCGCCATGTCGTTGGTCGCTTCCAGGCGGCGGATCGACGGCCCGACGTTCAGGTCAGGCACGCGATTGGCGCGCGCGAGCCGCACGCCGGCTTCGGCAATGGAGAAATCCGCGTTGGCTGCCGCCAGCGCGAGTGTGCCGGTCGTGTTGACCGGTGCCAACGGCCCATAGACGTTCACATCGGGAAGGCGATCGAGCAGCGTGTCATCGAGCAGGCCGTCGATCGGCCGTC